>DATKFH010000018.1:0-69466 GCA_035511455.1 Candidatus Sulfotelmatobacter sp. | reverse complement strand
TAGAGAATGGAGGAGCCATGCCAGGTACATCTCGCAGCAAAGCGTTGCGTATTGGCGCTGTTGCCTACGATCCCAAAGTCGTGACGATCTGGGAGGGCTTTAAGGAGTACTTCGCCGCGCGGGGTGTGGAGATCGACTTCATCCTGTACTCCACATACGACGCTCAGGTCGAAGCAAACCTGTGCGAGGCAATCGACGTGGCCTGGAATTCGCCGCTGGCCTGGGTGAAGAGCCAGATCGTTAGCCGCGGCGGTTGTCGCGCAATTGCTATGCGGGATGCGGACCGCGACTTGACCACGAAGATCCTGGTGCGCGCAAATTCCAGACTGGCTTCGCTCGCCGATCTCAAGGGCAAGACTGTCGCGGTTGGCGCTTCGGATTCGCCGCAGGCGACTCTGATTCCACTGGGAATGATCGCTGACGCAGGCATTGATCCGGGCCGCGACTGTCGCGTCTGCTACAACGAAGTAATGGTTGGCAAGCACGGCGATTCCGTGGGTGGCGAACGCGACGCTGCCAAGGCTCTCGCAACGGGCCTTGCTGACGCCGCGTGCATCCTGGATGCCAACTATCTGGTCTTCATCAATGAGGGCACGCTTGATCCCGGGACCACTCGCGTCCTGGCCACGACGCCCCCTTTTGATCACTGCAACTTTACGGTGCGCGCCGACCTGCCAGAGGCACGGATCCAGCCGTTTATCGATACTCTGCTGGCAATGTCTTTTCAGGATCCCAAGGTCCGCGTGCTTATGGAACTCGAAGGGCTCAAGCAGTGGCTGCCCGCGCGCACAACCGGCTACGCGCAACTCGAAAAAGCGGTGCAGCGATTCAATTTTTATGGCTCAGCCGCTGCAACAGCCGGTAACTGAGGGCTTCGCTTAAGCTGCTGCAATATTCGTCGGCGTTCCGGGAGGAATGTTCGGAGCACAGGCAGTCGAAGAATCTCGGGTCAGCGATACCAGGGAGCGAGACAGCAGGAATCCAGGTGAGTTGTAGCCGAATCCGCTATGGCCAATTCCACACCCAAACAGCAGCTTGATCTCGAAGACCTGGCGCTGCACGAAGGAGCCACGGTCCTGTTGCGCCGTACGCTGGCGCAATTGCGCGCGGGCGATTGGTTCGAAGTTCGCGGAGATTCACCCGAACTTGTCGAGGAGCTCGCGGCCTGGTGCCGCAAAGAAGGTCATCACTGTGAGCCCAAGCTGGGTGTTGCCGGAGTGTACCGGATACAATCGGCCGGACTGGCGCCGACAATGGCCACGTCTCGCATTCAGGTTTGCGAAACGGCCGATCCGGCTTGGGGCGTCGCCCCTCGTGGCGCGCGGGTCGAAAGCGGCGGACCCGACTTCGGCTTCACCCTGCGCAAGAAACGCGACGTGTGGGCAAGGGAATTGAATACCATTTACGGTCAGGCCACTGCGAATCAGTGGTCGGTAGGGCGAGACGTCCCGTGGGAAGAGCTTCCCAAGTTGCCAATGGAGGTCGAACACGCGGTTGCGCAAATTATGACCTTTCTCACGGAGAATGAGTTTGCGGCTTTATACGTGCCTGCGCGCTTCATTCCCCGCATTCACCCTCATTACCGCGAGGTGGTCGAAGTGCTTGCCATGCAAGTCGTCGACGAGGCGCGGCACGCGGAAGCGTTCACTCGCCGAGCCGAAGCTGGCGACGCAGGACTCGGCACAACCGCCATCAGCGGGCAGCTTTCGCTGAAGACTCTTCTCGAGGAGCCTGACTTCACCACCGCCACGTTCCTTTTGTGCGTCATGGGCGAAGGAACCTTCCTCACTCTCTTGAAGTTCCTCGCCGAACACGCGCCCGACCCCGTTACCGCCGCGCTCGCGCTGTTGGCGCACCGAGACGAGGCGCGGCACGTGGCATTTGGCACCGAGCACATGCGCTATGTCTTCGAGCGTGAGCCGCAAAAGCGCCTTTCGCTGACCGCCGCCGTCGAGCGCCGAAGCCAGATGCTCGCGTCAATCTCAGGCCTCAGCCCTTACGTCCACGACGCGCTAGTGGTTTACGCGGGGGGAGGCGTTTCGATCGAACAAATTCGCAAGGGCGCGCGTTACGTGGCCGAGCTTCAGCAGGAGATGGACCGCACGCGCCGGGAACGCTTGCAAGTGCTTGGCTTTGAGCCAGCCGCCGCGTCCCAAATGTCTGCTTATCACACGAAAAACTTCATGTGAAGCGCTCGAACACGCCTGGGCCCCCTAAGTAGCAGCTAGCAAAATTTCCCGATTTAACTCGCAACACGGCTGCTGGAAGCGTGATGGTGGGCGCGGCACTCTCCCCTACCTGAACAAAGCGGGTGTCGGATTGGATAACCGCAAATTCCCTTCGTGTCATCGCGGCGAGAAACGCCTCTGCAGGGCCTCCCCACACGTAATCGATCACGACTTGGAACCCAGTCTGGCCGGCTTCACCGAGAAATGCGTCGCCAAGTTCAGTCGCCGGCAGCGCGAGAGAAATGGTAGCGTCGGCGCCCAGGTCGTAAAGCGCGTTCCATTCCTGTTGATTGCGCCCGGCGGCAACGACCCGAGCAGCCCCAAGAAGCCTCGCGATCTTTACCGCCAGTTTGCCGGTCACTCCCGTCGCGCCAAGGATGAGTACGTTTTCACCTCGCACCAACTTGGCACGATAGGTCAGAGAAAGCCAGGCTGAGACACCAGGGTTGGGCAAAGCGGCGGCAGTCTCATCGTTCACATTTTCCGGGACTGGAAAGGTGAAGGCGCGTGGCACAATCGTACGCTGTGCCATCGCACCGTGGGGTCTTCGAGGTCCACCAAAGAAGACCCGTTGCCCGTCGTCTAGATGCCCGACTCCATCTGAGCCGCAGACGCAGGGTAGCTCGCGCCGACTTGCGTAGTGCGATCCGCTGGCCAATTGCTTGTCAACCGGCTTTAGCGATGCGGCGTGAACGTGCACGATCGCTTCATCATCTTTGTCCTCAATGACCGGCTCCGGGAATTCTTCGTATCGAGGGACCGTTCCAATCGTGTGCAGGACCGCGGCATACATGCGAGTTCCCCTTTCAACGTTTTATCCACAGATTCTACGTGCAAATATGCCACCCAGCGTGGCGTATGACGGGCAACTCCGTCCCTAATCCGGTAAGGGAAGGTTATGCCGACGATACATCCGGAATGCCGGACGGCTTGGTTCAAACGCGCTGCTGGCGTGTTACGTTGCGGGCGATGAAAAACGATCCCTGGCATGCGGCAGACCGTCGAAAGTCAATCCGATTGTGTTCCTAGCCTTCCTGGCGGCGCAACCGTCTGCCGAATGTCGCGACAACGACTCCTACGACAGTCCAAAGAACAGTGCCGTACAGGGCATACCACATCGCTTCTTGCGCGGGTGTCACGCGTGTTGCGCTGAAAAGGACAAGGGAGCCTGTCGAACTCACATGCATGAGCTGCGCCAAGAAAATGCTTTTCGTGTTCGTATAAATCCAGGCGATCAGCACTCGCATGGCCGTCATGGCCGTGCTGAACGCAAGAAAAAATGGCAGCCAATAGGTACCATGTGGGGTGGCGGTCCCAAGATAGTCAATTACAGGCAGGTGCCAGAGGGTCCACATCAGCCCAAGGAAGATAGCTGCAGCCACGCCATTATTCTCGGAACGCATTTTAGGGAATGCATAGCCCGTCCAGCCAATTTCTTCCAACAAACCAGCCGGAATCCGGAACAGGATGCCGATGAAAAAGCGATTGGGAGCGTAACCGGGGAGACGAATCTCGCCAGGCCGAGGAGAACGGTCAGAACCAGGGCCGGTGGAAGCAGTAGCGCCGCATACCATCTCAGGGGAATCCATACCCGGAACATTTCAGAGAACAGGACTCGTAGACCACGTTTCCCGTCTACAATCCTCGTCAACACAATGCCAGCAAAACTTGGGCCGAGAAGCATGACCGGAAACATCAGAATGGCGGTCATCTTCGGCAGAGGTTCGTCGCGGATGAGGTGCGGCGCAGCCATGGCAAGCGCACCCGTCCAAGAGATCAAGAAGGTCAGCGTAAAGTACGCGACAACAGGATAGCGTCTTATTCTTGCTTCGTGGTTGGCGGGGACAGCAAACTCTGCCGGCATGCACGTCCTATTGCCGACGATTCACGAATTGGCGGCAGATCCAGGGGTACTCCTGGAACGCGCCCAGCTCGAAAGGTCTGCTTGTTAATCGCCGGAGAAAAACTCCTCTTATAATCTTACCGTGAGTTCAACGTCTCCCCTCCCTCACAGTGTGAAGTCTGATACCAACTTTGGCGCACTGCTGCGTCGCTGGCGCACGGTTCGACGCGTCAGCCAAATGAGCCTAGCACTCGATGCCGACATCTCAACGCGTCATCTGAGCTGTGTCGAGACGGGCCGCGCACAACCGAGCCGCGAGATGGTTCTGCGACTTGCCGAGGCGCTGCAAGTTCCGCTGCGCGAGCGCAACGACCTGCTACTGGCGGCCGGCTACGCGCCGGTTTATCGGCATACCAACCTCGACACACCAGAGATGGAAGCAGCGCGTCGAGTCGTGGACCTTCTCTTGCAGCAACAGGAGCCTTATCCCGTAATTGTCGTCGACCGGTATTGGAACACGCTGAAGATGAATTCCGGAACAAGGCGCTTCTTGGCGCGATTCCAGGTCTGCGAGTCGGTTAAGCCACACAATGGACCCCGGCTGGTATTTCATCCCAAGGGGCTGCGGCCATACATCGAGAATTGGGAGAGCGTCGCAGCACGCATCATTCAGCGCGTGCATCGTGAAGTCACGGCTAACCCTGCGGACGAGACGATGAAGTGTTTCCTTGAGGAATTGCTCAGCTATCCGGCGGTGCCCAGCAACTGGCGGGTGCCGGATCTTTGCGGTTCGCCTTTGCCATTTTTGACCATCAACTACATATGGAACAACTCCACGCTGCGGCTGTTTTCTACCCTTACAACCTTCGGAACGCCGCAGGATGTGGGACTCCAGGAAATGCGCATCGAAAGCTTTTTCCCCGCCGATGAGGCCACGCGCGCCGAGCTATTGGCCGCCAGGTAGTCCGTGAGGTAGCAGGTTGCATTAACGACGAAACCGTCTACTCAGACGCCGTGCCTTGCCATGACCTCGGAGGTCATGGACAGCGTTCTTCCTCCATTCAATACTGATCCGGAGAGCATCGCATTATTCCGGGACACCGGTCGGCCGTATTCGACCGTCGTTGGTTCCGGCTAAACCAGATAGGAGACCCAACCGATGAAAAAGCTCATCGCGTCCGTTCTGTTCGCCTGTGTGTGCATTGCATCGGCTTTCGCCGACTCGCCCCAGGCGCAATCGAAAGATCCAGCCGTTATCGACCGAGTCAAGCAAGTCGAACAGGGTATGGGGAAAGCAATGGTGGCCGGCGATATCGACAAGCTCAATCAGATCTATGCTGACGATTTCGCAACCGTCGAATCCTCCGGCAAGATTATCACTAAGCAGAACCTTCTAAGCGATTTTGGATCCTTCCATGACAAACTCGAGTGGTTCGAAAATGGACCGATGGACGTGCAGGTGTTCGGCAACGTTGCCGTGGCCCAGGGCAGTGTCAAGGAAAAGAGGAGCCGGAACGGAAAAGATACTAGCGGTGAGTTTGCTTGGATGGATCTCCTCAAGAAACGCGAAGGCAAGTGGGTGGTCGTGCGCAGCGCCGCCGCCAAGTTGGTTCTGGCCGACTGGTCCGAAGTGCAATCTCAAGATCCGAGCGTTGTCGAGACCGTCAAGCAATTCGAACAAGCGGTGGGGGATGCAATGGTGGCCCGCGATATCAACAAACTCAATGAGACTTACGCCGACGATTGGGCGACCGTCGATTCCTCCCGCAAAATGTTCACTAAGGAGAGCCTTCTAAGCGATTTCAAATCCGGCAAGAACAAACTCTTGTCGTTTGAAAACGGACCTATGGACGTGCAGGTGCTCGGCGATGTTGCCATAGTCCAAGCCAGTGTCACCGAAAAGAGGCGTCGGGATGGAAAAGACATTAGCGGTAAGTTTGTTTTTATGGATCTCCTCAAGAACCGCGCCGGCAAATGGGTGATCGTGCGCACCTTAGGCGCCAAGGTGAGTTGAGGAACTGGAAGAGCAGCACAACAGCGGCGGCCCCAGGCACTGCAGTAGCCTATGCCGAAATTCATTGTTAGTCTTTCCCCCATGTTGATAGCGATGCTTTCCTTCGCCCAAGAATCGAGGCTTTCGCCGGAACAAGAGCAAGTCTGGAGGATGGAGGAAGCGTATTGGCAAATCGTCGAGGCGCGAGACCGCGAAGATTACATTGCCCTTTGGGACGAGGGTTTTGTGGGTTGGCCTTGCGATTCCCCGGCCCCCGTTCGAAAAGATGTAGTCCGCTCAGACCCTTTCGGAAAATTTGAGGGACTGAAGAAGTTCCAGCTTGAGCGGAAGGCCGTCGAGTTATTCCAGGATGTGGCGATCGCATACTACTCGGTGACAGCTGCGTACACCCCGAAGGCCGGCAGCAACGAGGTGGTGGCATTCCGGTGCATGCACACTTGGCGCAAAACCGATGGAGTGTGGGTCATCATTGGCGGTATGTCCGCGCCCGGCCAATCGTTGAAATAGCCATCGGATGTTTCATTCGATGCCGCGTCGGCCCGATTGAGAGCGGATGACGGGCATAACCGGACGCAATCCCGTTGTGATGCTGGATTCGTAGCGGTAAACGCCCTTGTGATCACTCTCCTGAGCGGGCACCCGCATCTGGCCCGCTCCCTACTGGCCGAAGCAGCCCCACGAGCCGTTAGCCTCGAGTCGCCGCACCGGTGCACAGGCCCGTCTCGCTCCGCGGCTGACCGCGCAAGGGGGCACCGCTTGTCTGCCCTGAGTTGTGGCCGACGGACTGCAGTCTTAGCGTAGCTCCCGGGAACCTTCCCAATCGGGTCTGCGAGATATGGCCAATCGTCTAGATCTTTAGGATTACGGCCAGTTGTTCTACTATCGTTGCTGCTCGAAAAGCTCGTGCGGGCAAGCAAGTCGAAGCCGGGCCGAATAGGCTAACTAGTCCGGCGGTGACGAGCTTGTCCGTAGTCGACGACATTTGGGCTTTGAGCCGGGAGGGAAACTGATGCCCGTATACTTATGTCGCTGGCCCAACGGAGATGTGTCACTTGCAGCGGGCGAGTCTGAGGTTGAAGTTGCCGATGTTTTGGATGAAGTCGACAATCCCGATGCCGCCGAGCTGATGCAGCTAGACCACGCGATTGCCGTCCACTTCAAACTGGGCACGAGGCCCGGTCCAGAAGGAACGCTGCCTCTGCGGTTCGAAGGTATGAGCGAGCAGTTGGAGTCCTCGATCGATGAGCGAGCATACCCGGTGTACAACGAGGTCCGCACGAACCCGAACCCGACGGTCAAGGAGCTGACCGAAGCCCTGAAACACGAGAAGAAGCCCATATACCGCAAGGCGCCGGAGCCGTCCTCCAACCCCTCGGTCGCCCGCCTTCAAGATGAATTGCAAATGCCCCGAGTGGTGGTCGAACATCTGGCCGGGCGCGCTGCGGCGACCGACGGGGCCCGCGGGCAGATGTCGACCGAGGACATCAGGAAGATGTTATGCAACCCCGTTTACTGCTTGGACCGGGTTGCTCCCTGGATCGCGGAACCACCGGGACCGTTGGTTCCGGTCGAACAATGGGTTGCGGCTGGCGCCAAGCTGATCGAGAAAATCGGCGGTGAAGCCTACCTACGTCAGCTCATCCAGAACCTCAGAGGAGAATAGCCGGATACCGACGCAAGCGGTGCGACCCTACTAGGGCCATGGTTCGACCGGCTCGCGGACAACCATTACCTGTTTTGGGATCGCCGGCAGTGCGGAGCTGGTGCCGGCCAAGTGGGCAATCGCCGGCGCACCCGACGCCGGTGCAAGCGCTTTGGCCGTCCGATCAATTCTTCCGCAAGCGATTTCCAACCAAACCAGGCCTCTCGTTACTCATCACATTGGGTCGAAGACTGAATTTGCTTCTGGATAGTCGATCGGTTCGATGCCGATTTCCCAGAAGCCGGGTTCTGGCCACTCTCCGGATATGCCGACAATTCGGTCGGAATCCGTCGAAGGTGACGCAATACCGGGGTTCGGCTCATTCCATGCTGCGGGTTTTAATGGTTCATCCTTTGCTCCGGCCAGAAGGTTCGGTTAGGGGCGGTGAATTCCTGAAAGAAAGCGATCGAAGCAGCCCGTCAATTCTGACGCACGGACGAGCTATTCGTATCTCAAAACGACCATCGGATCGACACACATCGCGCGCCGTGCTGGGATGTAGCAAGCGAATGTGGCGACTCCGATCAAAGCGAGCGATGCGAAAAGCATGGTTTGAATATCTGTGGGCTTCACACCAAAAAGCAGTGTGGCCATGAACCGTGTTACGCCCACAGCGCCAACTACACCCCCAACGACTCCAATCACAGCTATCGCCATGCCCCGCCCGAGGATGAGCCTTAGCACGCGCAACCGTTCGGCACCGAGAGCCATCCGGATGCCGATTTCGTGCGTTCTTTGCACGACCAAACTCGACATCACTCCGTAAAGGCCAACGCACGCTAGAAATAGGGCAAGCAACCCAAACAGGCTCGAAAGCAACGCAACCATGCGCTCCTGGACCAGGGTTTCGTCTATCTGCTGGTTAAGAGTCTTGACTCCGAAGAGCGGCAGTCGACTGTCGGCCTGCTGAATCATTTCACGAATGGAAGCAGCCAGAGCAGTTGGATCTGTGCTGGAACGCGCTTCAAAAGTCGCTGCAAGAAACGAATCCGGCGACTGGAAAAACGGGATGTACGCAGCCGGTGGAACCTGATCGCGCAGATTGATGAATTTAGCGTTTTCAACGACGCCCACGATCTCCAGCGGGCTGTTATCGGCCTTCCATCCCGGTACGCTGAACCGTCTGCCGATCGGATTGCTGTCACCAAAGAAATGTTGCGCCATTGCTTCATTAATTACAGCAACCTTTGGAGTACCTGCCCTGTCCTCTTCTGCAATATCACGCCCCAACAGAACTGCCGTACCCAGGGTCCTGAAATAGCGCGGCCCCACAAAATTCACGCTGACTGCCGGGTATTCCCCCTGTCGGGGCGTGTACCCTTCGACCCGAGCATCGGTGAAACCGGACCACCCTGCCAGGGGGCTGAAAGCAGAGAAGGTCACAGCGCTCACCGTCGGAGTCCCCTTAATCTGCTCGGAGAGCCGCTCGTAGAGCTCAGCAACCTGGGTGTCTGTATAACCGATCATGCCGGGCCTGATTGAGAAGAGGAGAACGTTCTGCTCACGAAAACCTGGATAGGAGTTTTTGAGGTTCTCGAGAGTGCGCACGAGAAGACCCGCGCCCACCGTCAGAACGAGCGAGAGGGCAATCTGAGGGATGACCAGACCTTCTCCTATTCGTGAGCGTCCTGAAGCAACGCTCGCGCCTCGGTTGCCTTCTTTGACGGCTTCTGAGAGATCGAGCCGGGAGGCACGCCACGCGGGAAAGAGTCCAAAAACAACAACTGCGACAAGCGAAACTAACGCCGTGAAAGCAAGAATGCGCATGTCCGGCTGGACATCCAAATGCACGGCAGAGGTTGAATGGGACATTATGTTCGCCAGCGCGTGACTCCCCCCAAAAGCCACTACTGTGGCGAAACCACCGCCCCCTGCCGCCAGCAACACACTTTCCGTAAGTAGCTGGCGAAGGACCCGCGCCCGCCCAGCACCGAGTGCAAGTCGCAATGCTATTTCGCTCTGGCGGGAGTTGCTGCGCGAGAGCAACAGGTTCGCCACATTCGTGCAGGCGATGAGAAGGAGCATTCCAACAACTGCCATCAGAAACGCCAAGGGCTTTGAAAATTGCTCACGAAGAGCGGCGAGGCCCCGGCTGCCAGATTCCAATTTGAGCCTGCTTTGGGGTAAATCACTGCTTGCGCTCGGAGAGTCAAAGGGTAGCCCCCTCATTCCCTCCGCCGCCTGGCGCATAGCCTGTTCGTAGATCGGACCGAGATTCGCTAGCGCTTGCACTTCGGTCTGCCCATCCCTGAGTCGGACCATCAAATGAAGCCAATGCCGGAATGGGGCAGTCAAGACGTCGTAGGGAGAACCTGCCGCTGCAAATTGGGGCTGTACGGTGGCTGTAGAAGTAAGCGCTATGGAAACATCCACGGACTGGCCGGGCTCAAGACCAAAAAATTCGGGCGGCGTGACCCCGATAATGGTGAAGGGCGATCCGTTTAGCACAACCTCCGCGCCGACCGCTGAGGGACTGCGATTGAATCGCGTTGTCCAATAGCCGTAGCTGATCACGGCGACATGGCTCGCGCCACGAGCCTCATCGGCAGTGGTAATGGTGCGTCCAAGTATGGGCTTGACGCCCAACGTTGTGAAATAACTGCCGGACACGGCTTGCCCGTGGGCAAGCTCCCCTTTCCCGTTCATTACAAAATCAACAATACCAAGGGGGTGAAAGGCGATGACGCCGGAGAGAGTTTGATTGTTCTCCTGAATAAGTTCGAAGGTCGGATACGAAAAGGCATCGATGGTCTTGCCCTCCTTACTCACGTCTATCAGTCGGAAGAGCTGCTCCGGCCTTTGCACGGGCAACATCCTGATTAGCACGGCATCGACAAGGCTGAAAATCGCGGTGTTTGCGCCGATTCCGAGCGCCAGCGTCAACACGGCAACCACTGTGAACCCGGGAGATTTGCACAATATCCGCAGACCAAACTCGAAATCCTGAACGGAGTCCTGAATCCAATTCACGCGGCGCTCTTCGCGGCATTTCTCTTTGGTCTGCTCAATTCCGCCCAGGTCGAGCCGCGCCCGCCGCTGCGCTTCCTCGGGTGTCATCCCTTTCGTCACGTATTCCTCGGTTGCTCGTTCAAGGTGGTCGCGCAGCTCGTCGTCCAATTCCTGGTCCGCCTGCGCCCAGCGAAACAACGACCGCAGCCGCAAGGGAATCGTGTACAGCCAATGCTTCGGTCGCATCTTCTACCTCGGTTCCGCGCCGTGCGACGCTCACGCCTCTTTAAGCCTAATAACCCGCGAAATGGCGCTCGAAAGCCTGCCCCAGTTATCAGTCTCTTTTTCGAGACGCCGCCGCCCCAGGCGTGTCAGCGAATAGTATTTCGCCCGCCGGCCGTACTCGGACGTTTTCCACTCGGCTGTGATCCAGCCCTCCTGCTCCAGCTTGTGCAAGGCCGGGTACAACGATCCGTCGCTCACTTGCAAGACGTCGCCGGACACCTGCTTTAAGCGCTGACTGACAGCGAAGCCATTCATCGGCTCAAGCGCCAGAACTTTCAGCAGCAACATGTCCAACGTGCCCTGCACGAGACCAGAAGGCTTACTCATGTTTATGTCCTCGGTAACCGAGACTAACATCTATTGTCCTCGGTAAGCAAGGGGAGTTTCGAACTCGCGCTGGCCAACAGAAAGCAGCGACCGGTCGAATCTGGGAATTCATCCCCGTCAAGCCGGATTCTCGGAAGTTGAATGGTTCCTTAGCGCCACTCCCGATTCGTTGACGGGTCACGGGCAAACCGGAAGTAATCTTAAGTAAGCGCTCATGGCAGGCAGCCCCCAGCGGGTGTGGGCGGCGCCCACAGTTTTGCTGTTGCCATTGCGCTGGGAGTCTATCGCCGCAAAAGTTTCCCATAAGTCCGCGCCTGTCAAGCAAAAACCGCCGCCACCCTCCTAACTCATCCTCCCCAAAGCAACTATAGTTCCGCTCCGCGCCCACCGCTCCCCTCCAACCTGCCACAATCGAGGTAGTCGTGTTTAGCCCCAAGATATAAAAACGCAGCCAGCTTTCAGGCCACCCCCAAAACACAGCATAAGTCTTTATTACAAAATATTTTACATGTAAGCCCCAATCTCAAGATTGTGCCGGGAAAGGCCCATATCTGATCTTCACAACTCCAACAAAGCAAAGTATTTTATCTCAAAGGTATTTCTCTTTTTTTCGGGGATATAGACCTGGGCCTCCGATCGAATTTCGTTCTAAAATGTCCAGAGCTGGCGGAGGTTCCAAAATGCGGCGCTATGCAAAGTCGTATCTAGCGGCGGTGGTTGTCCTGATCTCGATCGGTATGTGGGCACAAGAGGTCTACCACGCGGACGACACTGATTTGCTGGCTCGGCTTTCCTACGACAGCTCCCCGGTTGTACATGGTGAAGACGTTCGCCAAGTCTGTATCGCCGTCTCGCGGGACGGAGAGTACCGCATCACGCGCTCGCTGAGCACCGGCGAGATGCAGCGACTGAAAGGGAAGGTAACGCAAGAGCAGTTGCAACAATTAAGAAGGTTGCTGAAATCCGCAGAATTCAAGGCCCTGCCTGCGCGCCATGGCGGTCTGATTCGTCAGGATTCGGAAAGCTTTGCCGCCGAAATTCCGCGCAAGGACGGAGCCCAGCGCCTGCAGTGGTTGAATGCCGACGGCGACAGCCCGTTCCCCGCTCCCCTAGCGAAAGTTGTCGATTGGCTCAAACATTTCGAGCCCAAGGATCGAAAGACATATGACTACGCGGAATATCCCGATGTGTGTCCTTCAGCCGGACTGCGTTTGATCCAGCCCTCGGTAGCAAGAAACGGGCGCCCTTAATCGCGCACACTCCAAATTCCGTTTCTTTCACCTCACCACTTTTCTCACCTCACCACCGGTGAGTCTCGATCACGGGCGAATCGGCGTCGGCGGCTTTGGTTTCGTCGGCGTGGATCTTGCCGTCCTCTTCGGCATAGAACGAGCGTCGCTGCGCGTCGAGAAGCTTGGGGGTCATGGTAAGGACGTAGCTGTCTTTCTTCACCTTGTACCCCGCCGTGTAGTCGCCCCGGTCGGGATTGACCATGCGCTGGGTGAAGGTTCCGGAATGAACCAGTTGGGCCAGCGAGTTGGCGTAATGACCGTATTGTTTGTTGAAGCCTTTTTGCGCGCGCATGACGACGCGCATGTAGGCGAGCGCGACGAACTCGGAGTCGGAGCGCGCGGGATCGCCATGGTACTTGGGCGTGTAGGTGGGAGCCGAAGTCTGGGGCGACGAGGGGGGGGCGGGTTCGGCTTGTCGCGCGAGCGCGATCTGGCCAAAAGCCATGAGGGCGACCGTGCCAGCAGTCAGAAAGAATTTATTCAGGATCGTTCTGGTCAAGATCAGCGATTCCTTCATGCGAGCGCGTCTCCGGAATGTGTCGAGCCAGGCGGATCAGCGAATAGTCCGCTGCTCGGCCTGAATTGCAGGGTGGATGAGGGGTTCAGGCTCACTTTTCCATGTTACTCCCGTAATTTCCCTTCGGTCACTTCTCTTTGCAGAGTGAAAGATTATTACTATGCTGAATACAAGAATCTACGCCCCACAGGGAAAACTATGAAAGCAGCAGTCGCCAGAAAACCGGTTATACGAATTGCGGTGGTGGAAAGCGATCCTTTGCGTTTTGTCGGGTTCCGCGCGCTGTTCGATTCCGAGCCGGAATTCGAACTCATTTCCGCAGCCCTCCCCGAGATCAGCACCCTGCAGAATATCGATCTCATCCTGCTCGGCAACCGTTCCGGGCAAAACCTTTTTGACCTGATGGCCAGCCTGAAGGCCACGCGGCCGGATCTGCGGATCATCGTGACCGGCTCCGGGATTGACGAAGAAACCATTCTCAAGGCGATTGCTTCCGGGGCCAAGGGCTACGTGGACGAGGCCGCGACGCCGGCGGAATTCGCGCAGGCGATTCGCGTGGTGAATCAGGGATCGGTCTGGGCTCCGCGCCGCGTGCTGTCAATGTTCATCGAGCGGGTATCGTCGGCTCCGGGACGGATTTTCCCCGCAGGCCGCGTCACCTTCACCGACCGCGAGAAAGAAGTGCTGGAGATGCTGGTAGCCGGCCGCTCCAACAAAGAGATCGGCTCGCAGTTAGGAATTGAAGAGCGCACGGTCAAGGCGCACGTGGCGAAGCTGATGCGTAAGGTGGGCGTGCAGAACCGCATCGCCCTTTCGGTTCACGCGATCACGCATTCGCTGGTGGCGACGAAGTAAAGCGGCGGTAAGCTGTCAGCCATACGCGATCAGCCGTCAGCTGATGGCACAGCTTTCTGACAAATTTTTCTGGGACTTTGCCCTCCCGGCGGGTAACGCAGAAGGCCACTTACCTTCGTAATCTTGTCTGAAAATCAGAGGCGACGCATACTCGCTTCACCTACCACAGAACCTGGGAGACGGGGTTGAGAGTGGCGATTAGGGTCACTACTTTCAGCCCCGCATTTTTTTTGCCCTCCGCATTCCTTTCAAATTTCCATCCCACGGGTGCTTTGTGCGAGGGGCCTGAAGGCGTGCCCCGGTACGACTCGTTGAGCGACGCCTGCCCGTGCGACAACGCAACTTCATTTACAATCAAATCGCTGGATCCCAGTCAATTCTGTTGTGCGGTGAGGAATCATGAAGAAGCTGGCGTTGCTGACCCTGATTGTGTCCCTCGGTTCTTTTACTTGCTTTGCAGCCGACGATCAGACCAAAGAATCGAAGGCCGGGGACCGGGTGCAGGCGGCGGCCGAGGTCCTGAATGAAATTGAAGGGGCGCCGGACTCCGGAATTCCGCAGGAGATTCTCGGATCGGCGGAATGCGTGGCGGTGGTTCCCTCAATGCTAAAAGGCGGATTCATCGTGGGGGCAAAGTACGGGCGGGGGCTGGCGAGCTGCCGCACGCCGAAGGGCTGGAGCGCGCCCGCGTTTTTCGCCGTACAGGGCGGCAGCTTCGGATTTCAGATCGGCGGCCAAGCAGTCGATCTGGTGATGCTGATCATGAACAAAGATGGCATGCAGCACCTGCTTTCGAGCCAGTTTGCGCTGGGAGCCGACGCCTCGGTGGCGGCGGGTCCGGTGGGACGCCATGCTGAGGGCAACACAGATTGGAAGATGCGGGCCCAGGTGCTGACTTATTCGCGGGCGCGGGGAGTGTTTGCCGGCATTAGCCTGAATGGAGCGGTGGTCAAGCAGGACAAGAATTCGACCCGCGAGTTTTACGGACATTTTGTGACCTCGAAGGCGGCCCTGACCGGCGAAGTGGATCCGCCGGCGGGGGCGACTCCTTTTCTGACGACCTTGGCCAAGTGGGCGCAGGAAGCGGCGAAGTAGCGACTGCGGCAGGACTTCAAGAATATGAACACGCCAATCATCGCTCCTTCTTTGGCGGGCAACGTCCTGGGCTCGACGGGCGCGAGCTTCGTGGTGGCGGAGTGGAAGGACACGGGAGGACCGCCGGGTCCGCCGCGCTGGATTGCTCCTCTGCATCTGCATCGCAACGATGACGAGGCGTGGTACGTGCTCGAAGGAACCCTCTGCGTCCGGCTCGGAAAAGATGTGGTAGAAGCGCGTGCCGGCGCTGCCGTTCTCGTTCCCCGCGGGACCGCTCACACTTATTGGAATCCCGGGCCCGGCCTTCTCCGCTACCTGCTGGTGATGACGGCGAACGTCTATTCCCTGATCCAGGACATCCACGCCATGAGCGACCGGTCACCCGCCGCACTGAAGGCGGTGTTTGAAAAGCATGACTCGGAACTGGTCGCCGAATAGGGCAAGGGTGGTTTTGACAAACAATTTTCGGTGGTGATACGGTCACGCATTCCTGATGCGGCGAAAACTGGAATATGCGGCGGCGTGGCCATTCATCAAGATCCTGGGACTGCTGCCGCGACGGCTGTCGCGCGCCTTCGGCATTGGCCTGGGACGGGCCGTCTATCTGTTACACGTGCGCTTGCGCCGGGTTGGCATGCGGAACCTGGCACTTGCATTCCCCGACAAAACGGAAGCGGAACGGGCGGTCATCCTGCGCGGAGTCTTTACTTCGCTCGGCCGGCAATTGGCCGAACTGTGCCTGTTTCCCAAGTACACGCTGGAAAATGTCGAGCAGGTTGTGGTGTACGACGGGCTGGAGAATTACGACCGAGCCTACGCACGGGGAAAGGGCGTGTTATTTCTCACTGCGCATTTCGGGGCGTGGGAGCTTTCTGCCTTCGCGCATTCGCTGCATGGGCACTGGCTGCACGTCGTGATGCGGCCTATGGACAACCAGTATCTGGATCGTTTGATCCAGAGCTACCGCACCATGCATGGAAATAAGACCGTGGGGAAGGACGATTTCGTGCGCGGGTTGCTGGCGGCGATGAAGGCGGGAGAGGTCGTCGGTATATTGATGGACACGAATATGACGCCGCCCCAGGGTGTCTTCGTGGATTTCTTCGGCGTTCCGGCGTGCACAGCCAGCGGCCTGGCGCGCATCGCTTTGCGGACGGATGCAGCGGTGGTTCCAGGCTTCACGATCTGGGACCAAGCACTAGGAAAGTACCGGCTGCGGTTTGATCCGGCAGTGGAGTTGGTGCGGACGGGGGATCTGGAGGTGGACATCGTCAC
Organism: Candidatus Sulfotelmatobacter sp.; assembly: GCA_035511455.1. Lineage (GTDB taxonomy): Bacteria > Acidobacteriota > Terriglobia > Terriglobales > Acidobacteriaceae > Sulfotelmatobacter. The sequence goes on along the minus strand of DATKFH010000018.1, from coordinate 53,084 downwards.
CAACACGCAGAAGTTCACCAAGGTGATTGAGGATTACGTGCGGAAGTATCCCGAGCAGTGGTTGTGGGTGCATCGGAGGTGGAAGACGCGGCGCGAGGGGGAGAAGCCGCTGTATTGAACGAGAAAGAATCCCCACTTCTCGCAAAGAACGCGAGAAATGGGGCACCCGGCCATACTCAGCACGGGTTGCGTGGGCGGGTTGCTTGCAGCCGGGCTCAGCGTGCGAAGGACACCTGAAAATAGCCCGGCGAGCAAAGCCACCCCTGAACGCCCACGGAACAGGTTGTACTTCCGCGGGAATCAGATTGCGACGTTGTTGGGTGGAGAACACACCATGAATCAATTCGGAACGTAGGTGGCAGGCACGGCCGGCTCTCCGGAATGCTTTCAGCCGTCCTTACAGGACGGGATCATCCGACGTCAGCTGACCCGGGGTTGAAACGCCGGGCTATTATCAGGCGTCCTGCGGACGCTTCATCTTTCCCAAAACGGGTTTAGGGAGTTGGCTTCAGTGGCAGTGAAAACCGACATGGCTCAACGGAGGACGTGCAAAAGGTTGCTGTAGTCATCGGTCCACAACGTTGCAGAACGCGACAACTGCAAGGGCTTGGCGTGCTGGAGCAGGACCGGCGTCTTCAAAGCCGCGGGATCTGCAGCCATCAGGATCCAGTCCGAAGGGATTTCTGCCTCGCCCTCGGGCGTTAGCGAGAGCACGCGAACTACCCCCAGTTGGTACTGCTCAGCCAAACCCGCCAGCACCGAGGTAAGGTCCAGGGAGCGATTCGAAATATGGAACGCCAGGATGGATCGGTCGTGGCGCAGATGACCGAGATAGATTTTCATCGCTTCGCGCGTCAGTAAGTGCACCGGTATCGAATCGCTGCTGAAGGCATCAATCGCCAAGACATCGAATTTCTGTGGAGTCCCAGCGGCCAGTTCCTTCTCCAGCGAGATTCGGCCGTCGCCCAGTACGACGTCGGAGTCCGCCGCAGTCTCTGCCAGAAACGAGAAAGCGGCTTGTTCGCCCTTCGCTAATCGCACGACTTCGGGGTTCATTTCATAGAACCGCATATAGTCGCCGGGCTGCCCGTAGGCGGCCAGGGTGCCGACGCCAAGTCCGACGACCCCGATTCTCATGCGGCGGTTTTCGCTCGAGGGCGCGCCCTCACTCGCGGGGCGATTCAGCATCAGCAATCCGATCCCGCTGCTGGGACCGTAGTAGAGCGTGGGTTTTCGCCGCGAGCCAGGGGCCTCTAACTGAGCGCCATGCAAAGTGAGGCCATGCTTCTCCAGCAAGGCATGATGCTGCTGGATCGGCTGGTCGTACTCAACCCGCAGCACCCCATAGAAATTACGGGATATCAAGACAGCGCGGTTGAACTCCCGGTGCACTTGGAGCCAAAACAACATTCCAAACAAGCACCATCCGCAAAGTACGGCCATCTGCAGCAGGATCGGGCGCTGACCTTGAGAGCGGGGTCCGAGCGCGATCAGGACTAACGTTACGACGGTCGAGACACCAACCAAGAGGTGAAGGTACACGGGATCAGAGTGGAGGATTGTGACCGATACCCCAATGTAATCGGCGGCTCCAACAACGGCGAGCACGACGGCACTCGCCAGCCAGCGGGGATGATTGTGGAGCCATGAGTTCCGGTCTCGCCACAAAACCACGGCGACTACCAGACCCGAAATCCAGAGCCCTAGTTGAAACTCCCAGGTGGAGGGGAAGATGTGTGGGGCAATCAGGCCCACGAGCACGGTGCCAAAAGCTCCTCCGGCGGCAATGTGCAAGTAGAAGGAAGTCAGGTGACGAGGGCTCGGTTTAAGGTTGGCCAACTCACCGTGGAAGACCATGCAGGCAACGAAAAGGAGCAGACCAAACCATCCGATCTGCGCCAGGACCCGCACACGATTGCCCTGGAGAAACTCGATGCCGCCCCAGACTGCGGCCAATGCAAACGCCACATGAAACAAGCCCCGCAGGTAGAGACGCTTCTCATGAAAGCACAAGATAAACGAAAGCAGGTAGAGGCTGAGTGGCAGAACCCAGAGGAAGGGGACAACCGCGATCTCCTGACAGATTAAGTTGGTTACGGCGAGGAGCATGACACAGCCACACGAGGCTAGCCCAAACCAGAGCAGCCGTTGCCCCAGCTGCGGCTTTATGTCAGAGATACCGTGGTCTTGGCCGAGGGTCAGGCCGACCTCATCTTCTTCTCTCGTCTGTGCAAAACGGAGAGCGCACAGGACGCAGACCGACACGTACATCAAATAAGCCAGGGCCCAGACTCGCCCCTGGTTGCGCAGGCTCAGACTCGGTTCGAAGAACAGCGGGTAGGTTAGCAATCCCAGCAAGGATCCAAGGTTGGAAAGCGCATACAGCTTATAAGGCGAAGTGCCACGATGGGTGTGGGTGAACCAGGCTTGCAGCAACGGCCCCGTTGTGGATAGAAGAAAGAATGGCAGGCCAACACTGACCGACAGCAACATCAGGATGTGCCAGACGGGCGAGGTGACCGTCTCTGGCCGCAGCTTGTCGCTCGGATAGATTGGAGAGCGCCCATAGAATGCGAAAACGGCCAGGAGAGCCACTGACGCCGCCAGCATTGCGATGTGGGCACGGACCAGGTGCGGTTTGGTGAGTCGGGCCATGATGGCGTGCGCATACCCGTATCCTGCCAACAAGAGCAACTGAAAGAATACAAGGCAGGTATTCCAAACTCCCGCGGTGCCGCCAAACCATGGCAAGAGTTGCTTGGCAACTATCAACTGCACTTGGAAAAGGAGAAAGGCGCTCAGAAAAATTGCCAGGGCGAATGCGGTTTGAGGGCGTGCGACGGGGCTGCCCGCAACCGGTATTTCGAGTACAGTTTCCTGCGTATCCATGACCAACTCATCCTGACTGGCACTTGGAGCCACCTGGGGACCCGGGGGAAAGGCCTCAATCGAAGATGATGGAACCAGGTCACTTGGGACAAGTTACCACCGTCACGGTGCGGGCACGACCGGCTCCTCGCAATGATTTCATCCCGTCCCTACAGGACGGGATGATTGGAGGTCAGCTTACCCGGCGTTGAAACGCCGGGCCACTATCAGGGGTCCTGGCGGACGCGTTTCGTTTCCCGAAACGGATTGTAGCTGCGATTCAGAGCTGTAAGACGCGGCGGGACGGGGTAAATCGGAGTCGTGATCATTTCCGAGGGCAGGGCCGCATCACTCCTCGCCTTCCGGTAAAATTGAAGCTTCCATGGAAACTCCCATGAATACTCCTCCGACTCTGAATCCTCCTGCCTCTTCTCCAACCACTCTTGAACAAATCGCGGAACTGGAACGGAAATATCTGCTGCAGACTTATAACCGCTATCCCGTGGTGCTGAGCCGCGGCAAGGGCGTCTTCTTGTATGACATTGACGGCAAGCGCTACCTCGACTTTGTTGCGGGGATCGGGGTGAATGCGCTCGGGCACGCGCATCCGCGGATCATGAAGGCGATTCGGGAGCAGGCGGCGAAGCTGGTGCATGTTTCCAATCTCTACTATCACGAGTATCAGGGGCCGCTGGCGGAGAAGCTGTGCGCGCTGTCCGGATTGAATCGCGCGTTTTTCTCCAACAGCGGGACCGAGGCGATCGAGGGATCGATCAAGCTGGCGCGGTTGGCCGGACATCGCGCGGGCGGCGAGGCGAAGTGCCGGTTGGTGGCGCTTGAGGGCTCGTATCACGGGCGGACGTTCGGTGCGCTCTCGCTCACTGGGCAGGACAAGCATCGCAGGGGATTCGAGCCGCTGCTAGCAGATGTGACCTTTGTGAAGCAGAACGATGTCGAGGGACTGCGGGCGGCCGTGAACGACAATACGTGCGCCATTGTGCTGGAGCCGATTTTCGGGGAAGGTGGGATTTACGAGTGCTCAACGGAGTTTCTCGAGGAATGCCGGGCGCTGGCGGATCGGCATCGCGCAGCACTGATCTTTGACGAGATTCAGTGCGGGCTGGGGCGCACGGGAACCATGTTCGCATTCCAGAGTTTCGGCGTGACGCCCGACATGGTTGCGATTGCCAAACCGCTTGCTGCCGGGTTGCCGCTGGGGGCGTTCATCGCGAAAGAGGAATTCGCCTCGGCGATTTCGCCGGGACAGCACGGCACCACATTCGGCGGTGGCCCGTTGGCGTGCCGCGTCGCGTTGGAGTTCATGGCGATCGTGGAAGAGGAGAAACTGCTGGAGAACGTCAACAAAGTCGGGGCCTATTTGCAGGCGGAGTTGAAAGGGCTGCTCGAGAAGCGCACAGCTGCCATCGCGGTGCGGGGGCGCGGATTCATCCAGGGGATTCAGCTGGAGGTTCCGGCACGTCCGATTGTGGATGCGGGGCTGGCGGAGGGCGTCCTCTTCAACAGTACTCACGATACGGTGGTGCGCTTCCTGCCGCCGTTTCTGCTCGAGGAGAAGCATGTGGACAAGGGAATTCGGGTGCTGAAGAAGTTGCTGGGCAAGAAGCAGAAGGCAGCGGCGTGATGGAGAATCGTGGGGAGCGGGCACTCCTGCCCGCTAGCCGTATCGATGCTGCCGGCAAAGCGGGCAGGAGGGCCCGCTCCCCACAATGGATTCATGCCCACTCCAGACAAGTCCACTCGGCATAAAAAGCGGGGAGCCGAAGCTCCCCAAAGTGAAACGACAGAGGCTTTGTTTCAATTAGATAGAATCCACACACGAGGAAAGAGTTGTCCTCGAGGCGGCAAGATTTTTTGTAATGAAGATGAATGATGACTGAAGTTCCGGCGAGTGAAGTTCAGGAAACTCTGGCGGGTACCGCTCCGGCCTTGAGCCAAGGCGTAGAAGAGGGTTGGATGGAGATCGATGGCGCGCGCCTGCGTTATCTGCGGGCGGGCTCGGGGCCGGGATTGATTCTGCTGCACGGGCTGCTGGGTTACTCATTTTCCTGGCGGTTCACCATGCCGGCTCTGGCCCCCTACGCGACCGTTTATGCGCCCGACTTGCTGGGGGCAGGATTCTCGGATCGACCTCGCCGATTAGATCATTCGGTGCGAGGGACGGCGCTGCGCGTCCTGCGATTTGCCGACCGGCTGGGACTTGGGTCGTTCGATCTGCTGGGGACTTCGCGGGGCGGGGCCGTGGCGATGGCAGTCGCAGCGGAGGGCCTCGATGCAGCCGGGGGCGGGAGGTCTAGAGTGCGGCGGTTGGGGTTGGCGTGCCCGGTGAATCCGTACTCGGCGCATGGGCGGTGGCTGGCGCCGTTTTTCGGCACGCGGATCGGGGGCATGTTGTTTCGCTCGGTGATCGCGGGCCTGCCTTCCCTTTATCCTTTCTGGCACGGACGCCTCTATGCGGACCGCAACCAGATTCCCCCCGGGAGTTTAGAAGGTTACAAGGCACCGCTGGCGATTCCGGATTTTTTCGAGCATGGCACAAGCATTGTCCGTACGTGGACGGCCGATTTGCGGGAACTGGAGGCGTTGCTGCCTAAGCTGGCGGCGATTCCCACGCTGCTGATGTGGGGGAGCAAGGATCCGGCGGTATATGCGTCGTCGCTGGAACCGCTGGCGCGACACTTTCTGAATGCGCGTGTGGTAGTGTTTCCGGGCATCGGGCACCTGCCGTATGAAGAGTGTCCGGAGGAGTTCAACCGGGCGTTGATCGAATTTCTCACGTGTTCCGGGACCAAGGTCTGAGCGGCGCGCGATTTACCACACTCACTTCATGAACCACTCCATTCTCGACGTGCTGCGGAATGCGGTGGTGCATTACGGCTATTGGGCCGTGGCCGGAGCTCTTCTGCTGGAGAATGCCGGGGTGCCTATTCCTGGAGAAACGATCCTGCTGCTGGCCAGTTTCCTGGCCTACTCCGAACACGATCTGCAACTTCCCTGGATCATTGTGATCGCGACGATTGCCGCGACGTTGGGCGACAATCTGGGCTTTGCCCTCGGTCACTATGGCGGGCGTCCGCTGCTGGCGCGCTACCAGTCGCTTTTTCGCATCCCGGATAAGACCGTAACCCGAGGAGAAGGATTGTTCGAGCGATACGGGGCCGCGACAGTGTTTTTTGCTCGCTTCGTTTTCGGGATGCGCATCCTCGCGGGGCCGATGGCGGGAACTTTACGCATGGCGTGGCGAAAGTTTCTGCTGTTCAATTTTCTCGGCGCGACGGTCTGGGTGACCGCGATCTCCACCGTGGGATACCTTTTCGGGCGGCACTGGGAGCGACTGGAGCGGGCGGTCAAACGCTTCGACCTGGGATTGGCGATTCTGGTGCTGATGGCGGCAGTGATCTGGTGGTGGCGAAGCCGGCGAGAGAACTGAGTGGAGCATCTGCGGAGTTAACTTGGACGCCGGCGGTTGAGAAGAGATGCGCGGCTATACTGAGTCCGGGTCCCGGAGGGTTTCGATCCGGGTGGGGCGGCGGGTGAATCACATCGGTTGTGTCCGAGCCGGAAATCGGACAAGGAGGACGTATGAACAAGATCGGGTTTCTAACCCTGCTGATCCTAGCAACAGTCCTGATCACGTTGGCCTTAAGTGCAGCAGCGGCTGCACCGAAGGCGCCAGCCCAGCCAGCAGCTCCAAGCGCTGCGGCAGTGCCACAAGAGAAACATCCGCACATCCACGCGGGTCTCGAAGCCATGCGCGAAGCCAAGCGGCAGATGGAAGCTGCTGCGAGCGAGTATCACGGCCATCGCGCCAAGTCAATCGAGCATCTGAATCAGGCAATCCACGAGGCCGAGATTTGCATGCAGGAGCCGTAAGTTTGGGATAAGAAGGTCAAAGGCAGCGCCCGGAGCGCTGCCTTTTTATTGGTCGGTCTTCCCTGCTCTGAAGAGAACAGGCTCTACTCCGGACCGATGGTGTATCCGATCGAGGCTCCGACGCGCACGACGTTGTTGGAGGTGAAGTCAGCGGTGTTGTTGAAGATCTTGTAGTAGCGGACTTCCGGGCGAACGAAAACATGGCCCCAGACGTAGTAGCGGATGCCACCGCCCACATCCACCAGGAAGTGGTTGGAACTGGTGTAGCAGGCGCCAAGGGCCTGGCACGAAAAAGTGGGGGTATAGCCATAGAAGCGAGTGCTCTGCCAGCCGATGCCGCCCATCAGGTCAAGGCCAGCCTTCTTGCCCACGCGGGGCTGATACACGCCGTTAAAGTCAAAAAGAATCGGACGGTAAGGAATGCCAAGGCCGCCGTAGTTGCCCTGGCTGCCCCTCCACGCGACATCAAAGCCGAAGCCAACCCGTCTGTGGAAGATCACGTCTCCGCCGACGTTGGCATACAGGCCGCCCTTTTCCGGGCAGGCAAAATTGCCGGAGGACTGCGTCCCGCACGAGGCCGCCCCCGGGGACATTGCCGTTCCAAAGCCCAACATGGCGTCGGCCTGCTGAGCCGAGGCCAGGCTTGCCGTCAGGAAAATCGAAAATACGGTCGCGAAGAAGGCGAGCTTTCTCAAAGGAAACCTCCTAGTGATTCGTGATTGACGGCTGGATGCGACCGCCAAACCGTTTAGATGCAATTGCATGGGCGATTTGTCCATCATAATTTCATACTTGGCAGATTTCAAACGGTAGCGGAGAAGAGTGGCCCACCCGTTTAACAACCCAACCAAACCGAATAAGTTGCTGTCGGACCTGCCTTGAGTGGGAGTCAGGACTTCGTGGCCGCGCTCAGGAGCGCCGGAACCCGCCCGCTCCTCCGCCGCGCAGGACATGATCGAAGGAGATGGCACCGCTTCCAAGGAAGATCAGGGCAAATGCAAGCGTGGCGACGGCAAGTGGAAACTCGTATCCGTGGTCGCCGGTGAGTCCACTGTGCCAGTGCACTTTCCAGATTGCGACGATCAGGTCGACCAGCAGGAAGAAGGCGGCGGCGCGTGTGAAGAATCCCGCCAGAACCAGAATGCCGCCCAAAAACTCGGCGAAGGCCGAGACATAGCCCAGCCATGCGGGCAATCCAAGGCTGGCGACGAACTGCGCATGGTGGTGCAGGCCTCCAAAGACCTTATGGTAACCATGGGCGACCATGATCACGCCCAGGGTCAGACGCACCACCACAAGAGCAAGGGGCTGCAGGCGATCGAGGTAGCGCAAAGTTCCTCCCGGTAAAAAACCTTACATTATCGCAGCCATTTGAGAGCCGGCATAGCGAAAGAAAAGGGGGGGCAAGGGGCGGCAAGAGAACGATTGCGCATCGGGCAAAGTTTTGATAACGTTCTCGGCCAGAATTCCGAGGGTCATAAACGGAATCAGCTGTAGCGTGGATCTCCCCTGTTGTGCCACGGACTAAATAGCAATCGCGGATTTACTTGGGTCATCGACCTTCCCCCACTCGCGAAAATGGGATAGAAATTTGCGCCTTAGGAGTCCAAGATGAACTTATTGAAGAACGACCACGCCCAGCGAAAACTCGCTCTGCTCGCGCTCCTAATCTCCGTTCCGGCTTTCTGCTTTGCCCAGCACAAGGGTGGCGGGGGCGGCGCGCCGCATCCGAGCGCGCCAGCCCACGCTTCAGCTCCGGCTCAGCACGCGCCCGCCCCGCACAATACCGGGTCGATGGGCCGTCCTCAAAACCAGGGGAGCCGACCAGCGAGCACGATGGGAAACCACACGGGAAACACCATGGGGAATCGAGGGGGAGGAACGACGGGGAACCATATAGCCAACCCGATGGGAAATCGCCCCGGTAACTCGACAGCGTCACATCCAGGAAATTCCACGCTGGGTCGTCCGGGGAACAATAACGCGGGCCGCCCGGGGGCGACAGCAGGAAACCATTCGACAACCGGCGGGGCAGGAGCGGGGAAGGCTGGGGCGAACGCGATGAGCCGGTCGGTTAGTGGCAACGGAGGACATCCCGGGAGCGCGACGGCAGGCCACACCGCAATGAATCGCACGCCTCCCGGTAAACAGGTGTCATTAAAGGGCGGAGGGACAGCGAGCATTCGTCCGAATGGGCAGATCCGATCAATCAACCGCAACGGCATGCAGATCCAGCACGGAGCGCACGGCGGGCGGACGGTAGTGAGCACGCATAATGGCGCGCGGGTGGTGACCACGGGAAGGAGCGGCGGATACGTTCAGCGCAACTATGTCTCGCGGAATGGAAACACTTACGTATCGCGCACGTATGTGGTCAACAACGTCAGCTATACGAATGTTTATCGTTCTTACGGGTACGGAGGATACTGCTGTTACTACGGCTATGCTCCAGCGTACTACTACCACCCCGTTTACTACGGATGGGCCTATAACCCCTGGCCGGCGCCGGTGTATTACGGCTGGGGATGGGGAGGAGAACCCTGGTACGGGTACTACGGAGCGTACTATGCGCCGTATCCGGTGTATCCTTCGGCGGCATTCTGGCTGACGGACTATCTGCTTGCCGTCAGCTTGCGAGCGGCTTATGCGGCACAAGCGGAAGAAGCCGGAGCGCTGAGCCCGCTGGCTCCCGATCTCGAGCTGGTGGCGAGCCTGGGCCCGGTTCCGGTACCCGACGACAAGAAAGTGTCCCTCAGCAAAGAGGTGAAGGACCAGCTTGCCGAAGAAGTGAAGGCACAGCTGGCAGAAGATCAGGCCGACGCGAGCAAGGGGAAATCGTCGTCTGGAGGTTCGGGGGCAAAGGCTTCCTCGGCATCTTCGTTAGCATCCTCCACCGGCGGCACGCTGCCGGCACTCGATCCCAAGCGGCGGGTCTTCGTCGTGCACAACGAACTTTCCGAAGTGGCGGATGGCGAGGAATGTTCGTTGACGGATGGGGATGTCATCAGTCGGGTCTCGGATACGCCGGACAGCGACAAGAACGTGGACGTGAAAGTCCTGGCCAGCAAGAAGGCGGACTGTGCAGTGGGCAAGCAAGTGTCGGTATCGCTGGAGGAGTTGCAGGAGATGCACAACCATTTCCGCGAACAACTGACCGGCGGCATGGATGAGCTCTCGAAGAAGCAAGGCACCGGCGGGCTGCCCAAGGCTCCGGACACCGGCAAGCAAGATGGCGAGGTTCCGGCACCGCCCCCCGACAGCAGTGCGGCCAAGACTCTGAAGGAGCAGCAGGCGGCGGCCGATCAGACCGAATCAGAAGTCAAGAAAGAAGCTAGTTCGACCAGTGGCGGGGCGCAGTAGGCTCAGGACTTCGGCAGAGCCTAGTTTTACAGATGCGTGAAGAGGGAGCGTCACCGCCAACGGCTGAGGCTCCCATATTCCTTACGATATTCCTTACGATCAGAATTGGGGATCCGCCGGGGACCGCGATCGAAAACTTTGGGAGATTCACGGCAAACACTTAAGACGGGAGTCTTGAGAGGAGAAGTGGAGTCATGGGGCAGAAGTTGGGGAGGATAAGTGCGGCAACAATCGTGATGGTGTGCGCTACGTTCTTGCTATCTCCGCGCGCCAGCGCGCAGGCAACCGTTACTCTGCAGGACCAACTCGCGGCGCAGTACAAAGTCGTGAAGATGGGTTCGGACACGAGCGGATATTCCGTCATTGATGCCGGCACTCTGCTGGAGATCAAGAAGGGCGGGATTCTGGGCGTACCCTATTCGGACACAAGCATTCTTTCGACAAAATACGAGAGCGGGACGGTGCACACGCCAAGCTCCATGCTGTCGAAGGGAATCGGGTTCGGGATGAAACGCTTCGGAAAGGAACAGACGACCAAGCTGTTCCCGGTCGGAAACAAGGTGTACCCGTCCAAAATCGACGTCGACACCGGCAAAGACATCGTCACTTTGTCCATTGTCGCCTGCGACACCTGCAACAAAACCGACCCACCCAGCTATAACAAAGCCAAAGTGGTCTTCCAGTTCCCCAAAGGTTCACTGGCAAAGGCAAGCGCGGGTGACGTGGAGGACACAATCGGGCAACTGCTCTCGATCAGCGACGATTCCCAATCGCAAGATCAGGGCGGCCAGCAGCAAGGCCAGGGCGGCGGACAAGGTGGCCAGGGGGGTCAAGGAAACGGCGACCAGCAGGCCGCGGATCAAGGCCAGCAGCAACAGGCTGAACCGCAGACGATCGAGAAGGGACAAACCACCGATCAGGTCCAGGCGGCGCTGGGTAAGCCAGAGAAGATCGTCAACCTGGGGACGAAACAGATCTATATCTACAAGGATATGAAGGTGACTTTTCTGAACGGAAAAGTTTCCGACGTGCAATAAAGACGTGCAATAAAAAAGTCCAGTAGAAACGTTGCGCCAGTGGCGTGCACTATAGAAGTGCAGGATGGTCGCTATGAGTTCGCATTCGCAAAACCGATTCGTCGCCGTGGTGCTGGCTATGGTTGGCCTGGCGTCTTTCGCCACGGCACAGGCTGTCACTTTGCAAGAGCAACTCAACGCAGAATACAAGCCTGTGCAGATGGCAGGAAACGGAACCGTAGTTGTGGAACCGGGTACGTTACTGACGGTGCAAAAGGGCGGAATCATCAGCGTGCCCTGGAAAGCGGTGGTGCATTGCGCGGCCAAGTTTCAGGACAATGCCCTGCATCCCTCCACCGGCTTCTGCGCGGGGATGATGAAATCGGTCTCCCAGTATCTGCAAAAGGGGAACAAGGTCTATCCGCTCAAGCTCGAAGTGAACCTGGACAAGGCGAAGATATCGTTCCAGGTGGTTGCCTGCGACTCGTGCAATGGCGTGGATCCGGCAACCGGAATGAAGGGCGAAGTGGTGTTCCAGTTCGCCAGGGGATATTTGGAAAAAGCGAACGCTGGCGAGGTCGAGGACCTGATCGGGAAGGTGTTCGCGATCAGCAATGATGACGATCAGCAGGCGCAGGGCGGGCAAGGCGGAGACCCGGGCCAGCAGGGAAACCAGCAAGCCAGTCAGCAGGCGCCCGCGCAACAACAGCAGGAGCAGCAGGCCGAACCGCAGACCATCCAACTGGGAATGAGCACCGACCAGGTGCAGGGCGCGCTGGGCAAGCCGGATAAGATCTTCAATCTGGGCGCGAAGCAGATCTACGTCTACAAAGACGTCAAGGTGACGTTCCTCAACGGAAAAGTCTCCGACGTGCAGTAAAAGTAAATCCTAATCGTTCCGCGTCTAAACTCTGTGAAGATAGCAGTTTGGCCTAGCGACGTAGTACCTCCGTACCGTGCCTAGTACTTCAGTTACCGCTCCGCCAGTGACCGGACCCAAACCGATGGATGACTACCAGTAATTGTGGCTCCCGACTTTACGGCCACAACTTGTAGCAAATACCCCACACCGACGATCTCGCCGATTCCAGAAAACAGGCACAAAACCCAGCAAAACAGGGACATTCGCTTGGAGCCGGGGCTTTTCCGGGCTGATATATGCTCAGGACACCGAAAGCCCTCGAAGCCGATATAGAGGGCGAGGCAGTCCCCAAGCGCAACACCCGCGCGCCGCGAAAAAGCGGGCGGGAACGAGGACAACAGCACTATGGCCGACTCGCGAGAAGTGATGAATATCCGCCAGGCGTCGCAATATCTGGGCGTGAGTCCGGACACGCTTTACAAGTACGTCGGCGAGCAGAGAATTCCCGCGTTCAAGCTGGGCAACCGCTGGCGCTTCAAGAAATCGAGGCTGGACCAGTGGATGGAAGAGAAGTCGAGCGAAATGGAACCGCAGGCGAAACGCAAACCGAAGGCAGCCGCGAAAGCTGCCGGGTCACAGTAAAGGTGGGCACATGTTTGGACTGGGATCGAAGTCGATAGTTGGCCTGGATGTGGGCTCCTCGAGCATTAAGGCGGTGGAGCTGAAGAAGAAGGGCGGGCAGATTGAAGTCGCGCACCTGGGGCTGGAACCACTGTCGTCCGACATCGTGGTCGATTCGATGATCGTGGACTCGGGCACGGTTTCGAGCGCGATTTCGAAACTGTTCGCCGACAACATGATCAAGACCAAGGCCGTGGCCACCGCGGTGAGCGGGCACTCGGTGATCGTGAAAAAGATCTCGCTGCCCTCGATGAGCGACCAGGAACTGGCCGAGACCATCGAGAAGGAAGCGGCGCAGCACATTCCCTTCGATCTGGCCGATGTGAGTCTCGACTACCAGATTCTTTCCGACGAGGTGGGCAGTCCGCAGATGGACGTCCTGCTGGTGGCGGTCAAGAAGGACAAGATTCTGAACTACACCAACGTGCTCTCGATGGCGGGACGCACTCCGGCTATCGTCGATATCGATGCGCTGGCTCTGCAGAACTGCTACGAGTACAACTACCAGCCGGCGCCGGGCCAGGTGGTGGCGCTGTTGAACCTGGGCGCCAGTGTCATGAACATCAACATCGTGAAAGGCACGACGCCGCTGTTTCCCCGGGACGTCAGCGTGGGCGGACACCAGTACACCGACTCGCTGCAGAAGGAACTGGATCTCAGCTTCGATGATGCCGAGTCCCTGAAGCTGGGCAAGAAGGTGGGCACGGTCAGCGAAGACGCCAAGCAGCCGATCCTGCAGCAGGTAACCGAGATCATCGTGTTGGAAATTCAGAAGACGTTCGACTTCTTCCGCGCCAGCGCGGCCGGCGAACACATCGAGAAGATCTACCTGGCGGGCGGTTCGTCGAAAGTGCCGGGCTTGGTAGAAGCGTTGCGGCAAGAGTTCTCGATGCCGGTGGAGTTGTTCAATCCATTCCAGCGCGTAACGCCGCCCGTGGACGGGCTGGGAGCGGAACTGGTGGAGCAGAACCCTGGTCAGATGGCAGTGGCGGTGGGCTTGGCCCTGAGGAGCTTTGAATCCCTATGATCAAAATCAACCTGCTCGAAACAGCCAAAGGCAAGGGCAAGCGGGGTGGCGGTGGCGCGTCGATGCCCACGATGGAAATGGGCGACATGGGATCGCCCAAGCTGAAGGTTCTGGTGGTGCTGGTGGTGGTCGGGTTGTTCAACCTGGGCTACTGGTACCGGCTGGACCATCAGGCGAAGGCCATCGCGGCGCATATGAAGGTCGCCGACGAGAAGAACCGTGAGCTGGCCGACGTGAAGGCCCGGTTCCTGGAGCGCCAGAACCAGGCTAACAATTACAAGCGGCGTGTGGATGTGATCGACGGCCTGCGCCAGAACCAGACTGGTCCCGTCAACCTGCTGGCCATGCTGGGCGAGACGGTGAACAACACCGAAGCGGTGTGGCTGAGCAAGATGGACGACACCGGTCCGATCGTAAAGCTGGAAGGCACGGCGCTCAGCACGGACGCGGTTGCGAATCTGATCGCGAACCTGCAGAGGACCGGTTACTTCAAGACGGTCGAGATCGACGAGACCTATCAAGACGATCAGGTCAAGGACATGCAGGCGTTCCAGTTCACCTTGAACTGCGAGAAGGGGAAGTCGTAAAGGCGGACCTATGGCGAATTTCAGCGAACTGTCAGGCATCAAGCAGTGGGGAGCAGTGATCGCCGGGGGCGCGGTGGTGACGGCGGCCCTGTACTTCACCATGTTCAAGAGCCAGACCGACAAGAACACGGCGGCGCAGCACGCTCTTGAAGACAAGGTGCGGGAAAACAACGAGCTCGAATCCTACCGGCCGAAGCTGAAGCAGATGGAGCAGCAGCTGGCCGAACTGAAGCAGCAATTGGAGATCGAGCAGCGCATCGTGCCCGACGAGAAGCAGGTCGACCAGTTCATCCAGATAATGGACGGCGAGGCGGTAAAGGCGGGAATTGAACTGCGGCGCTACAAGGCCGAAGCCGTGAAGGCGCAGCAGTACTACTCCGAAGTGCCCTTTGATCTGGAGATGGACGGGCCGTACTACTCGATGCTGAATTTCTTTGACCGGGTATCCAAGCTGGAGCGGATCGTCAACATCAGCAATTTGCTGGTGGCCACGACCAAGACTCCGAGTGCCGCCAAGACCAGGCACACGTATCAGTACGCCCCCAACGAGAGCGTGGTGGCCTCGTTCACGGCAACTACATACTTCAGTCACGATTCACAACCTTCAGCGGCGGGCGCCGGGGCAAAACCCGGAACGCCGGCGAAGTAGGGATGGATATGAAGCTGACCACAGGCATTCTGGCAATGGCATTCACGATGACGGCGGGTGCGGCCTTGGCCCAGAACACGGACGCCATCGACAACGCGCGCAGCGTCGCCAAATCGCTGCAGCAGAAGCAGGAAATCGACACCAACGCAGCGCTGGACGCGGCCGGAGTACCTTCGTCCAAACCGGCGCCAGGCGCTCCGGCTTCCGCCGTGAAACCGGCGGTGATCCCGGCGTCGAAGCCGGCTTCAGCGGCTCCGGCTCCCAAAGCGGCGGCTCCCGCGGCGAAAGCTCGAACGGCCTCGAGCCAGCTCCAGAGGGTCAACGTCGTCCAGGGGGCTGACAGCGTGCAGGTGGAGATCATCGCCAGCCACGCGGTCACGCCGAGGGTGAGCAAACTGGACGCTCCCGCCAGAGTGCTGGTGGAGTTGCCTGAGACCTCCGATGCCAGCCCGCAAAATCACATTTCGTTCGGCAGTGCAGGCGTCAAAGGGGTGCGCATCGGCAGCGACGGCAAGACTCCTCCGACCACCAGCGTCGTTGTGGATCTGGACAAGTCGTGCACCTACGATCTGACGCCCGGGCCGGGAGACAAACTGGTTCTGACGTTGCACACCGATGCGGTAGCGGCGAAGAGCAGTCCGGCGATGAAGACGCCGCCAGTGGCCAAGGCCGAGACCGTAGCGAAGACCACCGCGGCAAAGGCAACACCGAGTCCGAAGGGCGAGACTGCGAATGCCAAGGCTACAAAGCCCGCAGCGAAGCCGCAGGGCAAGGCTGTAGCGGCGGCAGCCTCGGCTGCGAAACCCGCGGCGCTCGCCAAACCCGCTCCGGCGGCGGTGCTTGCCGCAAACGCGGATACCTCAAAGGCCGCACCCGCCGAGAAGGCGGAGAAGAAAGAAGACAAGAAGTGGGCGATGAGCGGCAAGCGCGATCCATTCTTCAGCCCCGTGGTGCAGACGAACGGATCGGGTTGCTCGACCGGAAAGAAGTGCCTGGAGATCGGCAACATCAATCTGCGGGGAGTCGTAAAGGCCGACAGCGGGTTTATCGCGGTCGTAACCAACAACCTGAACAAAGCGTATTTCCTGCGGGAAAATGATCCCGTATTCAACGGCTACGTGGTGAAGATCACGGGCGACTCGGTCGTGTTCCAGGAGACGGTGCAGGACAAGCTAGGCAAGCCGTTCACGCGGGAAGTGGTTAAGCGGATCTTTACGCCGGCGGTTTAGGTGGAAAGGCGACCCGGGAAGCCGGGCGCCAATAACTGAGATTATGAAGGACACGCGGGCCAGGCCCGCGGGTGGGGAGAGGCGAAATGCGAAAGCAACTGCTGACACTGTTCGTATCGGTGCTGGTCCTGGTGGTTGGGGTGGCTGCGGCCGCCCAGACGCCGAGCCAACTCGATCGAGTCAACGTTGTCCGGAGCACGGACGACATCAAGGTCGAGATGAATGCGAGCGGCGCAATCACGCCGAAGCTCAGCACTCTGGACTCGCCCGCCCGCGTGATAGTGGATCTGCCGGCAACGGTCATGGCGACCGGGCAGAAACACATCGACGTGGGAGCGGCGGGGGTGAAGGGCGTGCGCATCGGCATGGATAGGCAGACGCCTCCGACCACGCGCATCGTTGTCGACCTCGACAAGGCCTGTGCCTATGACTTGACGCGGGGTCCGGCGGGCAAGCTGGTGCTGACCCTGCACGCGAGCGACGTGGCCAAGGCTGCGGTGGTTCCGGCCAAGACGGTGGCGGCGAGCGCGCCGGTACCGGCGGGCCGACCGATGTCGCCGTTTTCTCCGCGCGTGATCGATAGCCGTTCCGTGCCGGCGACCAAGTCGAGCCCCGCGTCGTCTGCGAAACCGACGGCCGACGGATCGGCCTCGCCCAACGACTATGTGTTCGTCGAACCTTCGTATCAGGCCAAGAACGATGCCAAGAACGAAGTGAAGACTGACATCAAGCAGGACCAAGCGGGCGAGCCCACGGTTCGGGCGCAAGAAGCAGCCGCGCGGTTTGCCGATAAGACGGCGGCGGAACTGCTTCCGGTGAGTGAGCATGCGGCCCAGGCTCAGAACCAGTCTGCCCCGGCGATTACGCCCGCGGTGAATCTGGCGGCGGAGCAGAAGGCGCAGGCGGGACAACAGACTGCTTCGACCGGCCCCAAGTATACCGGTGAGCCCATCTCGGTCAACTTGAAAGACGTCGACCTGAAGGATTTCTTCCGCCTCATTCACGAAATCAGCGGCCTGAACGTAGTGCTGGATCCGAACGTACACGGAACCCTGACCGTAGTGCTCGATGACGTGCCGTGGGATCAGGCACTCGACATCGTACTCAAGAACAACGACCTGGCGCGCGAACTGGAGGGCAACGTCCTGCGCATCGCCACCGTGGAAACGCTGAAGCACGAAGCGGACTCCCGCCGGGCCCAGATTGAGTCCGAAGCTCTGGCGGTGGAAAAGGTTTCCGTCACCCGCTTCCTGAGCTACGCCAAGGCGAAGGACGTGATCGTCACCGTAAAAAAGTTCATCTCGCAGCGCGGGGATGTCGTCGCCGATGACCGCACCAACGCTGTCATCATCAACGACATACCGAAGGTGATTCCGACCATCGACCGCCTGTTGACGCAGTTGGACCGCAAAACGCAGGAAGTCGAAATCGAAGCGCGTGTGGTAGCCGCGACGCGGCAGTTTGCCCGCGACATCGGCACGCAGCTGGGATTTGGCTGGGGCAATGGGCACAGCGCGGTAGGTGGTAACCAGGCCGCCGGTTCATCGCCGACGACGGTCGGCGGGCTGACGCCGGGCTACATCACGGTACCGGGCACGGGCGGAGGTTCGTCGAACGGCTCATCCATTCCCTTGTTCTCGAACCTGGGGTCGACTTCGCCATCGAGCGGTTTGAGCTTCGTGAACGCGAGCAATAACGTCCGAATCGACGCGATCCTCTCGCTGGCGGAATCGCGCGGCCTATTGAAAGTGTTGTCGCGGCCGCGGGTGGTCACCCAGAATAACATCCAAGCCCTGGTGAAACAGGGGGTGCGCGTGCCCATCGTAACGCAGGCACAGTTGGGCGGTCCTCCGACCGTGACTTACGTTGACGCGTTCCTGCGCTTGACGGTTACACCGCAGATCACGTCGGAAAACACGATCTTCCTGAACGTCGACGTGGAAAACACGACGCCGAACTTCGGTCAGGAAGTGCAGGGCAACCCCGAATTGATCACGCAGCAGGCCACCACGCAGGTGCTGGTGACCGACGGCGGAACGGTAGTGATCGGCGGTGTCATCCAGACACAGAACTCGATCAACGTGTCGCAGGTGCCTCTGCTGGGCAACCTTCCGATCCTGGGCAACCTCTTCAAGCACACCCAGGTGCAGACTTCGAATCAGGAGCTGATCTTCTTCATCACGCCGCGAATCATTCAAACATAAGCAGCGTCTTTCGAAGACTTAAACCGCCAGCCTGAAGAACCTGTCAGGCTGGCGGTTTCGCTTTTGGGGTTGTCTCCCAGGGCTCGCGGTGATCAGGCCGACCCGCCGAGCGAGCATCGATCATGGCTCGCGTTTTTTCTATGGAAATTTAGATCGCCACTGGCAGTTTTTCACGGCTTGACATCGAGGGTGGGGTTTCTGCTAAAAAAGAGAGATTAACGAACCCACTTCGTGGTTCGAACCGTTCGCTTGGGGAACAAACTGAGGCAACCGCCTCCCCAGCTGTTTGTCTCGAAGAGACAGGCACTTTTATCCGCGCCGCTGGACTGCTTGCAAGTTCGGCGGGCGCAAGACTTCGAACCCCTTAGCTAAGAATGTTGGAGTTCGGATGCGGTTCAGTGACAGATTTGAAGTGAGCCGGAGAACTTCTTGCCGGAACGTTCCCCGGGTCGTGATTGTTGTGTCCACTGAGCCTCCGTCCGTTTACCTCTGCTGCAGCACAATTCAGCCCCTCACAATTCAGCAAAACGTCGGAGGAAGGTATGGCGACGAATCTCGTTCGCATTGAGAATGACTCGGAAATCAAGCAGCGGCTGGAAGCCGAACGCATGCGCCTGCGCAAGATCGCAGGCCTTGATCAGCCCACACATTTCCATCGTCCGGTGGAGCGGGCCTTCACCGCGGAAGAGCGGGGCCGCGTCACGATTCTGTTTGGCGGCTTCACCTGGAAACATGAGGATCTGATTCGCGCGGTCTTCCAGGGTTGCGGCTACCGCTGCGAGAAGCTGCCGGTACCCGACGTACCCGCGTTCCAGACGGGCAAGGAGTTTGGCAACAACGGCCAGTGTAATCCGACCTATTTTACCGTGGGGAACCTGGTGCAGTATCTCCAGTTCCTGGAGAAAGAGGGCCTGTCGCGCCGACAGATTCTCGATAACTACGTCTTCTTCACCGCGGGTTCCTGCGGTCCATGCCGCTTTGGCATGTATGAGGCGGAATATCGATTCGCCTTGAAGAATGCGGGCTTCGACGGCTTCCGCGTGCTGTTGTTTAAGGATAGCGACGGAATCAAGGCCGCATCCGGCGAACCTGGGCTGAAATTCACCATTGATTTCGGGTTCGGCATGCTGAACGCCATGCATCTGGGCGATGTGATCAACGATCTCATCTACCAGATTCGGCCTTATGAAATAAACGCCGGCGAAACGGACCGCGCTTTCCGCGAGATGGTGGACGGCTTGTGCGATGACCTGAAAGCTCGCAAGTCGTTTGAGATCGAGGAGAGGGCTCCCAACTGGGCAAAGCCCAAGTTCAAGAACAACAAGGTTCTGCGGAACACGTTCAACGTGTTCGGGAAGTGGCACGAGCACATGTGGGGCAAGGACTACCTGAACGCCCTCGATACGGCACGCGAAAAGATGGATTCGATCGAAGTCGATCGCACCCGGGTGAAGCCGCTCGTCAAGATCACGGGCGAGTTCTGGGCGCAACTAACCGAAGGCGACGGCAACTTCCACATGTTCGACTTTCTCGAACGCGAGGGAGCACAGGTGCTGGTCGAGCCGATCGCGACGTGGGTGGCCTACTTGATGTATCAGGCAAAGGCGCACGCCATCGCGAAATGGCCCGTGAATCGTCCGCACCGGAATCCCCAGTGGTACGAGGGGAAAAAGCAATTTGCGAACTACATTGGGCTGCGCAAGAAACTCTGGGGCATTGGCGCCGGCGAGCGGATGTGGAGCTTCTTCTACCATCGCACCGCCAAGCATCTCGGCGGCATCACGCACCACCTTGCGCCGCAGATGGAACTGGCCGAACTGGCGCATCCCTTCTACAACCAATTCGCACGCGGTGGTGAGGGACACCTCGAAGTCGGCAAAAACGTTTACTACACCGTCCACAAACTGTGCCACATGGTGCTGGCGCTGAAACCATTCGGGTGTATGCCGTCGTCGCAGTCCGATGGCGTGCAATCGGCGGTCATCAACAAGTTCAAGGACATGATTTTTCTCCCCATCGAAACTTCCGGCGAAGGCGAGGTCAACGCTCACAGCCGCGTGCAGATGGCGCTGGGTGAGGCCAAGGTCAAGGCCAAGACCGAGTTCGAGCAGTGTCTGAAAGCGACGGGCAAGAGCATGGCCGAAATCCGCGAGTACATCGACGAGCATCCGGAACTGAGGCGGCCGTTCTACCACGTGCCGCACCGCGAAGGAGTCGCCGGCACGGCAGCGCAGTTTGTGCTGCACGTCAGCGATCGCATCAACAAGGACACACGATTCTGGAAGCGATCGCGAGTGCGTGGCGCCGCGGTTCCAGCGATGTCTGGCGACTGAACGTTTTACCGTCGAGGTCGCCGAGCACGCAGAGCAAAAAGACGTTCCTTGCTTTTCTCGGCGCTCTCCGCGATCTCGGCGGTTAAAGATTTTGTTTCTTCACCGACGGAAGTGAGGAAGAATGCACGACCATAAAGCTCCGCAGCTGATTCAGATCTCCGGTCTAGAGAAGCCGCCTGCCCCGCGTCCGGCTCTCAGCCAGAAGCCGCACGATCACAGCACAGAGTTTCTGGTGGGCCTCGACGTAGGCTCGACCACAGTGAAAGCCGTGGTGGTTGAAGCGGCAAGCGACAAGGTGCTGTGGCAGGATTACCAGCGCCACGAAACCAAGCAGCCGGAAAAGACCCTCGAATTTCTGAAGCGGATGGAAGGCGACGTGGGCATCGACCCGCACAACACGCGCATGTTCCTGACTGGCTCGGGTGGCGGCGCGATTGCGGAGCAGATCGGCGCGAAGTTCGTGCAAGAGGTGACGGCGGTCGCCCTGGCCGTCGAGAAACTGCATCCCGAAGTGTACTCGGTGATTGAACTCGGCGGTCAGGACGCCAAGATTATCGTCTTCAAAGATGACGATGAGACTGGCCGCAAGAAGAAGATTCCGTCGATGAACGACAAGTGTGCCGGGGGAACCGGCGCCGTCATCGACAAAATCAATGCCAAGCTAAAGATTCCCACCGAACTGCTGGCCGAGCAAAGGTACCGCGGCATCAAGCTGCACAAAGTCGCAGGCAAGTGTGGTGTGTTTGCGGAAACCGACATCAACGGCTTGCAAAAAGTCGGCACTCCTCCCGACGAACTGATGGCATCATTGTTTGAAGCGATTGTGCTGCAGAATTTGAGCGTCCTCACTCGCGGGCACACGTTGCGGCCGCACGTGCTGCTATTGGGCGGGCCGAACAGTTTCATACGCGGCATGCGCGAGGCCTGGCAGGCCAACATCCCGCGCATGTGGCAGGAGCGAAAGGTCGAAGTTCCACAAGGCAGTAAGCCGGAGGACCTGATCAAGGTTCCGCAGAATGCCCAGTACTTCGCGGCCTTGGGCGCAATCGAGTTTGGACGCAGCGAGGACGATTGCGTCGGCTGCTATCGCGGCCATGAGCAACTGCTCCACTACATCGAATATGGCCGCCAGGAAGAGAAGGCCAAATCAGGCGGGAAAGGCCTGCTCGAGAATCCGGCCGACCTCAACGCATTCAAAGAAGCGTATCGGCCGAAGAAATTCACCCCCGCCGTGTTTCAGAAAGGCAGCACCGTGGGCGGCTTCATCGGGATCGACGGCGGATCCACGTCAACCAAAGCGGTTCTGCTCAGTGAAACCGGTGACATCCTCTGCAAGTCGTACCAACTCTCGAACGGAAACCCGATCCAGGACACGATCGAAATGTTCGAAAACCTGCGCGGACAAGTGGAAGCGCAGAACGCCAAACTGGAAGTGCTTGGGGTTGCGACAACCGGCTATGCCAAAGACATTCTGAAGGATGTTCTCAAGGCTGACGTGGCCCTGGTCGAGACAGTCGCGCACACCGAATCAGCGCTGAAGTTCTATGAAGATCCGCATGTGATTGTGGATGTGGGCGGGCAGGACATTAAGATTATTATTCTGCACGGCGGGCGAGTGAAGGACTTCAAGCTGAACACTCAATGCTCGGCCGGCAATGGATATTTTCTGCAGTCCACGGCAGAGGGATTCGGGTTGAGCGTAAATCAATACGCTGACCTGGCGTTCTCGGCGCAAGCCATGCCGGTGTTCGGCTACGGCTGCGCCGTATTCATGCAGTCCGATATTGTGAACTTCCAGCGCCAGGGCTGGCGGGCAGAGGAAATTCTCGCCGGACTCGCGGCCGTGCTGCCGAAGAATGTTTTCCTGTACGTCGCCAGTATCCCGAATCTCGCGGCCTTGGGCTCGCGCTTCGTCCTGCAAGGTGGAACGCAAAATAATCTCGCCGTGGTCAAGGCCGAGGTCGATTTCATCCGCAATAGCTTCCGGGCTACCGGGAAACAGCCGGAGATTATTGTGCACGAGCATTGTGGAGAGTCGGGGGCCATCGGCGCCGCGCAGGAATCGTTGCGGCTGTGGCGCAACGGTCAGCAAACGACGTTTGTCGGCCTGGACGCGGTGCGCAAGATCGAGTACCGCACTACGCGCAACGAGGACACGCGTTGCCATTTCTGCAAGAACGACTGTCTGCGGACGTTCATCGACATCCGAACCCAACCCAAGAGTGACCTCAGCTTTGTGCCGATTCAAAAAGTCACGAAGGTGCCTCTCATGCACGGCGAGCAGCGATTGATCATCGCCACCTGCGAGAAGGGGACGGTCGAAGATATCAACGACATGAAGGAGATCAAAGCGGGGCTCGACACGATCCGCGCAGCGCACCCCAACTTCGTCGACTACGCGGCCAAAGAGGTCTTCCGCCCCGTCAACGCCAAGAGTGTCGCCGACCCGCTTCCGACCCGCGGTTGGGCGGGATGGAGCAAAGGAGCAAAAGAGCGCCGCGCGCTCATGGAGAACCGGCGCAAGGTGCGCATCGGCATCCCGCGTGTGCTGAATATCTACACCTACGCTCCGCTGTTTAACGGATACTTCGAGAGTCTCGGGGTGCAGCCGGAAAACATCATTTACTCCGACTACACCAGTTCCGAACTGTATCGCGCCGGAGCCAGCCGCGGCGCAATCGATCCATGCTTCCCGGCAAAAATCGGCATCTCGCACGTCTACAACCTGATTCAGGAAAAGCATCGCAAGAAACCGCTGGACGCGATCTTCTTCCCGATGTATGACGTCCTGCATTCTCCGCTGGTGAAGATCGTCGGGGCCAACGCCTGCCCCACGGTGACCGCGACTCCGGAGACGGTGAAAGCAGCTTTCACCAAAGAGAACGATGTCTTCGCCGAGCATAATGTGAAGTACATCGACCCCGTACTTAATTTTGCGGACCGAAAATTGTTTGCCCATCAGATGCTGCAGGCACTTCAGCCAATCCTGGGCCTGTCGCAGGAAGAAAACGACCGCGCCGTCGAGTCCGGATTCGCGGCCTTGAAAGAATACGAGACCGGCATCCGCCGCCGCGCACGGCAGGTACTCGACCAACTGGAGCACGAGGACCGGATCGGCATCGTGATGCTGGGACGCCCCTACCACCACGACCCAGGCTTGAACCACGAAATCCTGGATGAGTTCCAGAAGCTTGGCTATCCAATCTTCTCGCAAAACACTTTGCCGCTGGATGAGGATCTGCTCGACCGCCTCTTCGGCGAAGAAGTGCGCGCGGGAATTATCAGCAGTCCGCTCGACATCACCGATGCGTGGAAGAACTCGTACTCGTGCAGCACCAACCACAAAGTGTGGGCGGCAAAGTTTACGGCGCGGCATCCCAACCTGGTGGCTCTCGAAATTTCCAGCTTCAAGTGCGGCCACGACGCTCCGATCTATGGCGTAATCGAAGGGATCATCGAACAGTCGGGCACGCCCTATTTCTGCTTCAAGGATCTCGACGAGAACAAGCCTTCGGGCTCAATCAGAATCCGGGTGGAAACCATCGACTATTTCCTGCGTCGGTATCGCGAAGAAGTGATCCGCAAGCGGAAAGCCGAGCAGGATATCGAAGCTCAGATTGCGGCGCTCGAAGCACAACTGCGCCGCGAGCAACTCGACTCCAGCGTTACGTATGGCGGGATTCCCCCAGAGAGTCAGCCCATGGCCGAGGACATTTCGAGCGCCCTCGCCGGAGACTGAGAGTACTGGGTTGTCATCCTGAGCGTAGCCGTTTTTCAGGCGGAGCGAAGGATCTCGGTGGGACGTCCGAGTGGGCCGCGGTAGCGGGAAAATCTCCTCATTTACCTTTGCCGAGGGTCAGGGCCACGACACGGTCGACTTCGTCGTTCTTACCCTCGGGCAACGTCAGCACCACGCCGTCGCCGCTCTGGTGAAAGGCCACCGGATCGCCATCGGGAAACGACTGCGCACTGCTGATGGTCTCCTGCACGGCTGGCAAAGCCAGCAATTTACCCTTCCAGTTCAGCACGTGCAGGTAGATTTTGCCGGCCTTCTGCGTAGTCACGCCCCAATCCGCCGGCGCGATCGGGCCGCCCCGAGTACCGTAGATCGAGTCCCCATACCGAGACATCCATTCCCCGACCGCATGCAACCGCGTCACAAAATCGTCCTGGATCTCCCCGTTCGGCATCGGTCCGATATTCAGCAGCAGGTTTGAATTGTTCCCGGCCGCCTGCACCAGCATCCGCACCAGTTCCTCTGGACTCTTGTAGTGATCGTCGCCGATGTTGAAGCCCCATGACTTGTTCAACGTGTTACAACTCTCGAGCGGCAACTGTGTGCTGACCACTTTCGTGTTGAACCCCGCCGTATTCTGCCCGGGCAGATCTCTTTCGAACGTCTGAACATCCTCTCCCGGCTTTGGCGTCTGATGATGGTTGGGAACAATCAGCGCCGCTGGCTGCAGTTGATGGATCAACGCGTACGTCTTCGCCAGATGCCAGTCCGCATCCGGTTTGTCCCACATACCGTCAAACCAGATGCCGCCGATCGGCCCGTAGTTGGTCAGCAACTCGCGCAACTGCCCGTCCATGTAGTCGTCCAGATACGAATTCCAGTCGCCGTGATCGGGCCGCCCATTGTGCCATTCCCCGTTATCTCGTTCGGTGACACCGCGGGGAAAATAATCCGGATTGTGCCAATCCAGCTGCGAGTAATAGAAGAACAGCTTGATCCCTTGCCGGTGCGCCTCATCCGCCAGCATTTTCAGCGGATCTTTCCCATACGCCGTCCGCTGCACAATATTCCAATCCGAGACCTTCGAATTGAACATGGCAAATCCATCGTGATGGCGCGAGGTGATCGTGATGTACTTCATCCCCGCCGCTTTCGCCAACGAAACCCACGCTTTCGCATCAAACTTTTCGGGATCGAAGAATTTCGGCAGCCGCTCATATTCCTGGACCTTCAACTTGCGGTTGTGAAACACCCACTCGCCGTCGCCCAGCACGCTATAGACGCCCCAATGAATAAACATTCCAAACTTCGCGTCCTGAAACTCCTGGCGGGCCTTCACGTTTTCAGGAGTCGGTTGATAACCCGCCTGCGCTCGGGACGCCGAAACCCCGCCCCCCCCCAATAACCCCGCAGCCAGCGCCGCCACGAACAAACGCTTCTCTTTCATCCCGGAATCCTGTGTGTGCCTAAAGCTCGCCCTTCTTCAGTTGCGGCACCGCGTAATCACATGCCCGCGCCGTCAACGCCATATACGTGAGCGACGGATTCACGCACGACGACGACACCATCGCCCCTCCGTCGGTAAGGAACAGGTTCTTCACATCATGCGCCTGATTAAAAGCATTTTAGAACCGAGGTCTTAGCTTCCCGCGCCCCATCCGAGCCGTCCCCATCTCATGAATGGACAACCCCGGAGAATCGCCTCCCCGCAGCGGTTCGATATTGCGGGCCCCAGCCGCAGCCAGCATCTCCAATGCGGAGATGGCCATGTCGTCCCGCAGTGCCAGTTCATTCTCGCCCCACGCGCAATGCACCTTCAACACCGGAATTCCCCACGCGTCCACTTTTTCTTTATCGCGTTCCACGTAATTGGCGTGATTCGGCAGGCACTCGCCGTATCCGTAGAAGGTGAATCGCCACGGACCCGGCCGCCTGACGAGTCTCTTGAACTCCGGGCCCAATCCCGTCTCCGTCACGCCGCGCTGCCATCCCTCACGCTGGCCTCCGCCCTGAAACCCATAGCCGCGCAAGAAAGCCGCATCTTTTTTCTTCAGGTTACGAAAACGCGGCACGTAAGTTCCGTTGGGTCCTCTGCCCAGCATCATGCGGTCTTCATTCCCCGGAATCGTTCCCAGCGCGCCGCCGCCCTTGATGTGGTCCATCAGGTTGTGTCCCAGTTCGCCGCTGGAATTCGCCAGCCCGTTGGGCAACTCCGTCGTTGATGAGCTCAACAGAATTCGCACCGATTCCAGTGCAGAAGCGCACAGGAAAACGACCTGGCCGCGAAACTCCGCATTGGCCCGCGGTTTGGCGTCGATCACCCGCACGCCGACCACTCTTCGGGTGCGCGAGTCGAAGTCCAAGCTGTGCACCACGCTGAACGAGCGCAGCGTCATCCGTCCTGTTTTTTTGGGCGGCGGGTAGCGTCGAGTTCAAGCTGCTGAAATACCATCGCGTGAAGCATCCTCTTTCGCACGGACCGCAGTAGTGGCACGCCGCCCGATCTCTGCCCTCTCAAAAGGTCCGTTCGTCATGGCTGTCAGGATGCCGGCGCGCCCGGTTTAATTTCCGCTGCCTTCCCGTCGTGATAGACGATCACCAGCGGCTTCCCACCATTCGGATAGCGCACGGTTTTCGAGTACGAAGAGTCCCCGGCATCGGGCACTCCCATGCCAATCGCAAAATCCGCCTGCATCTCGTTCATTCCCGACTTAACTTCATGATGCTCGACCGCTTGCCAAACGTCGGCCGGCCAGTGCTTGTACAGGTCGCGGGGGTCCTCAATAAAGAACATCTCATCGGAATAGATTCTGTAATCACCCTCCGCCTCGAATCCGATGGGCACGGCGTAGGCCTTCCCTCCTTTCTGAAACACGGCCAACACCTGCTTCCGCTGTCCTGCTCCCGAGGGCGTTGCCGTCACCACGTCCTTGATCGCCAGATTCTCGATTGGCAGCAACAGCCCTGCCTCATGATTGAAATCCACATGCTTCCGAGCCGCGTCGTACCCATAGTAGGTGTAGCGATATCCCTCTTTCACCCACACCGGCTGCTGCGTGAGCTGTTTCGCCGTTTTGATATCGTAGGGATAGAGCTTCTTCGGCGTGACGTAATAGTCGGCATTGGAGTACCCAATGTTCCGAGCCTGCTTTTGTTTCTCGGCCGCGACCCTGTCCTGGTAGCGCTGATAAAAAATGTAAGCGGCACGCGCGCCCGCAGCCAGCAGCGCCAGCGCCAGCACCAGTTGGATCCGCTGCCTCGCCTCCGGACTGATCATGAAGAAACTCTACCAGATCGCGGCCATGTCGAGAGGCCGGGGGGACAAGCCCGTTGTACACTGGAAGTAGAGGAGTATCAGCAATGGCCATCACTGAGCAAGACGTTCTGAGCGCGCTGAAGAGTTGCTACGATCCCGAGATTCCCGTCAACATCGTCGATCTCGGCCTGATTTACAACGTGAATTTCGCGCCTGCCATCGATGATGGGGATAAGCAGGACGTCACTATCGACATGACGCTCACCGCGCAAGGGTGTCCCGAGCATGTCAACATCAGTGCGCAGGTCAAGTCGCGCCTCGAACAGTTGCCCGGTATCCGCACCGCCGCCGTCAACGTCGTCTGGATCCCGCCCTGGACCCCAGAGCGCCTTAGCCCGGAAGCCCGCAAACAACTGGGCATCGAGTAATCCCGAACTGCAGACTCATCCCCCAATTTCGTCCCACGCCTCGGCCGCGCTTCGCCCCGCCGCCTCGGTTATACGCTTTCCAGCGCGTCCCGCCATCTCCATGACTTGCATGCCCCGTTCGAAATACTCCGGCAGCGCCCGCCGCACTTTCTCGAACTTCTCCGGATACTCCGACGCCAGCACCGCTAAACCTACACCCGTCGCCAGCACTCCGGCCGGATACTTTTTCTTCATGAATAAAATCGCTCCCGCCCCAATCGATCCCAGGACTACCGCCTTTTTCCAGCTATCCATCGCGTCCCCCGACGAGCTTGACCTTCTGCGATTGTAACCCGCGCCTGCCAGGGTGTACCAAACGGCGCACCTCGATCTCTGAGCCATCCTTGTATACTGCCTCGTTTGCCGGAGATTCCATGCCAATTCTCATCCGCTGGTCCGCTCGAGTCGTCACCCTCAGCCTTCTCGCCGCTGCAGTTTCCGCCCAGACCAAGCCCCGCGCCCGCGATCTCGGCGTCCCCTTCGATGGCGCGCCAGGCCCCAACAACGCGATTACCGACGTTCGCGGCGTCGAGGTCGGGCACACCACGCTGATTTCCGGCGAAGGGAAGCTTGAAGTCGGCAAAGGACCGGTGCGCACGGGCGTCACCGCCATTCATCCTCGCGGCAAGACCAACAATGACGCCGTTTTCGCTGCCTGGTTCACGCTCAACGGCAACGGAGAGATGACCGGGACCACCTGGATCGAAGACTCCGGCTTCCTCGACGGTCCCGTCATGATCACGAACACGCACAGCGTGGGCGTGGTTCGCGACGCCGTCATCGCCTGGAAGGTCAAGCACTCCTCCCCCGATATGGAAGGCTACTGGTGGTCGCTCCCCGTCGTCGCCGAAACCTGGGACGGCGATCTCAACGACATCAATGGATTCCACGTCAAGCCCGAGGACGCGTGGCACGCCCTAGATTCCGCCCGCACCGGCCCGGTCGCGGAAGGCAGCGTGGGCGGTGGCACTGGGATGATCTGCAACGAATTCAAGGGCGGCATTGGCACCAGTTCCCGCGTGCTGGACACGACCGCTGGAGGCTATACTGTGGGCGTTCTCGTGCAGTGCAACTATGGGGTGCGTGAGCAGCTTCGCATCGCAGGAGTAAATGTGGGCCGTGAGATTCCGGAGCGAGCCAGCCGAGAGCGAACTGCCCGGCAGCAAGACATCGGCTCCATTATCGTCGTCGTCGCCACGGACGCTCCCCTCATTCCGACCCAACTGAAGCGCATCGCAAAGAGAGTATCCCTGGGTCTCGGCCGCGACGGCAGCTACTCCGGCGATGGTTCTGGCGACATCTTCATCGCCTTTTCCACAGCCAATTCCGGTGCGGTCGGCGCCAAGGCAGTGCACAAGGTCACCATGCTCCCCAACGAAGCCCTGAATCCCATCTTCTTAGCCACCGTCCAGGCGACCGAAGAGGCGGTCGTCAATGCCATGGTCGCTGCTGAGACCATGACTGGCATCAACAACCACACCGTCATCGCGCTCCCTCACGACCGCCTGCGTGATGTTCTGAAGAAGTACAACCGTCTGGTGAAATAGGAATTCGGAAGAGGTCAGTCAGGTCCAAACGTCCCAGTCCCTCGCCGGAAGTCCGTGCCACCGTCCTTCTCGGGCCGGTCGCCAGAAGGCCGGGGATTTTCGGCTCGGGATGGAACTGAAAACTCGAACCTAACGACTCTAGTCCTTGACCGCCCGATCGGTAATCTCGAGCCCCTTATCGATGATCGCAAATGCCTCGCGCAATTGCTGTTCACTAATGCACAGTGGAGGATTGGTGTAGAAGGTATTCCAGCGCACCAGCGTATACAGTCCCTGCTCGCGGAAGAAGCGTCCAAGAGCGGCCATCTCCTCCGACGTGCCGTTGAACGGCGCCATCGGCTGGCGCGTCTTCGGGCTGCGCACCAGTTCCACGATACCGAACAATCCGATCGACCGCACCGCTCCCACTGACGGATGCTTGGCCTGCAACTCGGCGCCGAGCTCTTTCATGACCGCGCCCATTTTCTTCGCATTCTCGATCAGGTTGTCCTCTTCGTACACACGAATGGTCGCGAGCGCGGCCGCGCATCCCATGGGATGGGAGTTATACGTCAGCCCGCCGAAAAACACCTTGTCCTGGAAATGCTGCGCGATGTGATGCCGCATCCCCACCGCCCCGAGCGGCAGATAGCTTGAAGTTAAGCCCTTGGCCATCGAGAGCAAGTCCGGGACAACTTTCCAGTGATCGACGGCGAACCATTCCCCCGTGCGCCCAAATCCGGCCATGACTTCGTCGGCGATCATCAGAATGCCGTACCTGTCGCATAGTTTGCGTACACCCTGCATATAGCCGTCGGGTGGAACGAGAATGCCATTCGTGCCGACCACAGTCTCGAGAATGAACGCTGCAATCGTGTGCGGGCCTTCGAGCAGCATCGTTTCTTCGATCATGGCCAGCGAACTCTCCGCCGACTCCCAGCCGCGTTCGATGCCATGATAAGGGTCGAGCACACGCACCACTCCGGGAATGCCCGGTTCGGCGGCCCAGCGGCGTGGGTCGCCAGTGAGCGAGATCGCTCCCGCCGTCGCACCGTGGTAAGAGCGGTAGCGCGCCATGATCTTGTGGCGTCCGGTGAAGAAGCGCGCAATCTTGATCGCGTTCTCGTTGGCCTCGGCGCCGCCGTTGGTGAAAAAGAAAGTGTCAATGTCGCCGGGCGCAATTTCGGCAAGCTTCGCGCCCAGGCGCGCCCGCGGCTCGGTCGCCATGAAAGGATTGGCGTAGCAAAGCGTTGCCGCCTGGTCGCTGATCGCCTTGATGACGCGCTCGTCGCCGTGGCCAATGTTGACCGACATCAACTGGCTGTTGAAGTCGATGAAGCGTTTACCTTCCGGCGTCCAGAAATAAATGCCCTTGGCCCGGGCGACCGGGATCGGGTCCACCTTCGACTGCGCCGACCATTCAAACAGAGTGTGTTTCCTGGTGAGATCAACAATCTCCTGCCCGGTCATAGCGGGATTAGCGATGGTAGTAGTCATGTGCACCTCATCAATAATCATTCCCACCACAGAGTCACAGAGACACAAAGAAATACCTAAAGAACAATTCGCTTGCTTCCGCGAGTCAATAACGGCGTGTTGAAGTTAATCAGGAGACCAACTTCGTTTTCCTGAGAGTTTCAGATCCGTGAGAAGTTGCGCCTCGTGGACCGGCAGAATCTTCTCGATCGCCTTGAAGTTCAAGAACAACCTGGTGTTCAAGCATCAGGTCGATCTTGTAGCCGCAATCGAGCTTGAGTCCTTTGTCGGATACCGGCAGATCGACTTGCCTCTCGAAGCTCAATCCTCGTAGGTGCAACTCGTGACACAGGCATTCTTCATACGCGGATTCAAGCAACCCAGGACCGAGATGCCGACGCACCTTGATGGCAGCACCGATGATCGGAGCCGTTCGAGGATCCTTCTCGTTCTCGGTTTCTCTGTGACTCTGTGTTTCTGTGGTGAGAGTTGTCATTGCGCCGCCCTAGAACTTACGGCTGTGCTCTTTGGCCCAGCGTTCGACGACGACTTTCTTGTCGGTGTAGAACTCGATGGCGTCGCGTCCCTGGCCATGGAGATCGCCGAAGAAGCTGTTTTTCCATCCGCTGAACGGAAAGTAGGCCATGGGCGCCGCGACTCCAATGTTAATGCCAATGTTCCCGGCGGGAGCTTCATAACGGAAACGGCGTGCTGCCGACCCGCTCGACGTGAACAGCGACGCCTGGTTACCGTAAGGACTGCGTTCGAGGAACGCCAGGGCCTTGTCCATATTGTCTGCGTGGACGAGGCTCAGCACCGGGCCAAAGATTTCCGTGTCGGCGATCTCGCTGGTAGCGGGAACGTCGTCGAGAATTGTCGGCTTCACGAAGTTGCCCGATTCATGCTTCGGGATTTTAGCGTTACGGCCATCGAGCAGAATCTTGGCGCCTTGCTTTTCGCCAAGGCCGATCAGCGATTCAACCCGTTCCTTGCTCTGCGGCGTGATCACCGGGCCCATCTGCACGCCCTCTTCAAGACCGTTGCCCACGCGAAGTTTCGAAGCGGCGTCGGCAATCGAGTCGCGGAAAGTCTTCTGCGCTTCCCCGATGGTGACCGCGACCGAGACGGCGAGACAACGTTGTCCGGCGCAACCGAAAGCGCTGTCGCTGATGATCTGCGTCGCCATCGGCATGTCGGCGTCGGGCAGAACGATGACGTGATTCTTGGCTCCTCCCTGGCACTGGCAGCGCTTTCCTTGCTCGCCGGAGCGCGCATAGATGTAACGCGCAACCGGGGTCGAGCCGACGAAACTGATGGCGCGGACTTTCGGGTGGTCGATGAGCGCGTCGACCACGCCCTTGCTTCCGTTAACCAAATTGACCACGCCCTTGGGCAGACTGGTCTTTTCGATGAGCTCATACACGTAGCGCATGGTGAGCGGCACGCGCTCGCTCGGCTTCAGGATGAATGTGTTACCCGTGGCGATGGCGTAGGGCAGATACCAGAACGCGATCATGCCGGGGAAATTGAAGGGCACGATGGCCGCAGTGACGCCAAGGGGCTGCCGGATCATCATTTCATCGATGCCTCGGGCGACGTCTTCGAGGTTGTAACCTTGCATCATCATGGGGATGCCGCAGGCGACTTCCACGTTTTCGATGGCGCGCCTCATCTCCGCCTTCGCTTCGGTGAAGGTCTTGCCGTTTTCCATGGTGATGATGCGGGCGATGTCCTCGATGTGCTCTTCGAGCAGCATCTTGAGCTTGAACAGAGGCTGGATGCGGTCTTCGGGCGGAGTGCGCCGCCACTCGGGGAAGGCCGCTGCCGCGGCTTCTACTGCGGCGTTCACTTCGGCGGCTTGGGCAAGCGGGACGCTGGCCAGGACTTCACCGGTGGCGGGGTTCACAACGTCGCGCCATTCCGATGCTCCAGACTCCGTCCATTGGCCGTTGACGTAGTTCGTCAACTTAGTGATGGGAGGTGCGGCTACGGTCATGATGACGCCTCTCAAATCGCGAAGAGTTTTTACGGAGGCGCGCAGAACAACTGTGCGCTCTGAATAACTATCTTATTCTGACATCAACCCACATTGCCTGTCCCCGTCGGAAAAAGCCAGTCGATTCTTGCTCGTGAGGGAAAACCCGCGATTCGTATCAGGGCATCGCTTTAGCGATGCCCTGAGTGCCGCAGACTCAATATCGGCTTTAGCCCCTGCTGCGTGGCACCCGTCAACGAAATGAGTTTTCCAGCAAGCGGTGCCAAGCTTTGCTCCGCCGGTCCAGGTCAAAGACCCGGACCGGCACAAACCCGATCTCACACCAGCTGCGCTACGGCACCCTTCTGGTCGCAGACGGTGGCGATGGCAGACTCGAGCACCTCGAGCGCTTCGTCGATCTGCTCGTTAGTGATGACCAAGGGCACGAGCACCCGGATCACGTTGGAGTACGAGCCAGCCGTGATCGTGATCAACCCGTGCTCGTAGCAGTACTGGGTGATCTTTTTCGTTTCCTCGGCTGCCGGGGTCTTTGTTTCCTGAGACTGAACCAGTTCGATCGCCTGCATCCCGCCAAGCCCGCGCACGTCACCGATGATAGGCCAGCGGCGTTGCCACTCGCGCGCACGGCGCTGGAACTTGTCGCCGAGTTCGTTGGCGCGGCCGAGTAAGCTCTCCCGCTCGAACAAGTCGAGTACGGCCAACGCCGCCGCACATGAGAGCGGGTTCCCGGCAAACGTTCCGCCCAAACCACCGGGTCCGGGAGCATCCATGATTTCGGCGCGGCCGGTAACACCGGCCAGGGGCAATCCACCGCCGAGAGATTTGGCGGTCACAACCAGGTCCGGCTCAATGCCGTAGCGCTCGCTGGCAAACAACGCCCCCGTGCGTCCGAAACCAGACTGGACTTCGTCGGCAATAAAGAGGATGCCGTGTTGGTGGCAAAGGTCGACGAGCACCTTGAAATAATCAGGCGGAGGCGCGATGAATCCGCCTTCTCCCAGCACCGGCTCCGCGATCACGGCGGCGACTTCTTCGTTCGCCACGACACGTTTGAACGTGTCTTCGAGATGGCGCGCGCAGTAGAGGTCGCATGACGGATACTTCATCGAATACGAGCAGCGATAGCAGTAGGCGAACGGGACACGGTACACCTCGCCGGGAAGTGGCGCGAATCCAACTTTGTAGGGATGCGTCTTGCTGGTGAGGGCCAGCGTCATCATGGTGCGGCCGTGGAAAGCGTCTTCGAAGGCGATGATGCCGGGCCGTTTGGTGTAGGCGCGGGCAATCTTGACCGCGTTCTCGACCGCCTCGGCGCCGCTGTTCACGAAGATCGTCTTCTTCGCGAACTTGCCCGGAGTCGCTTCGTTCATGCGCTCGGCGAGGCGGACGTAGAGTTCATAGGGCGTAACCTGCACGCAGGTGTGCAGGAAGCGATCGAGTTGTTCTTTGACCGCGCCGACCACTTCGTCGCGCCGATGGCCAGCGTTCGCGCACCCAATGCCGCCCGCGAAGTCCAGGTAGCGATTGCCGTCAACGTCCTCGAGCCAGGCGTCTTCGGCCTTGGCCACATAGATGGGCGTGCCGTGGGAAAGGCCGCGGGGCACGGCCTTCGCGCGGCGCTCAGAAAGGGCCTTGGACTTGGGGCCCGGAATGGAAGTGCGAAGTTCGATGGTAGCCATCGTGATTCTCGTCGTTAGTCGTTACCAGTTTTTGTTTTGCTCGGTACTCTTTCAGTACCAGCCAATCGGCGCTTCGTTCAGGTTGATGTGGACTTGCTTGGTCTCGAGGTATTCCTCGATGCCCCAGGGACCGAGTTCGCGGCCAAATCCCGACTGTTTGTATCCTCCCCAGGGAGCCTCGACGTAGGTGGGCTGCATGTGATTGACCCAGACGATTCCCGCGCGCAGAGATTTCACCGCACGCAGGGCCTTGAAAATGTCGCGCGTCCAGACGGCCGCTGCGAGGCCGTAGGGGGAATCGTTGGCAATCTTCAGTGCGTCTTTTTCGTCGTCGAACGGAATGACGGCCGCGACCGGGCCGAAGATTTCTTCGCGGGCAATGCGTGCACTGTTGTCCAGATCGTAGAAAATCGTCGGCTGGACGTAGTAACCCTTGGCGAATTTCTCGGGGCGTCCGCCGCCGGAAGCAAGTTTGGCCTCTTTCTTGCCAATCTCCAGATAGGAGTTGACGCGCTCGTATTGTTCCTTGCTGACCAGGGGGCCCATCTTCGTGTCGCGTTCGAGAGGCGGGCCAAGTTTGATTTTTTTCGCTTTCTCAGTCATAGCCTCGACGAAGTTCTTGTAGATGGATTTCTGCACCAGGATTCGGCTGCCGGCGGAGCAGACTTCGCCTTGATTGATGAAGACTCCGAAAAGCGCTCCGTCGATGGCTGCCTCGAAGTCAGCGTCTGCGAAGAAGATGTTGGGCGACTTGCCGCCCAGTTCGAGTGTGACGCGCTTCACCGTGTCGGCTGCCTGTTTGACAATGATCTTGCCAACAGCCGCGCTGCCGGTGAATGCGATCTTGTTGACATCGGGATGCTGCACGATGGGAGCACCGCAAGTTTCGCCGAAGCCCGTAACGATGTTCACCACGCCCGGAGGCAGTCCGCACTCAGCAAAATGGCGTGCTAATTCGAGCGCGGTGAGTGGCGTTTGCTCGGCAGGCTTGAGAACGCACGTGCATCCGGCAGCCAGCGCGGGGGCGAGTTTCCAGGCAGCCATCAGCAAGGGATAATTCCATGGAATGATTTGTCCCGCGACCCCGACCGGCTCTTTGAGCGAGAGCGACATCGCATTATCGGGGACCGGATTGACGTGGCCCACAACTTTAGTGGCGAGCCCTCCGTAGTATTCAAAGCAGGTGGCAACGTCGTTAAGATCGTACTCAGCCTCGACGATGGGTTTGCCGGTGTTGCGGCATTCCAGTTCCGCGAGCGCAGGCAGGTTCTGGCGGACTTTGTCGGCGAGGCGGAAAAGGACGCGGCCACGCTCCTGCGCCGTGGTCGATGCCCATGGGCCCTCTTCGAAGGCGGCTTTGGCGGCCGCGACCGCGCGGTTAACGTCGGCTGCGTTGGCGTCGGGAACCTGCGCGATGATCTCTTCGGTCGAAGGATCGTAGACGGGGAAGGTCTTCGCAGATTGGCTCGCGACCCACTCCCCATTGATAAACATCTGGTAAGTTTTGACTTCGGTCTGAACTCCGCTGGGCATCATGGCTCCGTAGGCGCCTGACTCGTATTAAAGCACGGCTACAGCCGTGCCTTTCGCGGGCGCAATCTGTTTCGTATCAGGGCACGGCTTCGGCCGTGCCATTCGCGGCAATAATGAATCGGGGGTTTAGCCCCTGCCTTCCGCACTCACCCCGGGCGGAAGAGCCTTGTCGCCTCCCTTCGGGATCTAGGGGACTCGTTCAGTTTCCTCCACAAGCTGAGGACTTGCGTCCTGAGCCAAGGAATGCTGCCCCCTCGCTTCTTTTCGCCGGCCGTAAACAAAAAAGAAAAACGCGGCCAGCCCAACGAAAAACAACGAGCCGCCGAACATCCATAATTCGTAGGACCAAAGAGATGTGATCTGCTGGGCCGGGAAAAACACGAGACCGATGCCGAGAACCGTCGTGAGCAAACCGCTGAGTCCTGCGAGAAACAGCGTGGCCCTGCCGTACTGGCCCCTGGGCGCGGATTCGGTGACGGCAAACTTCACCAGCGCCCCGAACATATAAACGAATGGCACGAGCTGCAGCACGACCGCCAGGGAGAGCAGCTTCTGGAATGTTTCCTGCACACCCGCGCCCGCAAAATTCAGCATGACCAGAACCGCCGAGACAATTCCCTGCAAGATCAGGGCCGCATACGGCGTTGTGTACCGCGGATGCACTCTGCCCAGCCATGAGGGCATATAAGAATCGAGCCCTGCAACGAATGGGATCCGCGCGGATCCACCCATCCACGCCGAACCGATGCCTGCGATCGAGAGACTCAGCATGAGCGCAAAGGGAACGGAGATCCAGCCGATCCCGACTCGTCCCGCCATGTGCGTAACGGCCTGCACGATTCCCTGCAGAACGTTGACATTCTTGCCGACGGCGATGAGCAGTGTGAGCGTCGCGCCGACGTACAGCGCGCCCGAGACGACGCCTCCCCAGGCAACCGCACCCGGCAGAGTGCGCCGGGGGTCTTGGATTTCGTCGCCCATGACCGAAGCTAGTTCGAGCCCCACCAAGCCGAAGCAGATCACGCCAAAGGAATTCAACACGAACTTCGGGTTGGCGGGAATCCTGAAGTCCGCGCCCGTAACCGTAGTCCCGAAACGCGACCAGATCACCGCGCCCAGCCCAATCAGCACAGCCGCGGCGACGAAAGTTCCGATGGCGCCGAGGT
Source organism: Candidatus Sulfotelmatobacter sp. (assembly GCA_035511455.1). Taxonomy (GTDB): domain Bacteria; phylum Acidobacteriota; class Terriglobia; order Terriglobales; family Acidobacteriaceae; genus Sulfotelmatobacter. The sequence continues at coordinate 15,542 of DATKFH010000018.1, read as the reverse complement.
TGTTAATCCACTTGCCGACGCCAAGGCCGAGAATGTTGAAGTAAGTGAGCACCGCCAGGAGTGTCAGTGAGGCGATCGAGGCAAACGCTTTGTTGTCGGCCAGTCCCTGGTGACCCGGGCCGAGCACGTAAACGGAGACCCCGACAAAATAAAGCATCACCGTCGGCACATAAAGCATGTTGTTGGTCCAGTAGCACCAGCCGGACAGAAATCCGTGAAAGTCACCGAAGACTTCCTTCGCCCAAAGATAAACGCCGCCTTCCCCAGGATAACGGTGGGCAAGTTCGATGACAGCGATGCCCTGGGGCCAGAAGAAAAGAAGCAGCGATATGATCCACAGCCAGACGGTGACACCGCCATTGGCCGCGATCGAAGGGACAACGTTGAGGTTAAAGACGGCGACTACGAACAATAGGACCAGATCGCGGCGTCCGAGGGCGCGGATCAGGTGAGGCTGTTCGGCGGATTGAGTCGTCGTGGACAAAGTTCCTCGGGGCTCTGCCGAGCTTCTCTCGGCCGGACAGCCGGGGGCGGCTGTCGCCACATCAGGACAATTGCTGCATGCAGGGCGGACAGGAGTGTCCGCCCCACATAAACAACTTCTTCTAGTGCGCGACCGCGACCGGCGTTTCACGCTCTTGTTGCGCTTTCGCGAGCGAGGCAGCGATGTCGTCGAACGCGGCAAGATGCTTGTCAATGTCGGCCTCGGTGTGCTGCACCGAAATCGTCCACTGCTCATCCCACCAATAGGGCTGCGCCATCACGCCGCGGTTGACCATACCGAACCAGTAGTGGCGCCACAGGTCGATATCGATCGCTTCCCAGTCGCGGTAGTTGACGATTTCTTTCGGATACAGCATAAGCGCGCCGTTGGCGCCGGCCTGTGCGATGTACGACTGCAGGCCAACTTTCGCGATGGTCTTGCGATACCCGTCAGCGAGCTTTTTGCTGAGCTTCTCGACGTGAACATAGTTCTCACGCGTCAATACATGGCGGAATGTCGCGAGACCCGCAGCCATCGACACGGGGTTCGTGTTGTACGTGCCGCCGTGAAAGACCTTATGTTGTGAGATCAGGTCCATCACCGACTTGTGCGTACCGAATGCCGCCAGCGGCAGACCGCCGCCGATTGATTTGGCCAGACAGATCATGTCAGGACGGACACCAAAGTATTCAGTGGCGCCGCCCCAGCAAAGTTTAGCGCCGGTTTTGACTTCGTCGAAGATAAGCAGCGCGCCGTGTTTGTCGCAAATCTCGCGCAGTCCTTTCAGGAAGCCGGGTTGCGGCATGCAAAGGCCGACGTTCATCAGAATCGGTTCGAGGATGATCGCGGCGATTTCGCCGGGGTTTTCTTTGAAGCGGCGCTCGACGGTGGCGAGATTGTTGAACGTGGCGATCACCACGTTTGCCATCGCGGACTTGGGAACGCCCTGACCAGCGGGGACTGCCGTGGGATTGTTGATGTCGCCGTAGCCGTCCGGGGCATGCGGCTTCACGCTGACCAGGGCGCTATCGTGCAGGCCGTGGTAGGCCCCTTCGAACTTGACGATCTTGTCCCGCGCGGTGGCGGCGCGGGCCAGGCGGATCGCGTGCATGGTGGCTTCGGTACCGCTATTGCCGAAGCGGCACATCTCAACCGGGAACCGGGTGCAGATCTCTTCCGCGAGTTCCCATTCCATATCGTGGGGCATTCCGAACATGGTCCCGGTCGAGAGCCGTTTCTCGACGGCCTTCATCACCGCGGGATGGCAATGCCCCGCCATCAGCGCTCCGAAAGTCAGGTTGTGGTCAATGTATTCGTTGCCGTCGAGGTCGCGGAACTTGCTGCCGCTGGCCTCCTTCACGAAGATCGGCCAGGGATCATAAGCGCGATAGTTGCTCGCGACACCAAGAGGAATGCGCTTGAGATTCTTCTTGTGCGCCTCGGCGGACTTGGGGGTTCGCCGCTCGAAAGTGGCGAGTTCCTTCTGCAGATGGGGATACATCGAATTGCTCCGGGAAACTCAGGCGGGCTGCGTTTCCGGTAGATCATTTCCGGAAGACCAGCAAGCCATTAGATTGCCCAAGCGGTTCAAGCCGCCCGGGGTTCGGACTCTCTTTGTACTCTACTCTCTCCCACTAGAAGTAAAACTTTAAAGCAACCTGCATCAGGCGTGGATCGGCCACTTTCCTGGCGATGCCGAAGTTGGCGCCATCCGTAATGTTGCCATCGATGTTAAAGAAATGGGTGTGATTGGCAACGTTGAAGATATCCCAACGGAATTCGAAGCGCTTGGTCTCGCTGACCGGGATTTCCTTTTGTACGGAGACGTCGGAATTGTTCAAGCCCGGGCCGCAACAGATGGTGCGCTTTGCGCTGCCGAAGCTGCCGAGAGCCGGATCGGCAAAACTAGCCGGGTCGAACACTAAGTGGTTTGGCGTGTTGCGGGGATCCAATTTATGAAAGGGCGCAATAAGATCGGGGGTGCCGGCCGCGGAGAAGTCAATGCTGCTGGTGAGTTCGTGGTCGTTGCCGTCCTGGATGTGAACGGGGAATCCGGACTGGAATTGCGTGATCCCGGACAATTCCCATCCATCAAGGATCACACCTTTCAATCCTGAGTACTTAGGAACGGGCAGTTGAAAGACGTAGCTGATTACAAAACGCTGGCGGGCATCGAACAGTGACAGACTACGGCTGGCCCGAGGATTGAATGGGTTGAGGAGATCTTCGAAGCTGGACGCCTGATCGATGGATTTGCTGAGAGTGTAGGCGGCCTGCAGTTGCAGGCCATGGGAGAAGCGCTTTTCGAGATCGACCTGGAAGGAGTTGTAGGCGGAGTTGGCGATCGTATCCTGGGCGAAGATGTTGGAGAACACCGGGATCTGGTCCGCAGGGCAGGTAGTGCCGTCAAGCTGACAGTGGGGAGAAGAATAGGGACGAATCCCTGTGAAGTTGATTGTCGATCCGTCAAGAGCGTGAGTGGTTCCATTGGGCAGATGGAAAGTCGAGATCGGAGCTGTGGGATCCAGCGTGACCGTGTACTGGTTGTCCTCCAAGAACGGGCCGCAGCTCGCTGGGGTAAAAAAGGAAGAGACATTGCTCGCATTGTGGCTGGCAAGTGCGATGATGTCCAGGCAGGTTTGCGGAGTTGCCCGGTTCAGGTCGGTGGTGGCCAGCAAGCGATGTCCTTGTGAGCCTACGAATCCCACCTGTAAGACCAAGTCTCTCGCCAGTTCCCGCTGGATCGTGAAGTTGTACTGGTCGGAGTATTGCGTGCGCATGTGCGGCTGAAACTCTCCAAACAGCAGGATCGGACGGAAGATCGACCAATCCACGGGCTGACCGGGTTTAGGATTTTGAATTCCAGTGAATTCGCCCCCTTGTGGATTGAAGGCGTTCGGATATTGAAAATTTGACTGAGCGTAGAAAGGAGTATTGAAGAGCGTGCCAAAGATAAGGCTGCTGCCGCCGAATGGGGGCTCGGCGCTGAACTGTTCGAGAACTAGCTGCTCAATTGGGTTGTAAAACATCCCCCAACCGGCCCGGAAACTAGTCTTGCCTGACTTTCCGGGGCTCCAGGCAATGCCAATGCGTGGAGCAAATGCCTTGTAGTAGGTCTGAGTTAAGCCCGCCGGAACTCCTTTGTCTCCGGGAACGACAAGTCCCGTGGGAAATACCCCGGTGTTGTTACAGTCGGGGCTAGTGACGCCGTATTGCGTCTGGAAATACTGGACGCTATATGCGCTTAACTGGCATGGATAGGTTGTGGTGCTCTGGCCGGGACGGAAGGTTTGGACGTGGTGGCCGATATCCGTAAGCGGACTGTTGAACTCCCAACGCAAGCCGTAGTTGAGCGTGAGGTTTGGGCGAATCTTCCAACTATCCTGGGCGAACGTGTAAAAGGAAGTTTCGCGGACGTTCTCCACCTGAGCTGCTCCCTGCTGATATTGGTCCGGCAGACCCAGAAGATAGTCCGGATAGAGATCGGAAAAGCCGGTCGTGTTAACTCCTGTGCCGAAATAGTTGTAGTAGCCGCTAACTTCAAAGTAGAGGTGCTGATCGAACCTAGCGCGGCGCACATCCGCGCCGAACTTGAAGGTGTGATTGCCTCTGACTTTGGTGATGCTGTCGGTCCACTGGAAGGAATTGCCGACCTGAGGAATTTCGCCCTCGAAATTGTTGCCGATGGTGAAGCCACCAGAGATGGCTATATCGGGAACACCTTCACGCTGCGGCCCCAAGCCCGGCGTAATTCCTAACCGGGATAAGCTTGGGACGGCCGAGGAATCGGAAACCCCAGTAAAGCAATACGGCTTGGCTGCGGCGCTGACGCAGGAATTGGTAACGAGGTCGGTGTGTTGGGAATGACCGAATGTGCCTTGCGCTTCGCGCATGTAGGTGAAACGGGCTTCGTTCACAAGGCTGTTGTTGATGGTCCAAGTGTGACTCAGATTGTACTGCTGGAAGCGCTGTTTGATAGTGTCGCCGAAACCCGGCATATTCGCACCAGCCGCCTGGAAGGTGTTAAAGGGGTTGAAGTCAGTTTCGTCAGTCAAGTAGTAGTACACGGAAAGATTCTGCTTGTCGTTGATGCGGTGGTCGAATCGGAAGGTAACCTGGTCTTGCCGGTCGCGTTCCGATCCGGAGGTTACGAGCTGACCATTGACGGCTTGGGGTACGTACGGGGTTACGTACTGGTTCATCAGGTCCGCTGCGACTGGGTCCTGACAAGCAGAGGGTATTACGTTGGTGGGAAAAACGCTTGTCCACGGAATCCTTCCTGTCGTCGGGTCGACTGGGAGCGCAGCAATAGGCGTGGGCACCCCCAAGGCAGAAACCGCAGCATCACAGCCGGGGCGTCCATCGAGAACCTGAGCTACAAAGTTGTTTGTAATACCGCCGGAAAACGGCGACCCACCCGAAAAGTCACCCGCAGTCTCTGCCATTGAGGGTACAGACACAGTTCCGCTCGACACTCCCCGAATGCGCCGGCGTCCGTCGTACGACCCAAAGAAAAACGTGCGATCCTTCTTGATTGGCCCGCCGAAAGTGGCGCCGAACTGATTCAGGATGAAAGCTTCCTTCGTTGGGTCCAAATAGCCTTTCGCATTGAGCGGACGGTTGCGGTGAAATTCGTAGAGATCGCCGTGCAGTTGGTTGGTGCCGGATTTGGTCACTACGTTCACGACGGAACCGGAGTTGCGGCCGTACTCGGCGTCGAAGCCGTTCGTCAGAATACGAAACTCCTCTACGCTGTCGGGGCTAGGTTGAACGGTAGGAAGATTCGCGAATATATCATTGGCGTCGCCGCCGTTGACGCTGAAATTGTTGGCCCTGCCACGGCCGCCATTGACGGAAACACTGCCTGTGCTGCCGCCACCGTAATAAAGGTCTGCGCCAACCTGCGATTGGACGCCGGGCTGAAGCGACAGAAATTGATAGGTGTCGCGCTCGTTCAAAGGCAACTGGGCGATAGCGCGGTCATTGACGACGGTCCCGAGCTGGGTGCTGGTCGTTTCGACTAACGGAGCTTCAGAGGTTACATCGACCACCTCCTGTGCGGCTCCAAGTTGCAGCGTCGTATTCAGCGTGAGGACTTGATTGATGTCAAGGACAACATCACGGCGTACATTCTTCTTGAATCCATGCAGATCGAACTCGAGGCGGTACGTGCCCACGGCAACCTCGATGAAGTCGTAGTCTCCGCCGGCGTTTGTGGTGGCGTCGAGGCTTACATTGGTCGCTTCATTCACGAGCGTGACCTTTGCCCCTGCGAGGACGGCGCCGGTCGGATCAGCGACGCGGCCCACGATACGGCCGGTGGTGCCCTGGGCTGACATCACGGCCGGAATCGAAAGAGAAAACGCAACGGCAAGGCAAACTACGTACCAGCGAGTCCGCAGTGAAAGCATGATGCCTCCAGACAGCTTGGGGAAAGGTTGGTTTTTTGTTTGAAAGCGATCGCTTGTATCCGCACACAACCTTGCTATAATCCCGCAAGGTTAGAGAACCGGGGCGGGAACTGTCAAGGACAAAAAAACAACTCTCTCCCATAGAAATTTCTTATTTGATCGGCGTGCCAGCAAATGAAACCAACGGCTGAACCATACCTCAAGATCGGGGACGTGGCAAAAAAGGTGGGTGTCTCCCCATCCGTGATCCGGTCCTGGGAAAGCCTGGGCCTGACGCGGCCTCGGCGCACCGAGAGCAAGTATCGGCTGTACACGGCGGAAGATGTAAAGCTGCTGAAGCGCGCCCGGTTTCTGCGCAAAGTGCGCGGACTGAATGCACCCGCAATTGTGCAGTTGCTGAGGCGCGAAGGCAAGGCGCGTCCGGCGGGTGATGGCAATGCCGGAGCCATTGGGGCTCACTTACGGCAGTTGCGCGCGCGGCGGAAATATTCTCTGGCACAGGTGGCGCAAGCGGTTGGCATCTCGGTGGGATTTCTAAGCGCGCTGGAGCGCTCGCAGATGAGCGGCTCGGTTGGAACGCTGCGCAAGCTGGCGCGATTCTACAAAACGAACATCCTGGATTTCTTTGACGCCAACGGTGCCGGCAGTCGCCAGGTGCGCCCCGACCAGCGCAAGGTTCTCGAGGCGGGCGAGGGTGTCCGCATGGAATTGCTGGCCTGGGGCAACACCGTAATGGAGCCGCATCTGTTCCGGGTCGCACCTGAGGCGGGAAGCGGAGATCCGTACACGCACGACGGGGAGGAGTTTATTTACGTCTTGCGCGGGGACCTGGAGATCACCGTGGGGGGCGAACAATACCGGCTCAGGCCTGGAGACAGTTTTTACTTCGAAAGCGCCACGCCGCATCGCTGGAAGAATCCCGGCCGCAAGGAAACCTGGGTACTGTGGATTAATACCCCGCCCACGTTCTAGCCGCGGAGAAAGGAATCGGTGAGCGCGAAGAACCGGCGACCAGTCTGGCCGTGGCTCGTCATTGGGATGGTCTCGCTTTCTTGCGTCTGCGCCCCAGGGCAGGACGCCACGAGTGTGTCGTCCGCTGATACGGTCCTCCTTCACGCGAAGATTTACACCGTAAATGAACAGCAGCCGTGGGCCGAAGCGCTGGCGATTCGAGGAGGCATGATCCTTGCCGTGGGCCGCGAGGCTGACATCGCCAAGTACCGCGGACCCAACACCAAGGTGATCGACGCTAAGCAGCGCCTCGTCCTTCCTGGCTTCACTGATTGTCACATCCATTTCCTGGATGGATCTCTCAGTCTGCTGCAGGTAAACCTGGATCGGGCGAGGACGGTCGGCGACATTCAGCAGCAGGTCAAAGCGTACGCCTCGGCTCATCCCGGGTTGCTCTGGGTTCTTGGGCGGGGCTGGCAGTACACAGTTTTTGGAGGGTCCGGCCTGCCGAACAAATCTATTCTCGACGAGGTAATCCCCGACCGACCGGTCTACCTGGAGAGCTTCGATGGCCATACCTGGTGGGCCAACAGCAAGGCGCTGAAGCTTGCTGGAATCACGCGCGAGTCCCAGGATCCTCCCGGCGGACAATTTGTGCGCGATCCAGCCAGTGGCGAACCAACCGGAACCGTCAAAGAAGATGCAGCGGACGCGGTAGTAAGGCGGGCAGTTCCGCAACCGAGTGATGAGCAAAATTTGGAAGCGCTGCGGCGCGGGATGCATGAGGCCAATGCCGTCGGCTTGGTCGGTGCCATCAGTCCCGGTGGAGTGAGTGTCGCGGGTGGCGATTTCACTGCCCTCGATTTGTATAACGAGTTGCGGCATCAGGGACAGCTCACGCTTCGTCTTTACATCGCGTCTCGCCTCGAACCGCCGTTGGCCTCTCAGGAACAAATCGAAAAAATCATCGGCGCCCGGCGCCGCTATCATGACGAGTGGATCGCTGCCGGTGCTGCCAAGTTCTTCCTGGACGGAGTGATCGAATCACACACAGCTGCGATGTTGGCCCCCTATAGTAATGATCCAGAACGAAGCGGCAACCTGCTGTGGGAGCCGGAAAAGTACAAACAGGCGGTCGCCGAACTCGACCGGCGCGGCATCCAGATCTACACCCACGCGATCGGCGACAAGGCTGTCCGCCTGGCGCTTGACGCCTACGAAGAAGCACATACGAAGAACCGGACGCGCGATGCCCGTCCCCGCATCGAACACATCGAGAACATTAGCTCCTCTGATATTCCGCGCTTCGGCAGCCTTGGCGTGATCGCAAGTTTCCAGCCTTTGCACGCCTATCCCGATGACGACGTGGTGAAGGTGTGGGCGCCCAGCATCGGAGCGGAGCGCGCCCAACGCGGCTGGCCATGGCGCAGTATTGAGAAGACCGGTGGAGTACTTGCCTTCGGCAGTGATTGGCCGATCGTTACGCTCAACCCATGGCCGGGCATTCAGAATGCTTTGACCCGGCAGACGACGGAGGGCGAGCCTCCGGGTGGCTGGCTTCCCGCCGAACGCATCAGCTTGGCGGACGCCATCCGTGCCTACACGCTGGGCGCGGCCTTTGCGGCACGGCGGGAGCAGACTACGGGGTCGTTGGAGCCAGGAAAGTTCGCGGATTTGATCGTGCTTGCACAGGACTTGTTTATGATCGAGCCGACAGTTATCGGGAAAACGGAAGTCCTGCTGACCATGGTAGGCGGCAACGTGGTTTACGAGTCCACGCAATGGCGGGAAAAAAGCAAAGCGCCGGAGGAAAAATGAACTGGCAACGTGTGGCCCGGCTACTACTTGTGCTGGCGCCGGTTTTGCTTCAGGGATCATGTTCGAAGAAGACGCCGACGCTCAATCTTCTCGTCTGGGAAGGATATGCTGATCCATCGTTCGTGCAAGCTTTCGAAGAGCAGAATCACTGCAAGGTCTCGGCGTCGTACATGGGATCAAGCGATGAACTGGTGGCGAAGCTGCGTGGAGGAAGCGCGGGAAATTACGACGTGATTTCGCCATCGAGCGATGTGGCCACCTCGATTGCGCGGGCAGGACTCGCCGCCCCACTTGACCTCTCGCAGATTCCGAGTTACAGCCAGCTCTCCCCGCAGCTCACTTCCCTGCCCCTCGTGCGCGTCAACGGCCAGGTCTTCGGCGTACCGTTCATGTGGGGGCCCGATCCCATCGTTTACGATACGACCGCCTTTGCGCAGCCCCCGGAGTCGTGGAATGTGATGTGGGATCCGAAATACAAGGGAAAGATCTCCGTCTGGGACGATTTGTCCAGCGTCTACATGGCGGCCCAGGTGCTGGGCTACGACAAACCCGATCCGTCGCAGCTTTACAACTTGAGCGACGAACAACTGGAAGCCGTGAAAAAGAAATTGCTGGAGCTGAAGCCGAACATCCGCAAGATGTGGTCGACCGGCGGCGAACTGACGAATTTGTTTCAGAATCACGAAGTCGTGATCGCGATGGGCTGGCCGTTGAACACAGCTGACTTAAAGAGGGCGAATTTTCCCGCCGGCGAGACCATCCCCAAAGAAAACACCACGGGCTGGATCGATCACCTGATGATTACCGCAGGCAGCGAAAACAAAGAACTGGCCCACAAATTTCTGGAATACATGGTCGAGGCCAAGACGCAAAAGCTGGTGACGGACAAAACGCACTATGTGCCGGCCAATCCGCAGGCGGGTCAGTTCATGACGCCCGAGGAAGTGAAGACCCTGCACCTTGACGACGTGGATGGCTACCAGAAGCGGATCTACTTCTGGCAAAACGTGCCGCGGCGCGCGAAATATAACGAGATTTGGAACGATGTGAAAGCCGCACAGTAGCGAGTCCAATTCATTCATGTCCTCTGCGATCACAACCAGTACGGCGACTGCCGCCGAGTCCGGGGCAAAGCCAACTCTGCTCAGCATTCGCAACGTAGCTAAAACTTTCGGCCGCAATTTGGTGCTGCGGGATATTTCTCTGGAGATTGCCGAGGGGGAATTCCTGACCATCCTCGGCGAAAGCGGCTCCGGAAAGACGACGCTGCTGCGCATCGTTGCCGGCTTCGAGCGAGCGAGTTCCGGCGAGGTCTGGATGGGCCCAGAGCGACTGGACGACCAACCTCCGTACCGGCGCCGCGTCAATACGGTCTTCCAGCACTACGCGCTGTTTCCGCACCTCACGGTTGAGGAGAACGTCGGCTACGGATTGCGCGCGGCCAACCGCCCTGCGGCGGAGATCACCCAACGGGTAGCCGAGGCCCTGGATAAGGTCAAGATGACGGCGCATGCCAAGGCGAAGCCGTCGAAGATCAGCGGCGGACAACAGCAAAGAGTGGCGCTGGCTCGCGCTCTCGTAAACCGTCCGCGATTGCTGTTGCTCGACGAACCTCTTTCGGCGCTCGATGCGAACCTCCGTCGCCAGATGCAGGTGGAACTGAAATCGCTACAACGCGAGGTGGGCATCGCCTTCGTGTTTGTCACCCACGATCAGGAAGAGGCCATGGTGATGTCAGATCGGATTGCGCTGCTGCGTTCCGGAGAATTGGAGCAGGTGGCCACGCCGCGCGAGATCTATAGCCGTCCGGCGACAGCTTACGTAGCGCAGTTCATTGGGCACACGAATTTACTGAAGGCCGAGGTAACGCGCGGAGCGGCACAATCCGGAACTCTGTCGTGGCCGGTTTCTCTGCCCGACGGCCCTGCGCTTTTTTCCTTGCGCCCGGAACATGTAAGACTGGCGGGCACGGTAAGTTCACCGGGAGCAGTTCGGGTTCGCGGCCGGCTGTTGCATCAGGCCTTTCATGGCGCGACGGAACTGATTCGCGTCGAATGCGGCACTGGACTCGTTCTCGTGGCGAGAACCGCGACTGGCAGCGCGTTGCCCAACGAATTGGAACTCGAGTTCTCGCCCGCCGACGCGGTCCTGGTGCACGAATCTGCGGAAAGGATCTGATGTTTTCTCGCACCTACAAAACCGTCGTGACCGTGCCGCCGCTGGCCTGGGTCGCGGTGTTTCTACTGGTGCCGTACCTGTTGATGTTCTGCTACAGCTTCTGGTCTGTGTCTTCTTTGCAGACCGTCGTCCACTCCTGGAATCTCGAGAACTACCGCGAGCTGCTGCAGAAGCCGGTTTACTGGCAGACACTACTGCGCTCCATGGGGATTGCGGGGCGCGTAACGCTATTTTCGCTCTTGCTGGGATATCCCCTGGCGTATTTTCTATCGTTCTACGCGGCCAAGCGAAAGGATCTGCTCTACCAGATGGTAATCATTCCGCTATGGGTAAGCTACCTGGTGCGGGCGTATGCGTGGAAGACGATTCTCGGCTCTGACGGTGTGCTCAACACGATGCTGCAGTACGTTCACCTGACCAGCCATCCGCTCGATTTTCTGCTCTACAGTCCATTTGCGGTGGTGTTGACGCTCACTCATATCTATACGCCATTCACTTTCCTCCCGATTTACGCAGCGCTGGAGCAAATTCCGCGCAACCTGGTCGAGGCCTCGCACGATCTGGGTGCGACTCCGGCGCAGACGTTCTGGAGGGTAATTTTTCCGCTCTCGATTCCAGGCGTGCTGGCAGGAGCGACATTCGCCTTCGTGTTGAGCCTGGGCGATTTTCTGGCGCCTCTCTTGTTGGGTGGTCCGAGCGGCATCATGATTTCAAACATTGTGGTGAGCTTGTTTGGCGCGGCTTACAACTGGCCACTCGGCGCAGCGATTTCCCTGTGCATGCTGGTCTTGGTGGTGAGTCTTCTGTTCTTTTCCGAGCGACTGGAAAAGAAATGGAGCTTCTCATGAGCCCCGCGCCTGCTGCCGTCCCGCGTTCGCGATGGCTTCTTGCGCATGCCGCCGCCGTATTCGCTTTTCTGTATCTCCCGATTGCCGTCCTTATTCTTTATTCGTTCAACGGAAGCGGGGTCGGCGGCTTCCCTCCGCATCATCTGACCCTCGACTGGTATCGCACATTATTTGGCGACGGGGCGATTTGGGATTCCGTGATGAACAGCCTCGAGGTAGCTGGGGCAGCGATGGCGATCTCGCTGACGTTTGGCGTGCCGGCGGCGCTGGCGCTGGATCGTGCACAATTTCCGGGCAAAGGGCTGTTCCGGCGTATGGTGCTGTTGCCGCTGATCCTGCCCGGAATCATCACCGGCTTGTCGCTGCTTATGCTGTTCAACCTGGTGAGTTTGAAGCTCAGCTTGCTCACCATCACTGTGGGCCACGGAACAGCGCTGATTTCGGTAGCTACGACAGAGGTTTTCGCAGGCCTGCAGAAGCTGGATCGGGCGCAGGAGGAAGCGTCGCTCGATCTGGGTGCGAACTACTGGCAGACGTTCTGGCGAGTCACAGTGCCGAACCTGAAGCTTCCGATCATCGGCGCAGCCCTCCTGATTTTCACGCTGTCGATGGATGAGATTGCAGTCAGCTTTTTCCTGATCGGCCGCGACAATACCCTGCCGCTCGAAATCTGGGGACGCCTGCGGCGCGGCATCACCCCGGAAATTAATGCGGTCTCGACGATCATCTTCATCTTCTCGCTGGTGACCATCGTGTTCTGGTACCGGCTTCGGATGCGAGCTGAGGGCAGCTCAGAAATCGGACCAGAACTCATCGAAACCGCGGCGCACAGGGACAGCTAGTTGAGCTTTGCTTCAGCGGACGCACGGCAACCCTCAGTAGTGCAATCTGGAAGGCACGATTCGTATCAGGGCATGCCTTCAGGCCTGCCGCACGAAGCACAAATAACGGAGCAGGCTTTAGCCGCTGTGCCTGCGCGCGCAAGCCACCACGGCTGAAGCCGTTCATGTTTCTTGGCCCCAGACGGCATCGCTGAGCGATGCCCTGATACGAGACCTGATTCCTACACTGCACTGCCACGGTATTCGTGGTCGTTTCTCCTTCCGCATAGTAAAGTTGTTAGTAGGCACAAAATCAGGAAGGATTCCTTTGAGTTCAAGCATTCGCAACATCGCCATCATCGCGCACGTCGACCACGGCAAGACCACTTTGGTAGACGCCATGCTGCAGCAAAGCGGCACATTCCGCTCCAACGAACACCACGTCGAACGCGTCATGGATTCGAACGAACTGGAGCGCGAGCGCGGCATCACGATTCTCGCGAAAAATACGGCGCTTTTCTTTCATGACACGAAAATCAACATTGTCGATACGCCGGGCCACAGCGATTTTGGCGGCGAAGTCGAGCGTGCGCTGCGTATGGTCGATGGGGTTGTAGTGCTGGTGGACGCCAGCGAAGGGCCGCTGCCGCAGACGCGCTACGTTCTGCAAAAGGCGCTTGCCGCCAAGCTGCCGCCGGTGATTGTACTGAACAAAATTGACCGGACCGATGCGCGCGCAAAAGAAGTTCTTGACGAGATCTACGACCTCTTTATCGACCTGGACGCGACCGAAGACCAACTCGACTTTCCCGTGGTCTACACGAACGCACGGGAAGGAATAGCTCACCGGCAAATTGGGGACAGCTCGAAGGATTTGCTTCCGCTGTTTGAAACTATCGTTAAGAGCATCCCAGCGCCGCCGGGCGATCCCGAAGGCGTGTTGCAAATTCAAGTCATGAATTTGGACTATAGCGACTTTCTCGGGCGCATCGCGATTGGACGCGTATTTAACGGCACATTGAAGCGCGGCGAGGATGTAGGCATCAGCAAGCTCGATGGAAAGATGATATCGACGCGCATCACCAAGCTTTACACCTTCCGAGGTTTGGAACGCGATGAGGCCGAAGCGGTTGGTGCTGGCGATCTAGTGGCCATTGCCGGAGTGGAGGGAATTCAGATCGGCGAGAGTATTGTCGACCTGGCCGCTCCGTTGCCTCTTGAACCTCTACTGATTGACGAACCGACGCTCGCGATGATTTTCACTGTAAACAGCAGCCCTCTTTCAGGAAAAGAAGGCAGCTATTTGACGTCGCGAGACCTGCGTGACCGCTTGGCGAAAGAACTTCTCACCAACGTTTCGATTCGCGTCGAAGACACGGATACGCCCGAATCGTTTCGCGTTCTAGGGCGCGGCGAACTTCAACTCGCCATTCTGATCGAGACCATGCGGCGCGAAGGTTTCGAGCTAATGGTTGGCAAACCGGAAATCGTCGTGCGCACCGAAAATGGCAAGAAACTCGAGCCACTAGAGCGACTGGTTATCGACGTGCCAGAGAGTTTTATCGGAATCATTTTAGAAACATTGGGCAGCCGGCGCGGCGAAATGCTCAAAATGAGCAATCACAATTCCGGCCGCGTTCGTATGGACTTCAAGATTCCTTCGCGTGGCCTGATCGGCCTTCGCAGCCAACTGCTGACAGACACTCGCGGCACCGCGTTAATTCACTCGATTTTCGATGGATGGACGGACTATGCGGGAGAGATGGCCCTGCGACCAACCGGCGCACTCGTCGCCGATCGTCCCGGACCATCGACCGCCTTTGCGCTATGGAACCTTCAAGAACGCGGCGAGCTATTTATTGGCCCCGCGATCGAAGTCTACGAAGGCATGGTTATCGGAGAGAATTCGCGCGAGCAAGACATGGAAGTGAACGTAACCAAGGAAAAGAAGCAGACGAACATGCGTTCATCCAGCGCCGACGAAGCGATCCGATTGATTCCGCATCGCGAACTCAGCCTCGAGCAAGCGATTGAGTTCATCGCCGACGACGAGTACGTCGAAATCACGCCTAAATCAATTCGCCTTCGGAAAAAGGTTTTGCAAGCCAACAAACGTCCGCGCCGCTGGCAGGAAATTCGCGCCAGCCACGAAGCCACGCGCTAGCGAATCGCTTTTTGAAGCAGCTACTTGTGGGCTGACTTCTCCAATAATTCTGCAAGATATTGCTTCCAGAGTTCCGCCCAGGTGTGCGTGCCGTGGCCGTGGGTGTTTTCGCTGGCGGGAATCAGGACGAACTTTGCGTTTTGGACTTTCTTGATTTCGCGTTCTGCGATCCCCAGCTCCGGCGGATTGATGAAGTCGTCGCCGGAATTGATGTACATCACCTGCGCTTTGATTTTGCCAAGTTGGGTCGAGGGGTCGTAGTTGCGCGACGCATTCACCTGGTAGAGAAGATCATTTGCGTCCAAAGCGCTGAATCGCGCGTGGAAATAGTCGTCGAGATATTTATCGGCGGCGTCGCGTGTCGGCAAGGCTTTCTGCATGGGAATTGGTGCGGCCCCCGCGATTAACAGAAAATCCAGCGCCGTCCTAAGAGCCTGCTTGGGCTCTTCTTTGTACTCGCCACTTTTCCATTCCGGATCTTCCCGAATCGCATCCATCACCATCTTGCGCCAGACGCGGTTGCGCCCGGCGATCTGTACCGGCGCGCACGCCAGCGGCATCAGCGCATCCATAAAATCCGGATACGTCTCGCCCCACACGAAAGAGTGCATGCACCCCATGGAGGTGCCCAGGATGAGCCGCAAGTGATTGACGCCCAGTCCTTCGCTGACTAGCCGGTAGTGCGCGGCGACCATGTCGTCGTAATCGTATTGCGGGAAATGCGCGTGCAGGCCGTCGCTGGGCTTGGATGATTTTCCGTGGCCGATGCCGTCCGGAAGAATGATGTAGTAGCGCGCGGCGTCGAGAAGCTGGCCGGGACCAAAAAGGACATTTGCAAACTGCGGCGCGAAGAACTGCTGGCCGGTG
>DATKFH010000017.1:0-2303 GCA_035511455.1 Candidatus Sulfotelmatobacter sp. | reverse complement strand
GGTGAGGCCGGCGAGCACCTCGTCCGGTGTTCGGAAGGTGAAGTCGTGCAGCATGAGAACGACTTCCTGCCGGTCTTCGCGAAGCTCCGCGGCGTCATGAACGATGAGCGGCGCGGTCATCAGGCTCTGCTCCTGCATGTCCTGATGCGAATGCATCCAATACGTGCCCGGAACCGGAGCATAGTCGTAGGCTTGAACCGCGCCG
The DNA here is from genome assembly GCA_035511455.1 of Candidatus Sulfotelmatobacter sp. Taxonomy (GTDB): domain Bacteria; phylum Acidobacteriota; class Terriglobia; order Terriglobales; family Acidobacteriaceae; genus Sulfotelmatobacter. The sequence continues at coordinate 2,098 of DATKFH010000017.1, read as the reverse complement.
TTGTCGATCGCCGGGCTCTCCGGCCACGGAAAGCCGTCCTGCGTCCAGGGTGGAAGCTGCCCATGCCAATGCACAATGGTGCGCGTGCCAGCCTCATTCGCGAGGTCAACGCGGAATCGTTCCCCGGGGCTCAGGCGAATCCCGGGACGGCCATCCGGACCGATGAGCCCGAAGACCTTGGCCGGCCGACCATTCACTTCAATGATTCGTGTTCCGGCCACAAGACGCTTCGAAGCGGGTGATGCGGCGTGCATGGCAGGGGATAAGATGGGCACGACGCCAGCGGCGAGCGCGGCGCCAAGAAAGTCACGACGGGAGTAGCCTTTGTCCATGGTTGTCTTTGTCTTCATCCTACCTCTGCTACAGACATGAGTTTCATCGGCCCCAATCCAAGGCCCAAAGTTGCCAAGTTGCACGATCGATCGGCTGCTTGGTTACTGCCTTGCACCCATCCGTCGCCGTTTTCGCTCGTTCCGATGGTTGTCCCTAGGAGCACCGTGACGCCCTTCAGATTTGCTTGTGAAAGCGCGGCAACATGCGTCGCAAGGTGCTGTCACTAAAAACATGGATCAACGCGGGACAGTGCGGGAATGACGAGGAGATTGGCGAGGGTTTCGTGCAATCTCTTCACCTCGCTCGCGAACGCTTATCAGCGATCCACGGTGACGGAATTTCTCTGAGAGCCTAAGGGTCGAAAACGAGTGGCCTCGCGCGAATTGGAGCGCGGTGCTGACTGCAGGCGCGCTCTGCAATTCCGCAGAACGCGATTTTCCTCCTAAAAATCTATCTTTGTTCTAAGCCCGGCAACCACGGCATGGCCTCCAATGCCGCCCACATTGGTATAGTACTGGAGGACCGGCTGGACCAAAAACGGTCCGCAATTTAACAATAGATTGATCTCGACGCCGTTCTCGATCTTCAAGGCAATCATGCCGGGAGGGAGGAAATCGGCGCTCAGACTATTTCTCACATAGCCCAGCGATATGGAGTTGTGAAAACCAAGCGGCAGCGGCTCGTTGAAGCGCAGCCCCGCCGTGAGTTGCATGAAGCTGCGGTTGACGTTCGGCGGACTCCAGTCGACCGCAAGGACCGCATCCAAGCCCCGTGCTTCTTTCGGGTCAACGCGCCAGAGTGCCTGGCTCGCCTTCCAATACAAGAGATAGTTGCCTGAAATGGGTACCGGGCTCAGGGGCGCCGTGAAGTCTCCGGGATTATAGACCACGCCGAACTGATAAAGGCCGGAATACCCTTTCCGACTCGCGGCGTCGTCAACGGGGGCCGATGTTGCATTCCGACCCGGCGTGAACCCGATCTCCGAAACAAAGACTGCATTCCCGCGAAAGGTCGGAACCAGGCCGGTTGGGTTGCTCGTAAGGGGTGACGGATCGCCGGCCATGACCATCGACTTCAAATAAAGATTGTCGATCGGCACGATACGAATTTCCGCGGCCGGGGTCGCGAACGGATTGAAGGACTCGAACGTCGTAAACAAATTGCCCAACGCATAGCCCATTGGCCCGTTGATGAATGACTCGCCGAATTGCGCATTTCCATAAAAATCCTGGCCCGCAAACTGTCCCACACGGACAGCTATGCGATCGTCCAGCCATCGCTTCTCGATCCACCACGAATCAAGACGAGTCGTGTCAAAGCTCACCAGGCTGCTGGGCCCGATCACAAGCCCCAGATCTTGTCCGAGATTGCCTCCGCCTTGCGTGAGTGCGGTCGCGTGGAAATACCACCCGTCCTGCCCGGACAGACTGCCAAAGTCGATGTCGATGGTCGCGCGGAAGCGATTCCAAGAGGCAAATTGCGTGTTCTGCTGATTCTTGGAGCCCCAGAGGTTGTCGCTGACATACTGGAAGTCAAATTGCACGCCACGCTGCTCCAGGCGTGTTCGCTCCCCGCACCAGTCACCCAATAAATGAGGTTGAGAAGCTGAGGGCAGGGCGTAGTTGCCAGGGCAACTCAGCGTTTTGTCGCCACCTGTCTGGGAGTAAGCCGAGCTCCCGAAGAGGCACAAACCAATCACTCCCAAAAGTACAGGTCTGGCAGCTTCGCCCCGCCTTGCCAGTAACGTGGCTGCCTGTGCGCGCAC
>DATKFH010000016.1:0-3762 GCA_035511455.1 Candidatus Sulfotelmatobacter sp. | reverse complement strand
GCTTCCTAGTACCACCCGCTCTGCCGCTAGAGATGCCGAGAGAGGCATGATCGGGGCTGGCGGGACCCGTAATCAGTCCTCGTCAGCGTCGACGGAGAGGGGACGCCGGGAGAAGGCGCCTTTTCAGAGGGGCGAAGAAATCCTGGTAGGCGGAAGCGGCCGGCAGGGATGTTTCCCTCGAGGACGCGGTTAGGGCGGGTGCGGGATCAGGAGTAGGCTCATAGCCGCGCGCAGCGTTTGCATTCGAGCCTAGCGGTTATTTTGGCTTGGGCGCATCCATGGGTAACCCCAGCTGGTCGAATAGAAAGGCCCAGACGTCAGCGCCTTCTTCGACCTGTTCGTCGAGACTGGAGTTGATATGGCCCGTGTTGGAGCTGGTGCGTAGGAGCACTGGGGCTTTCGAACTGGTGGCCGCTTGCAAGCGTGCCGTCATCTTGCGCGAATTTGCCGGATTGACGCGCGGATCGTTCGCGCCCGTCAGAAACAGCACGGCGGGATAAGCGGTACGGTCCACGACGTGCTGATAGGGCGAATAGGATTGCAACGCTTTGAACTGCGTGACATCTTTTACGCTGCCGTATTCGGTGATGTTGAAGATTGCATTCGGTGTAATCGCCTCGCTTCGCAGCATGTCATAGATTCCCACGAAGGAGACGACTGTGCGGTACATCTCCGGATGTTGCACCAGTTCCGCACCCATCAACAATCCACCATTGCTCCCGCCGATGATGGCAAGATTCGATGGCTTGGTGTATCCGGCATCGATCAATTGCCGCGCGCACGCTGCGAAGTCATCAAACACATTCTGCTTATTTGTTAAATTTCCGGCATGATGCCATTCCTCGCCGTATTCGCCGCCGCCCCTGAGATTCGCCACCGCCGACACGCCCCCGCGATCGAGCCACAGCCGCAGATTAGGATCAAAATTCGGTGCCAGGCTGATGTTGAAGCCGCCGTAACCCGTTAAGAGTGTCGGTGATGAACCGTCGAACTTGATCCCCTTCCGCCGGATCACGCTCAGGGGAATCCTCGTCCCGTCCTTGGACACCGCCCACTCCCGCACAACTTCCGCGTCACTGAAGTCTACGGGCGAAGTCTGGTACAGCGCGGTCCGCGTGGACTTGCCAGTGGGAGCGTCGTACCGATACCACGCGCCTGGGGTTAGGTATGACTCATTCTCGAAGAGAAGATCGTCTCCACGGATTGAAGTCGCTTCATAGACGGCGGAGGTTGGGAGCGTGGGCACTTCTCCCTTGGCGTGACCTTGCAGGTCGAAGACGCGAACGCGGGATGGCCCACCGATCGAATCCACTATGTAGAGTAGTGTTGCCGACGGAGCAAACGCTTGAATCACGGTATCGCTCTGCGGTACGACCGTTTCGGCATCGGCCAACGCCGGTCTTCGCAACGGCAGCCGCAACACTTTCCCGCGTGGCGCGTTGCTCAGGGAGAGGAGGTACAGCGCCTGATCTCTTCCGAAGGCCGCGTGCGTGATTTTGTCAGAAAACTGCGCCACCTGTGTCCAAACGCCGGCACCGCCGCCGCTTAAATCCCTCAAGTAGTACGCAAATTCACCACCGTCTCCATTGGCCACTTGTGCTAACGCGTAGCGACCGTCATCGGACGTCCGAATCAAAGTCTCCGCGATCCGCGGGAATTCTCTCCCTATGGAATACGTATCCGTGCTCACGGGCGTGCCGAGTTTGTGAAAATAAATCTGCTGATAGAAGTCCAAGTCTTGCTTGGGCCGCTCGCCCTCCGCCGGATATCTGGTGTAAAAGAAACCGGAGCCGTCGCCATTCCACGCAACGCTTCCACCACCGGTCCCTTTGTTGACGCGCGGGATCGCATCTCCCGTCTCTTTTCCGGTGGCCACTTCGTAGACGTGTACCGTTCCTTCTTCACTGCCTCCTTCGGAAAGCGACACGGCGACGTAGCGGCCCTCCAGCGTTGGTGCGTAGAAATCGATGGCCGTCGTACCTTTGGGATTGAGCTGATTCGGATCGAGAATCACACGTTCCGAGGACAGGTCATCGAGAGATGTCAGCGTAATCAAGAACGGCTGGTTCTTTGGTGGCTGGACCTTCATCGCAAAGAACAGGTCGCGCCGCATGCGAATCGCATAATAACTGGTCGAAGTTGCGTCGGCGACTTCGTGCAGCCACTCGCGAATCGGCTGGCGTACGGTCAAGCCATCCAAGTACGCCCGGCTGCGTTGGTTTTGCGCATCGCTCCAGGCGCGCACAGCGGGATCGTCCCAATTTTCCAGCCAGCGGTAGTCGTCAGTGACTTTGACACCGTGATATTCGTCAACCACCGGTTTCTTCGGTGTGGCCGGCACCGGCCCAGGGGCTTGCGCCTTCAGGGGCGCGGCCATCAGCAGCACGCAAGCGAGCAATCTGACTTGAGCCGGCATTTTCATGGAGGCTGATTTTACCAAGGTTGTTTGCCCAAGAGGCTAGCCGAGAACACAAGCTCTGTCAACACAGTGTACTCGACCGGTGACGTCAAGCTGCTTGTGTAAATACAGAGAGGGTGCGGGTTTTCCATTCCAGGTTGAATCTCTGGAAGATGGAGTAGATGATGCGGTCGACGCTTTCTACATTCACAAAGCAAACCATGGGGCGGGTTCGTCGGCGCACTTCGACGAAGCAGCGCTCAATCACGTTGGTGGTGCGCAGTTTCCGCCACAGGTGGCGGGGAAAAGCGAACACTGACAGCAGTTCCGGCAGATCGCGTCCCAGGCGGCGAACCATGGGGCCATATTCCCGCAGCCAGCGGGCCCGGAAGCGGCGGAAGGCAGACTCAGCATGGGCCCGGCTATCGGCCAGATAGATCGCCTGGGCGCCGGCTTTCACTTCGTCGTAGTCGCGCTTCCGCACTTTCTCCAGAATATTGCGCATCTTGTGCACCCAGCAGCGCTGATGTCGCACTCGCGGATAAACCGTGGGAATGGCTGCCGCCAGACCCGCGCAGCCGTCAGTGACAATTAACCCGAGCTGCCGCCCTTCGAGCCCGCGCCGGTAGAGGTCGCCGAGTAGGCCTTCCCAGTCGGCTTGACTCTCGCCCTGGCTGCGCATAAAAGCCAGCAGATGGCGCGTGCCGTCGCGCCGCACCCCGTAAGCCACCAGCATGTGCACCCGCTTGCGTCCCGCCGGACGCCGCACCCGCAGGCTCACTCCGTCCAAAAACAAATACGCGTAATCGTCGCTCAACCGCGCCTGATGAAACTGTTTCACCGCCTCGTCCAGGTCGCGGGTCAGCTTCGAAACCGTCTGCGCACTCACCACTTCGCCGGTCAGCGTGGCCACCACCCGTCCCACTTGCCGCGTCGAGATGCCGCGCAGGAAGGCCTCCCGGATCAGCATGGCCACATCCTCTGCACGCCGCTGAAAGGGTTCGAGCGCACGCGGCAGAAAACTCTTCCCCCGGGTGCGCGCAATGCGCAGCCGGATCGTCCCCAGCCGGGTCACGAAATCCCGCTCGTAGTAGCCGTTGCGGTAGGGCTGCCGCCGGTGCGACCGCCGCTGGTAGACTTCGCGTACCGCGTAGCGATCGCGCTGGCGCTCGGAATCGGCCTCCAACAGCCGCTTCCACGCCAGCCTGGTCTCGCCATACACGTCCCCCCAAAAACTTTCTTTCATCTCCGCCAAAAAATGTTGGTAATGCTCGGTGATGGGGATTATCTTCGCCATCGGGTGTAAGTCTCCTTTCCAGGAAAGGCTTTTGCTTGCTAGGCAAAGCCAACTTACACCCTCTCGC
>DATKFH010000015.1:0-26038 GCA_035511455.1 Candidatus Sulfotelmatobacter sp. | reverse complement strand
TTCTGGGTATGACGATCCGCTCCGGATGGGCAAAAGACATTAAGCCGGATGCGGCAAAGCTCAAGATCGGCTATCCAGTCGTGGTCGGGAACGACGATCTCGAGAAGGGCTTTGGCGGAATCTGGGGTTTTCCGACCACGTTCCTGGTAAACCGCAAGGGGCAAATCTATAAGGAGTACATCGGGACACCCCCGCAGAAACAAGCACAAATCGAAGTAGACATTCAGAAACCACTGGCGGAAAAACCGTAGGAGCACCTAGCGAAATGAAAAGACTCAAATCACTCACAGCCCTGACGGTCTTTCTTGCATCGCTGCTTCTCCCACCAAACCAGGCAGCAGCGCAAACAGCGGCCCCGATAGCGGCCCCTACAGCGCTGCCTGACAAACAGCAAAAGGTGCTTGATTACATGCTGAACGACTGGAATAAGCCTTCGCGTATCACTGGAGTGGATCTGGCGATGCAGAACGTCGGCGGCCAGTATTCGGCAGACGACCGGTACGCGATTGGGATGTTCCTCCGAAATAATCCCCGCCTACATCGAACCTTGCGAACGTTCGGCTGGGAGACTGCAGTTCTGACTCCCAGCGAGAAACATATTGGTCGAATTGTCAGCCGGGCCGAGCGGCAGCATCAGCCTCCGCCGAGTCGAGAGGAATTCGCGCAAGTTTTGAAGGTCTCGCCTGCCGCCGTGACAGACGCGCTGAAAATGCTGGAGCGCTTTGAAATCATGCGGCCCGATCTGACGCTCAAGGGCCTCGGCTATCGCATGGCGGAGGACCGTTATGTGGACTGGGAAGGGGCCATGCGGATCACCTTCATGAACCACCGCGTTCAAGTGGAAGGAGAGAAGCCCTTCGAAGTCTTTTGAGCGATTGACTTTATGCTGCTGGTCAGCAGCGAACTGAAGGACAACGTAGTAACAATAGACGACAGCAGTCAGTACAACGGTGCGCCAATCCACTTAGTCTTCGAAAACTCCCGAGTCAAGGAACTCGACCCTGCTACGACAAGGGTTTTCCTAGGCGGTGGTTGAGGGATCAACAATCTCTTCAGTTCAGAAGAGGACCTCAAGAAATGGGTGGCGCTACACCCAGAGTTGGCCGATCGAAAGGCGTACAACGTGCAGGACTTCTTGGATCGTGTTCGCAGAGGAGAGATTCACCAATTCGTTTTTCAATGAGCATCGGTGGTTCGTGGTCGTGATGCGCTGATTCCGAACTAGAGACCCAAGACCCCGTCTCGGGGAATAAAACGAGAGGAGGAAGAAACATGAATCGGAAGAAATACACAATTCTGGCCGCGTTCGTCGGATTGCTATTTACAGCCCAACTGACGTTCGGCCAGGCCAATTCCGAAGGCACGAAACCACAGGGCGCAAACGTGCTGTTGCGCTTTGCAAAGGACGGCACACTCAACACGAACTGCAGCGAAACGCTCGGCCTCATTACGCAAAGTGTGCTGCAGGTGGAAGGCGTGAAGAACGTGAAGCTCGACGCAAAAAACAATGGGGTCCAAGTAAGCTACGATCCGGGCAAAACGACTCCGCAGAAGATTGTCGCATCCTTCAACAAAGACAACCCGGACACGCTACTCGCACTGTCGGACACAAAACTGGCAACGAGGAAGTGATGGGACCAAACTTCTGGGCGCGAGGGCGGAACGCGATCGGCAAGGTATAGCGCGACGAGCGGCTGCGAGCACTCATTCCACTGAGAACCGGCGTGCGTAATCTGTGGACTCTCGCGAACCTCAAGGGCAAATCCAAGCAACATATTGACGGAAAGGATGGGAGAAAGCTCAAACTGCAAATGCAGGTATACATCGACGGCATGATCGGGACAAAAGAAGATCGTACGCATTTCAACTGGGATTAAGAGGCACCTTGATGCGCCAGCTCAGCTTAGTCGCAACCATCTCCGAAACCGAAAAACAATATCGGCGCAGTTTGATTGGGAAACGGTGGGTACTGCAATGACGAACCGCAGTTGCCGTCGTGTTAACGATGTCAATGGCGCAAGAGCGACCCGGCGTGAATGGCTAGGGCTCGCGGTGATCGCCTTGCCATGCCTGCTGTACTCCATGGACTTGACTGTCCTGAACTTGGCTGTCCCCCGCCTGAGCGCGGATCTGCAGCCGAGTAGCGTTCAACTGTTGTGGATCGTGGATATCTACGGGTTCATGCTTGCGGGCTCGCTGGTCACGATGGGCACGATCGGCGACCGGATCGGTCGGCGAAAGCTGCTCCTCATCGGCGCTGCAGCATTCGGCGGCGCATCGGTGCTCACCGCATTTTCAACCAGTGCTGTGCAGTTGATCGTCGCTCGCGGGTTGCTCGGTGTTGCGGCGGCCACGCTGGCCCCGTCGACGTTGTCGCTGATCCGCAACATGTTCAAGGATGTCAGGCAGCGGACGACGGCGATTGCGATCTGGGTGGCGAGCTTCTCGGCCGGCGCCGCCATTGGTCCGGTCGTGGGTGGTGCGCTTCTCGAACACTTCTGGTGGGGCTCCGTCTTTCTGGTCGCTGTGCCGGTCATGGTGCTGCTCCTCATCCTGGGCCCTGCGCTCTTGCCCGAGTTCCGGAATCCTGAAGCGGGACGCCTCGATCCGATGAGTGCGGCATTTTCGATTGTCGCAGTACTGGCGGTGATCTACGGCCTCAAACAGATCGCACAGGACGGCGTCGGGAGATGGTCCGTTCTGGCGATTCTCGGCGGAATCGGTGTCGCGTGGGTGTTCGTCCGCCGGCAGCTGGCACTGACTGACCCGTTGATCGATCTCGGGTTGTTCCGCGAAGGCGTGTTCACCACCGCCCTGGCGGTCAACGTGATCGACTTCTTCATCGGTTTCGGCATCTTTCTCTTCATTGCCCAGTACCTGCAGTCCGTGCTCGGGCTCTCGCCGCTCCACGCCGGCTTCTGGACGGTGCCGTTGGCCGTCGGCAACATCGTCGGTTCGATGCTGACGCCCGTGTTCGTACGTCGAGTGCGGCCTGCGTTCGTCATGGCGGGCGGTCTCGTGCTGGCGGCGATTGGATTCGCTGTGGTGACGCAAATACACGGGGCCTCAGACCTTCCAATCCTGGTAACAGGGTCTGTTCTTTTCTCCGTCGGGCTGGCGCCGCTGACGACGGTGTCGACGGACATCATGGTCGGCGTCGCGCCTCCCGAGCGGGCAGGAGTGGCATCGTCGATCCTAGAAACCAGCTCAGAGCTGGGTGGAGCTCTAGGGATAGCGGTCCTCGGCAGCATCGGCACTGCCATGTACCGCGGCCACGTTGCTGCCGCGATGCCAGTCGCTGTGCCAGGGACCGCTGCACACGCCGCCCTTAGCACCCTCGCGGGCGCAGCGACCGTGGCCGCGCAGCTCCCGGACCCGCTTCGCCTCGAGGTGCTCCGCGTCGCTCGTGAAGCGTTTACACACGCATTGGCGCTGGTCTCCGCAGTCAGTGCAACTGTTGCTCTGGCAACCGCGATCGTCGCGGCAGTCTTGTTGCGGCACGTCGACCAACGTGACGCAAGCGAATCGATACCCGGGAGAGCGCAATGAACACAGTCGAAATCGGGGCACGAGTGCGGACCATCGGGACGGTCATGCTTCGATACGGAGTCGTCGCCATGTTGTTGATGATTGGCTCGTCGAAATGGACGCCAACCGAGGCAGAGGCTATCCGGCCGTGGGTCACGAACAGCCCTTTCTTGTCGTGGATCTACCGGATCGCCAGCGTCCAGGCAGGATCGGAGATCATCGGCATCATCGAAATTCTCGCGGCCGTTCTGATCGCGTTACGACGCTGGGTGCCCAAGGCGACGGTCATCGGCAGCGTCATGGCATCAGGAACGTTCGTAGTCACGCTGAGTTTTCTCGCGACGACTCCGAATCAGAGCCCCTGACACCCAAGGGTTTCTCCTGAAAGACTTCTTCCTGCTCGGTGCATCGATCTGGAGTGCCGGCGAAGCCCTCCAAGCATCCATGCGCAAGACGCAGCCGTGACGTTCGAGACGGAGACTTGTTGATAACTATGCGGGCGCAATTCACGATAGGTGCTGACTCTCACCGCGATACCGGCTTAGTGGCCGGCAGCGCGCGCCGACGGCCTGCCTTGGCGGCGTGGCTGGGTTGGAGTCGAGAATATTCACGGCACTTGGTTTGGGGGTGGTGGCGGTGGCGGAAGAAAAAACGGAGGCATGGGACCACCGAATCGAATGGTTTCAAACATCTTCAACACCAATTCTTGTTGCGTAGCACTCAATTCTTTTCCCCAAATACAGAGGGAGTTTTTGCCAGATGCTTTTGGGAAGTATGCGCCTGTGCCATAGCCCGGAGTGTGGGGGCTGACTAGTTTTGCGACATGGCTGCCAATATGTTTCTTGGCGATTAGGTACGCTGGTGCCTCATCCTTCTTGAAATAGCCGCTTGAGTGTCGGCCAAAATCAAAGGTGAGCACCGCGCCATCCCCAGCGAATTCACTACAAACGAATCGATTCCCTGTAACTGGTGAAACTTCCATCCTGCCGGAGCCAGAATCGAAAAGGGGCCAGCATCCAGTTTGTGCCGACACGCTGTGATCGCAGGCGCAGCCCCGTCGCAACTCGCTATATTTACTGCGCTGCTTTTGTTGGACGTGGCTACAGCACAGGCAGTTAGAAAGAGGAAGACCCCACCGCGAACGGCTTTTCTACATTGACGGGTCATACGCAGTTATTAATGAGATAGCGACGTTTTAAGCGTTACGAATCACGACAGCCACATGAATACTTCCTTGATTACTCTCCATGCTGCCCCGCGCTTTTCCATGACTAAGTATGAACCTGAGGCACAGTGTCCGCCACACCAATTGCTGGAATAGAGTAGCGCCTGCTTTCCGTCAGGACTGAAGCCTACGCGCGACAGCCGCATGTGCCCCTGTGCTCCCGGATACTGCCTGTAATACTGCGTCCAACCGCTGGGACTATCCTTCAGAATGGAGCCGATCTTCTCTGCTGACACGAGTTGATAAGGCAGGGGCACATGGAAGCTAGGCGCAAGTTCTCCCTGTTTTTCGTTCGCTCCGTGAAAATTGCTGATTGTGACTACCCGAAGTGACGGCGCTTCCTTTTGCAGATACTTTTCCTCCGTCCCACCCGGTGACGCGTCGTTGGGATCGAGGAAATCATCCAAGTCGTCCTTGTCAGATTGTGTGCAGTTAACGATTACGATTTGTGAGGTCAATCTATCGATCCGATCCTTGCCAGCTGTGCCGACAAACGACTGGCTTATGTATGCTGAGAACACTTCGTATTCGGCTTCGCTGACGTTCGTTTTCTCGGCGGCTGGCCGCTGCGCCATAGCCACGAGGGGCAAGAGCAAGGAAAAGGCGATTCCGACTCGAAAGGTCGAGCACGCTGTCATGTGAAGATTATCTGCGCGACAGCGGCAAAGGGGTAGATTACCGTTGTGAACAAAGTTATTTCAGCGAGCGTGCGCAAACGACTTGGTTACAACACTGCCCGGCCTCTGACAACGTTGTGCCGCTGACTCTCATCCTTCTATGCGGTAAGCTGAGTTGTGCGCCATTGGCGCGAACTGACCAGTGAGCCTGTTCCAGCCCATCCCGAACGCGGGCAGCGCGGCCGACCCGACGCGGCCAATGGCGGACCGCATGCGCCCGCGGACTCTTGAGGAATACGTTGGCCAGGAGCACCTGATCGGCCCCGGCAAGCCGCTGCGCACGCAGGTGGATCGGGACGATACCGGCTCGCTGATCTTCTGGGGGCCTCCGGGTACGGGAAAGACCACGCTCGCCAAGATCATCGCCAACCTGACCAAGGCGGAGTTCATTGAGTTCTCCGCCGTGCTCGCCGGAATCAAAGAAATCAAGCAAGTCATGGCCGACGCCGAGCGCGCCCGGCAATACGGTACACGGACGATTGTCTTTATCGACGAGATTCACCGCTTTAACAAGGCGCAGCAGGACGCGTTTCTGCCACACGTCGAAAAGGGCAACATCCGCCTGATCGGAGCGACAACCGAAAATCCGTCGTTCGAGATCAACTCGGCCTTGCTCTCGCGCTGCCGTGTCTACGTCCTGAAGCCGCTCACCGAAGAGCAGATCGTGTTGCTGCTCAGACGGGCGATCACGGACCGCGAGCGCGGACTGGGAGAAATGAACCTGGTGGCCTCCGACGACGCGTTGAAGAAAATCGCTAGCTACACCAGCGGTGACGCTCGCAGCGGCTACAACGTGTTGGAAGTAGCGGCTGGCCTAGCGCAGAAAAATTCTGCAGGCGCGCGGGAGATTACTGATGACATCGTCCGCGACGCGTTGCAGAGGCGCATTCTCCTCTACGACAAGACCGGCGAAGAACACTACAACCTGATCTCGGCGCTGCACAAGTCGGTGCGCAACAGCGATCCCGACGCGGCGCTCTACTGGCTCGGTCGCATGCTCGAAGCCGGAGAGGATCCGCTTTACGTGGCCCGTCGCGTCGTGCGCATGGCTGTGGAAGATATTGGACTGGCCGACCCCAACGCGCTCTCGCTGTGCATGGCGGCCCGCGATGCGGTGGACTTCATCGGCATGCCAGAGGGCAATCTGGCGCTCGCGCAGGCGGTTGTGTATCTCTCCGTTGCTCCGAAATCGAATGCGCTCTATACGGCTTATGGCGAGGTCCAACAAGACGTCGAACAAACGTCGGCCGACCCGGTTCCCCTGCACCTGCGCAATGCGCCCACGGCATTGCTGAAGGGCCTCGGCTACGGCCGCGGATATGAGTACGCGCACGATCTTGAAGGCAAGGTTGCCGATATGCCATGCCTGCCCGACAATCTGCGCGGGCGCGTTTATTACCAGCCCACAAATGAAGGCATCGAGAAGCGCATCGGCGAACGGCTGGAAGAAATAAAACAGCGGCGTTCACACGCCGAACCCCGCCCTCGGCAGCGAAAGAAAGAATCGTAACGCCGATCCGGGCATCAAAAATCTGAGAAACGGGCGCTTGGTTTGCCATTCTTCAGCGTCGCGGGGGCGCTCCCATGGCTGCGATTCCCAGCATCAGCGGCAACAAACTTCCAGCCCGGCCTGCGTCTGCTCCCGCCGACATGGTCGAGGACCTGCAGCGCGTACAAAAGGCCGCGCAGAAGATCACATCGATTCTCGATCTCGACCAACTCATTGACAGCGTCGTGAATGAAGTGGCGCATTCGTTCGGCTGCCTGGAAGCAGGTGTCTATCTGCACGACGAAGAGCGCGGAGAGATGGAGCTGGCCGGAGTGCACGGGTGCTCCCTGCATGACAAGGGCTATCGGTTGAAGATCGGCAAGGAGGGGATGGTTGGCCACGTGGCTTCGACCGGTCGGATGCACTACGCTCCCGACGTTCGCCTGGACAGCTACTATATCGGCTGCGAGGAATCGACGCTCTCCGAGGTAGCCATTCCACTTCGTGTGGATGAGCGGCTGGTGGGAGTCTTCACCGCGTCGCATCCCGAGGTGGATGGTTTTCCTCGTCACCAACTGAGGCTCCTGCAGGCCTTGTGCGATCACGTCGCGGTTGCCGTAGACAATGCGCGGTGCTTTCAGAACGAGCGCGCGGCGCGAGCTGCCCTCGACCGCGATGCGCAGGAAGCGCGCGTGATCCAGCAGGCTCTGCTGCCCAAGAGCTCTCCTTATATTCCCGGGTTCGTGATTTCCGGTCGCAGCGAGTCAGCCCGCGCGGTCGGCGGCGATTGGTACGACTTCATTTCATTCCCGGACGGCCGCTGGGGGATCGTACTGGCCGACGTTTCGGGCAAAGGTACTGCAGCCGCATTGCTGATGTCGGCGACGCGCGGTGTGTTCCGATCGCTGGCCGAGGCGTGCTCCACTCCGGGTGAAGTACTGACGCGGCTGAACGAGTTGCTGGTGAACGATTTTCCAGCCGGTAAGTTCGTCACGATGGTGTACGGAGTGCTCGATCCGTCTACTCGCACAGTGACCTTCGCCAATGCCGGCCACTTGCAGCCGCTGTTCATCGACAATCGCGGCCACCAATTTCTGGAAACGGAACGGGGATTGCCGCTCGGGCTGGGCTGCGGAGACTACTCCGAAACTCAGGTTACGCTCTCAGAAGGGTCGAGGCTTTTGTTTTACAGCGACGGCATTACCGAGGCGGTGGATCCAAACGAGGAGGAATATGGTTTGTCCCGTCTCGCCGAGCACGCGGCACAACCGGGAGCATCGGCCGTAACCATTGTGGACGATGTGCGCTTATTCGCGAACGGATCAGGCGTGCGGGACGACGCGAGCGTGGTCTTTGTGGGAGTTAATGCTTAGCCAGCCTCGCACTGATCGCGCTTTCCCGCGCTGCCCTCAGCACGAGCAGCACACGCAAGTCTGTAAGCGCGTGGAGCAAAATCGGCAAGAGCAGACTCCCCGTACTCAGAAAAAAGACGAAAAGCAGAAGACCCAACACGCTCGCCGCCAAAGCGCCTTTGAGTCCCTGATATAGATGACCTAACCCAAAGATTGCGCAGGCCAGCGCGATCGCGAGGCCGGGAGCCAGCCTCCAGGGTCCGGCATGAAGGTAGTCCGGGAGAAAGCTCCGAAACAGAGTTTCCTCGCAGACCCCGGCTGTGATCGAAAGCGGCGCCCACCAAAAACGTTCCCGGGACGACTGCGGAAGAACGAAGGACAGCTTTTCGATTTGGCGCGAGAGCGCCGCCAACCCCTCCGGCTTGCGCACAACGACGAGCGGCACCAGCATGGCGACCACAGACGCGACGGTCATCCCAGCGACCACAACGCTTCCCGGCAGCCATCGTTCTTCGGACGTGCTCAGGTGCGCGTACCACAGCGTCCGAGGTCCCATCACCCCTAGCACCAAGACCGTAACAAACCACTTCGAGGTCATGGTCAGCCAATAAGTGCGGAGACGCGCATCGCAGTCTTTCGCCCGTTTAAGCCGGAAGATGAAGAACTGGTTCCACACGACGAGCGAGACGACCAGGAATGCGAGCAGGTGGTCTGCTGCCATCGGGTTACTCTATCCCAGCTGCGCCCGGTGTTCCTTCAGAATGCAGCGATCCATCACTACGAAGATTCCAGCCTTCCGGGCTTTTTCTGCCGCCTTTTCGTGAATCACTTCCTCTTGCATCCAGATGGCCGGAACTTTGAGTTGGATGGCCTGGTCTACGATCTCCTCCACAAACTCAGAGCGCCGAAAAATATCCACGATGTCGATTCTCTCCGGCACGTAGAGCAGGGACGCGTAGGCTTTCTCACCCAGGCATTCTTCGATCCGCGGGTTCACTGGGATGATGCGGTATCCGTGGCTCTGCATGTACGCCGACACGCCATGGCTGGGACGCAGGGGATTACAGGAAAGGCCAACTACGGCAATGGTTTTGGAGCGCTTCAGTAAATCGGCGATGGGATCGGACTGGGGTAAGGATGCCAAAGGGGCCTCAGATTTTACTTTTTGTTCGCTGCTTCCAGCTTTTGCTTGTACATCTTCAGCGCCAGTTTGCGAATGGTCTCTGAAACTTCCTTGTTAGCCGAAATGTTCTTGAGGTCTTGAACCAGCAGATTCTTCATCAGCCCCAGACCGAGGTCGAGCGGGGTGCGCGGATTGGCGACGAGATTCCGCACCACGATGTAGTTCTTCATGAAGCGCCGCTTCAACGGAATCTGGCGGAGCACGGCCTCGAGCACGTTCTTCTGGCTGGCGAATTTTTCCACCTCACCGTCGGAGAGCTTGGGCGCCTCGAGCACGGCGAGCGCAACGACCTTGGTGCCATCGCGGATCAGAAGGGAGCGCTCCTCTTTGTTGCCTTTCAACGCCAACTGAATTCGGCCTTTCACGTCGAGGTGGCTGATTTTCTGAAGGGTATTTTCGCGTTTGGGGGGTTGGCCCGGCGCGGGCTTCCTGGGTCCGACCGGGGCCGCTTTTGCCTTTGCCGCGCCTTCAGCGGCCGGGGCCGAGCCTGGGGACGGGGCCTCGGGCGCTGCCGGTCCGCTGGCTTGCGTCACCGGAAAATAATCTGACCCCAACAGTTCGACAATCCCTCCGATGGCTTGAAACGGCGTGCTGCCTTCCGCGTCGATCTCATGCGCGTGGTCTTTTAGATAGGCCTTGACCTCTTCGTCGGGGTCCTCGTGCTCGGTTGTAGTCGCTCCCGTCTCCACTTCTTCCGGTTCCGGCGTGTGAACTGTCGCATCCCCGGCTGCCGCAGCCGACGGCTCAGGCTGCACGGTTTCGCCGATCTCGATTGGAGTGAGGGGCTGGTCTGCGGGTTCACTCGCAGCAGTCAGCCTTCCGATCTCCGCCACCTCTTCCTTCCGGAGATACGGATTTGTCTTGAGAACTTCGAGCACACCGGCGAGCGACCGTACCCGGGCGCTCTGGAGCATCACCTCAATCGTTTCCCGCGTAGCAGAGACGGCAAGTTTCGCCATTTTACCCTCGGGCACTGATGGATTTTCCAGCAGCGCGGGCAGCAGCGCGGGACGAAGGTTGTCAGGGGCAATGAAATAATCCAGCACTTCAGGAGGAGTCTGCGGATCAGCGGCGGCGGCGCGCGAAGCCTTCTCGTCCCATCCCGCCAGCGTCATGCGCGCCAAGTCGGCGAAAACTTTGTTGTGAAGAGCGAGGTGAACCAGGATCTCGATGTTCTCGGCCGGCGGAACCTGCAACGCGCCGCGGGCGGCGAATTGCATCATGTTGGAAGGCAACTTCGAAGCGCGGATTTGATCGATCATGCGCGGCATAATTTCATGCCTCAAGGGCGGGCAGACGGTTCTGCCCAACGAGCGACTCTAGCCCGTTCACGGCCAATTCCAAATCCCGAGTGATGCGATTCGGCGCGTGGCGGAGAAATTCGTCCCGCAAACTCCGATAGTACCAAAGAGTACCCTGGCGGCCGCCCTGGAAGCGCGCCCAGACGAGTTCGCCCACCTCGCGGTAATCGCTGAGGATGGAGCGCACATTGTTCAGCTTGTCGGCGGCCGAAACCAGCCGGGTGTCGGCATCAGCGGCCGCAAGATGGCGGAGGTAATTTTCTTTGCGCTCGCGCCACGGCGGCTTGGGATATGTGTCTGCGTCGGTGCAACCATCCACCACCTTCGCGACGCGTGTGCCGAACCGGCGACGCACCTGTTTCAACATGGGTGCCCCGCCGCAATCTTCCACCACATCATGCAGCAATGCCGCGATGGCGAGATCTTCGTCGCCGCCCGCTTCCAGCACCAGCGACGCAACACCCATCAGATGCGCGATATAAGGAATGGTAGAAGCTTTGCGGGTCTGGCGCGCATGCTTCTCGGCAGCAAACTGGAAGGCCCGCAGGAAACGAAGCCCGAGCTTCATGCTCTTCTGCGTTCCGGGGAGCTTCGCTTTCGTCTTTGCCGAGACTTTCTTAACCGCCACTGTCTTCACTGCTTTTCCCCGCGCCGCGCGAGCAAATATGCCCGGATAAAGGGCTGCAAATCGCCGTCGAGCACGCGGTCCACGTCGCCCACTTCGGTCTTGGTGCGATGGTCCTTGATCATGCGGTAGGGCTGCAGCACGTAGGAGCGGATCTGCGAACCGAAATCGATGTCGAGTTTCGAGTCTTCGATCTTCTTCGTGGCTTCGCGCTTCTTCTCCATCTCGAACTCGTAGAGTTTGGAGCGCAGCATGCTCATGGCGCGCTCGCGGTTCTTGTGCTGCGAACGCTCGTTTTGGCAATTGGCCACCAGTCCGGTCGCGATATGCGTGATGCGCACAGCAGAGTCGGTCGTATTGACGTGCTGTCCGCCCTTACCGCTGGAGCGGTAGGTATCGACACGAATGTCTTCGGGCTTGATGACCACTTCGATGCTGTCGTCGATTTCCGGAGACACATACACGCTGGCAAAGGAAGTGTGGCGCCGCTTGGCCTGATCGAACGGCGAGATGCGGACCAGGCGGTGGACGCCGATTTCACTGACAAGCAGCCCGTACGCGTACTCGCCATTCACGGCGAAGGTGGCGGACTTCAGCCCGGCCTCTTCTCCCGGCTGGTAGTCGTAGAGCACAGTCTCGAAGCCCTGGCGCTCGGCCCAACGCAAATACATTCGCAGCAGCATGTCGGCCCAATCCTGGGACTCGGTGCCGCCCGCGCCAGGATGGATAGTCACGATGGCGTTGCGCGCATCGTTGTCGCCGGAAAGCAGCGTCTCCGTTTCGAGTTTATCGATCAGATCGCGGAGGGCGTCGATTTCGCGCTGCAGATCCGCGTCGACGTTCTCGCCTTCTTTGGCTAGATCGAAGTAGGCGGCAATGTCGTCGCCGCGGCGTGCCAGGTCTCGGTCGGTCGAGAGCACATGCTCCAACCGCTTCTTCTCGCGCATGATCTGCTGCGATCTCTGCGGGTTCGACCAGAGATTCGGATCGGAGGCCTGCTTCTCAATTTCGGCTAGTTGCGGACGGACTGTCTCCGCGTCAAAGATACTCCCGGAGGTCGTGAACCTTCTTGCTCAACTTTTCGTAAGACTGTTCCAGCTCTTGATTCATGAGGACGCATCAACTTTCTTGCGGTTTTTGAAGAATGACCATCGCATCAACAGCGCTCCAATGGAAATTATCGCACAGCCATACGCGAACCAGTCGCCATGCCTCGTATAGAAAGTAGTTACCGAAGTGAGCGCGTAGGGCGCAACTAGCGCCTTGCGCTCCTTGCGGGGAATTCGCGCTACCACTCTGCCCCACGGATCAATCGAGGCGGTGACGCCGGTATCGGTTGCGCTCAGCAGCCAGCGATTATTCTCGATCGCGCGCATGCGGGTCTGGTTCAGATGCTGGGCGTAGGCGCCACTGTCGCCGTACCATCCGTCGTTAGAGATGTTCACAAAAACCTGCGCGCCGTTGTCCGCAAATTGCCGCACTTCGTCAGGGAACACAGATTCGTAACAGATGAAGACGCCAAGCTGCGTTCCTCCAGCGTTGAGGGGCTTGCGGGAAACGCCGTGCTCGAACGCACCCACTTCTTTCGTGAGTCCGCCAGCGAATGCGAACAGGCTGGGAAAGGGGAGATACTCCCCAAAGGGAACTAGGTGGATCTTATCGTAGCGGGCTATCCAATCGCCGGTGGGACCAACAAGACTGGCGGAATTGAACACCGGCGTTTCCCCGGAGAGATTGGGACGTGAAGCCGGGCTGGCCTCGCCCATCGCGGGTCCCGTTCCGATCGAACCGGCAACGATCCAGGCGCCGGTCTGGCGCGCCATCGCGCTGATCGCGTCGCGGAATCGGGCATCGTTGGTGAAGAACGGAGCGGGCGATTCTGGCCAAACAATCAATCCGAGCTTGCCTGCCGGTGTGTTCGCGGACTTCAGGCTCAGATCCGTCAAGTCGGTCAACGTCTGCGTCTGCTGAAAGTACGCCGGCGTCCAGTTGGCGGAGACGGGAATGTTCTGCTGCACCAGCAGGGCCGCACGATCTGCGGTCGCAGCCGGGGCCTCGATCAACTGCCCCGCCTGCAACACAGCGGCCGCCGCCAGCGCCGCGGCCAGCATGGCTCCGCGCTTCTCGCGCGGAACCAGAAAGGCTGACGCCAGCGCGACGTTCACCAGCAGAATCTCAAATGAGATGCCGTAAACCCCCGTCCACGTCGCGATGCGGCACAAGGCGGCGTTGTCGACCTGCGCGATGCCCAGCAGATTCCAGGGAAATCCGGTCACGCGGGTGCGCGCCAGTTCCACCGCGACCCATAGGAACGGCGCTGTGACCAACGCGCGGCGGTGGTCGCGGGTTGAACCCGCCAGCAACCCTAGCAGCAAGCCGAACAGCCCGTGATACAGGCCGAGGTAGCAGCAAAACAGGAACAGCACCAGAGCCGCGACCGGCGCACTCATTCCTCCGAATTGGTGCATGGTGTCATAGATCCAGTAGCAGGTGCCGGCATACCAAAGAATTCCACAAAGGTAGGAAAGCAGAAACGCTTGCCCGGGAGTCGCGGGACCGAGGCGCAGAGAGCCCGCAACTTCGAGTTCTCCCGCCGGACACGTGCGCAGCAGCGCGACAATCAGCAGACTCAAGGCAAACCAGGAGAGAACGTAAACTCCGGGCAGCGGGAAAATCAGCACCTGCAGGACGGCTGACAGTAGCATCAACAGCCAGGCGCTGGAATGAATTTGCCGCACGGGAAAGGATAGCAAAAGCCGTTCTCAGGTCTCAGTTTGTCAGCCTTGCTTGATGACCTGCGAGGTAAGGCTGGAGCGTACGAACTGAATCACTTCTGGTGTCACGTACATTGGGGGCTTAATACGGAACAGCGGGCGGTCGGCTACCGGCTTCAGGGAAACGGCCTGCCATGCCGATTCGCCAGTATGGTGCAGAATCACGCCGTCGGCCCGGTCCAAAAACTCCCGCGCGGAATTCTTGAAATCGACGGTCGCCGGATCCAGAACCGTCAGATACAAATCCGGGCGCAAGAACTTTAGAACGCTGTTGGACTCGACAATTACGTTGCGCGCGCCTTCGAGGCGCTGGCGTAGCGCGGGCATCGCTTCGGCCAGCCGGCCTTGTTCGGTCCGCACCCACAGGGCCCGCCTCGCTCCGGCTATGAGGAACCGCGAGGTGTCCGACTCGCCCGACCGGTCGTGCTCTTCTGAAATCGCCCAGGAATGGTCGTCCGTGGCGCAATCGCAGGGCTCGCCATTGGCCGAGCAGACGCCGTGACCGTACTGCGTGATCTTTACCGCGGTCCAATCGAACTCGCGCAGAGCGGAGATCAGGCCGGCCACAACGCTGGTTTTACCCACGCTGCGGGTATGTCCGCCTATGACGACCAGTGCCACGCTTTATCCTTGCTTCGATCTTCCTTCAATCTTTTTTCGCCAGGCGCGTCAGCGTCGCCAACTGCTTCAGATACTGCCGCAGCGGCTGCGCCGGAGTGCCCCAAAAAGCGACGCCTTTGCCGCGCAGGATCTTGTTGGGCAGAACGCCTCCCTGCCCGCCGAGCATGACTCCCTCGCCGATGCGGGCATGCTCGCCAATGCCAACCTGGCCGCCCAGCACGACACCGTTCTCAATGACAATGCTCCCGGAAAGGCCGGTCTGCGCCGCGATGATGACGTCTTCGCCGATCTGGCAGTTGTGGCCGATGTGGACCAGGTTGTCGATCTTGGCTCCGCGCCGGATACGCGTTTCGTCGAGGGCGCCGCGATCAATGGTAGTATTCGCGCCGATCTCGACGTCATCCTCGATGACCAGTCGTCCGACCTGCGGAAATTTTTCGTAGCGTCCGGTCTTGCGGTCGCGCACGTAGCCGAAACCGTCGCTGCCTAGCACCGCACCGGCATGCACAATTACGCGATGGCCCAGTGTTGTCCCGGGATAGATGGTGACATTGGGATAGATTTCGCAGTCGTGGCCAACCTTGACGCCGGCTCCGATGGCGCCGCCCGCGCCGATCCGCGTGTTTTCGCCGATCTGCGCTCGATCGCCGACAACGGCGCGCTCTTCGACCTGCACTCCTCGTCCGAGGACTGCCGAAGGATGCACGTCGGCTGTCGGGTTCTTACTCGCGGGCGCTGTCCTTTCGGGCGACAAATCACTGTGCAGCAGCCGCGCCGCTCGCGCGAACGCAAGCTTGGGATGATCGCTCACCAGGATCGGCTTCGTGGAAGTAACCGTAGCGGCGAATTCCCCTACGATCACCGCTCCCGCTCCACTCTGAAGGGCCGCGTCCAGATGTTTCTCATCCTCAACAAAGACGAGATCGTCCCTCGAGGCCGAGGTCGTACTGGCCACTCCTGCCACCTCGACGCCGCTGTCCCCGACCAGGCGGGCTCCCACCGCCTCCGCGATCTGTTCGAGCGAGCGCTTCATGGCTCCCACTGTATAGCAGCGGGGCAAGGGGAAGAAAGGGGGCGCCGACGGCATCGAGAGGATCAAGAAGAGCAAGAAAGCAAGTATTTGCGGTCAGTTCCCTTCGAGAGATGCCCGACGCGCGTTCTAGGGAACGGTGCAGGTATTGGCCCCCTGGCACATGATGAATGTGCCCTGCTGACCCGCACAACTAGCGTCACCCTGGCCGCCTGTCAAGCTCCAGGTCCCCGAGACGACCCCGTTGCTTAGGGTTCCGGTCGTCGTCGTGGTTCCGTTGGATGTGCCGGTCAGGTTCCCGGTGAGCGAGAGGCTATTTCCCGCCGGCGTTACCGAGGTCACGGTAAAGCTTAGCGTGCCCGTCACCTGGTTCGTCCCGCTGGTGTTCAGGGTCGCGTTGCCGGTTTCGGTGGAAGCACCGACGCCATTGGCGAAGCACGCTCCGGCATTGAAGAAGCTGAAACCTGTGATGGTGAGGGGTTGGTTATTCGCGCCGGTGGTATCGGTTACGTTGAACGTGGCCACGAAATTCAGTTCGCTGGCTGCGCCCGTACCTCCATTGAGCAGCGCCTCCCAGCTTCCACCAGCCGTCGTGGTGGTTGAGTTTTGGGGCGTACTATTGCCGCACCCGCAAACCGCGAGTTCCAGCGCCAGCAGCGCCAGGATTGCAAGCTTCTTCATGCACCTTCCTTTGATGGATGACCCTTCTGAGAATAGAGAGATGCAGGCAGAGACGTCAATGGATGCAAGCGGCCGGGCCTCGGGGCGAAATCGCCCGGCGCGCCTCCTCTCCGGGCGAACCTCCTCATCTCAGAATCCCTCGCGTTTGCCGCGCCAAGCCGAGGATCAGCAAGGCGATCGACATCCCCACGAAGAAGCCGCTGCAGAAGTGCGAAAAGTTACCGTGGGTCCAGAGCCGCAACATGAGGCCGAAGGACAAAGCCAACGCGCCTCCGGCGGTGAACAAATTCCTGTGCTGAGTCACACTGCCTCCTGATCAGAGAGTTGATTACGAGGCTGCGCCTGAGCATGCCCCGCCAGCGTTTCAGGGCGCTGCATTCGCGGGCGAAGAGCCTGCCCTGAGCGAAGTCGAAGGGTGCCCGCGCCACACAACCGGTGCTACGCTCCGCGCTTGGTCTTCAATTCCGCCAGCAACTGCTCGATGCGGTCTTCCTTCTCGAGCGCGGCGAGGCGGTCGTCGATGTTGTCGCTGGCGATTTCCGACTTCGCCTGGCTGACCGCTTCCGAGCGTGCTACCTTGCGCTTCATGCGGTCGAATGCCGCGGTTTTCGAGCCGTCCCCAGACGCCATGCGCGCGTCGCTGGCCTTGCCCACGGCGCGGGCGCGGCGATGTTGTGCGATGAGGACGTCGGCCTTAGCCTGGGCCTCGGTCAACTTCTGCTCCAACTGACGCAGAGCGGACTTCAGGTTCTCCACCTGCGCTTTCTGGTCGGCGACTTGCTGCGTGAAGTTCTCGCTCAGCTCGCGGTAGCTCTCCACGCGCAGCAGCGAGGCGCGCGCCAAGTCGTCTTCTTTCTTGTCGACGGCGAGTTCGGCTTTGCGCATCCACTCCGTCACTTTCTCTTCGTTTTCCTTCTGCTTTTTCTCGAGCAGGTGCTGGTCGGCGATGGCAATGGCGACCTGCGTCTTGACCTGCAGAAGCTGGTTCTGCATGTCGAGAATGACTTGCTTGATCATCTTTTCCGGCTCCTCAGCTTTGTCGATCAGGTCGTTGAGGTTGGCTCGAACTAAGGTTGCAACCCGCTCCAGTAGTGCCATAGTGAACTCCCTTCTTTTCTTAGCTTTCAGCTATCTCCTGTCAGCTCTCAGCTTTTTCCTGATGCATGCGGTGCATGGCGGCGCATCTCGGACACGGCGGTTCCTTCCGCTGGAACGCACTGCCCAGCACCATGCCGATAGCTACTCCGATCGCCAGCCACACGCCCATGTTCCCGGCCAGAATTCCGGCCACTGCGCCGAGGGCCGCTCCCAGCGCCAGGCCCAATCCCGTGTGCTTTGATTTGTTCTCCATGACTCACTCCCGCCGAACCACCGAGCTTCGCTCGCCGGACCGGGTTCCCTCGACTTCGCTCAGGACAGGCTCGACCCGGTCCCACACGAAGCGGGGAGCGGGCCCCGGCCCGTCCCCGCGACCCCTCGCTATTTCTTCGGCGGGTCGCCCGGCTTGGGGGCTCGGTCGCCGATCTGCCGTACCTTGCCCAGCAACTCGGACAGCGGCATGCCCGAGAGGGTTTCGAACAGCGCCGGCACTTGCGCCGCCATCTTGGTGATGTCGCCGGTGATCTTATTCATCCCGGAAGCATCGCCATTTCCCGTGGAGACGATGGTGATCTTGTCCACGTTGGCCAACGGGCTCGCCAGCGCCTTCACTACGTCGGGCATGCTGGCGAAGAGTCTGTCGATCACTGCCGCCTGGTTGTATTCCTGGAAAGCCTCGGCCTTCACGTTCATCGCCTTGGCTTCAGCCTCACCTTTCTTAAAGATAATTTCGGCTTCGGCCTCGCCTTGCGCGCGGATCGAGGACGCGTGGCCTTCCGCTTCCGCGATCAGCCGTTGTTTCTCGGCCGCCGCCAAGGTCTCGATGCGCTGACGCTCGATTTCGGCCTGCTTCAGCACGGTCGCGATCAGTTCCTTCTCCCGGCGGTTGATTTCCGCTTCCTGTACCTTGACTTGCTGCTCTTTTTCGATCTGCTGTACCTTCACCTGTTCGGCGATGACCTGCTGCTGCATGATGTTGGTCTGGATGTCATAGGCCTTGTCGGCCTGCGCCTGCTGACGCTTGGTGACCTCGAGGTATTGCGCCTTCTTGACTTCGAGATCGCGCTGCGCCTCGGCTTGCTTGGCGAGCGATGCGGTCTCGGCCTGCACGCGCTCCTGATCGGCTTGCGCCTTGGCGACCGCGGATTCCCGCGTCGCCAGTGCGCGCTTGATGGCAGTATCGCGATCGGCTTCGGCTGCGGCCACATCCGCGTCGCGCTTGATGCGAGCCACGTCCGGTCGCCCCATGTTGGTGATGTAGTCGTTCTTGTCGCGGACTTCCTTGATGGTGAACGAGATCACCTCCAGTCCCATCTTGTTCATGTCGTCGGCGCAGGTGGAGCGCATGCGGTCGGAAACCATTTCCGGCTGCTTCACGATTTCTTCGACCGTGAGCTGGCCGATGATGCCGCGCAGGTGGCCTTCCATTACCAGTCGGATCAGGCCTTCCCGCTCCTGATCGCTCTTGGTGAGGAACTGCTCGGCTGCGGTCAGGACAGATTCGCGATCGGACTTCACCTTGATCTGCGCCACCGCTTCGACCGTTACCGCGACGCCTTGCTTGGTGTACAAGTCCTGTTGCGGCGCCACATCGAACGACATCAGTTCCAGCGATAAATCGCGGCAGACTTGGACCATGGGCAGCACCAGTGTGCCGTGTCCCTGCACTACCCGGGTCCCACCCAAGCCGTACACGATGAGTGCCTCGTGCGGCCCCGCCTTGCGATAGAGCCTGGCCATTCCGCTCATCAGGAAAAGAATGACCATCACTCCGAGCCCAACGAAGATCCAAATCACCACCACGTTCGAAATCCCGTTGAACATAACGCCTCCTGTTACGAATGCAGGTTAGAAATCGTCAATCGGTCAGCGTCACATGTGGCCGGGGACGGTGAGCCCAACCAACTCGGAATGGGCGGGCTGCGCGTTAAGGTTATAGTCGACAATGCGCTTGTTGCCGTACCAAGTAATGCCCAATACGACGTAAAAGAACGCCAGCAGGGGCCATGCCGGGCTCGACCGCGTGGCGCGAAGAATAAAGCCGCCCACCGTAAAGATCACCAGCAAGAAAGCCATAATGCCGAGCCCCAGCATCAGTGCGCCTTGGCGCGAGGTGTAGCCGTTGGGCTGCCAGTTGGCGTCGAAGTGCACGGCCATGCGCGCGGGCAGTTGATCCCACGCGCGCCAGTAATTCAGCGCCGTGATGGGAAGGGCCAGCCACATCATCCAGATCGCAGTCGTATACCAATTGCGAGTCATAGGTTCCTCAGCGACACCGTCGTTGACCGGAAGTTGTGGTTTAATTGGCGACTCTGACCTCGCCAAGCCTGTTATCAGGTCGAGATCGCGAATGATTCGTTCCGGATCGCCGTGCCCGAGAAAAACTTCCCCGTCGGTCGTCTTGATGTGAACCACCTGGTTTCCCCACACATAAGCGCGGGTGTTGCCTAAGCCACGAATTCCGTATCCTCGCAGCAACCTCCAAGGCTCAATCGAGTAGCTCACAATCGCTTGCTTCGGAATCGTGCGCAGCCGGTACCCAAGTGTCCGAATCTCAAGGCCATGGCGCAGGAAGCGATACTTGAATCCGCTCCACGCCATCGCGAACGCGCCCAATCCAATCACTGCCACTGCTGCCAGCGCTACACGCGCCGGAGCCGACGGAACCAGAGCCACCGAGACGGCCGGGCCCAGTACCGCGAGCAGAATGATCAGGCCCCACAAGGGACTGGAATGCGTCTCGACGGCGATTACCTCGCTTTGATTGGTGCTGGTTTCCATGGTCAGATCCTTGTGACTCGTTCCCAGGTCGTTACTCGTTAGCCATCTCTTCCCACAGCCGCACGTAAGCAATTCCCTTTTCATAGCGTGTGACTACGACCTCGGTTCCCTTGGCGATGGCTGTGCTCTCCTCGCTGCGAGCGCCGCAGACGCGGCGCGTTCCCGCCTGGGAATAAATCAGCTCGCCGGTGCCGCCTTCGCGAATGGAGATGGAAAGCTTGCCCAGCACCCCGACCATTTCGTAGTCGGCCGGGTCCATGTTTTCCTCGTCCGAGATCAGTACCTTGCTCAAGAACAGAAAAATGATGCCTCCGCCCACCACTCCGCTCGCAACGGAAAGGATTAATCCCATCCCAACCCATAGCGAGGAAAAACGTGTAAGCAAATATCCGGTGCCGCCAAACCAGGCCAGGAATGCCGCGAGCGAAGGCGGATTGAACGGCGATACCCCGCTACGCGCAGGCTGATTCGCCGCCGAAGCCTGTGCCGTCGCCGGCGCGTGCGCAGCAATCGGAGCGTGGCCCCCGCCCGCGTGCACGGTTGGCCCGTGCGCGACCGGACCGGCCGTTGTCGGGAAATGCGGAACCCCGTGCCCGTGGAAGTGGGGCAGATGCAAGCGACCAAAGCGCGAACCTCCGAGTACGAACGAAAAGAAGCTGAAGCAAAAGCCGACCGCAAAACAGATGAGATAGAAGTCTGCCCAGGTCATCGGACTCGCCTCCCCTCCGCGCTCAGCGCACGGTGATGGTTGCTGCCCGCCGCCAATTCAGGGCGCAGCGCCTCGAGCAGCCGTTCGGCCAGCCCGGGCGTGTCGAGGATCGCGCCCAGCAACAGGAGGCAGCGCCGCGTGTCTTTCTCGCGCGCGGCTTTGATCAGCACGTCGCTGACCTCGGGATCGCTCGCGAATTTTTCGGAACCTTGCAGCAACCAGACGTCGATTTGGCCTTCGGTCGTGCGGAGGTCCGAGGTGAGCTCGGCGTGGTAGCCGTCGGGGTCATCCACCAGAAAGCCGGGATGCACCTTGAAAAACTTCGCCAGCAGCGCCCGCGAGGACTGCGTCATGTGCGGACGCGCTCCGCTTTCAATCTGCGACAGATACGACTGGCTGATGGTTTTCCCTTTTCCAGAGCCGCCTTTGCCCAGTTCGGCGCGAATGGCGCGCACCAGTTCGAGCTGCGTCATGGGCCGGCCCAGGCCGCGGAGAGAGCCTTCGACTTCGCGGAGATAACGGATTTTTTCGCCCAGCTTCATGACCGGACCCAAGCGTTATTTCAAATCGAGATAGTTATATTGCAATTTGCGATTTATGTCAAGAACCGGATTAGGCATGGTTTCAGGGGCTTAGGAGTTCCGAGCCGACTGGCCGTGGATTCAGTCCGGAGGATGGGCTGGGTCGGATCTTCTACAGGCCAGCTTCGATGCGCGAGCGGGGATCGAGGTAGTCGCGCAGGGCGTCGCCGATGAAGTTGAAGCTAAGCACGGCAAGCATGACGGCAAGCGCGGGAAAGAGCACAAGATGCGGGGCGTCGAACAGGTGGGCGCGACCGTCGTTGAGCATGGTTCCCCAACTGGCCGTAGGCGGAGGCACGCCGAGGCCGAGGAAACTCATGGTGGCTTCGGCCAGGATCGCTCCGGCCATGCCGATGGCGGCCTGCACGACGACCGGCTGAATGATGTTGGGCAGAATGTGGCGGACGATGATACGCAGATCGCTGGCGCCGAGGGCGCGGGC
This sequence comes from Candidatus Sulfotelmatobacter sp., assembly GCA_035511455.1. GTDB lineage: Bacteria > Acidobacteriota > Terriglobia > Terriglobales > Acidobacteriaceae > Sulfotelmatobacter. The sequence goes on along the minus strand of DATKFH010000015.1, from coordinate 3,941 downwards.
GGCTTCGACAAATTCGCGTTCCCGGGCGGCGAGGACTTGTCCGCGAACCAGGCGCGCATAGCCAACCCATCCGCCGAGCGAGAGCGCGAGCACCAGATTGAAGATGCCGGGGCCGCGGAAGGCGACGAAGGCGATGGCCAACAAAATTCCAGGAAAAGAAAGGAATGCGTTCATCAAGACGACGTTAACGAAGCGGTCGATAGCTCCGCCGTAGTAGCCGGCGATCGAGCCGATGATGAGTCCCAGGGCAAGCGAAGTGAGCACCACACTACTGCCGACCATCAAGGAGATGCGGGCGCCGTAGATGACGCGGGAGAGGATGTCACGGCCGAGTTCGTCAGTGCCGAACCGGTGTGCATGCGAGGGCGGGTCGAGGCGTGCGGGTAGATCGATGGCAGCGGGATCTTGCGGCGCAATCCAGGGTGCGAACAGTGCGAAAATCATAAAGACGATGACCAACACCGCACCTGTGGCTGCCAGCGGATTGTGCCGTGCATTTCCCGCAACCCAACGGCGGAACGAGATGGGGGCGGTGGACATTGCGAATCGTGTACGACGATCTTATACGCCCGATCTGATTCGGCCAATTCTGAGTGCTTGCCCGCTAGAAGGCACAGCGGGCGTTGGCGCTCGTCCACTTTCCACTTTTGGGCGCAAAAAACATCCACAAGTATTACGCCCGCGGGCCTTGAGATCGGGCAGTGACTGTGGTTTCATAAGAGAAATAGCGGGACCGCGACGCGGACTCGCCTGCGCGCCGAAACCTCCACTCTTTAGCCGTAACTCCAAGGAGGAGAATCATGAATAAAGTCTCGTATATCCCGAAAGACTACAACTCCATCACACCTTACCTAATTGTCAAAGGCGCGGCCCAAGCCATTGAGTATTACAAGAAAGTCTTCGGCGCGACTGAAGTCTTTCGGATGAATGGTCCCGATGGCAAGGTGGGTCACGCCGAACTCAAGATCGGCAACTCGCACATCATGCTGGCCGACGAGAATCCCCAGATGGGGCAAGGGCACACCAGCGCGGCCACGATCGGCGGGAGCCCGGTCAGCCTGTATGTATACCTCCCCGACGTTGATCGCGTGATCGAACGCGCGAAAACCGAGGGCGCGAAAATCCTGAAGCCGGTCGAGGACCAATTCTATGGAGACCGCTCCGGCTTCATTCAAGATCCGTTCGGACATCTGTGGGGTGTGGCCACGCACATCGAAGATGTGTCGCCCAAAGATATGGAAGAACGGGCGAAGAAGTTGCAGGCAGCGTAGTCTGAATCACACAGGAGGCGGGGCGATCGCTCCGCCTCCGCCCCTTTTGTTGCGCAAGCCTCTCCGCCCTGGTGTGCGACGCAAGCTTCGCCAAATGCGCGAAGGAGGGGGGCACCTGGACAATCTATTGCCTGATCCTCGGGTTGGCCACGGAGTACAACACATCCGTCAGGAAATTCACGGCCACGTAGGTCAGGCCGATCGCCAGGATGCAGCCTTGCACCAGGAAATAATCGCGGCTGGAGATGGCGTCGACGGTGAGGCGGCCGATGCCGGGCCACGAGAAAATCTTCTCGGTGACGATGGCGCCGGCGAGTAGCGCTCCGAACTGGAGTCCCAGCACCGTGAGCACGGGAATCATGGCGTTGCGCAGGGCATGGCGATAGACCACCGTACGCTCAGACAGGCCTTTCGCGCGGGCGCTACGGATGTAGTCCTGGCTGAGTTCTTCGAGCATGGACGTGCGTACCATGCGAGTAAGGATCGCGGCCAAGGCGCTGCCCATAGTCAGGGCGGGCAGCACTAAGTTCGCGAAGGAACCTGCGCCCGAGACGGGCAGCCATCCGGCTTTAATGGCGAACAGGAGAATCAGGATAGGGCCGAGCGCGAAATTGGGAAACGACAGGCCAAAGAGGCTGACGACCGAAAGCAGCCGGTCGTCCCAGCGGTTGCGTCGGCGGGCCGAGCGCACTCCTGCCGGGATGGAAAGGACGATCGCGATCAACAGCGACGCGAGCGTGAGGCGCAGAGTGTAAGGATAGCGCTGGGCGATGAGGCGGGTCACGGTTTGGTTGTAACGGAGGGAGCGGCCAAGGTCGCCGTGCAGCACACCGTTCCAGTAATGAAGGTATTGCTGGCCCAAAGGAGCGTCGAGGCCATAGGCGTGGCGCGTGGCGGCAATGTCGGCGGCTGGGGCGCCTTCGCCGAGCATCTGAGCAATGGGGTCTCCGGGCACGAGGTGGATCATCAGAAAGACGAGGCTCACGACTAACCAGATCACTGGGAGGGTATAGAGGACGCGTTGGGCGAGGCGGGAGAGCATCAGAGCGGCTTCCGGCTTGCTGGTGCCGGCTTCCGGCTTTCGGCTTCCGGCTTCCGGCTGCGCGGGCGTGTCAGGTGAGCGTAGTGGGTCTGGGAGAAATTGCAAAATCGCGCGACTGCGCAGACCGAAAGCCAAGAGCCGGAAGCCGGAAGCCGAAGAATCCGCATTTCAGTCTCCGCCCTGCTTGGCGGCTTCGGCTTCGCCTTCTACTTTGGCGGTCTTTTCGATCCTCACTCTAGCGATGCGGTGACCTTCCAACTCCTCCACCGTATAGCGGCGCCCTTCGTATTCGAAGGAGTCGCGCAGGGACGGAACCCTTTGCAGGCGCGCCAAAATAAATCCGGCGAGAGTTTCAAAGCCGGCGTCACGCGGAAGAGTTAGACCGTACTCGGCCTCGAGGTCACGGATGTTGACCGAGCCCTCGAGCACGAGAGTGGATTCATGCGCCAGAGCAGGTTCGCTGGGTGCGACATCGAATTCGTCTTCGATGTTGCCGACCAGTTGCTCGAGGATGTCCTCGACAGTGATCACGCCGGCAGTCGAGCCGAACTCGTCGACCACGACCGCCAGATGGCGGCGGCGATCTTTGAATTCGGAGAGCAACTCGGCCAGAACCTTGGTTTCGGGAACGACCAGCACGTCGTGCATAATCTGGCTGATTTGCATGCTCGAAATACGAGTTGCGGTGGACTGCCCGAGATTGCTGAGGCGAAGGCGCATCCAGCGCATCAGGTCTTTGTAGTACAGCACACCAACAATGTGCTCGGGGCCGCGCTGCGAATCATAGACGGGGATGCGCGAATGCTGCCCCTCGACAACGCGAGCTAAAGCCTCGTCGAGTAGCAGGTCGGAGGGTAACGAAAAAATATCTGGGCGCGCAACCATAACTTCGCGGACGGTGATGCTGTCGAGTTCGATAGCGCTGTGGATCATTTCTTCCTGGAACTCGGGAATTTGGCCGAACTGGCGGCTGGCGGTCACGATCAGCTTCAGTTCGTCAGGGGAGTGAACGGCGCCTCCGCGGCGCGTGGCTTGCGCGCCAAAGATGCGCAAGACCAGGCCGCCGGAACGGCGCATGAAGAAGAGAATCGGCCGCGTGATGGTGAGGAATGCCTCCATGGGCGCGGCCACCGCTAGGGCAACTTGCTCGGCGCGTTGCAGGGCCAGCGTCTTCGGGACGAGCTCGCCGAGAATTACGTGCATGTAGGTAATGAGACTAAAAGCGATGGCGATCGCGATGGCATGGGCGTAGACGGCGGCGTGCGGAACTTCGTGAACGAAGCGCGTCCCTTCCACCAGGCGGGCCACGATAGGCTCGCCGATCCAGCCCAGGGTGAGGCTGACCATGGTGACACCCAACTGCACACCATTCACGACTTCGTCGAGATTCTGGTGGAGGCGCTGCACGATCCGTGCGCCGATGCGTCCGGCCGCAATGAGTTGCTGGATGCGGGTATCACGCACACTCACCAGGGCGAATTCCGCTGCTGCGAAGAAGGCGTTGGCCGCCACCAGGAGAAGGATCAGAAAGACCCGGAGCAGCACAAAGGCGATCATGGATGGGTAATTCTAGCATCCTAAAGGCAGTGGCGAGGCGCAGCGATCTCTGGTCGGCGGGAGCGCGCGCG
>DATKFH010000014.1:0-45467 GCA_035511455.1 Candidatus Sulfotelmatobacter sp. | reverse complement strand
ACCGTGCCGACGGCGACCTTCCGGGTCCTGTTCGTCTTCGTCGTTCTTTCCCATGAGCGACGCCGGGTACTGCACTTCGGGGTGACGGAACACCCCACGCAGGAGTGGACGATGCAGCAGATGCGGGAAGCGTTTCCCTGGCAGGAGGCGCCACGATACGTGCTGCGCGATCGAGATGCCATCTATGGAAGAGACTTTGCCGACATGACCGGAGGTATTGGGATAGAGGAAGTCCTCACCGCGCCGCGATCCCCATGGCAAAATCCGTTTTTGGAACGACTGGTGGCTCCATCCGACGCGAGTGCCTGGACCACGTTATCGTGTGGAATGAGAGGTCGTTGCGTCGTACTCTGCAAAGCTATTTTGCTTACTAAATTATCAGCGGTCCCGTACGCACTTAGCCCTGGGCAAAGACGCCCCGGAGCCCAGGGCACTGGAACCGCCAGAACGGGGGCGCGTGGTAGCGATACCTGAGGTCGGGGGACTGCACCAGCGATACCAGCGCCAGGCAGCATAGTTGGCCCGCGACGAATTTAGTTTCCATTCGGGCCTGGTAAACGAAAGCAGACTCTCGCGGCCCAAGACCACATTTCCTCCCGGCGACAACCTCCTCACTTGCATTTGCCGATTTTGGATTCAGCCGCTTCAAGCTGGTCTCGATCCGCGATCAGTTTTCCAATCAGAGCGTTCGTGTGTGCGGACAGAGTTTTCGGTAATGGAAGTGCACCATTCAAGTTCAGGCTCTTTTCGCAGTCGGTCCAGAGCATTGATCGTCGCCAAAGAACCTGGCTTTACCCAGAGCGGCATATCAGGGCCGTCGATAACACGGACTCCAGGTTTGACCTCCAATCCACCCGCTCCGCCCACCCAGAGCACCCTTTTGATTCCCGCCTTCTTAATCGCGGCGATGATGGATGCTGTTCCTCGAACCTGGTCGTCATAAAGGTTCGGGTTCTTCCATCCAGGACTGAAGGCGCTGATAATTGTTTCGTTTTCTCGGATCAGCGTCGCAAGAGAAGCCGTGTCGTAAACGTCGCCAGCCTTCGCGGAGAGACCCTCGCGTTTTTCAAGCTTCTCCGGATGCCGCACAATCGCTGTCACCACGTGCCCTCGGTCGAGCGCCTCCTTAAGCAAGGCTGAGCCAACGAAACCTGTGGCACCTAACAGAGCTACATTCATTGCATACTCCTCATGTTCGGTAGTGGCAGCACTTGCGGCCTAACTGCCGCCCCCAGGGAAAAGCCAACAAGATCAGAGCGATGCCTGCCGCCAGCCCCGGCTGCTGCCACAACCCGAACTGCAAACTCCGATACCGCCGGTGCCCCATCTATTTCGATTCCACCGTCAGGCTCACACGCGTTTCAGGGCTGAGCCCGATGACTTTCGGGCCAATCTAGTCCAGGTGTAGACGTCCCGAAAAGCAAAAGCAGAACAATGCTTCAGACGCAAGCAATACTATTTGTCTGGCGCTTGATATTATCTCCCGAACTAATCAACTTATCTCAACAATCACTCTTCCCATCAAATCCTCGCTTGTTATGTAAGTTAGGGCAGCAGGAACGTCCTGGAACGGAAAGACCTTCCCTATAGGAGTGTTGATTCGGCCTTTTTGCGCCAAAGCAATTACTTCAGAGTGAGTTCTCGCGAGTTCCTCTGGCGTAAGTCTGGCAGAAAATACTCCAACAACTGAATAGTCTCTGACGGCAATGTCTAGCGGGTCGAGTTGAGTCCAAGATCCGCTAGCAAAGCCAATGAGAAGGAAACGTCCACGGCGAGCTACGGCCTTCGATGCCTGGTTTCCAAGTGTGCCGCCCACGGGATCAAAGATGACATCCGCTCCCTTTCCCTGTGTCAGTTCATTTACTCGATCGAGGATATTGTCGGTTTTGTAGTTGGTAACATGATCAGCACCTATCTCCCGGCAGAATGCCAGTTTTGCAGAACTACTTGAGACAGCAATTACCTGTGCATCCAGAGCCTTCGCAAATTGGATGGCAGCGGCACCCGACGTTCCAGTTGCTCCCAACACAAGAAGAGTCTCTCCCTGGTGCAGGACCGCGCGCTGTACTAGGGCGACCTGAGCATTTTTATAGGGCACCAGGAAACCGGCAGCTTCGACATCAGTCATATGTGAAGGAGCGAGCACGACTCTGGTGGCGTCTGCGAGACAATATTCGGCGAGACCGCCCCAGCCAGTTGCATAGGCAGTTGTGGTCATCACTCGATCACCAACAGCAAACGGTGCTCCATTGCCAACTGCGCTGACGGTGCCAGCAACTTCTATTCCTGGAGAAAACGGAGTGCTCTTGATGAGAGGATGTTGACCTTTAATCATCATAAGGTCCGGTAGCGATACGCTAGCCGCTCGAACCTTGATGGCAACTTGACCATCTCCGGGGACCGGAATCTCCAATTCTTGAATTCTTAGGGCTTCTTCGGGCGTACCAAACCGCACAGCTTTCCAAGACTTCATCAACCGACACTCCTTTAAGAGTGACACTACGCCTATCAAGAGAAGGAACACATTTGCGTGCTCTTTATTCCCGGGGTTAATATGAGGCAGCCCAGCCCGTAGGCGTGCGATTTTTGACGTTTGGTGTACTGACCTCCATTTGCCGAGTCAATTCCAATGACCGGCTCCGCATAGTTTAGGCGAATCACAGGGCCGTGCCTCCTCAGCTGCTCTCCTACCTGGGACCAGTCTATGACGGTCCCGATCTACCGTGAGGGAACCCCAGAAAATATTCAACTTATGGATGACGCCAGTGGTTTGGGGGAAAGGTTAAGCGCCTCCTCCAGCAAGTCCGCTGCCTTTTCAAGTCCGTTTGTCCGAACTATCGCTTCCCGCATCTTATTGGCGTTCTGACGATATTCCGGATTGCCCAGAACGTCATCGATAAGAGTGGCGAGCCCTGAAGTCGATAACTCTCGTAAAGGCACATAGGCGCCAGTTCTTGTACAGGCGATTCTTGCCGCAACTCCGGGTTGATCAATTGAAACCGGAATCGCGACCATGGGAACCCCCTGTGTCAAAGATTCAAGCACGGTATTCAGTCCGGCGTGTGTGATACATAGTGCCGAACGTTTGAGTGGTTCCATTTGCGGGGCATTTGTTACAACAATAGAGTTGGCTGGCAAAGAACTAATCTTTTCAGGATCGAGGCTGGGACCGATGGACAGCACAAGTTGCATTCCGGGCCTGGTGCCGACTGCGTCCGCGATGGAGGTAAATACCGATTCGACGCCGTTCTGCAATGTTCCCATCGAGGCATAGATAAGAGGCTCTCCTGTCAGACGGTTCCACGGAAAGTCTGATTCGATCCGCCCCAGTCCGTCGTGAAATGGGCCTGTGTAGCGGAATTGTGCGGGCCAGTGAGTGAACGAGGAGGCGTCCGAAGTTAGGTGCCACCGATCACCACAGCCGTTTGGCCGGTCAGACGAAAAGCTCACTCACCAAGATTTCTCTAAAATGAATTGCCTCGGAAAGTCAGCTTTGCCCGCCCAGAAATACGGCACGACATGCCGCTCGTAGAGATTCTCCGTCACATTCTTAGCAATCACGGCTTCGTTCTGCCGGCGCAGGTCAAGATAACGGTGCCCCATCTTAGCCGCTATTTTGAAACTCATATGCAGCCGGAGTCTGGGCGCGGTCGGTTTCATCCACCGAAATTTCTGAGACGAAGTTGTCAGCACCCTTGCTATTCTCGATCTTCCGGTAAACCTCCCCCGCTTTCATCCCGGCAGCCGGGAACTTCTGCGCGGTGCTCCTGAGGTCTTCTTTCGTAATCTCGAAGGATTCCTCCACCCCTTCCAATCGCACCTGCCGCAGCAGTTCTGGGCGGCGTTCCACAAATGCCCACGTTGACTGGCGTGGTCAACTGGCCGATGCTATCCGCGACGTCAATCGTGTAGAAATCGCAGGTCTCCAGGAAGCGGTCCACGGTTTGCAGAGTGGTGTGATCGGCGTCGCAAAAATATTGCTTCCCCCAATCGAGCGCTCTCACGGCGTCGTCGGCGGCGTGCCGCGCGGAGCCCGGTTCGGAGCCGATCAATATGTGTTCGCGGTTCGATTTGTTCCAAACCGGAATTACTTCTACGCCTTTTTCCATGGCCTGCATGCAGGCCTTCAGCTGCGCTCTGGCCTGACGGGTGAACCGGTCGCCAGTCCCGATCGAATACTTGCTCAGTCTCAAGCCTCACTTCCTCTGTCTCTCATCGGACAACTTGCCGCGATAGGCCCATAGCCCCATGCCCGGATCCGCAATGAAAAAAACTTCCTCACCGTCAATTCGGTTGTAGCCCTGCTTGAGCTTCTCGGGAGGATAACGCATGAGCATGCTTCTCGGATCTCCGTAGGAGTAGCCGGCTCCCTCGATTTCTTCCTGGCTGAGATGTCCGGGGCACCACCGGATGGTGAAACGTGCTTCCGACGATCCGTGGATAAGGTGGGCCGCGGCGCTGAGATCCCTGGCTAAATCCGTATTTCGACTCACCGCGGCGAGGGTTGCGGGCGTGCCATGATATCCGTACTTGCGGATTAATTTGTCGATGGCCGGGTCTTCTCCGAACTGCTTGACTCCCGGCCCGAGCACGATCAGTTCGGCGCCGTCAGCCAGCGCCATGCGAGTGCGGTAGACCGCTTTGTTGCCGAGCCATGTGCTCTGAAATTCGCCGCCATCGAGATATACGACTGCCTTTTGGATCGGCGCTTCGAGGATCTCAAAGTTCACCTTAAGACTAAGTTCTGCCGCGGAGTGAAAGCAGCGGACGTCATCCCCAATAAAGAGTCCGCGCAGCACAAGCCGCCCAGACTCGGCCCGCCCCACAACGGTGAGCACGTAGACAATGGGCTGATCCTTCAAAAAATGGTCCGCCGCATAGTTAAGAACGTTACGCACCGGATTCTCAGCGCGGCCCATGATCCGCTCCATCCCGTAAACCGCGCCCAGATAATGGCTCCGGTTGATCCCCTCCGGCCCCCCGGTGCCCACGAGGATATTTTTGTTGTAATTGGCCATGCCGATGACTTCATGGGGAACCACCTGGCCGATAGAAAGGATCAGGTCGAATTCGCCGTTCACAATCAGCCGGTTTACTTGGGCCGGCCACGCATAATTGAGCTTGCACTCCGATTGCTCGTGGACAAACTCTGCCGGGACCTCGCCCAGAGTCTCGGTGTCCGTCCGCCAATTGTGAACCTGAAAGAGTCCGCGCGGCATCGCCCCGAACATGCGCTCAATCTGCGCGGAATTCATGGCGTTATGAGTACCGACCGCCGGGAGAACCGCCTGGAGCCTTTCGCCATAGAATTGCCATGCGTAACGGGTGAGCTCGCCGGCGCGCGAGTGCAAGCGACTCATGTCGGGTGGTACGACGATCACGCGCTTACGCAGTCCCAGTTTCGTCAGACTCTGCGCGAGCAGGTCCTTCAGTTGTTCCGGAGAAAGCTCAGTTTCAGGACTACCCACGGCACAGTAAACACTCATGCGGCGAACTCCACCTTCTTCAACGCGGGAGCAAGCAGATACAGAATAAGCACGGCGACTAGGTAGGCGCAGGCGGCGATCGCGAACAGGATGCGATAGCTATGAGTCAATTCGAGCACGTGTCCGGCGAAAAACGCAAAGACTGCGCCGCCGAGTGCTCCAGCCATACCACCGATTCCGACCACTGTGCCGACGGCGCTGCGGGGGAACATGTCCGATGCCGTGGTAAACAGATTCGCAGAAAACCCCTGGTGAGCGCCTGCGGCAAGGCTGAGGAGCGCAATCGCCGCCCATTCCGTTTTGAGGCCTGCCACGGTGTAGATCGGCACGACGACCGCTCCGCAGAAGAGCATCGCCGCCAACCGGGCATGACTTGGCGAAAGCCCCATGCGCCGAAACGGCGCGGGTAACCACCCTCCGCCGATACTGCCGACCGCTGACACGTTGTAGATGATGATAAGCGGTAGGCCAAGATGCGAGAGACTCAAATTGAATTTAGTGCTGAAGTAGGATGGCAGCCAATAAAGGTAGAACCACCAAATCGGATCCGTGAGAAATTTCGCGAGCGAAAACCCCCAAGTCTGGCGGAAACTCAAGAGTCGTCGCCATGAAATCGTAGGCGCTGAATCGGTCGTTGAGGGGGCTTGCCGCAGCATGCCCTCGCCAACCTGCGGAGGAGCTTGCGGCGGATGGTAGCGGAGGAACCACCACACAATCCAGGGCAGACCGAACAGACCCGTGCTTAGAAATGCCGCATGCCAGCCGTAGCGCAGCGTCACCCAGGGCACGAAGGCGGGAGCCAGAATCGCTCCAATGTTCGCCCCGGAATTGAAGATTCCCGTTGCGAGCGAACGTTCCTCAGGTGAAAACCACTCGGCCACGGTTTTGATCGCGGCAGGGAAGTTGCCGGATTCCCCCCACCCAAGACAGAAGCGGGCCACGCCGAACTCCATCGCGCTTGTGGCCAGTGCATGGCCCATTGCTGAAAGGCTCCAAACAGCCATCACCAGCATGTAGCCGACGCGAGTGCCTAGTCGGTCGATCAGACGCCCGACTCCCAACAAGCCGGCCGCGTAGGCGATCTGAAACGCGTCCACAATGTATCCGTAGTTGAGTTCGGTGAGCCCGATGCTCTGCTGGAGCGTAGGCTTGAGCAGCGCGATCACCTGCCGGTCCATGTAGTTGATCGAGGTCGCGACGAACAGCATCGCGCAAATAGTCCAGCGCATGGACGTCGGTCGCGCACCCTCAGGTTCGACACTCTCACTCCGGTCGTTGAAAGCCGTTTCAGGCTCCATCGTGCGCCTCTTCCAGCCGGTAGGCGCGTTTCACCAATCGATAGGCCAGGTCGTACGCTACTTCCAAAGCCTCATCTTCTTCCAGCCGATGTTCGGCCACGAGCCTCGCCAGAAATGCACAATCGGTACGCCGCGCGACATCGTGACGCGCGGGGATGGACAGAAAAGCCCGGGTATCATCGTTGAAACCGACGGTATTGTAGAAACCAGCCGTCTCGGTCACTTGCTCGCGAAAGCGCATCATCCCCTCTGGACTGTCGTAGAACCACCACGGTGGCCCCAGCCGAAGGCAGGGATAGTGCCCGGCCAACGGCGCCAGTTCGCGGCCGTAGGTCGATTCATCCAGGGTGAAGAGGATGATCGTCAAGTTGGTCTGGTTGCCGAATTGGTCGAGCAACGGCCGCAATGCGTCGACATAGTTCGTCGCCGTCGGAATGTCCGCACCAATGTCGCGACCGTAACGTTGATAGAGTTGGCGGTTGTGATTGCGCGAACTTCCCGGATGGATCTGCATCACGAGGCCGTCGTCGAGACTCATCCGCGCCATTTCAGTCAGCATCTGAGCCCGGAAAAGCTCCTGATCGCTGGTGTCAGAAGCTCCGGCAATAACTCGCGTGAAGAGCTCGGAAGCCTCCTTTGGAGAAAGATTCGCGGTGCGCGCCGTCGGATGTCCGTGGTCGGTGGCCGTCGAGCCAAGCGAACGAAACCGTTCCCGCGCCAGCCGGAGTGCCTTCAAATAGCCCGCCCAGCTTGAGGTGTCTTCCCCCGTTTGCTCTCCCAGCTGGGCAATGTTTTCGGAGAATCCCGTGAACTCCGGATCTACCACCGCGTCGGGCCGAAAGGTCGGCAGGATCCTTGCTTTCCATCCCGAATTCCGAATCGCTGTGTGATCCGCCAGCGGGTCCAGGGGGGAGTCGGTGGTCGCCAGCACTTCTAATCGAAAACGTTCGTATAGCGCGCGTGGCAGAAATTCAGGGGTTTGCAGTTTCTCCGAAATCGTATCGAAGTACAGGTCCGCAGTCCGTTCACTTAGCCGCTGGTTAAGCTCGAAGAGTTCTTGAAAGGCAAAATCCAGCCACAGCCGGGTTGGTGTCCCCCGGAACAGGTGATAATGGCGAGCAAAAATCCGCCAGACCTTCCGAGCATCCTTCAGTTCCGGTTGTCCGATCTCAAGATCTTCCAGCGACACTCCCTGGCTGTACAGCATGCGATAAATGTAGTGATCGGGCTGAACGAACAGCTTTGCCGGGTCTGGAAACGGCTCATTCTTCGCGAACCATGCCGCCTGGGTGTGTCCATGCGGACTCACGAGAGGAAGTGCTCGCACATGTTCGTAGAGTGTTCTGGCGATCTTACGCGTGGCGGGTTCTGCTGGGAAAAGGCGGTCCGGGTGGATCAGCATGATCTCTCACTGTAGCTCTTCCGAGTGGCGGAAGAGCCTAGTAATCATGCTTGGAAGTCGTGCAAGGGTCAATGGGACCTGATACGGCCATCAGCTCCCGCTGGGCTTGACGATACCAAAATCACTTGTTCGAGAGAACAAAGTCCACTGTGCTCACATTGTTGCGGCTGACGGTCACCGATTTTTCCCAGGTTTTGGGTTCCGAGAACACGGGGCGCTGGACGCTGCGTTCGGTCAGCACGTCATAGGCTTGTTCCTTGCCGAGCAGACTCCAACCTTCGTGCCAGGCCACGATTTGATAGGTTCCCGCAGGGACATCGGTGAACTCGAACTGGCCACTCTCGTCGGTTACAGTGTAGTAAGGGTGAGGTACTACCATCATCTCAGCATTCATCCAGACGTGGCCGCCGTTGCAGCGCAAATGGACCAGACCCGGGTTGGACATGGTGCGGGAAGTTACGCGATCGGTAAAAGGAAAAGGCAAGTTGAACGTCGCCGCACCATCCATATGAACCGTGTGCAAGGTGGCGTCGGAACTCATCATGTTGAGAGTACCGTTTTCCGGGACGAGGAGAATGTGCGGGATGTAGCGACAGTGTTTCTGATCGAGGTGCCGCCGCTGTTCGGGCAGATCCATGGCCTTCCCGCTGCTGATGTTCTTCAGGTAAACGACGGTGTTGGCTACGCCCCCCCCAGATCCAACGATCAAGCGCTCCAGGTCAGTACTCTTCTTGGAGTCGGGATCGCAAATCTGAGGATCTTTGGTTATCGGGAAGGCAGCGGCGTGCGGAACTGGCCCCGACCATTTGACGGAGCCTGAAATCGTGCCGCCGTTACTGACAGTAACGGCCTTGTAGTCGCTTTGGGCAAACACCAAGCCGGTGGCGAAGAGGAACATCAAACCTAGACAACGCGAATTCCTACGCATATTAGTCCCCCATTTTGTCCCGGTGTCCGGCGGTGGGGGCCGCCCCTCTCATAGCCCGGGGCGACGAATTCTGTCTGTCTGACTTGCTCCCCGCATCCTCCGACGTTCATCCCTCACCAGAAACGCTGCGCTGGAACATCGATCGATTCCGGGCAACCCTTCGGTTACGGGTCTTCGATTACCGGTTTCAAACCACGACCGTGCAGAGGGCGAACGGTTTGGTGATCGAAATCAAATCTTGCGTCCACTCAGGTACCAAGTCGAGATTACTGCGGTAACTACACCGGGGTGGGGGTAATCTCCGAACGCGAAGACATCTTTATGTTTTCGACCCTTAAGGCCGTGCGGAGTTGCTCATCATCAGGGTAAAAAGGAGAGGGAGGTAGATCACCGTGGCCTGCAGGAGATGTCGCGCGCGCATCTTCGACGGCGCACTCGCGAGCGGCAGGTTGAGAAAAGCCAGGCGCGCCCCAAAGTACAGGAGCGCAAATCCGAGAACCACCGCGCCAGCAAAATAGACCCGGCCCGCCATTCCCATGAAACTGGGCAGCACGCTGATGGGGATCAGAAACACGGAGTAGATCAGAATACGGTGCGCGGTGGAACGGCCGTCTTCTTCCACCACGGGAAGCATTTTAACTCCGCCTTTGGCGTAATCTTCGCGATACAGCCATGCGATCGAGAAGAAGTGCGGGAACTGCCAGACAAACAGAATGGCGAACAGGACAAGTGTGCTCCACTCCAGTCGGCCCCGAGCAGCGGTCCAGCCCAGAACTCCCGGCATCGCTCCAGGAATAGCTCCCACAAACGTGCAAATGGGAGAAATACGCTTCAGCGGAGTGTAGGCCGCCAGGTACGCGACCGAAGTCAGGAAGGTTAGGAATCCGGTCAGGGGATTCGTGTACACGGCCAGGTAGACCGAGCCTCCCACCGCTGCCAGCAGGCCAACCACGGAGGCGTGTAGCAGACTCATCCGGCCGGTCGGAAGCGGCCGCAGGGCCGTCCGCCGCATGTTGGCGTCTACCTCATGTTCCATGACTTCATTCAGCGCCGCCGTGCCACTGGAGACCAGCCCGATTCCAAACAGAGAGTGAAATAGCCCCCAGCTAAGCCAGAAATTACCCGCCTTGTGCGCGCCGAAAAAGTACCCACACCAAGCGGTCATTACGATCAGGGTGGTCACGCGGAGTTTGGTGAGTTCGGCGTAGTCGCGGAAAAGGGAAGTAGCCCGTGTGCGCAAGTCCGAGAGAGGCAGGGTCATCGTGCTCATGAATTAGGCCGTGTCGAACCGTTCCAGAATATACCCATCTGACTTCCTACTGAGAGACGCGCGCCAGGCCCCACGCCATAACGCGCTCAAGGAATGAATGGGTACTCCCATCGCGTTCTAATGTCAAGCGAAAACGCAAAGCGTATTCGCTGATTCAGCATCACTCGTTCCCCGAAGGCCCCGTCGAATCAAACGTTTCAGGTGGATCGAAAAAACATTTGTGCCACAAAGCGGAATCGGACAGCGTGCCGGCTTTCCATTGCGCCAGAGCCGACGACGTGGCCGCGATCATGCCGCCGTCGGCGGAATCGAAAATCACCACAATGCCAGCCATTTCCTGCGGCTTCTGAGTCATCTCCGCGAAGTTCTTGTCGAGCAAAAACTTCGCATATTCCAGCCGCTCCTTCGGGCCGCCGTCTTTGGCGTTGTCGTCAATCTTCTGCACTGAAATAATTTTAACGCTTTTGCCGCGGAGCGGTTCCCAATCTCCTGGGAAAGGCGCGGTCTCCTCTCGGATTACATGGAACAAGTCAGCCGCGGGTGCCAGAGCAGGGACCACAGGTGCGTCGGTGTCCGGGATGCCAACAGGCATCTCGACGCTGTTGCGCCAGATCCAGCCACGCGATAACCCGGATATGCGCACGTGTACCCAGTCCCGGTCGAAGTTCAGCATCTCGAATTCGTCGTGCAGACTGGCGAGGAAAAGCGGCTTCGCAGTCAGGCTGGGAGTCGCGACCACGGGAGTGCCCGATTTCTTCACCGCCACCAGGTTCTTGGGATAAGCCTGGTTCTTGAGAATTTCCGCCAGGCTGTCGGCTTCTGTCTGCAACGCATTGGTCGTCTCTTCGGCGTTGGGCTCCGGATTTGCGCTGCTCACGGGCTCCGGCGCAGCCAGGCCTTGCCTCAGTGACGAAGAGAAAGTGCCAGCTGTCTGGGGGAACCTTGGAGCCGGCGCCGCAATCGTTGGTTCCAAGGAGGCCGGCGGCTCGGACGGTTGGGTTGGTGGCGCAGCCGGCGCGGCCCTTTGGCCGCTCTCCGTGCGCGCCAGTTCCTCCGCTAGTTGATCCAGCAGGTCGGCTTCAAGACGGCCGTTCGACATCAACAACTGATATCCCGAGCGCCCCGCGGGATCGTTGTACCAAGCCGTCACTTTTGTGCTGACTCGCACCAGCGATCCGCCACTCGCAATTGGGCTGACCTGCACCGTGGTTTGGTAGTACCCGCGCTGGTAGCGGTCAAGCGGATGCTCCCCCGGTTGAGCGAATCCCTCTAAGGCGGGAAGGTGACCGGCCAGGCTCGAGCGCAGTCCGCTCAGCGCCTTCTCAACCGCGGTTTTCGACTCCCGGAAGCTGCGTTGGCTCGGATCAGTCTGGGCGCGAACCGAGGCAATCGCCAGAAAGATCGATAGACCACAAAGAAGCGCCCGCGCCGCAATTCGGCTGGTGATGTTTCCCGGGGCTCTCACGGTAACTGCTCCAACTCGTCGCGCAATATCCATCCGTGCTGGCCATCGTGGGTTTCCACTCCAAACCAGTACGTCGTCGAAATCACGATGAGAACCTCGGTGCCGGCGGGCAACGACTGCAGTGTGCTCGCCGTGTGGAAGGGAGCGGATTTCAGCGGCGCGCCCGGCGCCTTCACCAGTCGCTGAACCTGACGGCGGAGATCTTTGACGCGTTCTTCCAGCGTTTGCGGCGCGGCTTGCGCAAGCGTTGTTTGCGGCGCCGAGCCGGAATTGCCGGCACTTTCCACCGCGGGTGTGGGGATCGGAGGGGGAGTCGCTGCGCGGGTCATCTCGGCTGGCGCGAACTGCTGCGTCAATTTCACCTCCCGTTGGCGCTCGGCTTCGGCGGTTTCAGTTTTCATCACGGTGATCGCGTCAAGCCGGTCATGAATGTCCTTGTACTCCGCGCTCTCCACCGAACCATTCGACAGATGTGAGGTGTGGCGGAAATCCTCGACGAAGATTGCATCGATCCGCAACACGCTGTTTTTGTCCCCCTGCGCCTGCACCACGTAGCGCACAGCCAGCGTGCCCACGTCGCCGCTGTCCTTGAAATTGCGGGGATCGAGTGCGTGGGCTTTCACTTTGTAGAAGCCCTTCCCATCCCCGGTCCATGCCGGAAAAGCGCGCGTCGAAGACTCCGCGGTCGCGTTCGCGACGTATTCGTCTTTGTTGTATTCCTTGGTTCCCCGAATGATTCCGTTCTGCACCACGTCCTCGACAACTTGGACAACTTCGCTCTCGGGAAACGGAACGTTGACAATGAGGCCAGCCCCGTACTGCAGGGCATCTTTTTCCCGCGCGTTTAGTCCGGGCGTGGCTGCGAGGAAACCTATCCAGAGCAGGATCAAACCGGCCTTCCACGGCCCAACCCTACCCGCGCCCGAAAACTCGGACCCACCGCCCCTACCAGCCGCAGACCGTTTCACCTGAAACCCCTCTGGACACATTCTCAACTCCGGAGGCGGCGTGTCAACTCTGGCTTGCCTTTTAGTCGTAATGCCAAACCCCAACACTCTTTGGCTTTAGCAGTGTAAAAAAAATGTAAAAAACTGCTTGCAAGTCAGGTTAGGGCGGTAGTAGGATTCCGCCCCGGTACGGTGGTTCGACCGGTGAAGGAAGTTGTAAAAAGATTCTTACTTGCTCCGTCGCAAGCATGTGAAAGGGGTTTCACATGCTAAAGTCTGCGCATCTTGCCAATTTTGGGTCTGTGGGGACGCAAGCATCATGCAAGTAAGTGTGGCCGAAAGGCCTGGAGGAGTGAAACCGAATGCGTATGGGGACGCAGTCTTATGCTCGCCGAAAGCTGCCGTGTGTGCGGCCTTTTGTAACCATAACTCTGGTTGTGGTCTTTCTAATCCTGAGCAGTAGTCAAAATGCGAATGCCCTTCCGGCATTTGCTCGCAAGTACGGCCTGCGCTGTTCTGCTTGCCACGAATCCTGGCCGATGCTTAATTACTTTGGCCAGAAGTTCAAAGACAACGGCTACCAGTTGATGAACGATCGCGACTCGCCGATCTGGCAGAATCCTGGCTATTGGCCCGTCACCTTCCGCATCATCCCGATTTGGCACCGGGTCAGCAAGGGCAAGGTCGAAGTCGACACCTATCCCGGCGGGGGATCAACCACGCCGAATGGCACCGCGATTCAGCGGGTTACTACCTCCGGCTTCGATCTGAGCGGATTGGACTTCCACACCGGGGGCACTCTGGAAAAGAATTTCTCGTTCTACGTACTTCCGTCCTCTGACAACACCGCTTCCTTTCACTTTGAAACCGTCATGGCACGGCTAGACAACCTGTTCGGCAGCCCCTGGCTTAACATCAAGCTGGGCAAGTTCGAACTCGATAACCTCCTCTCGGAAAAGCGAATTCTGACGCTCACCGGCAACGGGGGCATTTACCAGCTCTATCACTTCACTCCGGTTGGCGACGGCAACATCTTCGGCCAAATGGGAGCCAACCAGCTGGGTGCCGAAATCATGGGCCACTCCTACAACGACCGGACCCGGTACTCGGCGGCCCTGCTCAGTTCCACCAACGGAAACGTTGCCTTGCCGTATGGCAATGCTTACACCGGTTTCTTTGCCGCCAGCCAAGCCTTCGACGTCGGGAAACTGGGAGTCGATCGCATCGGCGCCTACGCCATGATCGGACAAGCGCCAACGTACTATTTGACTCAGACCGCCAGCGGAGTCACGTCACCCCTTGCCGGCTCCGGGGCAAGCAACAAGTCGTTCCATCGCGAAGGCTTCGTCGGTCAGTTCTACTTCGGCCAGCACTTCGACCTGCAGGTGGTGACCCAGCATGGCTGGGATAACGCTTGGTTCGGGCAGGGGTACGGGGATCTGATCAACGGAGCTGCCACGAACAATAACGTACCCGGTACAAGCCTGCCCACGGGTTCGCAGGCGCCAACCTGGAACGGCGTTCTGTTCGAACCGCACTACATTTACAGCCCGCAGCTTATTTTCGTCGGGCGGTACGAGAACATTCAGATGTCGCGCCAGGCCAATGGGCGAACCTCGGCCACTCCGTCAGCGTCCAACTTCGGCAATATCTCGACCTACACCGTTGGCTTTCGCTACAACCCCTTCATGACCAGCCGCGCCGGCTTTGCCTGGCACAACGAGTACAACTGGCTGCACCAGGACGGCACCGGACCCCTGGTCGGGCTGAACACAACCAACATCAACACCAGCGAAGTATTGATGGGGTTTGATTTCGACTTCTAACAGAACGAACAGGTGGCAGACGTTTTGCCTGCGTGAAAATTCAAATTTAAGGATTCTCTGCATGAACACTTTGAAGCCTGTCCATTTTCTCACCGCGATTGTGAGTTTCGTTCTGGCCGTCGGAATCTCTTCCCGGGCGCAGGACGCACCGGACGTGGGCCCCCATCCGCCGACTCCGGAGGTGCCGATGGAAAGCCACATCGGCAAGTTAACCGGCCATTCCAAAGACGCCAAGTCGGACTTCCGCCGCTACTGCGCCGGTTGTCACGGCGACTTAGGCGACGGCAACGGCGAGAACGCGATGTGGCTTGATCCCAAGCCTCGCAACTTCACATTAGCCACGTTCAAGTGCCGCTCCACACTGACCGGCACCCTCCCCACCGATCAGGATCTTTTCAACTCCATCGGCCGCGGGTTCAGCAACTCCAACATGCCCATCTGGAACACCTTCTCAGGACAGCAGAAGGCCGACCTGGTGGCCTACATCAAGACGTTCTCGCCACGCTGGCAAAAAGAGAAAGCGGGCGATCCCATCAAGATTCCCGCCGAGCCCCCGGTCACGATCGAGAGCATCTCGCACGGCAAAGCCCTGTTCACCAAGCTCGAGTGCTGGAAGTGCCACGGCCCGCAAGGCAAGGGCGACGGTCCTTCGGCGGCGACGCTCACCGACAGCCAGGATCTACCCATCCGGCCGTACAACTTTGCCGACGGCAAAGACGACTCGCGGTTCAAGTGCGGCTCGACCAACCAAGATATCTACAAGATCTTCATGACCGGCGTTGATGGAACACCGATGCCCTCGTTTAACGACACCATCCAACCCAACGATGCGTGGGATCTGGTTCACTTCCTGCGCACCCTACAGGTCAATCGCCACAGCAAGGAAAACGACGTGTTGAAGGCGGCGGGAGGCAAGATTCCTCCCTACGTGGAAAAGCAATCGGAAGCGCCCACCAACCAGTCCGAGAATCGGGCTGCGGGAGGCGGTAACTAATAGCGGTAACTAATATCTGATATTTCTAAGGAGGCCAGGAGATGCGCGCGAGCAACCCCTGCATTGCGGCGCTAGCGGCCGTATTGTGTCCGGCGCTAATGTTCGGAGGCACCATCAGCGGCAAAGTGACCTACACCGGAACCCCGGCGAAACAGAAACCTATCGACATGTCGAAGGAACCGAGTTGCGCCAAGCAGCACGCGACTCCCATCACTACTGAGACTGTCGTCACCGGCTCCAACAACACTCTCGAAAACGTCATCGTCTACATCTCCACCGGCGCCGATGACGCCAACGCACCCTCGCAGGCCGTCACTTTTACCCAGAAAGGTTGCCAGTACCTTCCACACGTGATTGCCCTGCACACCGGCCAGCAATTGCAGGTCATCAATGGGGACCAGACTTCGCACAACATTCATCCCCTGGCCAAGGTGAACCGTGAGTGGAACAAGTCGCAACCGCCCGGGGCTCCTGCCATTCAGGAGAAATTCGATTCTCCGGAATTCATTTCCGTGAAGTGCAACATCCATCCCTGGATGCACGGCTGGTTTGCAGTCCTCAAGACCAACCATTACTCGATCACCGGAGACGGCGGCGGGTTTTCTCTGCCCAACCTGCCCGCGGGAAAGTACACCGTCACCGCCTGGCATGAAGACTACGGAACCCAAACTCAGGATGTGACCATCACCGGCAGCGAAACGAAGTCGATCGACTTCAGTTTCAAGGCCAAAGCCTACTAGGAATTGCTTCTCGTTGGTGCCGGCGCTTTTCGCGCCGGCGCCAATCGACTTCATTGGCGCGGATGATCCGGGCGGATGCGAGGGAACATGGGCGGCAAGATATTTGCGGTGCTGGTGATCGTGATTGCAATAGCCTCGGCAGTTCCCATCATCAGCCACACGTTCCTGGGGGCGAGCGTGACTCCGCCCGAGGACATCTCCACGCACGGCGCCGAAATCGACAAGCAACTCGACGAAACCATGGTCGAGGCCGGTTTGTCATTCCTGGCAGCTCAGTTCGTGCTGGGCTTCTTTGTGTGGCAGTTTGGCGGACGCAAAGCTGGTCCGCTCAAGAACTTTCCCGGTGGCGCCAAGTATCTAGTCCTTGCGGCGGTGCTGCTGGTGGGGGCTGAGGCGATCGCGCTCGGAGCCCTGGGAACCAAGGCATGGGCAAGAGTCTATTTCCAGCCTGCCTCGGCCGACGCACTGCCCATCCAGGTGCAGGCCGGACAGTTTGCCTTTTACTTCCGCTACGCCGGGCCGGACGGCAAGTTCGGCGTCATCCACCCAGAGAAGATCGATGAAGGCAACTCGAATTTCTTCGGCTTGGATCCGGAAAACGATATCCCCGCTCGCGACGACATCACCTCGGGCGAGTTGGTCATTCCGGCAAACAAGGAAATCCACCTGATGATGCACGCTAAAGACGTGGGACATTCCTTCTACGTTCGCGAGCTGCGCATCCAGCAGGATTTCGTCCCCGGACTCGATCTTTCCCTTCATTTCACCGCGACCAAGGTAGGCAAGTACGAAATCGTGTGTACCCAGCTTTGCGGCCTTGGCCACTACAACATGAAGGCCTATCTGAACGTCATGTCGCAGGACGATTTTGACAAGTGGTTGAAGGCGCAGTCCCAGTAGTGTGCAGTCCGTGCCGTTCCGCAACGAACAAAGAACGGCGAGTGCCAACTCCAGCGAGAGGTGAAGGGCAATGTCTGAGGCATCCCCGCACGCAGTACATCACGCAGCCCCGACGGGCTTTATTCGCAAATACGTTTTCAGCCTCGACCATAAAATCATCGGCCTGCAGTACTACGCGCTGGCCCTGGTCGCCGTCGTCACGGGGATGATGCTCTCTTGGCTGATGCGAATTCACCTGATTGCGCCGAATTGGCCGATTCCGGGTCTGCAATTCCTATCCAAGGTCGGAGCGCCAGGCGGAGTGATGACGCCGGAGTACTACCTCTCACTGATGACCATGCACGGCACCTTGATGGTCTTCTTCGTGCTGACCAACGCGCCCTTCGCCGCGTTCGGCAACTACTTCCTGCCCCTCCAGATTGGCGCGGAAGATATGGCCTTCCCCCGCTTCAACATGATGTCGTTCTGGACCACGTTCATCGCCTTCTGCATTCTGATCTCCGCCTTCTTCGTGGGAGATGGACCGCCGCTTGCCGGTTGGACCGCCTACGCCCCGCTGAGCGCCGTTGGCAAGGACTCCGGCCCGGGCGAGGGACTCGGGCAAACTCTGTGGGCCCTTTCGATCTTTGTCTTTTGCATTGCCTCGCTATTGGGAGCGCTGAACTTCATCGCCACCACGCTCGATTTGCGAACCAAAGGCATGACGCTGGCACGCATGCCCATCGTCACATGGGCGTGGTTCATCACCTCCTGCATCGCGCTGCTGGCTTTTGCCGTTCTGATGCCGGCCTGCCTGCTGCTGATCCTGGACCGCGTGGGTGGAACCAGCTTTTTCATTCCCTCCGGCCTGAATATCAGCGACCACATACAACCGCACCAGGGCGGATCGCCGCTGTTGTGGCAGCATCTGTTCTGGTTCTTCGGCCATCCCGAGGTTTACATCGCCATTCTGCCCGCGATCGGCATCGTCAGCCACATTCTGATCAACAGCATGCGCAAGCCCATGCTGAGCAACAAGGTCATCATCTATTGCATGATGGGCATCGGCTTCCTCAGCTATATGGTGTGGGGACACCACATGTTCCTGAGCGGCATGAATCCATTCTCTGCGCTGGTGTTCTCTTTCCCCACGCTGATGATTACGATTCCCGCCACCATCATGACGCTGATCTGGCTGGGCAGCCTCTATGGCTCCAACTTGAGAATTAACGCGGCATCCTTGTTCTGCCTGGGTTTCATCTCAATGTTCGTCAGCGGCGGCGTGAGCGGTTTCTTCCTGGCGCAGCCCTCGATCGACATCTATTTGCACGCGACCTACTTCGTCGTAGGCCACTTCCACATGGTGATGGGTGTGGCGGCCATCTTCGGTATTTTCGCCGGAACCTACTTCTGGTTCCCCAAGATGACCGGCCACATGATGAATGAAACCTGGGGCCGGCTGCACTTCTGGTTCACCTTCATCGGCACCTATTGCATCTTCATGCCGTTCCATTACCTGGGGCTGGCGGGCAACGTACGACGCTACTCGGCCTTCACCGACGACTTCCTGGTGCCGCTGCTCCCGGTGCACAAATTCATTACCTACTCTGCGCTGTTCACCGGAGCGGCGCAGTTGATCTTCCTGTGCAACCTCATCTACAGCCGGTTCAAGGGGCCGCAAGCAACGGCCAACCCGTGGGAGGCGACCTCGCTGGAGTGGTCCACGCCGTCGTCTCCGCCGCCATTCGATAATTTCGGCGGCCAGCACCCGGTTGTCTATCACGATCCGTATCAATACGGAGTCCAAAGTTCTACGGCCGACTACCTGATGCAAACATCGCCGGAGCGCGCCGGAGAAACGCCATAGGTCAAACCGCCACCACTGCACTGCACCATTTAGCAGTCCGTGGCGAAAGTAAGGTTCGTATCAGCCACGCCTTACAGGGCGTGCCGCAAGTGAATAAATATTGACGGGCCTTTAGGCGCTGTGCTTTGAGGCTGTAGGGGCCGACTAAGGGGAAGGGAAACGGAGTATTCATGGCAACGACACTTCAACCGCCGCCAGTACAAACAGACGACAAAAAGCGTCCGCATCCGCACGACGGAAACGGCGGCGGTGGCCTTGGTGGATTGGTTCCGGAAACCGGTGATCTGCGATCCGTAGCCGATCCCAGGGGCGAGCCCACGCGCACCGGAATCTGGGTGGCGCTTGCTGCCATCGCCATGTCGTTTGCCGCCCTCACCTCCGCCTTGTACGTTCGCGAAGGCGCGGCCACCGATTGGCACCATATCGTCCTGCCTCCAATTCTCTGGTTCAACACCCTGGCCTTGATCGCCAGCAGTATCACGCTGGAGTTGGCAAGGCACCGGGTCGCGGCATTCATGCGCGGCCAGATCCCAAGCCGCTCCAGCTCCATGCTGTGGTTGAACGCTACCTTGGCGCTCGGCCTTTTGTTCGTAGCCGGGCAATACCTGGCGTGGATGAAGTTAAGGTCGCAGGGTCTCTACCTGCCCACGAACCCGAACAGTTCCTTCTTCTATCTGTTGACCGGAGTGCACGCGGTTCACGTGCTGGGCGGTCTTGGCGGACTGACGCGAGTCATCGTGAAGTTTCGCCGTTCCACGCGGCCCCTGCGCCGCAGCACCATGGACGCCACCTCTTACTACTGGCATTTCATGGGATTGTTGTGGATCTACCTGCTGTTTATTTTGTGGATGAAGCTGTAGGGCAACTTCTGAGGGAGGCACTGTGAGCGAAGCCGATCTGACCTTGGAGCAGAGCGCGGGAGTGGCGGCAGTAATGGAAGAGAGCCCGTTTTCGATTCCTTCCAGCAAACTCGTGATGTGGCTGTTCATCATTTCGGATGCGTGCACGTTCGGCGCCCTCCTGATCGCCTACGGCTATATTCGGAACTCGGCCGCGGACTGGCCCCTGGTCTTCAAATCGACCAGCATCTGGAATGCTCTTCTGATGACGTTCATTCTGGTCAGCACCAGCCTTACGGTATTGTTCGCCGTCAAGTCGTCGCAGGCTGACGACCGCCAGGCTACATTTCGCTGGACCATGGTCACTGCCGCCGGAGGCATTCTTTTTGCCGCGTTGCACATCCGCGAGTGGATGTCCCTGATCGGCCAGGGTGTCCGGCTTTTCCAGAATCCATGGGGTTCGCCCATGTTCGGCGCCGCCTTCTTCTCGGTCACCGGTCTGCATATGGCGCACGTGCTCGCTGGCGTCGTGGCTCTTGTCGTCGTCGGTTCCGGTTACAAGGCCGGCCGCTACGCTTCGGTGCACATCGAGATCTGGGCGTTGTACTGGCACTTCGTTGACCTGGTGTGGATGTTCGTCGTCCCGCTGATCTACCTGTTGAACATGAAGCGGTAATTGAAGAAGAGGAGCACATCGATGAGCGCAAACAATACGAACAGCATGCGCACCACTTACATCGTCTACGGCGTGATCCTTGCCATCGCGGTGATCCAGGTCGTCGTTGCCCTCACCATGGGGCCTTCCCTGGGACGCATGCTGATTCTGGCCGCGATTCAGGCCTACCTGGCCGGGATGTTCTTCATGCACCTGCGGGACGAGAAGTCCAACCTCCGGCTGGCTCTGATACCAGCGACCTTGTTCGTGCTGGTGATGATGAACATGGTGTGGGCCGACAGTTTTCGCCTAATCTCCATGAAACCCTTTGCAAAATAGTAAGGAGGGCGTGTGACGTATTTTCGAGGATTGCGCCTTGCCCGCCGGACGAAGCTGGTGCTGACCGCCGCTGTGGTTTTAGCGCTGAACACGGCCGGCTACGCACAAAGCTGTGCCCTCTGCTATACGCAAGCTGCGGGCGCGGGGCATCGGTTCATTCAGGGGCTGCGCACCGGCATCCTGGTGCTGATTTTCCCTCCGATGTTTATGTCGGTAGGAATCACCGTTCTTGCCTACAGGAAGCGTAACCGGACAACCGACGCGAAAGCCCTGGAGGCGTCCGGCAACGGTTGGTGAGAAGGCTTGATCTGATCAATCTGAATCAATTCTAGCGAGGAGCCATGTCCGAACCGAAACCAGATAATTCCGCCAGCCGTGCCGCCACCTACTTTGTGTTCATCTTCCTGATCGCTGCGATTATTGAAACCCTGATCGCAGGCCTCGGCAGATAGAGTTTATGCGACAACTAAGCTCCGGAGGAACGGTGGAGTCGAAGCTTGGCAAGACCCCTCCGCGCGCGGCGGCGGCATAATTTAGCCCCGGACGTAAGTCCGGGGTAAAGCCGAAAAAAGGGAAAGAGTTCCGCAGGGACGGCACGGTTCTCACCGAGTCTCATATAGCCGCTGCCGCCAGCCTAAGCGCTTGCGCCATTGGTTAGATTCACACTCGCAGTATCATCACTTCGGTGGCCTTGATCAACGCTGCAGCTGACTGCCCCGCTTTCAGTTGCATCTCCCGCGCCGACCTGGAAGTGATGATGGCGATGATTCCTTGGCCGCCAATCGATAAGGTAACTTCGGCCATCAGGCCGCTGATGCGGACACTCTCGATCCGTCCCACCAACTGATTCCGCCCGCTGACGCGGCGGATTACCTCCCTGCGCTCCACTTCCGTCCTACCTCGCGTCCTGAAAAGCAACCGATCCACCTCGCTCCGGGGCACGCGATGATGCCCGCCCGCGGTTAACACGCTGCGTATCTTCTTCTTGTAGATCCATTGTTTGATGGTGGGAAAGCTGATCCCGAGCTGCAAAGCCGCATCCCGCAGCCTCAGCATCTCTTCCGGTTCACTTCCGGGTTGACGTTTACGTCGCACGAGAAAGAAATCGTACAGCCGACGGATGGCACGGTCAACCGACAAGCCAATGCTGCAGCTCTTGCCACCTCATGGAATGATATTAAATCGTACATAAGTAGACACATAAACAGTACTTCATATACACTGCGCAATCTGCACTCTGGGGGACAAATGCGCATCGTGAAACGCTCTGACTGCTCCGAGATCCTCTTCTTCCGGTACAGGCGGCGATGGAAACCTTTGACGCGCGCCGGCTACATTCCAACGGCTGCCTCACTGCTGCTGGCCCAACCCTTCTTTCTGCTTTTGTGGCTTGCGATGGGGGCGTTCCCGGTGTGGGCCCAAACGGGAGCGAGCCTTTCCGGCGTGGTGACGGACCCAACCGGCGCCGCCCTTCGCGATGTAGCGGTGACAATCAAGAACGTCCACACAGGTGCAACGCGCACGATCGCAACCGACGGCGGGGGGCACTTTCAGGCGTCCGGCCTGCTTCCGGGGCGTTTCGAGATTCGAGCGGCAAAACCAGGTTTGGCCGATGAAACGCGCACGGGAATCAGCCTGGCGGCCGGCCAGGACGCCACGGTCGACATTAAGATGCAGCGGAGCACCCCCGACGCCTGCGCGAGCGGCCACGAGTTCGCCACCACCGATTGCACCCTGACCTGGCACGGCATCACGCTGTACGGCGCGTATGACGTCGGCGTCGGCTGGGTAAGCCACGGCTTACCGGAAAACGGCTACAACTACGAAGGCGCATCTCTGGTGAACCGAAACGGCTTTCAACGTCGATTCCTTATCGCACCGAACAACCTGCAGCAGACGGGTGTGGGCATCAGGGGCAAGGAGGAGTTTCGGCCTGGCTGGTCGGTTGTGTTCAACGCTTCCACTGGCATCAATCCGCAGTCGGGCCTGCTCGCCAACGCGTCAGCCACCGACACCATCAACAACGGCCTTCCCAGGGCTAGCTATTCGTACGCTATCGACGGGGCACGCGCCGGCCAACCCTTCAATGACGAAGTCTATGGCGGTATGTCATCCACGCATTTCGGTACGCTGACTTTCGGTCGCCAGCGCTCTCTCGGTACCGATGCGATGCTCCTCTACGATCCGGCCGGGGGCAGCTATGCCTTTTCCTACATCGGGTATAACGGCACCATGGCCGGCGGCGGCGACACCGAGAACAGCCGTTGGGACGACGCGGTGAAGTATCGCATCACCTATGGCCCGGTCCATTTCGGCGCGATGTATAAATTCGCCGATGGCTCTGCCGGCTGCTACTCGGCCTCCGCAGGCTGGACTGCCACCACCTGTACGCCGGAATCGGCGCATAACAACGCCTATGGATTCGACCTCGGCGGAACGTACGGCAAGTTCTCCGCCGACATCGTTCCCCAACATTACAACCAGGCGATCAGCGTATTGAACCCCTTGCTAGGGCCTCAGAGTCCAACGCAGTCATTTCAGTCGACTACCGACAGCATCAATACAAACCAGATCACCGGAACCAATCTGATTGACACACACAACACCGTCTACGGCATCGTGACCGACAACTACGCCGTTATGGTCGCTGCCAAGTATGCGTGGGACCCGTTCAAGTTTTTTGCCGGCTACGAATACATCTGGCAGAACAACCCGAAGAACCCGTTGGGCGTTGGCGCGTCGGACCAGGGCGGTTACATCATGAGTGGGGTCGAAGACAAGAATCTTGATTCTGAAAAGTTGGTACAGATTTGGTGGACGGGCGCGAAGTACACCTACCGCAGCAGAACCGACTTCACTTTCTCCTGGTATCAACAGCGACAGAACGACTTCCGTGTTCCACCGACCTGCGTGTCTGGAAATTTCCGCAGTTCCTGCGCGGGCACCCTGAACGAGGGGTCGCTCTATGCGGATTATCACTTCACCAAGCGTTGGGACGGTTTTCTCGGAATTGCGTACTCCTGGGTGAGCGGCGGTCTGGCCATCGCCATTCCTCACGGCCCTGGCGTCCCCTACAACTCCAACAACAACTTTGCTCCGACAGTCGGTACTCGGTTTGTCTTCTGATCGTTTCCGCGGCGGGCTCAGTCGAGAGCCCACATGGGTTGTGGTTCATCAAAACCTTCGCGGCGGGTTCGAATGTGGCCGTCCGAGGGGTTGATTCCTCGCCTATTCCTTCAGGGTGACATAATCGTCAGTGGACAGCGTGCGGGAGACTCTTTTCTTGTGCCGGTTCCGGCTATGGTTACACTTCGGCGCGGTTCAAGCTGGCACCATCCAAAGGCTAGGCCGCGTAACGGTGGTGAGGACCACCCATTCGCGGGGACGATCGGATCTTTCTTCCCTCGGTAGGAGGTATTTCACTTCAGTGGGTGGGGCTCGTCGCAACGGCCCTCGTCTCGACTTTCGCCGGCGCCCAGCAGAATTATGTCACCGACTGGTTTCGGCGAGTGGATAAGACCCAGGCCGAGCCACCCCACTGGGTTACGCCCATGGCCACAACTACGCCGCGTCTGGAGGAGGAATTCCGCTACCGCCAACTCTGGACCGAGAACGCGGAGCGTGTAACGACCTAATTCTGCCCGCTTTCCTGGAATGGAGTGTGCCCAGCGGAAGCTACTCGAACGGCGCGCTGGACGCCATCATTACCCCGACCATCGCTAACGGAAAAGGCTTCGGCCATTTTGACAACATTCGGCGTCGCCCTACCCACCGCCGACACAAATATCATCGGCAGAACCTATGCCTGGAACAGCACTTTCCAATATCACCTCTTGCGCAAGGTGTGGCCGGAAGTCGAACTCAATTCCAGTTTCTTCCGAGGACGGCAAGAACGACGGCAACAACGACGGCAAGAGCAGACCTTTGTCGCTCCCGGCCTGGTGTTGGGAAGGTTTCACCGGGGTGGACGTGTGGGGTTCACGATGGGCGGCGGCTTCCGAGATCGCCGCAACGCACTTCCACACCAGCAATCACAACGGAATTCTGTCGATACGATTCGGGTTCTAAGCGCTTTCGAGAGTCTGCGCGAGAGCTGATTCCATGGAGAAGGGCGGCCCAAGACCTTCCAGGATCCAGTCGCGGAGCGGCGGCATGCGAAAGCACGGAAGTGCTGGCGGACAAAAGAGGAGAATCGCGAGTCAGGCGGGGACGGCACAAGGTTCTCGCCCAGTCTCTCAGAGCCCGCTTCCGTACGCGCTCACATCGCGGTTCATTTTCCATTCCCTCGGATCTTCCCTCGCAAGACGGTGATCGATGCCTTAGGGAGTACGAACGTCGTCTGCGAGTCCGACTCGATCACGGTGCCGACTGGCGGTCCATCGGGATCGGCATGACTGTTCGTCCCATCGTTCTTCCAGACGTACTGCTCGCTGCCAAAAGTCATCAGGTGTACCGGGCGCGAGAAAGATCCGCGCCATTTTGTCGCCGAGTTCTCAAACGCAACGCCAACCGAGTGCGGACTTGTTTCATCACGATTCACGAGCATGAGCGACCACTCTCCGTCTGGGCGATGAACAGCGTACGAAGTCACCAGCACGTTTCCCTCGCCGTCCTGAATTCCCGTCGACGAGGGAAACATCTCATGCATTCCGGAGCGATGCTGCACCCACTCGCGATTGATCATGTGTGCGGCGTAATAGAGCGAAGTGTAGCCGGTGATGTCGTAATCGTGAGGCGCCACGAAATTCGACCACGAAGCCCAACCCAGACAGCTGCTCTCCAATCCCTGCGGCTGAATGGGCGAGTGATAAAAAGCCGCGCCTCCGCCCTCGAAAAACGAACCGATATTATCGGCCAGCCAAAGCCCGGCGAACATCGTGCTCATCGGTCCGGTCAGGCTTGCTGCCAGGTGACTCTCGCTGACCATGAGCGGCACGTCTTTGGGAACCCCATCGTCGCGCCAAACCTGGAGAATGTGTTTCATCAATTCAGGCTCGCGGTAGAGCGACTTCCACGTAATCTCGCACGGCTCGAACGGATAATGCTCGAAGGACACAAACGCCAGATCCTTCAAATGGCCGTGAGTCTTGAGGTAGTCGACAAAGCGCCCCATCCATGAGGTGCGTCCCTGCGCGTCCGGCCACACGCGGATATCCTCGTTCACCCCTTCGAAGATCGGCCCGCCTAGCTTAAGTTTGGGATCGATCTTGTGAATTGCCTCCGCCCACTGAATATAGAGCGCGCCGTAATCTTCGGGCATCGCGTGCTTTCCGTCCGGTTCCTCGCCCATCTCGATATAGGCGATCGGGTAGCCGCGCTTCTCGATGTAGGCAATCTGCGCGGCCGCATCGTCAGGCGTGCCGTAGAGCATGGTGACCGGAATCATCGCCGGAAGATTGTTCGTAATTCCGCTGGTGAAGAAAAGATCGAAACCCGTGTGCTGGTAGTTGCCCGTCGCATTGCCGTCGTCCGCGGAGTGCCAGGGATCGATCGAGGACGAGCAGTAGGTGGGCTCACTGCCCCCGATGGCGTCCTTCGCCACATCCGTGAACTCGCCACTCGAGTCGATGCTCCCGGCATGAATTTCCTGGATGGCGAATCCAACACAATTTCGGATATCCGCCGCGCCGTGCAAATCGCACGTGTTAGAGGATTCCGTCATCAGCACCCGCACGAATTGTGTGGTCACGGGCGCGTCGGAAAGTCTGAGAGTGATGGAGCTTCCCCCGGCGTTCTTCACCGAGCCCGCGGGAAAGGTCTTCCACGTTCCCTCGGGTCCGCGGTCAAAATCGAGCGCATGTTTTCCGTCAAAATATTCCACCTGGTAGCTGATCGCAAACGGATTGGCCCATGCAATCTGCACTGCGCTGACAGGCTTCGGCGCCCGAAGGTCGACGACTACCCACTGCGGATGCAGCGAATCGCTTTCCCCCGTGAACTTGCGGGTCAGATACGGATTGCTCTTCCAGTAGGTCAGGTTCGGTCCCTCGACCGGCCGGTCACCGCTGGTCGAGAAGCCGCGATGCGGCAAAGCGTAAGCGAGAATGTAGCGAGTCAGTTCTTTGAGATCAGTGCTGCCCGTGAAGTATCCGCTCTTGTGCGCAGCGTCGCTCCAGTTGCCGTTCTCCGTCCAGTGCCAGGCAGCCATCCGCAGTTCGGTATTGTTGCGGTAGGTGATCGGCCCCCATCCCGCCGATAGCGATTCCTGAATAATGTGTGATGTGTAGACCTTGTCGATTCCGCGGCGCGATAAAACGTCAACCGAACTGCCAAGCGAGTGGTCCGGATCGAACAAGTTGAGAATGTGCTCGGGATTCACATCAATGCGAACCACCGCGGCCTGCGCCGGCGCGCTCGCTCTCGCTTGAGCGCCGGCAGATGGCGCAATCGGAGTAATCGCCCCGCAGACGAGAACGACAGATATGAGTTGGAAGCGAAAGGGAAATCCAGCCAGGCGGATCGTACCAACGAACCTTGCCGAGTCCATGGGGCCTCACGGAACCCGGATAATAAATCGTTTCAATCGTGATTGCCACTGGAATTCAGGGCGTGCCTAGCGTCCCGCCCACGCCAGCCCGTCCGCACCCGGACCAGCATCGATCAACTTCTCCACCGTCCAGTTGGAAGTGCGAATCACCGCAACCTTGTGGCTGGCATCGCACGAGACGTAAGCGACCTGGCCGTCGGGCTGCATCAGAACTTCCTGCGGAGCCGCGGGCACATCTATTACGTGCGCAACTTTCATGGCGCTGAGGTCCACCACCGCAACCTTGTTGGCCGTCCGCGCTGCTACAATCAACCAACGCCCGTCGGGTGTCGGCGCTGTTCCATAGCCGGCGGCGGGCAACGGGATCCAGATCTTGACCTTGCTGCTGGCTGTGTCGATGACCGCAAGCTGGGGCTTCGTCTGATCGGAAGTGAACGCCATCTTTCCGTCGGGCGATATGGCGATGCGCTGCACTTCTCCTGCAACCGGGATCACCGTGATCGTCTTCCGGTTCTCTATGTCGAGAACCGAAACCGTTCCCGGACCCACATTCGCCGTGTAACCACGCTTCCCGTCGGCAGTAATAGCGAGCATGTGCGATTCCGCCTGCCCCGTAGGAATCGCTCCCACGATCTTCAGCGTCCGCGGATCGATGACACTGATTGTTTTCTCAAGCTCAGTGGTTACGTAGAGCATCCCATCCTTGGGACCGATCACGGCACAGTGCGGCCGCACGCCGTGTCCAAAATCGATGTTGCCCACCACTTTGCGCGACGCGATGTCGACCACGATCATGTTCCGTCCGTCAGTGCCCGGCTTGCCCACGCCTGAATTACCGTAGATCGGAACGTAGGCGGTTCTGCCGTCGGGCGAGGCCACGACTTCGTGTCCGGTTGTCCCACCCTCGGCCACAGTCGCAATCTGTTGTCCCGCCCGAGGGTCGACGATGCCCAACGTCTCATCCCCTTTGTTGGCGACCAGCAGCACTCCTTGCGCGCCGGCGTCAGGAGAAGCGGTTCGGTTCGAAACTGACATAGCTGATAACCCCACCATGGTCACAAGAATCGCTACCCATTTCATTGCGGTCTCCACGAAGAGCAATTCACGACCCGGAAATTCTACATGCCCCGGACGAAACCAGGAAATTTCGACTCCAGCCTCTGCATTCGACGTACACTGAATCCGCCAAGGAGAAACTGAGTGCCAACTGAATCGACCAGAAGAGCTTTTCTGAAGCTGTCTGCGATAGGCCTGACCGCGGCGGCCACCCCCAACATTCGGTCTGCACTCGATCCCGCCGGCAGTCCCTCCTCGGACGACGTGCAAGTACGCGTTACCAGCGGCAAGCTCCGCTACGCGACGGCGCCCTCCTTAACCTGGCATGTTGCGGGCGCAACCGACGCGAACGCCATCGCCATCGATCCCAGCCAAAAATTCCAGGAGATGCTGGGTTTCGGCGCCGCTTTCACCGACGCTGCCTGCTACACCTTCAACCAACTCCCGTCGCGGGCTCGCGAACAGTTGTTCCGCGAACTCTTTCACCCCTCCGAAATGGGACTGAGTGTCTGCCGCACCTGCATCGGATCGAGCGACTATTCCACCGAACTCTTCAGCTACGACGAAGGCGACCCCGATCCCGAAATGAAGCGTTTCTCCATCGCCCACGATCAGGCCTACGTTCTTCCGATGATGCGGCTGGCCCGCCACGAGAATCCAGATCTCTTTCTTTTCTCCTCGCCCTGGAGTCCGCCCGGATGGATGAAGGCCGGCGGCTCCATGCTCGGCGGTTCGATGCGCCCGCGCAATTTCGCTGCCTACGCCCAGTATTTTCTGAAGTTCCTCGAGGGGTATGCCGCCGCCGGAGTACCCATCCAGGCCGTCACCGTGCAGAACGAAGTCGATACCGATCAGGACGGAAGAATGCCCGCCTGCTTGTGGCCGCAGGAATACGAGATCCGATTCGTCAAAGACCACCTGGGCCCGCTGCTTCGTAAGAATAGCCTCGCCACGAAGATCTGGATCCTCGACCACAATTACAACCTCTGGGGGCGTGCTGTCGCCGAACTCGACGACCCTGGCCTCCGCCAATACTGCAACGATGTCGCCTTTCACGGATACGTCGGCACGCCCGCCATGATGAGCAAAATCCACGAGGCGCATCCCGAGGCCCAGCTCTATTGGACCGAAGGCGGTCCCGACTACACTTTACCCGACTATCTCACCGACTGGGCGAAGTGGGGACGGACCTACACCGCCGCCATCCGGAACTGGTGCTGCTCGATCACTGGATGGAATCTCGCCCTCGATGAAAAAGGCCGCCCCAACATCGGCCCCTTCTCGTGCGGCGGCATGGTCACGATTCATTCGCAAACCAAAGAAGTCACGCGTAGTGGACAGTACTGGGCCTTCGCGCACTTCTCCCGCTCAGTCCGTCGTGGGGCCACAAGAATCGATTCAGTAAGCAAACTTGCGGGTGTGGACCATGTTGGCTTCGCAAATCCAGACGGACAGCAGGTATTGATAGTGACCAACACCGGGCCCGCTCAACCCGTGACCCTGAAACAAGCCAACCGATCCGCCGCTCTCACCTTGGAGCCGGACTCGGTCACCACATTATTATGGAGCTGAGAGAGCATGGAGCTGAGAGAGCCGACGTCACCGAGCGTTTCCGTCAGGCCCAAGACGCAGGCCCGGATCAGCCTGTAACCGCGGTAACCATGCCGATGGTTACCGGCCGATAGTCCCCGCCGTTCGTTCACCCTACCGCGATTGCGCTTCGTAATTCGCGGCCCCTGAGACCCGCAACTAGACTCTGTCGCGAGGGTTTACTCTCGCATGACCAACAAAATCAAGCAGTCGCTCTTAGTCCTGGCAGTGGGTGGTTTGATGGTTGCCGGATCCGCCGCCGGGCAAGCCCAAACCAGCAACACTTCCGAAGCCGGCGCGGGACAAGTCGATCCCGGCCATCCGCGCGTCAACCAGGTGAACGGACGTGAAACCAATCAGTAAACCCGCATCGCGAACGGAGTGAAGAACGGGCAACTGACGCCTGGACAGACCGCCCGTCTGGAACGCGGTGAGCAGCGCTTGCAGAACAACGAGAAAAAGGACATGGCTGCCAACAATGGCCATCTCACCAAGCAGGATCAGCGCCAGCTCAACCGGGAAGCCAACCACATGAGCAAGAGAATCTACAAGGACAAGCACTCCGGCAACTAGATCCGTAGAAACGTTGCTTGCAACGTCTCTGTCGCCATCATCTGAAATGCCGCCAGCAAGACGTAGCAAGCTACAACTCAAGGAAACGCGTGTGAAAGTAAAGCCGCAGCCTTTAGCGGCTTTTTCTTTTTTCCGGACAACTGCGAACTCGATGTTCACAGCCCCTTCAGAAGTGGTAGTCTACGAAATCGTCTTATCGACTGAGAGCGATGGGTTTCATCCCCCTTTGCAAGGGGGAGAACTGGCTCGCTGTTTCTATGGCGGTTGACTGTAGCAACACGAAACCCGGAATTGAGATCGCGAGCCTGACCGACGTGGGCCGCCAGCGCGCCAATAACGAGGACTCCTATCTCTACTGGGAGCCAGATTCCGACGAAGAATTCCGCTACAAGGGCCGCCTGGCTGTTATCGCCGACGGCATGGGCGGATACGAAGGTGGACAGGAAGCCAGTCGCTTGGCGGTTGAGACCGTACGCCAGGTCTACGATCTGGCCTCGAACACGGGTCCTCAGCAGGCCCTCATCGCGGCCTTCTATGCCGCTCACGCCAACATTCAGCGCTACGCGATGGAACACGTCCAACTGCAGGGCATGGGAACCACCTGCACCGCCCTCTCCATCGTGGGCCGCCAGCTTTTTTTTGCGCATGTAGGGGACAGTCGCCTCTACCTGGTCCGCGCCGACTCGGTGTCCCGCCTCACGCGCGATCATTCCTATGTCGGCAGGCTCGTCGAGAGCGGCATTGTGCGCCTGGAAGATGCCGAAACCCATCCCCAGCGTCACATTCTCACCGCCGCGCTCGGTTCGGGAAGGGAAGTGTTGCCCGACACGCCCGAGCATCCCCTCGCTCTGCAGGAAGGTGACGCACTGGTCCTGTGCACCGACGGATTATGGAGTCTGGTTGGAGAACAGGAAGTGGCACGCTCGGTGCGATCCGGAACGCCGGCCGAAGCTTGCGTCGCCCTGGTGAACGCTGCGTTGGAGCGCGGCGGGCCCGACAACATTACGGTGCTGATTCTTCGCCTCTCCGCCTGATTCCCACCCTCAAGCGTCATCCCCCGGGCCGCAAGAAATTGCACGGGGCGTGGGAGAGTTTTCCACAGCCGACTGCAAATCGCTGCCTACCCCCAATCCCCTTCGCTTGCAGGGCAGTTCACTAAGTTATTTCAGAGCATAGGTTTAAGTCGAGAGGGAAGGGCGCTCGCAGTTGGAACCTCGCTTGCTTTGTCCCTCATGTTAATAAAGGCTATAACAACGATCTAGTTTATTGAATATAGTGCTTCCCAGGTGTTCAAAGGAATGGAGCGTCACCTGCAGAATCAGTGGGGGTTGACGCCCGCCACGTAGCAACAGCGCCAAGGATTGTGCGGAATCCCTCGGCAAATTAACCGTCATTTAACCGGCTCGGGTAAATTTTGTGATTGAATCTCTACTAATATAATGGTAATGATAATACTAAATGACATCACTGACCAGGATGGAGGAGCGAATTCGATGAAACCAGCGAAACATCTTCTTTTGATACCCGTGGTGGTGGCTGTACTGGCCGCTGCAGCTTGGACGCAAACGGCGTCATCCCAGCCGCTATCAGACGAATCACCTCTTCCTACGACACAGGGCGCGTTATCGGAAAGCTCCTCCTCCCCAGCCGTGGAAGCCGCATCTGCTCACAGCAAGAGCTCTCCCCCGGTCTCGTTCCGTCGGGATGGCCTGTGGTTCTCGACCCACGACGGTTCGACTCAACTTCACATTCACGGTTACGCCCAGCTGGATGATCGGATGTTCTCTGCCAGCACTCGTGGAGAGGAGCTGGATACCGTACTGTTCCGCCGCATCCGTCCGCTGTTTGAAGGCACTCTGTTCAACGCCGTAGATTTTCGCTTCATGCCCGATTTCGGCCAGAACAATCCTCAAATCCAGGAAGCCTTTCTAGAACTGAAAACGTTCAAGTTCGCCAAGCTGCGCGCTGGAAAATTCAAGGAGCCCATCGGACTCGAAGTGCTCCGCTCCGACCGTGAGCTGACCTTCGCCGAGCGTTCGCTGGCTTCGGACCTGGTTCCCCTGCGCTACATCGGGGCACAACTGTCTGGTGCCGTACTCTCAGATTCGATCGCTTATGCCGTCGGTTACTTCGATGGATCGAGTGATGGCTCGAATGGCGTCTTCACACAGTGGGCACACTCCAATGAAGCTGCCGCCCGTGTGTTCTTTCACCCCTTTGCAACCACGGGTGTGAGTGCGATCCGTCAGTTCGGCCTCGGGGTGGGTGGGTCTGCCGGAGACCAGCACGGAGCGCTCGCCGGCTTGAAAACCGTGGGCCAGACTACTTTCTTCAAGTACTCTTCCACGGCGCTGGCTAATGGTCAGCACAACCGCCTCGCACCACAAGCCTACTACTACGCCGGCCCGTTCGGGCTCATGAGCGAGTATGTGATTTCGTCGCAGGAGGTCCTGAACAAGAACGTGACCGGCAGAGTGAAGAACCAGGCATGGCAAGTTGCCGGATCAGTCATGCTCACTGGAGAAAAGAACTCCTACAGCGGAATACGCCCGCGCAACGCCACCGAACACGCCACGGGATTTCGCCGCCTGGGAGCCCTTGAACTCGCCGTCAGGTACAGTCAACTGCGCATCGACGGCGATGCCTTTCCGCTGTTCGCGAATCCGAAGACGTCCGCGCAGTTGGCGAAGGAGCAGGGCATCGGCCTGAACTGGTATCTGAACCGCTACATCAAACTCGAAACTGACTACGAGCACACGGGATTCAGAATGGCATCCTCGGCCCTGACTCCTTTGCACAGCGAGAACGTGCTGATGAATCGCATCCAGCTTGCTTTCTGACCGTTTATTACAGGGTGCCTGTGGACTGGGTCTTGGTTTGCGGTCATAATCATGGCCGGAATGACCATGAACTCGAGACGCAACTTCTTAAGGCAGATCTTTGGGGCTGCGCTGACAGTCGGCGCGGCTCCATCTCTTATGTCGTGGGCGCTGCCTAACCCCCAGAGCGGCGCCATCGACGTTCCCGGCGAAGATGGCCTGATCGTTCGCTCCTTCCGCTTCGTCGATTTGGAAACGCCAGTCGAGTACTTCAATACCTGGCTCACGCCGGTCCCACATTTCTTCGTGCGCAACCACATGCACGAACCGAGCGAACTTAACCCCAACGACTGGCGACTTACGATTGGAGGAGAGGTCGAGAAGCCCCTTACTCTGACACTCGCCGAACTCTCCAAACTGGAAACGCATTCTGTGGTAAACACGCTCGAATGCGCCGGCAATGGACGCGGTCTGTACCGCCCGCAAGTCCCCGGCATTCAGTGGGCCAAGGGCGCGGTAGGTACGGCACGCTTCTCCGGTCCGCGTCTGCGGGATGTTGTCGAGCGCGCCGCCGTGAAGCCCACCGGGAAGCACGTCATGTTTCGCGGACTTGACGAGGTTCCTGGAAAAGTTCCCCCCTTCATTCGCAGCATTCCCATCGAAAAAGCGCTCGATGCCGACACACTGCTCGCCACCCACATGAACGGCGCGCCGCTGACCAAGCACCACGGCTTCCCCGCCCGCGCTCTCGTGCCCGGCTGGATCGGCGCCGCATCGTGCAAATGGCTGACCGAGATCAAAGTTCTGGAGTCAGAGTTCGCGGGCAATTTCATGAACTCCGGTTATCGCTTTCCCAATCAGCCGGGCAAACCCGGAGAGGCGGTGAAGCCGGAAGACACTCGAGTGCTCACCGCATTGAACCTGAAGTCGGTGATCTCGGCCCCTCTCGATGGCGCCAGCCTCAAAGCGGGCAAAGTCGCGGTCCATGGCGCAGCCTGGGCAGGCGAGGCCGACATCGCGAAGGTCGAGGTCTCGATCGATGGTGGAGCGAGTTGGAATCCCGCCAGCCTCGGCCACGACCAAGCACACTATGCCTGGCGTCTCTGGACCTACGACTGGAAGGCGAAGTCCGGCGACTACACCATCCTGTCCCGCGCGACCGACTCCGAGCGACGAACCCAGCCTTCGACGGCGGTATGGAATCCCAGCGGCTACCTCTACAACGCCATTGATCAGGTGAAAATCCATGTCGCATGAGAGGAATTCAGAGGCACGAATGTGGGGACAGCCTCCCCTTCAACAGGCTCAGGGCAGGCTCTCGGCTGTGCGGCCGCACGCAGCCCGGCTAGCTGCGATGCCGGTCATGGTCGCAGCAGTCGTGGCCGCAATCTTTCCTTTCACCGCTTTTGGCCAGAAGCCTGCGAACGTGAAGCTCACCGAGGACCTGCCCTCTGGCTCGATGCAGGCCAAGGCCACCACTTCCTGTCTGGAGTGCCACGAGGCGCGCATCATCCTGCAGCAACGCCTCAGCAAGGCTGCGTGGGCCAAAGAAGTCGACAAGATGATCAAGTGGGGAGCGGTCGTCGATCCGAACGATCACGACGGTCTGATCGACTATTTGAGCACGAACTTCAGCTCGGACCAGCCCGCATATAACCCGCCGCGGACCTCCATAGAGAAACCTCCCGGGAAAAACGGCGAGGCGAAGCAGGCGAAGTAAAACCGGTTTCAAATGCGAAGCGCTACCGACCCAGTGTCCCGTTTAGAACACTAGGGTAGCGCCGCCACTTTCTAAAACCCCCGAATCTCACAGGAGTATAAAACCTGAATCCGCTCCACAGAGTGCATTGTTAGGTACTGGTCACTTCATAGCCGCCGGGGAAATGGCCGACTAACTGTTTTCCTCCGTCCCTGCGGCGTCCTGTGTGGTTAGGTTCTTCTCTGGCCGGAGCAGGGGGAACAGAATGACATCGCGAATGGTGTGCGAGTCGGTCAAAAGCATGCAGACGCGATCGAGGCCCACGCCCACGCCGCCCGCTGGAGGCATCCCGTACGACAGCGCCCGAATGTAGTCTTCATCCATCTTGTGCGCTTCTTCGTCGCCCCGCTCGCGCTCCTTCAACTGCGCCTCGAATCGTCGGCGTTGGTCTTCTGGATCGTTGAGCTCGCTGAAGCCGTTGGCGATCTCCATCTTGCCGGCGAACATTTCCCAGCGCTCGGTCCAATCGGGCTCGTCTGGCTTCTGCTTCGAAAGCGGCGATACCGCCGTGGGAAATTCATAGATGATCGTCGGAGGCGTGAGATGCTCTTCGGCTGTCGCCTCGAACAAGGCCGCAATCGTTTTGCCCGCCGGAGCATTGGGCTCGTACGCCATATGCGCGTGTGCCGCGTTGAACCGTTCCACCAGTTTCTTCACGCCATCGCTACTCGAGAAGTCGCTCATCTCGGGCTTCGCCCCGGCCGCCTCGGGCCAGTAGTGAATGATGGCCTCGCGCATGGTCATGCGCTGCCAGTTGGCCCAATCGATTTCCTGATCCCCCCACTTCGATTTGGTGCCGCCGTTGACGGCTTTCGCAGCTTCGGTAATGAGCTCCTGGGTGACGTTCATGATGCCCTGGTAATCGGTGTAGGCCTGATATGCCTCGAGCATGGTGAACTCAGGGTTCCAGCGCCATCCCAGCCCTTCGTTGCGAAAGTTGCGGTTGATCTCATAGACACGGTCGAGTCCACCCACCACCAGGCGCTTCAAGTAGAGCTCCGGGGCGATGCGAAGATAGAGATCCATGTCGAGCGTGTTGTGATGGGTGACAAACGGCCGCGCCACCGCCCCGCCGGCAATAGGCTGCATCATGGGCGTCTCGACCTCGATGAAGCCATGCGCTTCCATGGTGCGCCGCATCGACTGGATCATCCGGGTGCGCTTCAGAAAAACTTCGCGGACCTCAGGATTCATCACCAGATCGACGTAGCGCTGCCGGTAGCGCAGTTCGACGTCGGTCAGGCCGTGCCACTTCTCGGGCAACGGCAGCAGATCTTTGCTGAGGAAGGTGATCTCCTCGACGTGTACCGTCAGTTCGCCGGTGCGGGTGCGGAACAGGTACCCGCTGACGCCGATGTGGTCGCCCAGGTCGAGCAGCTTGTACAACTCGAAGCCCTTGTCGCCGACCGCATCTTTCTTGACATAAATCTGTAATCTCTTACCGTCCTGTTGCAGGTGGGCAAAGCCAGCCTTGCCCATCAGGCGAATCGCCATGATCCGCCCCGCCACGCGGACGTTGACGCGGGTCTGCTCCAGTTCCTCGGCGGTCTTCGCGGTGTAGGTCACTAACACCTGCTCCACCGTGTGGGTGAAATCATATTTGGTGCGGTATGTCGGCTGACCCAGCGCTTCAATCCGCTTCAATTTGTCGCGGCGGAGTTCGTAGATATCGTCGTCGAGTCCCAATGTCGTCCTTTTAGGTCTGAGGGATGGAAGGGAGATTATAAACAATACCTTCGGGCGATCCGTGGGAGCCAAACTGCTTGACGACCGCGTTTGCGGCGGGGGATATCGATCAATATTTTTTTCGCGCTTCGCGGCAAAATCTTGAGGGCGTGGGCGTTAACCCGAGGGGATATCCCGACCGAGCGGCAAGATATTGGATCGCAAGAGCTTGCGGGCAAAATATTGTGGAATAAAGAGTTATCGACGCAGATTGTGGCAACCACCTTCGCGTCGGGTTGACTCGGACTCGGGTGCGCGCAACCCTACATCTTGGTAACCGCTCAGCAGGAGCAGCCCCGAAGCCCGCAATTGGCCCCCCACCGATTTCCGTCCCGTTCCGACCAAGGCTAGGACAGACGGTTTTACTGAGACAGCCATACCGTTAATTCTTCGCGCCTGGCTGGATTGAAGGTTCTCGCCATTGCGAAGATGGCTTGATAGGCCCGCGCCACAAGATTGTAGCTCTTAGTTGACGTAAGCAGATTAGACTCAGAACCACTCACGAAACGAGATTCTCGTTTCACACCAATCAGTGTTCTGGAGTGCACCGCTGTTAGAATGCGCCGCGTGGCCGGACGCGCGATCAGGATTACATCTCGCACTGTTTTCTTTGGCTGCGGGCTGATAGCGCTCTTGACCGGCGTTCCTTATGCAATGCTGCGAGGCGTTGACCTGCCAGTTCAGAGCGAATGGGTGATCTTTGTGGTTGCGCTGGCACTAGTGGGCCTTTTCAGCTTCACGGCTGCGCTACTGCCCCGTTCGTTGATGGCGAAGGTTTGCAGGAAAGATCGGGATGACGAAAGCTTGTTTTCAACGCCCCTCAAGCTGCTTGGCGGCTGCGCAGCAATTTCCTATCTCCTGGCGTTGGTGGCTTATTTCGCTCCGCACAGCTGGAATCTCAATCCTCAACTCATGCTTGCGCTGTGCCCGATGTATCTAGTGAAGATGACGTTCGATCCCTCGCCCATATCGATCTTCCTTCTGCTGGCTCCAATGAACGCGGCAGTTTATGGCTCAGTCGGGGTCGCACTGGGATACGCAGGGTTGGCTTTTCGCGGACGGCGCTAAGATAGGGCGCGAAGTTTGTTCTGCATGACTTAAGCATCATCTCCCACCTAACTACTCCCCGGGTGCTAGGGAAAAGGGACCCGCACGGACCATCTTTCAAGCCAAAAAAACTGAAGAGTGTGCGCCCGGTCAAAGAACTCTACTCTGGTTCAGTTGTATGCTGCAGCGGGCATATGAGTCAGCGAATGAAGAGGCCTGCCGATGAAATGCGTTTCCCCGAACTTGTCCCCGCAGAGTGGTTCCGGTCAAAGATACTAGTCAAGTTTGAGCAACATAAAGTCCGAATGTACCGAGGTACTCTAAGCTCTTGCATGGAGTGCACGTTGAAATTGCTCCCAAAACTAAAGTTCAAGCGCTACCAGCTTTACAAAGACGGATTGGAGCTACCAGGAATATTTGCCGTTGCTGGCAACGTCGTGCTGATCGAAGAGCGCAACATGCCCGACAATGGAGGGAAGATTTGCTTTTACTCGTGCGCTGACGCTCTAAGTCTCATTTGAACAGTTTCCGCCC
The DNA here is from genome assembly GCA_035511455.1 of Candidatus Sulfotelmatobacter sp. GTDB lineage: Bacteria > Acidobacteriota > Terriglobia > Terriglobales > Acidobacteriaceae > Sulfotelmatobacter. The sequence goes on along the minus strand of DATKFH010000014.1, from coordinate 6,942 downwards.
AGGCGGCTTCTCTCCGGGGACTCCCTTGACTTCGTCCAAACAGATCATCGGTCGTTCGCATCGGCCAGGCGGCGAGTCTCACTGTTGTAACCGGGCGTGATCACAAGTGAGCCGAGCCACAGGGGCTGGATTGAATAATCTGTGACTTTCCGCGTGCCCGAGGTATGGTGCAAGAGAGCGCCACCGCAGTTACGACCCCGGTTTGCATTGGTGCAAGATGCCTGGAGAGTGAGCGTGGTTCCGGGAAGGCCGTGATGTGCCTCGCGAAGCACGAGCCAACGCTTTTGACACAACAATCTTCTCTATCGATGCACTTGCCAAACGTGTTGCTATGAGCCGCGGAACTTCAGCCGCATTTTCAGAAAAGAGAGTGGCACTACACCTGCTAAATTCGTGGAACGCTTGCGAGTAGAGGCGGCACGTCGACAGCTGGAACAAACCGTTAGGGCTATCAAGGAAATCGCTGCTTCCTGTCGCTTCAGCAGCTCTGAGATCATGAGACGTACTTTTCTCTCACAACTGCAGGTTACACCCAGCGCTTATCGGCTCCGTTTTAAGCGCCGTAGTCCATCTTAGGACAAGCCGCTCGTATCGCCATCAACTCCCGAATGGTCGGTTACTCGGAACTTGGCCTGAAACGGGCTTGTAGGAGATGGATGGGTCATCTCAGATTGCTTTTCAGGCGGTATACCTTTGCCTCGATCCTCGACTTCTACGTGAATATGATGGGCCTGGCACTGCATCTCACCCTGGCCACCCTGAACGGCTTTGATCGTTCCGACGACTTCTGAACTGGGGACCCGCTGTCATGCGCGCGGGTCTCCCAGCTGGCGTCCAGAAGTCGGGTCAATGGAGCGTGATGCTTCCGTCCAGAAGACTGCCCGTGTTTGTGTAGCCGTCGCTCAGGGTGATCGTGAACAGACCGGGCGGCAGCAACGAGCTGTCCACGGCGACGATGGTGAACGCTACCGGCGCGCCGTTGTCGGTTCCCGTTCCCACGATGGTGATGCTCTGCGCTACGTCGTCATACGTAACCGAATTCACCTGCGTGGACTGGAAATTGGTGCCCGATTCCGGATCGCTGTAATCCTCGCTTTCCGCCTGGGCGTCGCAGTCGTCGTGATGAATGTGGAAAGACGCTTTGCCACCCTTGTGGCCGTTTTCGTCGCCCTCCCCGTCTCCTCCGTGGCCGCACGACTGGATGCCCTGCGCGGCTTTCTTTTCCCGCGTGAAATACGAGATCGAAGGGCCCGCATGGTTATCTGCAAACGCAATGTTCACGAGATGGTTGGGGTCCATCGCGATCTGGAAAAAGTCAGCCAAACTGCGATCGGAGCTGCCTAGCAGACCGCCGGTTGAGATCTGTCCAGTATGGTTGACGTGGTCGGTGGCTTGGCTCAGCGTGAAAACCGGCGCAGTAGCGTGGCCATTGACGGTCTCCGCAACAAAGACACTCCACTGCGCGGTGAGTGGAAGCGTATTCGAGTTGCCCGCTTGATTGGCGCCGTACCACCCGATCGCCACGTGGCCGTTAGCGTCAGCCGCGATCCAGGTGAAGACATTCGACTTCCCAGCCTGGCTCGTGCCGTGGGTTATCTTGATGGCCGGGGACCAACTGGTTCCGTGAGTCGTCGAGTAGGAGTAATAAACGTCGGTTCCGTCCGACCAAGTGGCATAGACGTAGCCGAAGTTATCTACGGCGAGTGCGGGGAAAAGATTTCCCAGGCCGAGGCCGGAGCCACACTTTGAACCGGCTCCGCAGCTGTAGACCTTGTAGTCGGTGAACGTCAGCACGGGATTCGAGAGGCTCACGTTCGAAGCCACGCCGACGTAGGCGGCGTTGACCAAACTGTTGGCATTATCCGTTGGGTTATCGGGGCCCACAAAGATCTGGTAGACGTTGCCATGGCTTCCCGTGCTGCTCTTGTCCACCTTGATCTGTCCAGCGATGTTGCCGGTGGGAGCACCAGCGCTCGGCTCCGTCGCTGCATCAAGTGCAGTCCCCGCAGCGTCGGTGTAAGTTTGGCCTCCATTGTTCGAGCGTTGGACAAAGATTTGGGACGTTGTTCCAAAATCGTGATACTCCATGTAAACGTGACCGGCATCGTCGTAAGCATCCAGCCACATGCGGTCGTCGAAAGGCACTCCGGCGGTAGCCGGATTGGGAGTGCTGAAGGTATCGGCGCGGTTAGTGGACTGGCTGCCGGTAACTTCCGCCGCATCCAGGCTGACCACTGCCAAGTTTGGAATATTCGAGTTCGATGGATCGGCAAGGTTCACGGCAACATCGCCATCCCCGCCTCCCGGCGCCACTCCGCTCTTGGTGCAGAAGGTGGTGACGAAGATGCCGCAATCGGGCTGGCCCTCATACTTGAAGGGCAAAGTTCCGTTGCTGTTCGGTGTACCGTCTTTGGCCTGATAGTAGCGCCAGAGATCAAGGCCTCCGGGGACGCCGCGTATGGATTCGACGTAAATCGTGCCTTGCGAATCTACGATCATGCTGGGCTCGACGGCCTGCCCGGCGCCTGACGGCAGACACAGACTCTCATTCGGGGTGTAATTCGCCGTTCCGGTTCCAACGTAGGCCGCGGTGATCTGCCCGCTCGGACAATTGTGCTGGCCGGTCAGGTTGGTGGCAACGGGAGCCGTGTTGATTCGAATCGGATAGTTCGATATCCCCCCCGCATTGAACCCAACGGTGTTCCTCAGAAAGTCGCCGTCCGTCAGGGCAATGGTGAATACCGGGATGGTTGATGGGGCGGTGGCTGCACCGTTATTGATGAGCAGAAGGGCGATGCCGCCCCCGAGCTTACAGTTTGTGGCTATCTGGGCGAACAGTGTAGTGGCGCCAAGATCGCGGGTGTCGGCCAGACAGATTCGCCCGCTGGCGGCCGGCGGAACGTCGCTAGGCTTAGCCCCGCCGTTGGGTACAAAGACGAAGTTAATATTACTGATCGCAGAACTAATGTCCGCAGGCGTCGGATTCGCGTTTGAGGTCGTGGACCAGGTCGCCGCTACACAATGTGGGTTGACGGCACAGCCCGAGGTGTTCGTTGGTTGTGGCCCGCTATTGAGAATATCGACGCTGTTCTGGGCAGCGAGCGTCGTGATGCCAAGCATGAACACAACTCCCGTCAGCAATAACGATCTTAGCTTTTTCATGGCGTCTCCTTACTTGCTTTTTCCCCGCTTCTACCCTTCTTCTGCGGTAGCATGCCGACCGCAGTTCATCGAGGACTTCTGCAAAGTTGGTAGTGTTGGTTGCTGAAACCAGAGCGACAGAGTTCGCGGATGCGGTCTTCAAGGCGGCGAGATGGCACGAATGGGAGATTCCAAGGTCGCAAGGCAAGAATCAATACCGCGTTTCTGGTAAGCCATATGGGGATTGACCTGTACTAGGGGTCCTTGCTTCGCGGCTCCGTGGAGGCTTAGCTTGCGTTCTTCGAAGAATTGAAGAGAAGTCAGCTCTTGTATCGCTCCTGGATGGCCGGCTTAACCGGAAACTCCAGAACCTTCTCCCTTGAGCGACGACCAGGACAGGGGCGTCAGGCGCTATCCAGAAACGCACTTCGAGGAGATCGCAGCACTGACGAGGGTCAACAACGTCACGCTTCCTCGAAGACTTCTGGCCCGCGTCGTTGAAAGTGTGTTCCGAGGTATAACTTCCGGGTGGCCCAAGATGCTGGAGGAATGTACCGCTCCGACGCCGGGCTTGTTCGGGGTTCGATCGTGTGGGATAGTTCGTCGATTAGGGTTGCAGATTTGTCCGGCGGAGAAAATCGGCGAAGCGCGGGTCCGAGCGCAGCGAATCGAACATGGGGTTCGTTTTGATATACCCGACGCTTACTATGGAGTGGTCCTGATAAGCTTTTTCCAGCCACTCGAAGGCTTTGTCTTTCTCCACAAGGCCCGCATAGATTTTGACTCTCCAGATCGGTGAAACGTATTTCTGCTTCGAGAGCTCGTTCAATTTATCCAGCACCCTATGCGCCTCTGCCCTTCTACCAATGACAGCGTACCCGTATCCGACCCCGGTTAGTGCCTCTTCGCTGGCTGGGGCGATCGCCCGCCCCTTTTCCAACTCCGCCATACCTTCCTCGAGCATGGATTTCTTGAGATAAGCGATGCCCCGGAAGTAGTAGGACTCAACGTAGTTTGGATCCAACTCCAGTACCTTTCGCTCTTGCAATAAGACTTGGTCATACTGCCGCGCCAGGAAATACTCGACGCCCAAATCGACGTTATTACCGAGGGAGATTGGATCAAGTTCCAAGTTTCTCTTGGTCTCCGCGATGGCTTCGTTCAGCCGTCCGGTCTGCCACAGAACTTCGGCATGCAATCGACGGGCGTCCGCATAGCCTGGATTGAGTTCGATGGCTCGTCGAATCTCATTGTCGGCGCCGGACCAATCCCAGTCATAGCTTGACTTGATTAACGCCAGCGAACCGTGAGCTTCGGCGAGGGTGTCATCCAGCTCCACGGCCTTCAGCGCGGCATCCTTGGCTTTCAGATAACCCTCCTTGGCGGGAATAACGCCAAAGTCTGCGAGCGAGCTGTAGCAATCGGCCAAGCCGGAATAAGCAAGCGCGTAAGTGGGATCTTTTGCGATCGCCTGCTGAAAATATTCAATGCCTTTGTCAAATCCATCCACAGTGGTCTTGTTCCACCAATAGCGGCCTTTCAGATAGTCCTGATAGGCTTCGGGATTGGCGGTGTAGCTCCTGGTCATGCGTTTCTCTTCTGCGCCGGTTAAACGCCTGCGCAGCGCGCCCGCCATTTCTCCGGCGATCTGTTCCCGGAGAACATCCATATCTATGATCCTCCGTTGGTACTGTTGCCCCCAGAGGTGGCTGCTGTCGCGAGCATCGATCAGTTCGGCGCTGATGCTCAGTGTGTCCCCGCGCTGCGTGACTTTGCCCTTGAAGATGGCGCGCACGCCCAGTTCGCGACCAACCGTTTGAGGATCCGTTTCCTTTCCCTTGAAGCGAAAGGCGGAGTCTCGTGACATCACCTTCAGATTCGGTAACTGCGACAAGCTGTTGATGAGGCTCTCGGTGATGGCGTCGCTCAAGTATTCCGCGTTCGGATCACCACTGGCATTCACGAATGGCAGCACCGCCACGGAGTCTATGGTTTCTCCGCCTCGCCTGGCCACCCTGAAGAACCAGCCCGCAGACACCAGCAAGGCCAGTACTAGAATCGCAGCGATCCCTAGAGCGGCTCTACCGCGCCACGGCCATCGCGTCTTCGCAGGAAAGGAGGTGCCAGGCGGGATGATTTCAAGGGTTGATTCTCTGTGCGTCGGAGCGGCGTGCGGGAACCGTCGCACGGCTCCCACAAAACGGTAACCTCGCCGAGGAACCGTTTCAATGAAAGTTGGATCCTCACCTAAAGCCTTTCGCAACAGAAAGATGTGGTTGGAGAGGCTACCCTCTTCGACGAACGTGTCGGGCCAAAGCAGGCTGATCAGTTCGTCCTTCTCCAGCACGCGTCCACCATGTCGGACCAACAAATACAGGGTGTCGAATGCTTTGGGCGTGAGGGCTACTATCTCGTTACCGCGCAACAATTTGCGTTCGGCGGGATCCAGACGGAAGGGGCCAAATTCGTAAAGCCGAATGGACTCCTGGCTGGGCACCTCTTTGAGAGCGTTGTACGAATCGCGGAAACCTTCAGAGGCAGCTCGTCGGCGTGTTTCTTCGCTCACGGTTTGTCTCGCAATCCCTGTGAGAACTCTTGAGAATTTGTGAGGTCGGCCAGAGGACTTCCGCTGCAGCCAAGGCTAGGTTTACGTAGTGAAACAGGCGGAAGGACAGGCATCTGGTCGATGCTACTCCCGATCTCCGCTTCGTTCAACTTCGGTCTAAGGAGAGTGAAAATGTTGCGAAACCCAGTTTTGAAGAGAAGTGTTTCCTCGATTTCGTTTGGCCTGCTGGCGGGATTGGCGGCCATGATCCTTGCTCTGATGCCCAGACCGGCCCAGGCACACGAGCGAAACGGAGAACTCCATGTGACGAAGAATTGCTCGGCGTGGACGCTCGACAACGGTGCCTTCTGCACGATCACGTCCTCGAACCTCCCGGAGATCGAGGTCGGCTCGAAGGTCTTGTATGCTCAGGCCCCTGTAGGTTGCGATAACGGTGGCACCACCTACCCGTGCACGGCCCCCCTCTCAACCCCCGAAGGCGGCTATATCTCTGTTGACAGCAGCGCCGTCATCTACGTCGGGACCGGCAACTGGGCGGTCGGGCGTTGCACACTCGACAACACGGGCAATTCCGGACTGTGCACGTTCTCGGACGGGATCGGGCCGTTGAGGGGATTTCGGGCCCGCGTACTTGTATCGAGTACGGACGGCCTAAATTACCAATGGAACGGAACGTACAGCTTTAGGCCGGAGGAACACTAGATTGCGTCTAAAAAGGCCGGCGGCCGCCGCTCACTCGCGTATTGGGTAGCGGCCGCAGTATCGCTCGTGCCGTTCTAAACGACCCATTCACCCATTCTGGGGAAACGCTGCTTTACGCAGCGACGACCAGCGATTCCTTACCAGTGGTCGGGCTACACGGAAGTTTGCCAGAAACGGCGTTGGGTGACAGGCAAAGGTTCTGGGCGCATTGTCGGCAACCCGGAACCCATCCAGAAACGGGCTTCGAGCCCATCAGCCTCCCGCTGAATGACCATACTGATCGCGGCGTGGGAGGCCGCCAGTATGGCTCATCGGAAGACATCAAAACGCTCTAAGGCAAAAGCAATGCTTCGGCTAGCCGATTTGGAGCAGTCGAAGAATGCGGTTCTTCACTCACTCGGCGCAGCCAGTTCGCAAGAATCATACGGCCATGCCATCGACGAATTCATCGGATGGTATTGTTCCGAACCGCGTCTGGCCTTTAACCGAACTGTCGTCCTTCGCTACCGGTTCTTTCTCGAACAGAAGAACCT
>DATKFH010000013.1:0-206278 GCA_035511455.1 Candidatus Sulfotelmatobacter sp. | reverse complement strand
TCCCACCAGTTCCGCCAGCACTTCTTTCGTATCCCGCTGCACCGGGCCCCGCGACTTCGTCCGCTTCGATGTCGGTTCACTCTTCTTTTGAGAATTGTTATGCTTCTTCAAGGTCTGATCTCCTTAGCCGTTTTGATTGCACCTTAGAGTGCGTTGATCATCGGTAGCTTAACGCAATCCGTGATCGGGGATCGACCTTCTCATCCCATCTACACCGCTACAAGCCGCGCCAGAGAGGACTGATGTGGAATTCGGCTAGAAACCGCCTGAGCCCGATGTAGCGGGTCTCAGACGAGACCTTCCGACCGCAATTGGGCGGCTTTGTAGCGATGTAGCGGTTGAACGTTAGTACGAGGTGTCTTGGGAATTAAGTTGGGTCCGCCTACGACACGCAGAGCTTCTTCTGCATCCAAAAGTTTAGTACCAAGAAAGCACCAAACTTCAAGGCCCGGACTACCCAGGCTCAGATCGTCGCAGGGCGGGCCGTTTTCCGCCTCGCGCTAGGTACTTTGGGGCCATGGCGCAGCCGGACAAGTTGAGTCAAGCTTGCCAGTGCAAGACCACGTTGTTCCTCGTGTGACAACGGCGATGGGTGTTGGCCGGAGAGAGGCACCTGTCGCCGTTCTATTTTGAGCCGTGGCAGTGGGTGCCGGTGGGTTCCTTGACCACATACGTAGTGAGCGACAGACCAGCTTCGCCAAGGCTGGCCAATGCCTCGGATGCGGCCGGGCGTCGGTCTGCGCCAACGAGAGCGGCGTACGGTTTCGAAAACGATTCGTTGTCCGCAGGGACGTTTGACAAGGCAGTAGGTTAGGTCCAGAATTCCTGTGAGTCTGTTACAAGGCCCTCCTAGTCCTCTGTTCCCCCTTCTAGGATCGGGCTTTCGGCCCTAGGCCCGGCGCGCTTCGCGTTCGCTCACAAAATCAAAACGATGTGTCGAGGGAGGCAGAATCTTATGACCTCAGGAATTTCGTTGGACAGTTTTGCCAAGTCAGTGCTCGCTGTCGTGCTGAACTCAGCAGTAATCTCGGTTCTGGTGTGTTTGGGGAGTACACCATGCCTGGGCCAGGACACGTTCACCGCTGGCTCGGGACTATGGAGCAAACCTGCCAATTGGTCGCTGGGAAGGCTGCCCATGTCCAGCGATAACTGCGTAATCCCGGGCGGTTCGACGGTGACAGCTGATGCCGGCGGCACATGTCTGAATCTCAGGATTGGGAGCGGGGCCTCAGTGACGATCACCGGATACATCGACGTTTATGGCACCAGTCTCGTCAATTCGGGCACGATCTACGTCGGCTCCCTCGATGGCTTGAATTTTCTTGGAACCGGAACCCAATCTGTATCTGGCGGAGGCACCATCAATTACACCACGGCGTCGAGCCGAACGCTAGGGAACAACAACACCGTCGTGAATGTTGACAATACGATCCACGGTGAAGGCAGCCTCGGTGCGGGCAGTATGGCAATCATGAACAAGGCGTTGATCGACGCCAACAGCCCCTCCAACCTGCTCGTCGTTCAATCGAACGGCGCCGGCGTCACGAATACGGGTGTAATCCAGGCTAGCGGAGGCGGCAATTTGCAACTGGCTGCAGGATTCTTGACAATTCCATTTAACAATACCGGGGGCACCATTCAAGCTCTAAATGGCTCGGTCGTGACTCTTGAGGGGCATACCTACACTGGCGGAACGCTCTCCACGACCGGGACCGGCAGTTTCCAGATCAAATAACACAATCTTGAATAACCTCACCATTGCAGGCCTGTACGAGTCGATCAACGGAGCTAACACCACGCTGCGGGGCACGGTGACCAACAATGGCACCGTGCAGGCGCTCAACGGCGGGATTCTGATTAGCGGCAGTGCCACCTTGAAAGGGACAGGGGTGTTAAGAGGCAACAACGGCCACTTGCTCGGTTCTTTCACCGTCCCCGCTTCCGCTCTGCTCAACCAAAGTACGATTCATGGCGGCGGAACAATTGGCGACCAGTACATGACCATCACGAATCAGGGCACAATCGACGCCAATAGCAAGACGAATCCGTTAACGACCACCGGCGATCCGCTCACGAATGCGGGAGTCCTCGAAGCCTCCGGCGGCGGCACACTGACCATCGGAAATACCGTGAAAAATAGCGGTGCGACCATCACGGCACAAACCGGGTCCAAGGTCATCCTCAGCGGCACGGTCAGCGGAGGAACCCTGGCTAGCGTAGGAACAGGTTCGTTTGTAGCCGAGAACGGTACGCTCGATGGCACGACCAATACGCTCACCAACACCGGAATGGTGAAACTCTCCGGGTTCGGCCTCAATGTTCAGGGCACCATCAACAACACGGGAACGATTGCCTTGCAGAGCGCAGGCGGCTTCTTGGTCATGACAACACCTACCGTTCTCACCGGCTCCGGCAAAATCACGATGACCGCGAACAACTCCCTCTTCGGCTCGGGGAACTCGCTTACCAATCAGAGCGCGATTCAGGGTGCGGGGAGCATCGGCGATTCCAATCCCATGCCCATTACGAATCACGGGACGATTCTGGCCAACCTGTCCAGCCCGCTTTTCATTGTGCCCGACGTTAGCGGCTTCACCAACACCGGCAAACTCATCGCGAACCCCGGCAGTGCTCTGGAAATCCGGGGTACGTTTAATACTGTCTCGACTACTGGCACACTCAGCGGCGGAACTTACATCGCTTCCGGCACTCTTGGGTTTCCTGCCAATGTGGTCACTAACGGCGCGGCGATCACATTGAGCGGTGCAACGGCAGAGGTCCTCAACACCAGCACGCTTACCACGCCACAGCACTCTCGGGTCGAACACGACGGCCGGAGTCCTTACCCTCCAGAAGGGACAGGCGCTGACCACGACCACGAACTTCAGTAACTCGGAGAAAACCATTATCGCGACCGTCAGCAGCTTTGCTCCCGGCAGCAGCTACACAGACTGCTGGAGCGACTGCGGTGGATGGAAAGCTGACCGCACCCGGCGGTTTGAATTTGAAAGCAGGAACTCTGGTGGGCCAGGGGACAGTGGCCGCCACGGTGACTTCCGGCGCTTCGATAACAGGGGATTCCGCAAGCAAACCCGGAAAGTTATCGATTCAAGGCACCTTCACAGAACTCGACCGGGACACTTAATATCTCGGTGGGCGAAGCCGCTGCGGGCAAGTTTGGCGAGTTGTCGGTCACAAATGGGGCGAGCTTGAGCGGAACGCTTGCTCTCAAGTTGGTCAACGCCTTCACCCCAGTCGTCGGGGACAGCTTCACCATTCTGACAGGAACTGCAGTGAACGGAAAGTTCGCAACTGTAAAGGGTACAAGCATCAATGCCAGCGAGCATTTCCAGGTCAATTACAGTGCGACGGCCGTCACGTTAACTGTTGTGTCAGGTCCGTAGGAGCCATAGCAAACAGACTGTTTGAAGGAAGCCGCTCGTGGGTGCGGCGGTGCGGCCGTGCGGCCGTGCGGCGGTGCGGCGGTGCGGCGGTGCGGCGGACGAGGGGCGCTATAGGAATTTAATCGCTTTCGGTCTCAAAAGCCTAGCCAGACGGTAACTTTGGCCAAAAAGCAGTTATTGATGCTCATCGATATATGTCATACAACCATCGCGATGATCTCCCCCCGCCGAACCCAAACCACAGCTCTTGGCCTGCGTGAATCTCGCACCGGGGAAACGCGAAGAAAACGAGCTCTACAACGCCATCCCGCGGCGCCACACGAATCGTGGTCCTTACGATCCGCGCAAAGCGATTTCGCCAGATTTCGTTGACGCACTCAACCATCTGCCGAGCGACTACCCAGATGTAAAGCTATTCCTCTTCACGGCTGAAGCCCCAACGGGTACGCAGCCACGGCCGCGCTCCTTCCAGGAAAACTTGGCCCGATTCCCGCTTGCAGAAGAGTTCTCAAAGCGCGACATCAAGATCATTTGCGACGATGCAAATACGGCCCTGTTGAACTGGTGCAAGCAACTGGACACCAAGAGGGCGCGGGCCGTTGTGTTTTTGGACCCATTCGGCGCGAGCGTGGAGTGGAAGGTGATTGAGGCCATCGCTGACACAAAAGCGGTAGACCTGTGGATTCTGTTCCCCCACGGCGCGATAAATAGGATGCTAGTGGTCGCGCCGCTGGCCCAGCTGCTCTCTGATGGGTGGGAACAAATCCACCTGCGTCGTGCGGAATACGAAATCCGCAAGAAGATTAAGGGCACTAATCTGGCTTGGGGGGCTGGTATGCCTTCCGCCGTGGGCTGGCAACGAATCTGTATCGATGTGGAATGCGTCCGGAACAGGCTTGCCTGATCCTTCGCAATTCCGCTGAAGTTGTGCGTCGGCATTATATCCGCTTGGAACAAGAGGGCACCAAGGTTGACGCCATGGCCCGTTTGGAGCAAGCCTACGAGCAGTGTGCAGCAAGTGTGCAGTAAAATGTCGATAGAACCCGCATAAAACAACCCTCCAGGTCGATTGTGGAAAATTACTTCAACTACTTTACCGAGATTGAGGAACACTTCTTGCGCCGCCGTGGCGGAGGCCTGTTGCTCTCGACGCTCGACTGGGCGCTGATTGAAACCTGGAAGGATGCAGGCATTCCCCTTGCTGCCGTGCTACGCGGAATTGAGGCGGCGTTTGACCGCTACGAACAGCGCCCCTCGAAAACACAAAAAGTGAATAGCCTGGCATATTGCTCGCAAGCAGTTTTGGCAGCGGCTGAAGACATGAAGGAAGCCGCTGTGGGCGTTGTAAGTGAGTTGCCCCCCGCCAAATCTCAAGAACGGCAAGGGTTCGAGCCTGATCGGGTGGTGGAATTCCTGCGGCGCAATGCCGATTTGATCGAGGCCGCGAAGCTGCCGCAGGGAACCGGAATCGACGCGAAATCCGTGGCTCAAAGCACCGCAAAGACTCTTCGCCAGCTAGCCGAAGAGAAAAGATCTGTGGTGCGCCTGGAAGATCTGGAGCGACGCCTGACGGTGCTGGAGGAAAAGCTCTTCGCCGCGCTTCTGGCGTCGACTCCTGACGAAGAGATCGTTACCGTGCGCGCGGAAGCCGATCGCGATCTGGTTCCTTACCGCCGGAAAATGTCCAGCGCTCAGATCGATCAACTGCAGAAACAATACGTGCACAAACGCCTGCTCGAAAAATACTCGCTGCCTCGGCTAAGTCTGTTCTATCTGTGATTCCCGTGATCCATTCCTTTGACGCTCTGATTCTCGGCGGCGGCGCGGCGGGACTGATGTGCGCCATAGAGGCCGGAAGGCGCGGACGTCGTGTCGGAGTCGTGGAACATGCCGACCGGCTGGGCAAGAAGATTCTCATCTCCGGCGGTGGGCGGTGCAATTTCACTAATATCCATTGCCAGCCTGAAAATTTTCTTTCCTCCAATCCGCACTTTGCCAAGTCAGCACTGGCCCGCTACACGCCGGCTGATTTTCTGACGCTGGTTGAAAAGCATCGCATTCCCTATCACGAAAAAACGCTGGGCCAGCTGTTTTGCGATCGTTCGGCGCGGCACATTCTCGAGATGCTTGAGGAGGAATGTCGGTCCGCGAACGTCAGCATCTTCGTAGGTACTCAGATTCAGGAGGTCAGCCAGGCCGCGGGCTTCGCCCTGCGCACAGCGAATGCGGAATTTCGGGCGCCCGTGCTCGTAGTAGCCACTGGCGGTCTGTCGATTCCGAAGATCGGGGCAACCGCTTTCGGATACGACCTCGCCCGCCAGTTTGGTATCAAGATTCGCGAGCCGTGGCCTGGGCTCGTGCCTCTTGTGTTCCGAGCGGAAGACTGTTCGTGCTATCGCGATCTGGCTGGGGTGTCCGCCGAGGTGATCGCCTCGTGCGACGGCCAGCGGTTCCTCGAGAAAATGCTGATTACACATCGCGGTTTGAGCGGTCCGGCCATCCTGCAGATTTCTTCGTATTGGAAGAGGCCGCAGCCGATTGCCATTGATCTTGCGCCCGGAAGCAAGGTGACTGCCGCCTTCCATGATCCGAAGACACCACGCGACCGCGGCACGCTGAGAGCTGAACTTCGCAAAACACTGCCGAATCGCTTCGCCGACCGGTGGATCGAACTCCACCCGCCCGCCTCATGGACCAACGCAGCGCTCGACGATTTCGAAGAGCGTACCCACGCTTGGACCATCGTCCCCTCCGGCACCGAGGGCTTCGAGAAAGCCGAGGTGACTGCGGGAGGCGTCGACACCGATGAACTCTCGGCGAAGACGATGGAGAGCCGCAAAGTTCCAGGCCTATTCTTTATCGGCGAGGTCGTGGACGTGACCGGCCATCTCGGCGGATTCAATTTCCAGTGGGCGTGGGCTTCCGGTGCGGCTGCAGGAAGGGCATTGTGACTTCTGATTTAGAATCGCCTCTTGCTCCTCACCATCGAAAAGCTGATCTACGGCGGCGACGGCCTCGCTCGCCTGCCTGCAGACGATCGCGGGCGCGGCAAAGCTGTATTCGTACCCTTTGTCCTCGGCGGAGAAAAGATCGAAGCATCACTCACCGAGCAAAAGCCTGGTTTTGCGCGCGCAAAGGTGGATGCGATTCTTACGGGCTCTACTCACCGCGTTGAGGCTGCCTGCCCGTACTTCACCCGTTGCGGGGGATGCCACTACCAGCACACGAATTACGAGCACCAACTGGAGATCAAAAAGGAGATTTTGCGCGAGACTCTTCGCCGCACCGCGAAGGTCGAGGTGCCAGTGGAGATCGAAGTCCATGCCTCGCCGGCGTGGAACTATCGCAACCGATCCCGCTTGCAGGTTCAGGTCAGCCCCACGTTCACTGCGGGATACTTCAAGCTGGCCTCCCACGATCTGCTCGCGGTCGAGGAGTGCCCCATCAGTTCGCCGCTCATCAATCGCGGCATCGCCATGCTGTGGCGGAGTGGGCGCGCGGGCAATGTCCCGCAAGGGGTGCGCGAAGTTGAATTTTTCTCCAGTGCCGACGATACGCAGCTTCTTTTGGAACTGGGGTGCGCCGCCGAGGCTCGCCGAAGCTCGGTGCGGGCTTGGGCCGAAAACTTGCGCGAAGCTCTACCCGAAGTCGTCGGAATAACAGCGTTCCGCAATAGCAGCCCCAGCACACCCACAGAGAGACTCGTCTCCGTTGGTGTGGATCACCTCACCTACCAGACCCAACGGGCCGCCTATCGGGTCAGCGCTGGTTCGTTCTTTCAGACCAACCGCTACCTGACGGACGAACTGGTGAGGATCATCACCGAAGGGCAATCCGGTGAGCTGGCGCTCGACCTGTACGCTGGAGTCGGGCTGTTTTCCACAGCTTTGGCCTGTGACTTTCATCACGTCGTTTCTGTCGAGTCGTCACAGACTTCCTCAGGTGATCTTTCCTACAATCAACCCTCGAATGGTAAGGCGGTCCAGGCGACGGCGGCGCAGTACCTGGCCGGTGCGGAAAACTCGGGGCGGGTCGGGAAGGGCGCAGTCCTCCCTCATATATCTCAGAAGCCCGACCTTGCCGTGGTGGACCCGCCTCGAAGTGGCCTGGGAGAACCCGTGGCGCGTCTGTTGACGAATCTGGGAGCGCCGCGGGTTATTTATGTTTCATGCGATCCGGCCACGCTAGCCAGGGATCTGGTGCCCCTGCTGGCCGGAGGCTATCGCGTGGAGCAAATACACTTGGTGGACTTGTTTCCGCAGACTTACCACTTGGAAAGCGTGGTTCACCTGGCGCGGTGAGCGACGTTTCCTGAAGCGTCGGCGACCTGCCCGGCATGCCGCATTCGCCCGCGGTCCAACATGGCTCCTGATTAATGAATGCAATCCCAGTGCGGCCGCTCCACCGGTTTTTCCCACAAAGGCCCCGCGCCAGCCCACGCTTCGGGCCGCCTTAGCCTATTCCTCGGGCATTGTGGTCGGGATATACGCGTAGCGCACCGCTTTATGGTGGGTGGTGGCAGCCGTGTCCCTCGCATGTGCCGCAGGGTATTTCGTACGACCCCGGTCCGATTTGGGATGGACTCTGGCACTCGGAGTGCTCTTTCTGCGCGGGGCGCAACACATCCAGATCTGCGGAGCCGCGACCCGCCTTGACACAAGCATCCAACCTTACGCCGGTGGGCAGGAACTCCAAGTCACCGCTCAGTCATCCGCGACCGGCGCCTCGAGCCGGGCGGCTTCGGCGAAATGAGGCAAACACTCGATGTCGAGGCCGAACACGTCACCACGGCAACAGGCCGGACTGTGCCTGTTCATTCCGGCGTTCGACTGAGCATTTACTCGCCCCATCCTAACGACGTCCAAGAAATTCTCCCGCCGGCGCATCGGGCACGCCCCACGCCTTTCATTACGGGGAGCACGTGGGGTTCTCAGCCAAACTCAAGTTGCCGCGAAATTTCCGCAATCCCGGCGCCTTCGACGATCCAGCCTATCTAGCGGACCGCGGTATCGCGGCACTGGGATCGTCAAAGGCCGAGGATGTCGAACTCCTTCCCGGCTTTGCAGGCGACCCCATGAACTCATGGGGCAGCCGCCTGCATCGCGGCGTCGTCCGAAGGGTGCACCAACTCTAGCCCGCGCGCCAGGCCGCCTTGATCGACGCTATGGTTACGGCTGAGCTCCGGAAACTCATCGGTCTTGCTGGAGGGAGACGCCGAAAAGAAGGTGGAGGGCCACATTGCCCTGAATCATCCTGGCGCGCAACCTGCTCAAGGTGGGCCGCTACGGTAGCGCGAAAGCGACTACACCGGAACTGGTTACTGCGGTCAAGCCGGGCGTTGCCGTCATTTCCGTGGTCAGGAAATTCATTCGGTCTGCCGCGTCTGGAAACCCTCGGGCGCCTGACGGAAGCGGGAACGCGCGTTTACCGTGCGGATCTCGACGGAGCTATCACGTTTACCTTGACGGCCACTCGGTCACGGCTTCTGCGGCGGCTCGTCAATAGTCTGGATCTCGGCCGTTTCGTCATTGTCGGCTGGAGATCGCTTGTATTCCGCAATTAGATTCCTCGCCGCTTCCGCGTCTTCTTCGCGCACCAGAATGATCATACCTCCGAGGCCAGGAAACATGTCCTGCACCATGGACGCCGCGGTCAGGTCGCTGTCGATGCCCGCCGACTCGAGCAAGCCGTTGACCACCATCGCCTCAGACTCATCCTCGGAATCGAATACCTTCACCAGTTTCTCGTTGGGATCCGGTCGCGGCGGCGTACCGGCGGAGGAATTTACGGGCTCTGCCATGGAATCTCCAGTTCTTGAATTGGCCTCATAACGGCCGACAGCGGGTTACTCGGTGATTTTACGCTTCCTCCGTATCCGAATTGCAGCCACTTCGACGAGTTGCCCCTTTTTCGCCATCAGCGCCGGGAGGGGCAAGCAGCGGCACTTTCGGGTAGTTGTTTTCCTGCACAGCTAAGGCACAATGGCGTTAACTGTGGTCGCAACGCCTGGCCGCGTTGCGTCATCCAAAGGTATAGCGCCCATCCACTTGGGCGAATGACAAGGGGACATCATGAACTTTCCTCAGGAGGTGGGGCGGACAACAGGCTTTCCTTTAGGCGAAGAGGAGGCCCTGCGCGAGCGCGAGGAAGAAGCCCGGAAAATCCGCCGGCTGCAAATGATGATCAGCATGGTCATGTCGGTGATCGGCCAGGACCCCAACCTCACCGTGGAAGAAGCTTCAGAGTTGGCCGCCGGAGCCAAGCGCGCCGCTCTTGCCATGTTCCCCGACAAGGAGCTGGCGTACGATCTGCTTTACCGGCCGCGGCTGCAGCGATTGATTAAGGAACGATTTCGCCTGCAGTAAGGTCGATTGAAAACCGGAAGATTCGGCCTACTCGTCCACCACTGAATTGCGCAGTGTTCCGATTCCGTCCACACTGACTTCCACCTCGTCCCCGGCCACCAGTGGCCCTACGCCCGAGGGCGTGCCGCTCGGAATCAAATCTCCTGGAAACAGCGTCATCGCTTGCGCGATGTACCGGATCACCACGTCGAGCGCAAAGATGAAGTCGCGTGTATTCCCCTGCTGGCGAACCTCGCCATTGACGCGTGTTCCCACGCCCAAACCGGCCCACGGATCAATCTCGTCAGTTACCAGCGGCCCCACCGGACAGAAGGTGTCGAATCCCTTGGCTCGGCTCCACTGATTGTCTTTGTTCTGAAGATCGCGGGCCGTCACGTCGTTCACGCAGGTATATCCCAAGATGTACTGCCGAATGTCCGCGTCCGGGGCAGGCTGGTAACAGGTTTTGCCGATCACCACCCCCAACTCGCCCTCATAATCGACGCGTTGGGAAATCTTGGGCCGACGCACGGTGCCCCCGGGCGGAAGAAGGGCCGACGTGGCTTTCAAGAAAATAAGGGGCTCGGTCGGTACGTCGTGACCTAACTCAGCTGCATGTTCGCGATAATTTCGCCCCACGCAGACAATCTTGGAAGGCCGCACCGGCGGCAACAGGGCCGCCTCCTCTAGTGGGATGGCTTCGATTCTCCGAGTGCGCAGGCTCTCCATGTCGCCGTCGGCTTCCTCCGGAGGGGTGAGCAGAACCCGCACAATCGCGTCCCGCCCGGCCACTGGCTCGACCAGACCGTACCGGGACTGGCCATTGAATTGAAAACGGCAGTATTTCATCGCAATCTATCTAAGCATATATCTGTAAGCTGAGGCGCAATCGGCCAAAATATTTTCGGATAGCGGAACGCGGAAACATTGCCCGCCGGATCGTCACGGCACGGTTTCACTGGCCTCCTCCGAGCGCTGACTTTCATTCCCGCGAACGTCCACCGCAGAGACGGAATAGAAGTAATGCTTCCCTGCCGCTACGCTGCCATCCCGGTAAGCAGCTGTTTTTATGGGCTCGGCATTGAGCTTCATCGGTTCGGTGCCCTCTTCGTGGCGGTAAACGTAGTATCCGTTGAGATCGGCATCGGTGTCCGGCGCCCAAACCAGGTCAATAAAACGCCGCTGCCCTGGCCCGGAAAATACTGCCTGCAGCCCTGCAGGCACGGTCGGCGGAAAAACATCGTCCGCAAATACCGTAACCTCGGGCGAATCGTCGCCTTCGACCTGCACCTCAGGCTTGCCTTCTTGAGCGACCAATGTCACCGCCTCGGTATGGTACTCATACGTCTTTTGCCACTCGATGTTCGAATCAGTGAGCGAAAGATGCCGCTCGATTCCGGCCGGCGCTTCGCTGACAAGCATCTTCTGCGGGTCGCCTTGCTGACGGCGGTAGACGCGATACACGAAGCGCACAGCTGGCGGGGACGCCGGCAGTGGAGCGCTCGTCCAGTCCAAGACGACTCCCTGAGCCGTGATGTGCGCATTCAAGTCCTTCGGCGGCGGAAGGGTGCGGGCCAGTGACACTCGCACTTGATTGGAGAGTGCGGCGCCGCGCCCGTCTGCATTGAGTACCTCGACCGCATAAGTCAGGAAGCCCGAAGGATTGTCGATCTCGATGGCGCTGGGCAGCACATCAATGTATGAGGCGGAGATTTTTTGCTCGCCGGATTTCCGCATAGCTTTCCCTGGTGCGGCTTCTCCTGCAGGCGTACACCGGGTCAACACGGCCTGCAGTCCGCGACAAATCCGTGTTGCTCCAAAGCTATGCGCCGCCTGCCGATCTGTGGTTAGAGTCGGAACCGTCCACGTGAGCGTGACGTTGTCGCCCTTCCGCCGGGCGCGCAGATCCGACGGCGGCTTCGGCAAGTCCAGCGACGGAGGCTCCGGCGGCCCGATGTTCGCGCAGGCAGTGAACACCAGCGGTGTACCCATCGCCAGCAGCAGCCATCGCGGGAGAAGCCTCATGCGGGAAACAACAGACTAACAGAACCAGCACGGGGGCCGGGTACACGGCCGCGGCACGTTCGTTGCGGGAAAGGCTATCTATCCCACTAACTCCTTTACCGCGGAGCGAAAGACTCCTGTGTGCAGGTCCACATCCTCTGCCTCGGTCTGCGGTGACATCAGTGCCATATTGTGAAACGGAGTCAGCAGGACTCCGCGGTTCATCGCATGAAGATGCATGAACCGTTCCAGTTCGAAGTCCATCGCGTCGTGCGCCTGGGTCCCATTCTTTGGTTCCAGGCCAAAAAGATATTCCGCGCGGCAACCCAGCCGCGTCACGTGCCAGGGCAACCCCGCGTCGGCGATGGCCTTAGCCACACCTGTCGTCCATCGCTCGGCCAGCGGAATCATGCGGTCGAAAGCTTCTTTCGTAAGCACTTTCGTCAGTGTGGCCCGCATAGCGGCGAGCGAAAGCGCATTCCCTGCGAGCGTGCCTCCGATACCGCCAACATCGCAGCTCTCGAGTTCCTGCCGGGCCACAATGCGGTCTGCAACCTCCCGAGAAAAGCCGTAGGCCGCTCCGGGAATCCCGGCACCGATGGCTTTGCCAAACACAATCACGTCTGGATCAAGATTCTCCGCCCGGGTGTATCCGCCCGGCCCGGCGCAGATCGTGTGAGTCTCATCGATAATCAACAGCGTCCCATGCTTGCGTGTGAGCTCGCGCAAGGCCAGGTGGTATCCCGGCTGCGGATGCACGATGCCCACATTGGTCATCGCGGGCTCGGCCAGCACACAGCCCACGTCTTCGGAAGCCAGCGCAGACTCCAGCGCCGCAACGTCGTTGAACTCGATGACCTTTGTGGTGATCGCCGGGTCTACCGGCGGCCCAATGTTTCCGGGCCGAGGCCCCGCCGTGCCATCTGCAGCAAGCGTAATGAACGTCTCATCCACCGTGCCGTGATAGCACCAGTTGAAGACGAGAATCTTCGGCCGCCCCGTGATCTGCCGGGCGAGGCGAATCGAAAACCGGTTTGCATCCGTCGCCGTGAGCGCGAACTGCCAGTACTGCAGGCTGAATCGTTTCTGCAGCTCCTCGGCTACGGCGATGGCGTCTTCTCCCGGGAGCATCAGCGTGATGCCGCGCCGCAACTGCTCTTCCGCCGCTTTGACCGTGGCAAATGGCGAATGCCCGGTCATCGCGCCGGTGTCGCCGAGGCAGAAGTCGGTATAGCGGTGTCCGTCCACGTCGAAAAAGTGTGCGCCCTGCGCCTCGCGCACGAACGGAGGAAACGCTCCTGCCCACTTGACCATCCAGTTCATGGGCACGCCCGCCAGCAGCGACTTGCGCGCGCGCTCAAATAGCGCCTTCGACTTGGGGCGCTCGTCGACAAACTTCTTCTGCTCGCGTTTGATCAAGGACTGCAGGCGGGTACGGTCGACGGATTTCATGATTATGATTCGAGGCAGGATATCAGAAGAACTCGTGTGGGCGCGGGCGACTCGCCCGCCCGGCTTTAAGCTACCGATTCAATCAGGTTCTCGTTCCACCACAACCATCGATACTCTCCTGGGCCAGCCGCCAACCTCGCCCGAATGGGATTCTCCAGAATGTACAGCACCTTCTTCCCGAGAATCTCATCGCCGTGCAGAATATGATCGAAAGACTCATCCTGCCAAATGGGCCCGGTTCGCCCTAAGGTCTTGTTGATCCGGTGGGCGGATTCGCTCTTGATGGTCCGAGTGATCTCGGGGATCGAGATCGAGCCGCGTTCGTCGACGAGCGGCATGCAAATCAGGTGAACATGGTCTGGCATGACGACTGCAGCATAAAACGAACATTTTCTATCGTCGGCTCGCCTGCAAGAGTCCAGAACTGGATCTTTGGCAATGTCCGGAAGCCTCCATCAATGCCAGGTGGAGTAGGTGATGAATAGGATTCGGTTATCTTTCTGGTAGTGAGGGAGATAACGGCGATACTCGTATTTCCTCTGTACCTTAAAGAGCAGAGTCGCAGTTGGCAGTTGCGCGGGAAGTCACCCGCGCCCACACGAGCACATCCGGGTCCCAACTTGGGAATAGTCTACAGAATGTAGCGCGACAGATCCTGGTCTTTGACGATGTCGGTCAGCATTTTGCGGACGTAATCCGCGTCGACGATGACCTGCTGGCCCTTTTTCTCGGGCGCCTCGAAGCTCAACTCGTCCAGGACGCGCTCCATGATCGTGTGCAGGCGGCGCGCGCCGATGTTTTCTGTGCTCTCGTTCACGCGGAAGGCAAAGTGGGCGATTTCGTCCAGGGCCTCGGGAGTAAACTCCAGCTTCACGCCTTCGGTCTCCAGCAACGCCGTGTACTGCTTTACCAGAGACGACTTCGGCTCCGTGAGAATTCGCACGAAATCTTCCATGGTCAGTGATTGCAGTTCCACGCGAATCGGGAACCGCCCCTGCAATTCCGGGATCAGGTCGCTCGGCTTCGACACGTGAAACGCCCCGGCCGCGATAAACAAGATGTGGTCGGTCCGGACCATCCCATAGCGCGTATTCACGGTGGTACCCTCGACAATCGGCAAAATATCGCGCTGCACGCCTTCTCGCGAGACATCCGGGCCGTGGCCGCCCTCGCGCCCCGCGATTTTGTCGATCTCGTCGAGAAAAACAATGCCGGAATTCTCAACGCGGTCGATCGCGATTCGCGTTACCTGGTCCATGTCGATCAGCCGGTGTTCTTCTTCCTGAATCAGGTACTCGAAGGCTTCGTTCACCTTCATCTTGCGCTTCTTGGTCCGCTGACCGAAGATGTTCGGCAACATGTCCTTAATGTTGACATCCATCTCCTCGACGCCCTGGTTGGAAATAATTTCAAACGAAGGGAAGTTGCGTTCGCGCACGTCGATTTCTACCGTGCGGTCGTCGAGTTTCCCCTCCCGCAATTGCTGCCGGAGTTTTTCTCGCGTCCGGCTGGAGGACTCCGCCAGGGCCATGGTGCCATCGATCACGACGCCGCCCGCGGTCGAAACCGGCTCAGTTCTTGGCGGAGGCGACGGTGGCAACAGAATGTCGAGCAGCCGCTCTTCGGCGTTCAGTTCCGCCTTGTCGGCTACGTCCTCCAACTTCTCCTCGCGCACGTTGTCGATTGCGATCTCCACCAGATCCCGCACCATGGACTCGACGTCGCGCCCTACATAGCCGACTTCCGTAAACTTCGACGCTTCCACTTTCAAGAATGGGGAATTCGCCAGCTTCGCCAGACGCCGGGCAATCTCTGTCTTTCCCACGCCCGTGGGCCCGATCATGATGATGTTCTTTGGGATGATCTCTTCGGCAAGGTCCGGCGCCAGCTTCTGCCGCCGCGTGCGATTGCGAAGCGCGATGGCCACGGCGCGCTTGGCGTCCTTCTGGCCAATGACGTGCTTGTCGAGCTCAGCCACGATCTCACGCGGCGTGAGTTCGTCCAGCGCGAGCTGCTCTTCTTCGGCGGTAGAGGGGAGATAGATGGCCATAGATTAGTTACAGCTCTTCAATCGTCACCTTATCATTTGTATAAATGCACATCTTGCCTGCAATCTTCATCGCTTCTTCGGCAACCTGGCGGGCGGAGAGTTCCGTGTGATCCGAGAGCGCCTGCGCCGCTGCCTGGGCATAAGGCCCGCCGCTGCCAATCGCCGCGATACCGCTGTCCGGCTCAATGACGTCACCTTGACCACTGAGCAGAAAGGTCTGCTCCTTGTCGCAGACCAGGAGCAGCGCCTCCAGATGGCGTAGGAACTTATCGGTGCGCCAGTCCTTGGCCAGTTCGACAGCCGCACGCCCCAGATTGCCGTGATACTGCTCCAGCTTGGCCTCAAAGCGACTGAAAAGGGTAAACGCGTCAGCCGTCGACCCGGCGAATCCAGAGAGGATTTTGTCGTTGTACAGGCGCCGGATCTTCTTGGCGGTGTGCTTGATCACCGACTCACCCAGTGTGACCTGGCCGTCGCCGGCCAGAACCACACTGCCGCCACGGCGCACTGACAAAACCGTCGTCGAACGAATCAGTCTTTTCCCAGTCATGAGCGCAATCTTTAATTATAACAGCGGGGTGTCTAAGGCTGCCGCCACATCAGAAGCGTTGCGGTGGTCCATTACCAGCTCCCTTCGGTAACCGAATCGCCGATTACCGCTGTGACCTTACAGACTTGGTGTTAACCCCGTAGTTTGTAGCTCATGCGCCAGTCTGCCGCTGTGCTTTGCCGCGACAACTCGTCTCTTCAAACGCTGCGACCCGCCCTGCAAGAGCTCGGAATCGAGCCAGTATTCTGCTCTTCTAACCAGGAAGCTCTGGAACTGGTCCTAGCTGGGCCTTGCTCCACGCTGATCGTGGACTTCGACCTGCGTGGCGCGGATGAAGTCGTGCGCATGGCGGCTCTGTTGCCGCCAGCCCAAAAACCAGCCCTGCTCGCCGTGGCCAGCCGGGCGTGGCCGGGGACCGGTCAAGCGTTCCAGTCGGGTGTCAGCCGGATCCTCTACCGTCCTCTAGATCCGGGGATGGTCAAAGACGCGGTCAGGGCCGGCAGAAAAGACGTCAAAGGCCGGCGGCGCAAATCCGCGCGCTACGAAATGAAGACTCTGGTCTATCTGGAGGTCGAAAGCACCACGCTTGCCGCAGTCACCATCGACATCAGTGAGCACGGCCTGGCTCTGCAGGCAACCGAGCCCGTGCCCATCAGCTCACACCTTCCTTTTCGCTGCGTGCTGCCAGGTACCGACTTCACTCTGCATGGTCACGCTGATGTGATCTGGGCGAGCGACCAAGGGCGCGCGGGGCTGTTCTTCTCCAAGCTCGCGCCCGCTACACGCAAACATCTCAAGCACTGGTTGCAAAAGCGCAGTCATGCCCGCCACGAGGGTAAGGGTCACGATGACCAAAAGGACGGAGACTCGGTGCGCTCTCTGCTTCCGCCGGAGGACGCGCACGTCTCATTTCCGGTTATCGAGTAGAAGAATCCTGAACATTGTGGCGTCTTCAAGAATTCCGGAGCGGACCGATTGCAGTCGAATGTGCCCAGGACTGGATTGCTAACTCTCCATTACTTCCAATCTCGGACTCACGATCAGTCGCGCCCCGGTCGCCCGCTGTACGTCCTCGGGCGTAAGGCCGGGGGCCACTTCTTCCAGCACCAGCCCTTCTTTCGTCACTCGGATATACGCCATCTCTGTCGCAATCGTATCTACGACGTTTACTCCAGTCAGGGGCAGAGTACATTTTTTCAAAATCTTCGGAGCACCTTCTCGGGTGGTATGCTCCATGGCCACGACCACGCGCCGGGCCCCTGCGACTAGGTCCATCGCCCCGCCCATCCCTTTCACCATTTTTCCCGGGATCATCCAGTTCGCCAAGCTGCCCGTTTCATCCACTTCCATTGCGCCCAGCACGCTCAGATCAATATGCCCGCCGCGGATCATGGCAAACGATTCGGCGCTCGAGAAATAAGACGTCCCGGGCATCTCGCTGACCGTCTCTTTGCCGGCATTAATGAGGTCCGCATCCTCCTGCCCCTCGATCGGATACGGCCCAATGCCGAGCATCCCGTTCTCCGATTGCAGCGTGACCTCCATCCCTCGAGGCACGTGATTCGCAATCAGTGTGGGCATCCCGATACCCAAGTTCACGTAGAAACCATCACGCAACTCGCGCGCGATGCGCTTCACGATGCGCTCGCGCTTATCGACATCCTTCGCAGGCCTGTTCATGTTTGTCGTTCGTCGTTGGTCGTTAATCCCGAACCCCCTGTCATCTTGAGCACTCGAAGGATCCCTAAACTCTCAGGACGCACTCCGACGCGGCAAGGGAGTTTTTCCATCCCTCGGTACTAGGTACTAGCCTTTCGCACCGTCCTTCTCTCAATTCGCCGCTCGTACAACTCCCCCTGAAAAATGCGCTTCACGTAGATCGAAGGCGTTTGAATCGCGTCCCCTTCCAACTCGCCGACTTCTACCAAGTGTTCCACCTCGGCGATCGTGATCTTCGCCGCCGTGGCCATCACCGGATTGAAATTCCGCGCCGTTTTCCGATAGATCAAATTGCCCTGCCGGTCACCTTTCCACGCCTTCACCAATGCGAAGTCGGCCGTCAACCCGCGCTCCATCACATACAGGCGGCCATCGAACTCGCGCGTCTCCTTGCCCTCGGCGACAATTGTTCCCACTCCGGTCGGCGTGAAGAATGCCGGAATCCCCGCGCCCCCGGCGCGAATGCGCTCCGAGAAGGTTCCCTGCGGAACGAGGTCGAGTCGGATCGTCCCCTTCAATACCATCTCTTCCAGCAGCCTGTTCTCGCCCACATAGGTTCCAATGTGGTGAACGATCTGGCCCGTAGCCAGCAGCAAACCGTTGCCCACTCCGTCGACACCCACGTTGTTGCTGATCGTCCGCAGATTCATGGTCCCCTTGCGTACCAGCGCCCGTATCAGATTCTCCGGCATTCCGCACAAACCGAAGCCTCCGATCATGATGGTCGCGCCATCGAACACGTCGCGGATGGCCTCATCCGCATTGGCTACAACTTTGTTCATGGCGTCCGCATTTTATCTGAAAACCTGCCGCGAGAATCGCAACGGTAAGAAAAGCCGGAAGAATAGACCGCGAATGGCGGTGCGATTATCGCCCGCCCCCAAGAGTTCAATCAGACCGCAACCCGATTACCCAATCCCACCAATTGCCTATCTCTTTTTCGGCGGAGCCTTCCTGAGCTGGTGCGCCTGCTCAAACTCTTCCGCCAGTTGCCGGGTTGCCAGGTTTTCCCGGATGTGTGCCAGCCGCTGCTCCACCTTCCAAAGCGCGTCTTCCAGATTCTTCTTGTTGCTAATCGCGACATCGCGCCACATCGAATAGGGACTCGCGGAAATCCGTGTCATTTCCTGCAAGGCGCGCCCGCCCGCCGGCAGCAGCGGAGCCTCTGCTCCGAACTCCGCCACCAGGGCCGCCGCCAATGCCGTCGAAATCATCTGGGGAACATGGCTGATCCATGCGCACAGGCGGTCATGCTCCTCCGCAGGAAGCATCACAATCCGTGCTCCGATGGCGTCAATCCATCCCGTATACTCAGCGAATAACCCTTCGTTCAGGCTCTGCCCCGGCAGCGGTGTCAGAAACCACACAGCATTCTGAAACAAATCTGCATCGGCATAGTCGACTCCACTCATTTCCTTTCCCGCCATCGGATGCCCCGCCAGAAACCGCTTCCCGGCGTTCTTCCCAAACAGCTTAAGCGCACGATCGGCCACCGCCGCCTTCGTGCTTCCCACATCGGTAAGGAGCGCCTTGGCGGGAAGCACCGGACCCAGGCGCTCAATCAGATCGACAATCGCCAGCACGGGAGTCGCGAGCACGACGATCTGACTCCCGCGAACCGCGTCCCCGGGATTGGCTGTTCCATCGTCGATGGCCCCCCGAAGTCGCGCCCGCTCGAGGCTAGCCTCGCGGTCGCACCCCACAATCCGCCCGGCAAACTTCTTTTTTCGGAGGGCAAGCCCCAGCGATCCACCAATCAGCCCAGTCCCGATGATCGTGATCTGCCGAATCGCCATAAAGAGAATTGAGTAATTTCGAAACTGGCGTAATTTGAAAAGCAAATATCAAGAGGCCATCAATTACACAACCCGATTACCCAATGTTCTAGAGCTTTCTTCCTACCGCCGGCGCGATGATCCGCAACTCGTCCATCAATTTCGCGAACTGGTCGGGAAACAGCGACTGTGCCCCATCCGACAGAGCCTGGTCTGGATTGCAATGCACTTCGATCAGGAGCGCGTCGGCGCCCGCGGCCACTGATGCGCGCGCCATGGGTGCCACCTTGTCGCGCCGCCCGGTGCCGTGCGACGGATCGGCGGTCATTGGCAAGTGCGACAACTTGTGAATGATCGGGATCGCCGAAATGTCCATCGTGTTTCGCGTGTAGGTCTCAAAAGTTCGAATCCCGCGCTCACAGAGGATCACCTCGTAGTTCCCGCCCGCCATGATATATTCGGCCGACAGCAGCAACTCTTCGAGGGTCGCAGCGATGCCACGCTTCAGCAGCACTGGCTTGCGCACCTTGCCCAGTTCACGCAGCAGATTGAAGTTCTGCATATTGCGCGCGCCCACCTGCAAAATGTCCACGTAGGGCAGCATCAGCGGAATTTGCGAAATTTCCATTACTTCGCTGATCACGAGCAGGCTGAACTGCTCTCCCGCCTCGCGAAGCAACTTCAGCGCTTCTTCGCCATGCCCCTGAAACGAATAGGGCGAGCTGCGAGGCTTGAACGCGCCCCCGCGCAGAACTTTCGCGCCCGCGTTCGCCACCGCTTCCGCAGTGGAAAAAAGCTGCTCCCGCGATTCCACCGAGCACGGCCCGGCCATCACCACGACCTCGTTCCCGCCGATGCCAATCCCATTCGCCAGTTGGACAATGGTCCCTTCTGGGCGAAAACTCCTCCCCGCCAGCTTGTACGGCGAACTGATGCGATGGACTTCCTGCACCCCGGGCAGCAGTTCCAGGATGCGGATATCGAAATCAATCCCCGATCCGACCGCGCCGAGAACGGTCATCCGCGCCCCGGTCGAGCGGTGTACTTCAAATCCCATCTTCACCAGGTGCTCAATCACCTGTTGGATCAGTTGCTCGTCCGCGCCTTCCTGCATTGCTACAATCATAGGAATCTCTCGTGTTCGTTTTCGGCCGTCAGCTCTTAGAACCTCTTGTCATTCGCGACCCGGAGCAGCGCGCAGGGGAGGGATCTGCTTCTCCCTTCATCGGCGATGCCGTCAATCGTTCAAATCCGAATCCATCTCCGTGCTTCCCTTGGCCGGTTCTTCGGTCGTCACAATCTCTTCCTTCTGAATATTCCGCATCACATCGATAATGCGCTCATAAATCCGCACCAAGTCCCGGCCCGGCAGTGGCCCACGATTCGCCTCCTGAACATTCGTAAACACGACCCGCTCCCGCTCCGGCTCGTACACGGGTAAATTCGTATGGCGCTTGAGACGCCCAATCTCCACGGCAGCCTGCGCCCGCTCGCTCAGCAGCGCCACCAGCTTCCGATCCAAATCATCAATTTTCTTTCGCCAATCCTCGATGTCCATGAGATCCCTGGGCTACCTTGGAATCGGGTGCCCCATCCTGGCCGCGTTCTTTGCAGATGGAGTGGGGATTTTGACATCCATCCCGTTTCTGTCGATCGTCACGGCAACGCAACTGACGGCTGAGAGTTGATAGCTGTCAGCTTCCTGACGAATTCTCCTACCGCCGCCGCCTCTCGCCCCCGATTCCGTTCGATGGTCTCTACAATCGCACTGCCAACAACCACCGCATCCGCGAACTCGCCCACCTCGGCAAACTGTTCTGCGGTAGAAATCCCAAACCCCAGCGCAACCGGCAACTTGGTCACACGCCGCAATCGCCGCACCAAAGTCCCCGCATCGCCGGCTAACTGCGGCCGCGCCCCAGTCACTCCAGTCCGCGACACCGCATACACGAAGCCCCGCGAAGTCTGTGCAATCCGCCTCAGACGCTCGTCCGGACTCGTCGGCGCCGCCAGGAACACCGGTGCCAGATCATGTTCCCGCATTGCTCGCAAATACTCGCCCGCCTCTTCCACCGGCAAATCCGTTACCAGCGAGCCATCCACACCCGCGGCCCGCGCGACCTTGCAGAACTTCTCCATCCCCATCTGCAATATCGGATTCAAATACGAAAACACGATCAACCCCGTGGACTGCGCCTGCTGCCGCACCTGGGCCGCCAGCGTCAGCACCTGCGCGAGCGATGTTCCATGTTTCAGTGCCCGTTCACTCGCCCGCTGAATCACCGGCCCATCCGCGACCGGGTCGCTGAACGGCACTCCCAGTTCAATCACATCGGCCCCGGCCTCGATCGCCGCGAGCACAATCTCGCGCGTCGTCGCCAGATCCGGATCGCCGCAGGTCACGTACACCACCAGCGCCGGGCTCTTGTGGAAAATGAGAGGCATAAGACGTTGAATCAATGATTCGATGGCTCAATCCAGCTTCAAGTTCTCCCGCATAATCCCAATATCCTTATCGCCGCGTCCCGACACATTCACGATCACGGTTTCCGACTTCTTCATCTTCGGCGCGCGTTTCACCACCTCCGCTACCGCGTGCGCCGACTCCAGCGCCGGAATAATCCCCTCAGTCCTTGCCAGTAGCGTCGTGGCTTCGAGTGCTTCTGCGTCCGACGCCGGGAGATACTCGGCTCGCCCCGCATCCCGCAAGGCCGCATGCTCCGGCCCAATCGAGGGATAGTCCAGACCCGCCGACACCGAATGCGTCAGGGCAATCTGCCCTTCCGAATCCTGCAACACGTAGGAATACGTGCCCTGCAGCACTCCCGGCGATCCACCACGAAACCTCGCCGCATGCTCGCCCAGAGCCTCACCACGTCCGCCAGCCTCGACTCCGATCAGCCGGACTTTCTTGTCGTTTAGAAAGTCGTAGAAAATCCCGATCGAATTCGATCCTCCGCCCACGCACGCAATAATCGCAGCTGGCAACTTCCCCTCGGCTTTGAGAATCTGTGCGCGAGCCTCCCTCCCAATTACGCGATGAAAATCGCGCACCATGGTCGGATAAGGATGCGCTCCCAGCACGCTGCCCAACAGATAATGGGTCGTCCGCACATTCGTGACCCAGTCCCGCATCGCTTCGTTAATTGCATCTTTCAACGTGCGCGATCCCGAATCGACGCCACGCACCTCCGCCCCGAGCAGGCGCATGCGGAACACATTCAACTCCTGCCGCCGCATGTCCTCGGTGCCCATGTAGACGACGCACTCAAAGCCCAGCAGCGCGCACACTGTCGCCGTCGCCACGCCGTGCTGCCCCGCACCAGTCTCGGCAATCACGCGAAGTTTCCCCATACGCTCGACCAGCAGGCCTTGCCCCAGGCAGTTGTTGATCTTGTGAGCGCCGGTGTGGAGCAGGTCCTCCCGCTTCAAATAAATCTTCGCGCCACCCAGTTTTTGCGTAAGCCGCCGCGCAAAAAACAACGGCGTCGGACGGCCGGCGTACGTCCGCAGCAACTCCGCGAGCCGCGCCTGAAATTTACGGTCGCGCTTCGCCTTCTCATACTCGCGCTCGAGTTCCTCGAGAGCCGCCATCAAAGTCTCGGGTACATACCGCCCGCCGTAAACCCCAAACCGCCCCGGTTCTTGAGAAGAGCGGGAGGTGGGAAGAGGGTGAGTGTCCAACCCTTGTCGCGTCTTTTGGGACAGGGTGTGGGTCCTGACTTTCATAGTCCGTGGAACCGTTGCCATCTCTAACTCACCTTCCGATCCATCTCCCGCACCGCCCGCACAAATGCCCGCACCTTCTCCGGATCCTTTTTCCCCGGCCGTTCCTCCACTCCGGAAACCACATCCACTCCCCAAGGCTTCAGAATCTCCATCGCCTCACCGACATTCGCCGGCGTCAATCCACCCGCAACCACTGGCTTCACGCCGGCCCGCCGCATCCCCTCGGCGATCGGAGCCGCCTTTCCCCAGTCAAACGTTTTTCCAGTGCCACCCGGCATCTGCAACCCGCCGGAATCAAGGAAGAAGGTATCTAGCACCCCTTCGGGAAACGGTGCGCGACCCGGAAAATCCTCCCGAAGATGCTCAAAGTCTCGCGCCAGTTCATCGACTGGTGTTCCCGCATCCAGAAAAAGCGCAATCGGCAAAGCCACAAAAAACTTCGGCGTCTTCGAAAAAACGCCGCGTTCCACGGCCTTTGCCGCATGGGTCTGAACATCGGGCTCCAGCGGCAGGTAGTGCTGCACCGCCGTCAGCCCGGTCGAAAGCACAACTCGGGCCCAATCGGTTGCGGAGTCACTCACAAACACTCCTACCTTCTCCACGCTTCCCGGCAACTTCTCCACAATCTCCCGCACCGCCTCCACACTCACGCATCGCGGACTCTTTTCATAAAACACGAAGCCCACCGCATCGGCCCCGGCTTGGACCGCAACGAGCGCGTCCTCCAGATTCGTCATCCCACAAATTTTCACCCAAGTCATAAAGCCAATTGTCAGCGCCCAGTAAAAATCCTATGGTTGACTTGCCACTGGGTACCGAGTACTGGGCAAAAGCAACTCTCGCAACGCGTCCCCTGGCCGCTCGGCCCGCATCAACGACTCGCCAACCAGAAACGCGTCATACCCCGCCGCCCGCAAACGCGCGACATCCTCCGCAGAATGAATCCCGCTCTCGGCCACTCGCACGACGCCAGCGGGGAACTTCTCCGCCAGAACAAACGCAGTCTCCAGATCGACTTTAAACGTCCTTAGATCGCGTGTATTGACGCCGATCAAGTCACACCCGGCATCTAAGGCTCGTTGCAACTCCTCCCCGTCATGCACCTCGCACAAAACATCCAGGCCGCGCCGCCGCGCACCCGCCGCAAGCGCAGCCAACTCCTGTGCGGACAGCGCCGCTACAATCAGTAGAATCGCATCGGCGGAATTCGCCCGCGCCTCGACCAACTGAAACTCATCCACGATGAAGTCCTTCCGCAGGCAGGGAACCTTCACCGCCGCCGACGCCTCCCGCAAATTTCCGAGCGACCCTTGAAAGAATTCCTCGTCCGTCAACACCGAAAGCGCCGCCGCTCCTGCCGTCTCCAGTTCCAGCGCCAACTCGGCCGGACCGAACTCCACCCGGATGAGCCCCTTCGATGGCGATGCTTTCTTCAACTCCGCAATCACCGCCACGCCGTCCTTGCCCTTCGACTCAAGGCCTCGCCGAAACCCGCGTGGCACGTGCTTTTCCGCGCGCCGCTCCAACTCGCAGAAATCCGAATCGCGCTTGGCGTCCGCCACTCGCGCCCGCGTAGCCGCAAGAATCCTGTCCAGAACGGCAGGCATAGAGAATCTCTTGATTATACGGGAGCCCGCGATTAGGACCGATTGGCCGGGATTGTGGCCCTGACGATTACTCCATTCCTAACGAGGCACTCACCGACTTCCGATACTCCCGTGCCTTTTCCAACACGCCCGGCTCGTCAATCGTGAGCAACTTGCGCTCTCGCATCACGACACGCCCGCCAATGACCACTGTCTCGACGTCGCTCGCCTTCAGCGAATACGCAATCTGCGCATAGATGTCATACATCGGCACTGCATTCGGCTCATTCAGGCTGATCAGAATGAGATCTGCCTTTTTCCCCGCCTCCAGCGAGCCAATCTCTTTCTCCATATGGAGCGCCCGCGCGCCGTCGATGGTGGCCATTTCTACAACGGCCTTGGCGTTCAGCGCCAGCGGATCCATCTTCGTAATCTTGGCCAGCTTCGCCGCCAGGTCGATCTCCTCCATCAAGTCGAGATCGTTGTTACTCCCCGCCGGACCATCCGTTCCCAGCCCCACCGCGATGCCCGCCGCCCGCATCTCCGGCACCGGAGACACACCGCTGGAAATCATCATGTTGCTCGACGGATTGTGCACGCACCCCACATGACGCTCCGCCAGGAGCTTCCGGTCCGCCTCATCCACAAAAATACAGTGCGCCGCCACCAGGTCCGGGCCCAGCGCTCCAATCTTCTCCAGGTACTGCACCGGTGAAGCGCCGTTCTGCTTCTCGCTGTCCTCCCACTCCTTCTTCATCTCCGACACATGCATCAGCAGAGGGGCGTGATATTTCTTGGCCAGCGCTGCGGCGTCTTGGATCGTTTTCTTCGAACAGGTATAAATCGAGTGCGGTGCCGGCGCCGCCTGAATCAGCGCATCCCCCTGCCACCGCTTGAGAAACTTCTCGGTGTAAGCGAGCATCTCGGCTTCGCTCTTGTTGTCTGGAGAGGGGAAATCGATGAACGTCTCACCCAGCACGCCGCGCATCCCCGCCGCCTTCGTTTCCTCCGCAACCGCATCCTCGAAGTAATACATGTCGGCGAACGTGGTCACGCCTGACCGGATCTGCTCCGCTGCCGCCAGCCTCGTCCCCCACCGAACAAACTCCTCGTTGACGTTCTTCGCTTCGGCCGGAAAGATGTACTTATACAGCCAGTCATTCAGGGTCACATCATCGTGCAGGCCGCGAAACAGCGTCATGGGCACGTGCGTGTGTCCATTGATAAACCCCGGCAGAACCAGCCTGCCGCGAGCATCGAGCGTTTTGGCGCCCTTATATCGAGCCTCGATCTCGGTCCGCGGTCCGGCGGCGACGATCGCATCTCCCGTGATGGCGACGCTCCCATCCTGATAAATCCTCCTCGCCGGGTCCATCGAAACCACGGTCCCGCCGCTGACCAGCAGGTCGACCTCCTGCTTCGTCTGCCCGAACATCGGCGCATTCAGCAGGCAAGCCAACACCATCCACGACATCGCCACACGAACCAGCCTTCGCTTTAACATTTCTGCCCGTCTCACCCTATCTCGCCGCCACTCTCTTCAAATAGAACTTAAAAAAATCCTCCGCATTCGAATCCAGACAAACCTGCGCATTCGGCGTCCCTGGTTCCTCGCGCGTGAACCCTTTGTCGTCCACGCGAATATGCATACCCTGCACCGGACACAAGTCCGGCCGCAGGGCGAATGCCACCGCCATAGGATCGAACAACGTCGGCGTCTCCTGCCCCCACAGGTGATACAGCACCGCGAGCGCATCGGTCACGGGTGTCCCCTGGCTGAACAGGAACCCCCGCTTCACTTCGTCCAATTTGAGTTGCGTCGAATCCAGAGGCATCACAAACAGAGGAACTCCCGCCGCGAACAGCTTCTGCGCCGATGGCACATCGTTCACGATATTCCACTCCGCCATCGCAGGGACCGGCGCCGTGTATCCCAAGTCCCCATAGCCGCGCCGGATAGACCCGCCCATCAGCACCACCCGCTTCAACTTGCGGAATGTCGCCGGATCCCGATCGATGACCGCCCCCAAATTCATCAGCGGACCGATTGCAATCAGGGTAATGTCGCCGGGGTATTTTCGAATCTGTTCCAGCAAGAACTCCACGGCGTCCCCATGCGACGCCTTTGCGAAATGCCCGCCCTCCGCGTAGCGCCGTTGCGACATTGGATTCTTCGTCGCCGTTGGCTTTCCGGCTGAGACCGGAATCTCCGGACGGCCCACTTCGCCCAGAAGCCTGTCCGCAAGCTTGGCACGCATCTCGGTATCGCCGAAGGTGGTGGTCACGCCCAGAATTTTCAATTCTGGACTTTTCACAGCGAGCGCTAGGGCAAATGCGTCGTCGACGTCATCGCCGATGTCGGTGTCGATGATGACTTTCTCCGCGGCAGGGCTCGGCGCCACTTGTGCCGAGTTTGCTGTCGGCCAAGCGCACACCGCCAAGCAGAGCACCCATCGCAATGCCGCCCGAAGGCCGCCCGCCATCACGCCCTCCGCTTCCGTCAATAAGGAAAACGCGGCCCTAAGGCCGCGTCCTTGTATTCCAGATTCCTACTGCTCGAAGCGGAGGCCGCCTACTGAATCAGCGTGCCTCCGTTGCCGCCGGGTTCTTCTTCTGGCGCGATCACGACTGCGGCGGCGACGCGGTCGCCCGGCTCCATGTGCAGGAGGCGGACACCCTGGGCGTTGCGGCCGGACTCGCGGATGGTAGTTGAGTCCATGCGGATGATCTTGCCGTAGTGGCTGATCAGCATGACCTCAGAAGTCTCATCGACCTGCGCGATGCCGACTACCTTGCCGACGCGCTCGGTGGTCTTGACGTTGATTACGCCCTTGCCACCGCGGTTGGTGAGTCGGTATTCTTCGGCCGGAGTTCGCTTGCCATAGCCGTTCTCTGTGACCGAGAGAATGAGCGTGCCTTTGACGGCTGCGTCGATCGGCTCAGGCTCGCCTTCGCCCGAAGCAGGCGCTCCCGCGCCTGGGACCGCCGAGGCGGCTGTCCCCCCATTTTCTGCGGCTGCGCCGGGCTTGGTGGTCGTGGCCATGCCAACGACGTAGTCCTTGTCTTCGAGGTCGATGCCCCAAACGCCATACGCGGCGCGGCCCATGGGGCGGACGTGGCTTTCGTCGAAACGAACCGCCATGCCCTCGTGCGACGCGAGGAAGATGATCTGGTTGCCGTCGGTGACGCGGGCGGCGACCAGTTCGTCCGCTTGCTCGATGTTGATCGCATTGATGCCGTTGGAGCGCACGTGCATGAATTCCCGCAGCCCGGACTTTTTCACCAAGCCGTTGCGTGTCGCGAAGAAAACATACTTGTTTTCTTCTTCGAGGTTGCGCACGGCGACCATGGTCTTCACGGTTTCGCCGGGCTGGAGACCGACCAGGTTGCCAATGTGCTTGCCTTTACCGGCGGCGCTGACATCGGGAATTTCGTAGACCTTCAGCCAGTAAACGCGGCCCTTGTTCGTGAAGATGAGTATGTAGGCGTGCGTAGACGCAAGGAACAGATGCTCGACGAAATCTTCGTCGCGCGTCTTCATTCCAGTGCGGCCCGTGCCTCCGCGGCGCTGCATGCGGTAGGTGGAGATGGGCGTGCGCTTCATGTACCCGGAATGACTGACG
Source organism: Candidatus Sulfotelmatobacter sp. (assembly GCA_035511455.1). Classification (GTDB taxonomy): domain Bacteria; phylum Acidobacteriota; class Terriglobia; order Terriglobales; family Acidobacteriaceae; genus Sulfotelmatobacter. Next base: position 178,042 of record DATKFH010000013.1, on the reverse strand, counting down.
GTGACCGCGACCTGCTCGTCGGCAATCAGATCCTCGAGGACGATTTCTGCAGCTTCGTCTTCGATCCGGGTTCGACGCTCGTCGCCATAGAGCTTCTTGACCTCTTCGAGCTCTTTGATGATGACGTTGCGCAGCTTCCTCTCGGAAGCCAGGATGGACTCGTATTCGGCGATGTTGTCGCGCACACTCTTCAACTCGTTCGCGATTTCGTCGATGGAGAGCCTGGTCAGGCGGTGCAACTGCAGTTCGAGGATGGCATCGGCCTGCTTCGCCGTGAAGGGCTTCTCTGGATCGAGCTCGGGAGTGCGGCCGGTTGTGTTGATGTCGATTTTTTTGCCACCGAAGTAAAGCACCAGGTTTTCGCGGGCGTCGGCGCGGTTGGCGCTACCGCGAATGATGGCGATGACATTGTCGAGGTGATCGAGAGCGGTGATGTAGCCCTCGAGAATGTGCTCGCGGTCCCGCGCCTTGGCGAGCAGGTACGCGGTGCGGCGGCGGACGACGTCAACGCGATGCTCGATGAAGTACTTGATGGTCTGGATGATGCCCATTTCGCGGGGCTGTCCATTGACCACTGCGAGCAGGATCATCGAGAAGCTCTCCTGCATCTGGGTGTGCTTGAAGAGCTGGTTGAGAACGATCTGGGGTTCGGCACCGCGCTTCAGTTCGACGACAATGCGCATGCCGTCGCGGTCGCTCTCGTCGCGAACGTCTGAAATGTCTTCGATGTCCTTGTCGTTTACCAGCTGGGCGATCCGCTTGATCAGTACAGATTTGTTTACCTGGTACGGAATCTCAGTGACGATGATGGCCTGGCGATCTTTGGTGAGATTCTCAATCGCGGCGTTGGCCCGCATCATGAAGCGGCCGCGGCCGGTGCGGTAGGCTTCGAAGATTCCGGCCCGGCCATGAATGATGCCGGCAGTGGGGAAGTCCGGCCCCTGCACGAACTTCAAAATCTCGGCCAGCTGCGCGTTAGGATCGTTAACCAGCGTGATGGTCGCGTCAATGATTTCCGTCAGGTTGTGCGGCGGAATTTTCGTTGCCATGCCCACAGCGATGCCATCGGAACCGTTGACCAGAAGATTCGGAATGCGCGCGGGCAAAACATCGGGCTCGACCTCACTGCCGTCATAGTTAGGATGGAAATCTACGGTTTCCTTGTCGAGGTCTTCAAGCAGCGGAGTGGCAACCTGCGCGAGCTTCGCCTCGGTGTAACGGTCCGCGGCAGGCGGATCTCCGTCGACGGACCCGAAGTTGCCCTGGCCGAAAATCGGCGGGTAACGCATCGACCAGTCTTGGGCCAGACGAACCAGAGCGTCGTAGACGGCGAGGTTGCCGTGCGGGTGGTACTTGCCCATCACTTCGCCGACGATGCGGGCACACTTGCGCGTGGCGCGGTTGGGTTGCAGCCCCATCTGCTGCATGGTGTACAGAATGCGGCGATGGACGGGCTTCAATCCGTCGCGCACGTCGGGCAGGGCGCGGCCGATGATCACCGACATCGAATAGTCGAGATACGACCGCTTCATCTCCTCTTCAACGTTGACCGGTTGAATGTTGAGTGCGCCGGGGCCATCGCCCCCGGGAGGAGGAGGGAGAGGGAGTTCGGGGTTTTGATCGTCAGCCATTCTTAGCTCTCAGCTCTCAGCTGTCAGCTTTCAGCCGTCAGCTCAAACCAATCGATCCAGTCTGGAAACGCTTGTAACTAGTTGTATTTACAGGATGTTATGTGTCCCGGGATCGGTGTTTATTATACCATGCCACCGGCGTTTCCGTACGCAGAGGGTATCGACTTGGCCAGAGGCTGGGCCGCAGAGAGAGACGTTGCGGGCAACATCATACGTAGTGTTTTGCGTGCGAACTATGGGCGGGTCACAACTTCGTTGGGGGCGGTGGGAAGGAGGAAATGCACACCGCGGGAGCGGCTGGCTTCGATGGTTGCAGGAAGGTTCAATGAAGAAAGATCGATCTTCCTGTTCCATGATCCGTCGGTGTAGTAGTTCCCTTGGGCGTAGAGCACGCCATCGGCGATGGTGTAGGCGCCCACCTCTTCGCGGTGGCCGTCGCGGAACACAAGTACCGCGGGAGCGAGAGTCTGGCTCGGAATCGCCGGCGTTGATGATCCCCCATGCTTGAGCGCTGGGCTGGACTCCTGGTCGAGCATCTCAGCTGCAGCGGGCTCTTCGCCATTTACGCGGATATAGTGGCCACCCTGCAGTTCAATCAGAAGCGGCTGTGCCGGGGGCGGGAGGGGCTCGGGCATTTCTTGAGGTGCTTGCATGACAGGTGCTTGCGTGACGACGATGGGCGGCTGAGATGAAACGAGAGGGCGGGATTGCGCTTCGTAGTCGAAGGAATCCGCAAAGAAAACGAGCGGGTACGGGAACGGGCGAGCATGCGCGCTATGCTGTGATGAGGCAAAATGCGGAGGCGATATCGGCCTCTGCGCGCTAGCGCACGGCATCAGGGCAGCGAGCAGCGCGACCAAGGCCAGCTTACACACGGCTAATTCGCCTTAGAGGATATGGGCAGCTGAAAGGTGATGCCGCGATCGTCGTTCTGCCGCCGCGTGGCCTCAAGATCGAGATCCGCAAGCGGGACTTTGCGTGCGTGCCCGGGTGTCATATCGAACAGGGTTTGACCGATGATGGCGTAGTTCCCAACTTCGAGCTTGTGCCCGTCCTTGAACACGAGCATCGTCGGCTCCAAGGCCTCAGGAGCAGAGGACGCGGTGGCATCATCTCTGCGATCCGCGGAATGAGGAGGGGGCGTGCTTCGCGCCGGCGGGACATAAGAGTCACGGCCTGATCCGCGGCGATCAAATACGGTTGGGCCACCCTGGTAGTTGGCGTCCGGCTCGTCAGCATCGGTGTCGGCTTTGTCCTCCTCCGCTGCGCCGAAGTCAACGGCGTAAGGTACAGGAACCGCGTAAAACACCGGCGGAACGTCAGAAACGTGGTGATGATGCCCGCGCTCGCCATCGCCACGACGACCGTCAAATGGAATCCCGGCAGAGAAGCCTACGCCGGGACCGGGGGCGTATCCGCGTGGTCCGAGAGACGTGACGCTGGCGCGAGGGCCGTTGATCGCGTTGCCGCCGAATCCCGGTGAGGTCACCGAAGCGGGAGCGCCATTGATCTGGGCGTGGCTACTCGCGACAAGAAGCAGTGGTATCGCCAACAAGCTGAACACCGCCACCGAGGCCGGAGTTGAACGCCGCACCCACCCATCATACTCCAATTCGAAAGTCATGGAATCACCTTAAAAAACGAAGCTTCACTTGAGTTTGATCCTGCGCAAAGATGGTTAGATGCTCGATACCCGACGGTTATATGTCTCTGAATCCTATATTGTTGAAAATAGGTTGATTAATTCCGGGTGAAGGGGAGCCGGATATAATCTTGAGTCGTTGCGACTCCAGTGCCATTTAAAAGCATGAAATCTGCAATCCGATTAGCGCTGATGGGGCTGATTCTGGTGATTGTCGCTATGGTGTCGGCGCTGACGGCGATGCGATTTGCGATTCATGGGCAGGAGGTCGCCGTTCCCCCGCTCGTCGGCCTTGCCCCGGCGGAGGCGGAGCGGGCGGTCGCCGGACTCGGATTGCAGATTTCCATCGAGCGGCAGTATTACAGCGCGCAAATTCCTGAAGGAAGGATCATGTCGCAACTGCCATTGCCCGGAACGAAGGTGCGGCGCGGGTGGCAGGTCCGGGTGGCGCAAAGTCTCGGGCCAACGCGGGTGGCGATTCCAGACGTTACGGGACAGAGCGAACACGCGGCCGAGTTGAATATTCGCAGGCGCGGGCTGGATGTGGCTTCGATGGCGGTAGTCGAGTCGCCGGGCATTCCAGCGGATCAGGTGCTGGCGCAGAGTCCGTCGGCAAACGCAACCCAGGTGCTCGCGCCCAAAATCAGTCTGCTGGTCACGGTGACGGCCGCTCCGCCAGCCTTCGTAATGCCGAGTTTTGTCGGACAGCCGTTGGGAACGGTGAGCCGCACTTTGCAGGATGAGGGGTTCCGGTTGGGAAATGTGAGCGTCGCGCCGCCCCCTATTGCACTGGCGGATGACACACCCGCGCCGCCAGCGGCCACGCCTCCGGCGACCACTCCCCCGACCCTCGCGCCAGCGCCTCCGGCGCAACCTACGCCGGCCAGCATCATCGTCTCGCAGGCGCCGGCAGCAGGTCAGAAAGTGCTCGCCGGGACGGCGGTCAGTTTTGAGGTGCGTTAAGAAAACCGTCAGCCACGCACTTACGCGGATCAACCATCGAGAACTCTCTTAGGTTCTTTCCAGGATTGCCGCGAAAAATCCGTCGCAGGGGTGAATGCCTGGGATCGTGCGCAGGTAAGGGCCGCGGGTGAGGGACGCGGGATCAGGCCAAGTAAGGTCCCCAGCCGTTTTCAAGCGATCGAGTTCCGTGCAGCAATTCAGATGGTGAATCGATTTGTCGTTGGCCAGAACCTGCTCGACGACGTCTTCGTTTTCCTCTTTCTCTAGCGAACAAGTGGAGTAGATGATGCGCCCTCCGGCCCCAACTTGCGCAAGGGCGGACCGAAGAATCGCGCTCTGGCGCGCCTGCAGCTGAGACAAGTCGTTGGGTTGGAGGCGCCACTTGATCTCGGGATTGCGGGCGAGCGTCCCTGTGCCGGAGCACGGAACGTCAGCCAGAATGCGCTCGAACTTGACCGATAGCGGCAGATGCCGGGCATCGGCGATCACGGTTTGGATTCGTGCGGAAGAAAGGAGCGTTTGCAGACGCCTTTCGACAAGGCGGGCCCGGTGCGGGTGAATCTCAACGGCAGTGATTGTGGCGTGCCAGTTGTGATCTGCGATCGCGAGCGTTTTGCCGCCGGGAGCGGCACAGCAATCCAGAATTCTAGTTTCGTTCTTTAGTCCGTAACCGACGAGGGCGGCGACCAGTTGTGAAGCTTCGTCCTGAATGACTATCTGGCCGGTGTGGAATGCATGAGCTTTCGTGATGTCTCCGGCCGCGACCCGACGCGCAGAGGCCAGCAGGGCGCCGGGATTGAGCATCACGCCGGCCTTCATGAGTTCTGAACTGTCCCTTTCGGCGATTGGCCCGCGCACGCGAATTGCTGTCGTCGGGATCGATTGATCATGTTCGCAGATTCGGCGAGCAGCCGCGATTCCGTATTCACTGGCCCAACGTTCGACGAGCCACAAGGGATGCGCCAAGGCGCGGGCCAGATCCTCCGGCGTACTCTCGTTTTCAAATTCCGTGCGATCTTGCTGCGCCGCTGCGATCTTGCGCAGCACGGCGTTTACAAATGGCGCGGCGGAGCGCTTGCGGGCCCGCTTGACCAGTTCGACACTCTCGTGAAGGGCTGCGCGCTGCGGAATACGATCGAGCCAGCGGAATTGATAAAGGGCCAGACGCAGGGCGACGAGGATTTCAAGGTCGAGCCTCGCTAACGGTTGGGCAGCGGCGGTTGCGATCTCCTGGTCCAGCCGCGAGCGCCAGCGCAGAACTCCCATAACCAATTCCGTGGTGAGCGCATGGTCGGACGTCGAGAGACGCTGGTAAGTCGCGGCATGCAGTAACTCGGAGGCGAAGGACGACTCGCGCTCGGCGCGGAGCAGGATATCGAAGGCGGCGGCGCGGGCAGGCGAAACGGGCATCGGCCCGATTGTAGGCGTTCGCGCGTTGGTGCCAAAGGGCTAACCATAGAGGGCACAGCCGTTATCAAACACCTAGCTTCTCGCCGGGTTGGGGGCGATAGCCATGGATGAAATCGCGGGCGGATGTGGGTTTTTTCCCTTCGACCTGAAGCTCCAGGAACTCAAGAGAAGTGTTCAGGGCGCAGCCTACTAAGAGTCGATCTGCCACGACACGCGTCTCTGCAGAAGGCAGCCCACCGGCACCAACGCAAGCCTTCAGTATTTGAAGATTCTTTCCCCGAAATCTCGTATAGGCTCCGGGCCACGGTTGAAAACCGCGCATACGGTTGAGGATTTCAGAGGCCGATCGAGAGAAATCCACGAGGCCGTCTTCTTTTTTGAGGATGGGAGCGAGGCTCGCCTGGGAGTGGTCTTGTGGCCGGGGTTGAATCCTGCCAGCTTGCAGGCCACGCAAGGTTTCGACCACGAGATCGGAACCGATTGAGGCGAGGTGCGGCGACAGAGTCTCGGACGTGTCGTCGGGCCTGATCGCAAGTTCCTTCTGCAGCAGGATGTTGCCCGTGTCGAGTCCCGCGTCAAGACGCATCGTGGTGACGCCGGTGACAGTTTCACCTTTTGCGATGGCCCACTGAATCGGCGCCGCACCGCGGTATTTCGGCAGGAGCGACGCGTGAAGGTTGATGTTGCCGAGCCGAGGGAGATCAAGCATCCACTGCGGGATGAGGCGGCCGTAACCAACCACAATGATAGCCTCGGGCTGGAGAGCGGTGATTTGGGCGCGGAATTCTTCGTTGGCCTTGATGCGCTCAGGCTGGGTGATGGGGAAATTGAGTTTCAGTGCAGACTGTTTGACCGGAGACGCCACGACTTCAAGGCCGCGACCCTTAGGGCGGTCGGGCTGAGTCACGACCAGATGCACGCGGAATCCGGCGGCAGCCAGTTTTTCGAGTGTGGGTACAGCGAAACGTGGCGTGCCGCAAAAAGCGAGATCCAGGGACATTGTGTAGTTGAGTAATTGTAGAATTTAGGACGCGCTTTCAATTACACAATTACCAAATTACACAATTACTCGGTCTCTTACCATTCTCCGGCTTTCACCAGCTTGCGAATTTTGCGCCTCATAAGGTCGCGCTTGAGCGCGCTGAGATGGCTGATGTAGAGCTTGCCATTCAGGTGATCGGTTTCGTGGAGAAGGGCGCGGGCAAGCAGTTCCTCTCCGGTCTTTTCGAAAAATTCGCCGTGCGAATCCTGCGCCCGCACCGTGACTACATTGGGGCGAGTCACGTTTTCGCGGAAGTCGGGAATGCTGAGGCATCCTTCGCTCTGAGTGTGGCGCCCTTCACTACGAATGATTTCAGGATTAATCAGGACCAGCTTGGCCTTTGGATCCTCTTTAAAAGTCACGTCGATAACGGCAATGCGGCGGCCAATGCCGATCTGCGGCGCCGCCAGACCTACGCCATGTGCGGCGTACATCGACTCAAACATGTCGTCGATGAGCTTCTGCAATTCGTCGTCAAAGACAGTGACGGTTTCACTGCTCTTCTCGAGGACCGGATTGCCAAACTTTACGATGGGGTAGATCATCAGTAGCTTTTCAGTTGCTGGCAGTAGCCTTGGAAATTCCGAAGAGTCTCGGTCATGGAATCGCCGCCGAATTTTTCCAGAGCCGTGCGCGCCAGGGTCAGAGCCACCATGGCCTCGGCGGCAACACCGGCGGCAGGAACCACGCAAACATCCGAACGCTCATACGCGGCCTTAACCGGCTCACGCGTGGAAAAATCGACCGACTGAAGCGGGCGGCGCAGTGTCGAGATTGGCTTCAGGTAGCCACGAACCCGAATTTCTTCTCCGTTGGAGACCCCGCCTTCAATTCCACCAGCATTATTGTGGGGGCGGGAAAAGGCGGTGAATCCAGAACTGGCGGAGTAACCGATTTCGTCGTGCACCGCAGAGCCGGGAGCAAATGCCGCAGCGACCCCAGCTCCAATCTCCACTGCCTTGACCGCTTGCAGCGACATAACCGCGGCGGCGAGCATGGCATCCAGACGCTCATCCCACTGCGCGTACGTACCGAGCCCGGGAGGAACCTGGTGGGCCACGACCTCGAAAACGCCGCCCAGCGAGTCGCCAGTCTTAAGTACCTTGTCGACCTCTTCTTTCATACGCTGCTCGACTTCGGAATCGGCGCAGTTGAGTAGGACATCTTCGCGATCATGAAGAGCGCGAATCTTCTCCCATGGAACCTGCTCGGGCAGAGTGACGCTTCCAGTCGTGACCACATGGCTCAGGACTTCGATGCCCAGTTCTTTTAGAAAGAGTTTTGCGATCGCGCCGATGGCGACTCGCGCGGCCGACTCGCGGGCCGACGCTCGTTCGAGCACGTAGCGGGCTTCGGGAAAGTTGTATTTAAGCGCTCCGGCAAGATCGGCGTGACCGGGACGGGGAGACGCGACACGCTTATGTTTGGCGGGATCGCCGTCTTCCACGGGCAAGGATTCCTGCCAATTTTTCCAGTCTCTATTTTCGAGCAGCACGGAGATCGGCGAGCCTATGGTCGTGCCGTGGCGGACGCCGGAGAGAAGGTGGGCGGAGTCGCGTTCAATCTTCATGCGGCCACCGCGGCCGTATCCCTGTTGGCGGCGCCAGAGCTCGCGGTCGAGGAATACCTGGTCGATCCTCAGCCCGGCGGGCATGCCGGAAAGAAAGGCAACCAGGGCCTCGCCGTGGGATTCCCCGGCTGTGAAGTAGCGCAGCATAAATTTTTGATTGTACCTGAAGGCTGAGTGCATCCGGCGGGGCTGGCGCAAGCTCGGTTGCATAAAACTTCACGTGCGTTTGCCGGACAGAGCATTTGCAAGCCTGGCGGCAACAAGAGTTACAATGGCCCAGCGCCTCAGGGTCGTCACTTTAGCTTTTGCTGGGATCGTTTGCCGTAGATTTGTTGGTTACCGCCAAGGAGGAAACTGTGTACCCGCTCGCATCGGTACAGCGAGAAGGAACGTTCGGCGACCAAAAAATTCGCTGCGTCCTGGTGCACGACCATGTCCTGTTGAGGCAAGGTCTGCGGCGCCTGCTTGCAGACGAACCTGACGTGGAGGTCGTGGCAGAGGCCGGCAACGCTGCCGGAGCACTCCGAAGAGTGTTCGAGCAGCGTCCTGACGTGGTGATAGCCGGTGCGGGCATTTTCGGTGGTGCGATCGACCAGGTGGAACGAATGGTTCGGCACGAGTCCCCGCACAGCAAAGTCCTGTTCCTGACCATGCACGAAGACGGCCTTGGACCTCGCGAAAATGGAACCGAGGGGTCGAGTTGCGCGGTACGGGAGACTTCCGCACAAGAATTGGTCGAGGCCATCAGAAAAATCCATTCCGCTCGAAACGCCGTGCGGGAAATGCCACGAAGAGGGCGCGGGCAGTGGCCCGCCGAGGAGCACACATCGCGGAATCGCGTTTTGACATCACGGGAGAGCGAAGTGCTTAAACTGCTCGCTGAGGGCCGCACCGTGCGCTCCGTTGCCGTTCTTCTTGGACTTAGCGTCAAAACGGTGGATGCCCACAAATTTAACTTGATGCGGAAGCTGGGGATTCACAACAAGGCAGAGTTGGTCATGTGGGCGATCCGAAAGAACGTTGTGCAGGTGCCGGCGAACTTCTAGGGAATTGCAACCGCCTTCAGATTTCGTTCGCTCTAAGGCTGAACCGCCACCGCCGCAAGTTCCGCTAAGCTCGAGACTTCGAGATCGGGCTTGGCTTTCGCTACTTTGACAGCTCCCACGCCAGGCCGGGCCGAGGGACGGTTTACCCACACGGTAGCGAGCCCGAGAGCCTGGGCGGGGATTACGTCGTGGTAGAGGCTCTGTCCCACATGTAGTATCCGATGCGTCGGGGCGTTGATCCGACTTAGCGCCAGTTCGAAAATTTTCAGCGAAGGCTTGTAGGCCTGGGCCTGCTGCGCGGTGATGACCTCCGCAAAATCCACTCCCAGCTTAGGACGTGTGGTCGCGAACAGATCGTCGTCCACGTTGGAAAGGATGGCTAGGCGAAATCGAGTGCCGAGCTGGCGAAGCCCGGCAACGCTATCGGGCCAGGGCTCCCAACTCGGCAAGGAGTCTGAAAGCGAAACGGCTTCGGCGGCAGTTGGGGAGAAGCCAAGCTGAGCGCCAAACCGGCGAACTACAGACTCCAAGACCTTGCGATAGGGATGGAATTCGCCCTGTTCGGAAAGTTGCTCGAAATCGCCATAGAGCTTGAGGAGCGCGGCGTCGTCGATCTTCTTTCCATGGGCGGACAGAATGCGATGAAGTGAAGACAGAATGCCGACTTCCCAGTTGATGAGCGTGCCATAGCAGTCAAAGGTGAGAATTTCAAAGCGGGAGAAATCGAGCATAGTGCGGGCCGGTCCTGTGCTGATAAAGATGTCGGTTGCGATCCCCCCAGAAACAGGGACTGGAGGGATCGCAGGATTACGATTTACCGCTACATCCGTTCCAGCTTGACCGGTTGCGTGAGCTCGAAGCTGACGTCGGATTCGACCGGCAAGACGATATCTTTATTTCCGGTGAAGGCTGCGCCTCCGGTGCCTGCGCCTGCGCCTGCCGCCGCCCCGATGGCTGCGCCTTTGCCCCCGCCAGCCAGGGCCCCGATGATCCCACCGAGTGCGGCGCCGCCGCCAGCCAGGACGGCGGTGCGCTTCCCTTTGCCCTTGGCCGTGAAGCTTTTCGCAGCGGTTTGAACGGGCAGGTCATAGCCGTTGAGCTTGATGGAGTCAAGGCGCACCTGCAGCGACGCGCCTCCAGCGAATCGTCCCAGAGGCTTGGCGTCGGTGACCGTTCCGGATACGGTCGCCCCCTTGGGAATCACGACTTCGTTCCCAACCATCACGTCCTGCGCCACGGTGCCGTCAAAGGTCTGGCCCGACTGGCTGAGCTTGGAACCCAGCGCCGAGCCCAGGCTCACGGTCACCTCCGTTCCCGCGGGTACGACGACGGGCTCCTTCTTTTTCTCCTCCCGGGCTTCCTTATGCTCTCGATGCTCGCGAGGTTCCTTGGCGCTTTTGGCAGTGGTGTCGCTGGCATCGCCCGCGTTGCCTGTGTCGGTAGCGTTGTCAGTCGCAGGCTTGCTGGTGCATCCAAGCACGGTCAGCGCCAGGTAGAGACTGAGAATGAATAAGATCAAGCGTGATCGCATACAGACCTCCACTTCTTTGGCTGTTGTTTTTGGCTGTAGCCACTGTACTGGAATCCTCCGGGCAGGAGCAACGGGCAACGATGCCCGCGCGGAATCGAAAGTCTATGGGTGGTCCTCACCGGTGCAGTCTTGTCGTCAGCCGGCGGTGGAATCGAACGTCCAGCGGGTTGCGTTGTTTGGAAAGTCCTTCTCGGTCCACGCCAATACGACCCGCGGACGCACGGAATAGACCACGCTCCCGGGTACTACCATCAGAGGCATCTTGTACTTGGAACGTGACGCTGCGTCCAGCTTCTTAAAGGTGAGTTTGTCGCTGAGGTCTACTTTGATGGCGTCGCCTTCCAGAATGACAACGTCATCGCCCGAGTCAAGATGCACGGAGACGGCTGGATTGTGTGCCAAGTTGCGCGCCTTGCGCGAGGAGCTTGCGGTGCCGAAGTAGACAGCGCCGTCGATCCAGAAGCCCCAAACTGGAATGGAGTGAGGACGGCCGTCAGGGCGTGTGGTGCAGATCCAATAGTTGCGAGACCTGGCTAGCCTTTTTTCGGCGTGGCTGAAGGGCAGATACTTTTTTCGCGGCTTCAATCCGTACAGCGGTGGAACATCAGGCAAACCGGCGTGGCCACCATCGGGACCGGTCGCCGGGGCGGGGATTCTTCTCTGCGCCTTCGCTTTGGGCATAGTTCGGGGCCTCGGCTCAAGCTTGAAGTGTGGATGATAATTTATCGCCTGGGCTCGAGGGCGGGCAAGGCTGGAGTTTCTTCTGGAGATTCAGTGGACTCAGGTTCTGGAACGGCAGGTTCCTCCGGCGAAGGCTCTTTCTTCGGAGAAAGAAATTTTCCCGTGTTCAGAAGCGGCCGGCCGAGGGAAGCGTTGTAGCTGGTCCAGGGACCGTCGAGGGTGGCTTCGCGCTCGAAGTGGGCGCGCATGGCTTCCATCTTGGAATCGAGGTCATCCAAGTAATGCAGCATGAGGGCCTCGGGAAACATAGGAAGCTTGGGCGAGCCGAATTCGTATTGGCCATGATGGCTGATGATCAGGTGTTCAACCATCGTTTTTAGTGGGTCCGGAAAGTCCGGTAAGAGGGCCAGCTTCGCCTGCAGCATTTCGAGTTCAATGATCATATGGCCGAGTAGCTGGCCTTTGGTCGTGTAGGTGAAGGAACGGTTGTACGTGAGCTCGTGAATTTTCCCGATGTCGTGCAGGAAGGCACCGGTGAGCAATAGATCGCGATTGATCTGAGGATAGTTCTTGCACATTAAGTCGCAGGAGCGGAACAGAGAGACGACATGGTCGAGCAGTCCGCCGATGCAGGCATGGTGCAGCGTCTTGGCCGCTGGCGCATTGCGGTAGGCGGCAGAAATCTCAGGATCAGAAATGAAGGCCTGGACCAACGATCGCAGATGGTGGTTTTCAAAGGTCGTAACGAAGTCGGTCAACGTTCGCCAAAGCTCATCAATGTCCTTGGTGGTCTTCGGGAGGTAGTCGGCAAATTCGATTTCCGATCCGCCCAGCTTGCGCAGCTTGTGAATGGTCAGCTGGAAACGCTGTTTATATTTGTTGATCAGGCCTTTGACCTTTAGGAAGTCATCCTGTTCGAAGGCGTCGAGCACTTCTTCGACGTTGTCCCACATTTTGGCTTCGAGTTGGCCGCTCCGGTCCCCCAGAGTGAGCGCGAGATAAGGCTCGCCGGTCTTTTTAGGCTTGATCTGCTTGGCGACGACGACGAAGCTGGAAGTGATGACCTTGTTTTCGTGGCGCGCGCAGTCGCAGATGTAGAAATCCTTCATTGTGCTGTGTCTGAGTATAAGCGCCGCGATTAGAGGATGCCGAGTTTCTTCTTTCTCTTCTTGCTGAGCTTTTTGGCGTCGGATTCCTTGGCAGAAGCGGTTTCGATGGGCTGGGTCTGGTTCGGACTTTGGCCGGTATCGAGATAGCCAGGGATGATCTTGATGTAGGCGTCTTCCCGCAGCTTGGTGAGATAGGCGCGCAGAGCGGGCTGCAGTTTCTCGTAGTAGAGCGCGTCCTGAATTTTTGGGAGTACGTCCCTCATGGGGGGAACACCAGCCATCTGGTGCTCGATGACTTTGAGGATGACAAAGCCTTGCTTGGTTTGGATTACCTTGGTGACGTCGCCGGGTTTCAAGGCAAAAGTCTCATCTTCGATTTGCTTCGCCAGTTTGCCGCGCTCAAATGTGCCCAGCGTACCGCCATCGGCGGCGGAAGGTCCGTCGGAATATTTCTTGGCAATATCCTCGAAGCTGGCACCGTCGCGAATCTGCTTCAGCAGATCGTTGGCCTTGGCCTCGGCGGCACTGCGAACTTCAGCTTCGGCCGCCTTGCGGGCGGCTTCATCGACCACAGGCGGTGCGGCAGGAGTCGGGGAAGGCGGTGCGTTGGGATCAGCCGCTGCGACCGGAGCAGCTGAAGCGGCAGGCGCGACAGCTTTTGGAGCAACCAGAATTTCGCTCAGGCGAATGTACTCCGGTTGTTCCATCCTGTCCTTGTGCTCGTCGTAAAATTTCTGCTCCTCTTCTTTGGTGATGTTGAGGTGTTGCCCGACTTCTTCGCCGATCACCTTCTGGGTGATGATCTGGTTCTTCATGTTCTGCTTAAAGTCTTCCCAGGAGATGCCCTGCTTGGTGGCTTCCTTCTCCAGATCCTCGAGGGACTCGAGCTTCATGTCCTTGCGCATCTGGTCCAGGCGCTTGATGAGATCGGTATCGCCACTGATGCTGAGGTCCTTACCCTTGTCGAGTAGCAGTTGCTGGTCGATGAGATCGCGAAGAATGTCTTTCTCGCGGTCGGCATAGAGCTTGTCGGCGTTGTTTGGATCCTGCTGTTTAACCTCTTCTTTGAGCTGATCCTTGCTGCGCTGAAATTCCGAGCGGGTGACAATTTGATTGTTGACGCGAGCGATGATCTCTTCGACCACCTGAGCGGACGCAAAGGCTGGCAGACAGGCACAAGCAATAAGAACTAGGCAAAATTTCTTCATAAGATGATTGGGCCGCCAACACGCTTCCTGGGCTTGCCGGCCAAAGGCGGCTGGGGCCGATGGACAGTATTTTACTCCTTCGGGAACGATCCCTGCGTACCTCGCCATTATTTGACGGCCGAAACAGTTGAAATGTTGTCCAGGGTGAGGTCACGCGGTTCGAATGAGGGCAAGGGCGGTGCGATCGTCACACATAGGAGCTGCCGCACCGAACTTGCCGGTAGTCTCTAGGATGAAGGTGCACAGTCCCTGAGCGTCGCCGGGATGGGAGTCGACCAGAAGCTGCTTGACCCGCTCCAGACCGAAATCTTCGGCTGATTTGTCAAGGTCTGTACCGCACTCCATGACTCCGCGCGAGACCAGCAGGAGAGCGGCGTCGTTCTCCAAGGCTACGGTCGGGGCATCGCAGGTCGCGTGGGAAAACAATCCGAGCGGCAACCCGGTGGAACCGAGTTCTGCGACCCCGCTGCTGTCGCGAAGCAGCGCCGGCGTATGTCCGGCGTTGGTGTAACAGAGTGTGCCGAACCCTTCGTGATAACAGCCGATGAACGCAGGACAGGAATGCACTCCTTGGGCAACGTCGATGAGGCCGCGATTGAGGTGAAGGCAGAGCGCAGTCATGGCGTCTGATTCATTGACGTCGGAGCCCGAAAAAAGTTCGGCGCCCAGGCTTCGGAAAATCTCCTGCGCGGCCGTCAGGATGCTGCGGTTATCCTCCCGGCGCCCGGCAACGTCAAGCAGCCCGAACAAGACGCGCTCGGGGTTGACGCGGACCGAGTCGTAGAAATCCCCGGCCACGCGCTTGCCTACAAAAACCGCGGCGATGTCTGCGCCCTCAATCTTGGGGAAGATTGTCGGGACCGGTTCGGCCTCGGCTGGAGGCTCGGTGGCGCGGGCATGGAACAGGGAACGCATGCGCGGCTGGCTCAACGCGAAAGTAGCACAGCGACAGCCGGCGGGCAAACCAACACCGGGCACTCTAGGACATAGATGGGATGCCGCAGACCGCGGGGCTACTCGCCGTATTTGTCGGAGAGATATTTGGCCAGGTCCGCTTCAAATTGGCCGTAGTCGGAATGAAGGGTGGCTCGCAAAGCTGCCTCGGTCGAACTGCCTTGGCTAAGCTGTTGCAGGATACGCTGAATGTCGCCCATGCCGTAGGAATCGTTGATGTATGAGACCGCGGCGAGAGATTCGGCGTAGGCGACGTAGGCCTGCACACCGGAGAAATTGGAGAAGCTTCCTTCCAGCGCGTTGAGCGGAATGTTCTGCTGCGCTTTGAAGAGCAAGGAGAGTTGATGCCCGTCCCCTCCAAGGTTCTTGGGCTCGAGGAGCTGTGCAATGCCTTCATGCAGCCAGGGCGGACAGCGGGCGCCAGAGAGTTTCGTGATAAACGAATGGGCCAATTCGTGTTTCAGAACGCGTGCCAGTTCGGGCGTCACTGAACTCAATCCGCTCACGGGAATGTGGAGCTTGCCGTCGTTGATGGCTCCCGACCAACTGGGGGCGTGGGTGACATCGAAGAAAGCTTGCTCCGTGTAGAGCGTGACCAAAATACTGTCGTGCGGTGGATTGCCCAGATCGCTCGCCAGGTCGTCGTAGTCGGATTCGAGCGCGGCAAGGATTTGGGACCGGAGAGCTTCGGAAGTTTGCTTGCCCTCATAGTGCAAGACGAAATGACTGCTTTCGCCCTGAGAAAACTCGGATGCGACAGTATCTTCACGCTGGGCCTTGGCCAGAAGTTGCCGCACCGCCGGGTCGGGTCGCAACTCAAGCGAACGCTTCCACGATGCAACGGCGTCCTTTGTACGATCGCAGGCGAACTGGGTGTAGCCGAGAATGGTGTAGGCGTCGGGCGATTCAGGAGCCGAACGAACGGCGCGCTGCGCATAGGTCAGTGCCTGCGCGGCACTGCCGGTACGGACCAGGAGCGCGGCGTAGTAGATCAGGATTGTCGAATTGTCCGGCTGGAAGCGAAGGGCATTCTCGAAATAACTCCGGGCTTTGTCGATGTTGCCATGCTCGAATTCAAATTTTCCAGCGATGAAGTCGGCCGTCGCGCTTAGCTCGGCGTTCCCCTTGCCCTCCACACCAGCAAGAACGTCGGTGTCGACCTTGCCTGCCTTAATGATCTGGGTGAAGACGTCGCTTTCGTGGGCGAGACTATCGGCGGGCTGAAAACTGGGAAGATCGGCGGCCTTTCCCACTGCCGAAGTGTTACGTATCGCTATGCCTCCGGCATCCACGTGATCGACCGAAGACTTAGGGATCTTGTAGGAATCGTCCCCGATTTCGTATTCGTAATGATTGCCGTTTTCTTTGACGTGGTCGGCTACGATGGTGCGGCCGTTCTTTAAATGGATCGTATCGGCTGCGGCTCCGTTAAGGGCGAAAGCCCCGGCCATAAAGAGGATGGTGACAGGTAACCGCATTCAGGCGCATTCTAGCAATAGAGGACGACCCTTCCACGTGACGAAGGTACTAGCGAAGCGGCGCGGCTTGCGGATTACCGGGGTGACCTGGCTTGCGATTTGCACGCTGGCTGCGGTCAACGCCTTTGGTGGTGTTCCGCCCGATAAGCCGGCCGAAGCGCTGTATTTACAACTCGGACAAGTCAAGTTGGATCCGGCGCGTGTTTATCAAGTTCGAGGTGCGTCCCTGGATCGATCCGCGATTCACATCAGTCTGGAAGACGGTACGATCGGCTTCACCCAGGATGTGATGGGCCGGATCACGGGGGCGTTCTTCGAGGGCGATGGCGAGGTGTTACTCGTGCCTCCGAATGATGTTGAACGGAGATCGATGAGCCTGTTCACGGGAATGGCAATTTTAGAAGAGCATTTCGCGACCGCGTATTTTCGCTTCAACGACGACGCGGCGGCCGAGATGCGACCAGACCTGCGGGCCACTGAAGAAAAACAGGCGTTTGTAGAGCGGTGGGGCGCAACCGCGCAAAACCTGGGCCAGGGCGATGCCATGCGGCTGCTCGAGACCTTTAGCCGGATGCTTCCGATCAAAGACGGCGCAGTGCCCGCGGAACCCGTAAAGGCTCAAGCCGACCCGCAAGACCGGTTCCTTCACGCGCGGTTGCGGGGGACCAAGCTCGGTGTCTTCGATCTTTATTTTGATTCTCTGGCCGGAGAGCAGGTTCATGTGGGGCAAACCCGCCCGACGGAGAGTGGCGTCACTTACTACAACGTCTGGACATCGTTCTCCTCCCTGACGGCCGCAACTACGGAAGCCAAATCCAAAAGCACATCGCACGAGAACGTGGACAAGGCCCAAGAAGACTGGGTCACCGTTCGGCACTGTTCGATTGCCACTGAGGTTCAGCCGCCGAAGCGGATTCACGCGAGCGCGCGTTTGCAGCTTGAAGTAAAGGCGGGCGGGGCGAGGGTGCTTTTTTTTGAGCTATCACGATTTCTTCAAGTGGAGAGCGTTGTGCTCGCGGGTCAGCCGGTCGAGTTCATCCACAATCCGGCAGTGGAGGGAACAGAACTCGCCCGTAGTGGCAACGACACCCTGGCAGTGATTCTGCCCGAGCCTGCACAGGCGGGCCAGAAGATCGAGTTGGAATTCGTGTATGGCGGGGAAGTTCTGGCAGAGGCTGGCACCGGGTTGCTCTATGTGGGAGCGCGAGGGAACTGGTATCCCAACCGCGGGATGGTGATGGCCGATTTCGATTTGCAGTTCCAGTACCCGCCCGGCTGGACTTTGGTCGCAACCGGAAAACCATCGTCGGTTTTGGCGGAATCCGCTCCTCAGAATGCCGGAGCACTGCAGACATCGCGATGGATTTCGGAACGGCCGATTCCGTTTGCAGGTTTCAACTTGGGCAAGTACAAAGTATTCAAGACACGAGTCGGGGAGGTTTCGGTTGAGACCTATGCCACGCAAAGTGTCGAGCGAAGTTTCCCCAATGCTCTGGCTGAGCAGCCTGAGCCCAAGCATTCGGGTCTTTCCCCCCAAGCGCTGGAGGTACTCGTCCCCCATCGGCCTTCGCCGGCGCAAAACGAAGGGGCCGTTGGCGAGGCGGCGGCGCGAGCGATTGAATACTACTCGGAGAGATTTGGGCCATATCCCTACGGCCGTCTGGCTTTGACACAGTTGCCAGGCCATACCAGTCAAGGATGGCCGGGGTTGGTGTTTCTGTCGTCTTATGCGTTTCTAAGTCATCAGGAACGCGAGCAATTGCATTACGACCCCGCCGGGATCTTGCTCCAGGAGTCGGTGCCCGCACACGAAGCAGCCCACCAGTGGTGGGGAGATCTGGTCAGTTGGAATACCTACCGGGACCAGTGGTTTTCCGAAGGTCTGGCAAATTACTGCGCCTTGATGATGCTGCAGGACAAGAATCCAGCGGGGTTTCGCCAACTCATGGAGAAATACCGTCGAGATCTCGTGCAAAAAAACAAGGATGGCGTTGCTCCGATGGACGCGGGACCGGTGACGCTGGGTCTGCGATTGTTATCGTCCCAGTTTCCCGAAGGGTATGAAGCGATCAGTTATGGACGGGCCACCTGGCTGTTTCACATGTTACGAACTATGTTGAGAGATTCGACAGAGGGAAGCAAGGGCGGGCCGGATGAGCCCTTCGTGCGCGCATTGCGCCGACTCCGTCAACGTTACGAAGGCCAGCCCATCAGCACCCGGCAACTGATGGAGGTGTTTGCCGAGGACCTTCCTGCTTCCCTCCGCTACGAAGGCAAAGATTCGCTGGACTGGTTCCTGGACGGCTGGGTGAACGGTACGTCGCTGCCAGTTCTCGAATTGAAGTCCGTGAAGTTAACGCCAAAGGCGACCGGGACGGCCGTCAGCGGAACGATTGTGCAGAAGGAAGCTCCGGAAGGGCTGGTGACCTCGGTCCCCGTGTATGCGGTAAACCCGGGGAAGCGGATGGTTTTGCTCGGGCGTGTGTTTGCCGACGGCGAAGAGTCGTCGTTCCATGTTTCGGCACCCGCCGGGACGCACAAGATTGTGCTCGATCCCTACGAGACGATCTTGACCCGTCCGAAGTAGCGGCTCGGCTCAGGGTTCTGGATCGGCCGCTGGTTTCAAAAAAGGCTCCGAAAAACGAACTGAATGAGAGTCTTCGAAGGAGGCCTCAGCTTCCCGAAGCTCTCGCGCGGTGAAACCCGCAGGCATGTGCTGCACGATCAATACCGGAACCGACAAATCGCCGGGCAGAAGCGGTAGAACTTCTTGCAGAGCTTCTAGGGCCGCCGGTGGAAGCTCCCACTGCCACGATGGCGGGCGTCGTCGCAACTGTGTCCTGGAGTTCTCTCGACGACGATGCCGGAGCCTTCTTGCAAGCGGACGGCAAATGGGGTCGCTGCAATTGCGCCGCGTCTCGAATCTTTGCCATCAGGTCTTCCCGGATATGAAAGATGTCGAGCGTGGCGGCGGACATTTATTTGGGCACATAGTCATCTACACCCGTATCGAGGCACTGGATCCGTCTTCGACCCGGTTGCGCTGCGTCAGCACCAGCACGGGCAGGCTGGGCTTTTTCAGCCGCAGGTAGCGCAGCACGCTGACTCCATCCAGTTTCGGCAGGGTTCAGGTCGAGGATTACAACGTCGTAATCGACATCGGCGGCCGCCGTCTGTGCCTGCTCGCCATCGGCCAGAACGTCGACCGAGTAGTTTTCGGCCTCAAGGCCCTGGCGCACGAACCTGGCCAGCCCTTCATCATCTTCTTCTTGTCGGCGCCGAAATTCCCTGCTGAAACTCAGCCCCATTCTCGAAACTACAGACCTTGGTGTAGTCGAGTTTTCGCTGCAGTTGAGCGTTTCTAACTCGACTGGTCGCCGGCTGTCGTTGTCGAACCTCGGGGGCCAATTCCTAAGGACGTGGTGCAGCGGAGATAATCTCCAGGGGAGTTCTCCGGCGGGAGCAAATATCTTGCGGGTCTGGAGGGCGGCGACAGTGAAGTCTCTAACGGTGCCCGGTGGAATTCTGTTGCTGGGCGCCGCCGTGCTTGTGCACTCCGGCTGGCTAAACCTGGCACTGCCTGCCCTGAGCTTCCTCTACTACTGCGCGGTCATCGGTGGGATGCTACTGGCCTGGCGTTTTCATTCCACCCGCATCTTTTTCGCGCTGATCGTGCTCTTTCTCGGCCAGCAGGCCATCGCTCTGTCCGGCCGCGCGCACGCTGCGCCGGGGTCGACGGTGTTTATCGCTGCTGCGGTCCTGGTGCCGCTGAACTTCGTCTTAATTGCCCTGATGCACGAGCGGGGTTTCACCATTTCCGGCGTTGCCCCTCTCGGTTTGTTCCTCTTTGTGCAAGCCGTGATCGTGGCCGTACTTGGCCGCGCCGAAGAAGGCGCATCGCTGCCTGCCCGCGCGCATCACGCCGCCTTGGCCGTCTCTTTGCCGGACTATGCCCCGCTCGCCTTTGCCGCTGCTGGGATTCTCCTGCTTGTCCGGTTGCTGCTCAGTCGCAAGCCCGCCGATAGCGCCCTGCTTTGGTCGCTAGCTTCGTTTTTTCTCAGCCTTCAATTCACCGGCACGGCACGGATTTCGGCCGCGTATTCTGCCACGGCGGCGTGCATCCTCGCCACCTCGATCATCGAGACCTCGTACCTTCTCGCCTATCACGATGAACTCACCACGTTGCCCTCCCGCCGCGCCTTCAACGATGCCCTGTTGCGTCTGCAACACCCCTACTCGATTGCGGCGGTCGATATCGATCACTTCAAGAGATTCAATGACGCTTATGGTCATGACACAGGAGACCAGGTTTTGCGACTAGTCGCGGCCAAACTTGCCCAGGTGACCGGCGGAGGGCAGGCTTACCGCTGCGGCGGAGAGGAGTTCGTGATTCTATTTCCGGGCAAAACCACCCGCGAGATCGTGGATCATCTGGAGCAATTGCGCGCGGCGATCGAAGCGGCGGAGTTCCGCATGCGAGGAAACGACCGTCGCCAAGTTCCACGCGGTCCGGACCGTCGCAATGTTCGACCTACGGGACGTGCGCGAAAAGGAAATTCCCCTCGACGCCTCGCCCAAGAAAAGACTCCGGCGCCCTTGTCCGTGACGGTGAGCATGGGCATCGCCCATTCCTCGGCGGACCGGCCAGGTCCCGATCTGGTCCTCGAAGCCGCCGACAAAGCGCTGTACCGCGCCAAGGCGAACGGCCGGAACCGCGTGGAAACGGCTGCATCGCTTCGGCGGCGGAATTCGACGAAAGCTGCCGGGATTGCGTGAAGTTCACCAGGCCGAGAGATGGAACCAAAAGGCTATTTCGGGGGAGCTAGCCGTGGGGAGCCGGGTCGCCGATTGCAGGACGGGAAGTGACGACCCGGCTTCGCACGTTTCGCAAGCACCACGGGCCGTGCGGTCAGCCTGTGGCGGTGGGAGAACTCGGGCGCTTCCGGCCGCTGCCCCCGCAGGCAGGACACTTCACCCGGATAAAGGCAACACCCTCTGACTTACCGTTCAAGTCTAAGGGCTTCGCAATGTATCCAGTCCCGCCGCAGTTCGGGCAGTCGTCCGGACTCACTCATCTCCCCCCTCAGTGTTGAGGGCATTCTGCCCGACTGACGCACAACATGTTCAGCAATCGAGTTTGCGTTACGAATCACGAACAAAGACCCAAGGGATGAGGCGGCCATAAAGGCCACTACGCAGGCTGCACCCCCCTAGACCCGCACGCTGACTTCTGGATCCGTCGCAAGATCAGTGCAAAATCTTGATGGAACTAGACTTACGATTGCTGCCAGGATGTCGGAGGGTGTTGCTCGTCAACGCAGCGCTGTGGATGGGCGCCAGCGCGCTCGCTGCCGGACCCGGTGACGCAGCGGCGGCGAATCTCGTTCGGTACCGCCACGAAGTGAGGAGCCGTCCGCAATTCGTCGGAGCCGGCTGAATATTCAGCCGCAAAACGAGCGTTTGTCGGCAGGATGTTCAGGAGGCGATTTCGTGCCAACGTCGGATTTCCGACTTCGGAGTCGGGCGATCCGATGCCGCCAAGTTTGCAAGGTAGGCATCGACCCCCTCTGCCGCCTTGCGGCCTTCAGAGATGGCCCACACCACCAGCGATTGGCCGCGGCGCATGTCTCCGGCGGCAAATACGCCCGGCACCGACGACATGTAATTCTGATCGGTCGCGATGTTGCCCCGGTTGTCGAGTTGAACTCCAAGCTGATCGATCATCCCGTTGCGCACTGGGCCTAGAAAGCCCATTGCAATCAGGATCAGGTCTGCGTCCATCGCGAACTCGCTTCCGGCGATGGGTTCGAACTTCGGGGGAGGGCCAACCCGCACCGCGTGAAGCTGCTCGACGTTCCCGTTTTCGTCGCCAGTGAATTTTGTGGTTGCCAGGCTCCAGTCGCGCACGCCACCTTCTTCGTGGGCGGCCTCGATGCGCAGTTGCAACGGCCACAGCGGCCACGGTGTCTGTTCGGAGCGCTCCTCGGGCGGCTTCGGCATGATCTCGAACTGGTGAATGGAAATCGGTTTTTGCCGGTGGCACGTACCCAAACAATCGGCACCGGTGTCGCCGCCTCCGATAATGACGACACGCTTGCCGGTCGCGAGAATCTCCACCGCGGGATCGATCGTGTCACCGAGGCAGCGCTTGTTCTGCTGCGGAAGGAACTCCATCGCAAAATGGATGCCCTTCAGTCCGCGACCCGGAACCTTTAGATCGCGTGGGTGCTCCGAGCCGCCGGCCAGCACAAGGGCGTCAAACTCACGCCGCAGATCTTGCACCGCGATGTTCTTTCCGACCTCGGCATTGGTCACAAACTTCACGCCTTCAGCCGACATCTGATCGATGCGTCGATCAATAATTTGCTTTTCGAGTTTGAATTGAGGGATGCCATAGCGCAGCAATCCGCCGATGCGGTCGGCTTTTTCGTAGACCGTGACCGAATGTC
Organism: Candidatus Sulfotelmatobacter sp.; assembly: GCA_035511455.1. GTDB lineage: Bacteria > Acidobacteriota > Terriglobia > Terriglobales > Acidobacteriaceae > Sulfotelmatobacter. Next base: position 155,328 of record DATKFH010000013.1, on the reverse strand, counting down.
CCGCACGGCACAATTGCTGCGCCGCCGCCAGTCCGGCCGGGCCCGAACCTACAATGGCTACTTTCTTTCCGGTGCGAACCTTCGCGGGCTCCGGACGAATCCACCCCTCCAGAAATCCGCGCTCCACAATGTTCTTTTCGTTCTGCTTGATCGTGACCGCCGGCTGAGTGATGCCCAGCACGCAGGAGGCTTCACATGGGGCGGGGCAAATACGCCCGGTGAATTCCGGGAAATTGTTGGTCGCGTGCAGTTGTCGGACGGCATCCTTCCATCGTCCGCGATACACCAGATCGTTCCAATCGGGGATGAGATTGTTGACGGGACATCCGGTCTGGCAGAAGGGCACGCCGCAATCCATGCAGCGGGCGCCTTGCTTGCGCAGGCTTTCCTCCGGGAAATCCTGGTAAATCTCGAACCAATCATTGACCCGCTCGGCCACCGGACGACGCGGAGCCAGTTCGCGCGAGTAATCCATGAAACCCGTGGTCTTACCCATGCTGCACCTGCTCCACCGGCTCCAGGACCGCGACCGGATGGCCCGGAGTGTATGCCTGTGGGCGGCGCACGACTCCCAGCACCCGCTTGAACTCATGCGGGTATACCTTGATAAACCGCGGCAACGTCTCCTGCCAGTTTTCGAGGATCCAGTTGGCGCGGCGGCTGCCGGTCAGTTCCATATGTCGCGCCAAGAGATCGCGGACGAGCTTCACGTCCGGCTCATCGAGCAAAGGCTCAAGATCGACCGACTGAAGATTGCAGCGTTTCTCGGTAAACTCTCCCTGCTCGTCGAAGACGTAAGCAACCCCACCGCTCATGCCCGCCGCAAAATTCCTGCCGCAGCAGCCAAGCACTACCACCAGTCCATTCGTCATGTACTCGCACCCGTGGTCGCCGACTCCCTCGACCACGGCGGTCGCCCCGGAATTGCGAACAGCGAAGCGTTCTCCGGCAACTCCATTGAAGAACGCCTCGCCGCTCGTAGCGCCGTAAAGTGCGACATTTCCAATGATGATGTTTTCTTCCGCTGCAAAACCGGAACCACGCGGCGGATACACCACCAGCCGTCCGCCCGAAAGCCCTTTTCCTACATAGTCGTTGGCGTCGCCTTCCAGCCTAAGCGTGACTCCCTTGGCCAGAAACGCTCCCAAACTCTGTCCCGCCGAACCCGTGAGATGAACTCGCACCGTCTCGTCGGGAAGCCCCGCCGAGCCGTAACGGCGCGCGATCTCGCCGCTCAGCATGCTGCCGACCGTACGATGCACGTTGCGCACCGGCAACGTGACCTCAACCGGACTAAGCGTCTCAAGCGCGCTGCGCGCGGCTCCGAGAATCTTGTGATCCAATGCCTGCTCCAGGCCGTGATCCTGCGAGTGAATGCAGCGCTTGGCTACGCGCGATGGCACCGGCGGACTGTAGAGAATCGCGGAAAAGTCGAGGCCGCGCGCCTTCCAGTGATCGACGGCTGGCTCAACGTCAAGCAGGTCGACGCGCCCGACCATTCCGTCCACAGTGCGGAAGCCCAATTCCGCCATGTACTGCCGAACTTGCTCGGCAATGAAAAAGAAGAAATTGATCACATGCTCGGGCTGTCCCTTGAATTGCTGGCGCAGTTCAGGATCCTGGGTGGCGATGCCTACCGAGCAGGTGTTGAGATGGCACTTGCGCATCATCACGCAGCCCATCGCGATCAGCGGAGTCGTCGCGAACCCGAATTCTTCGGCCCCCAGCAAAGCCGCAATCACCACGTCGCGTCCGGTCTGCAGCTTGCCGTCGGTCTGGACACGAATGCGGCTGCGCAAATCATTCAACAACAACACTTGCTGCGTCTCGGCGAGGCCCAGTTCCCACGGAATGCCCGCATGCTTGATCGAACTCAGGGGGGAAGCGCCAGTGCCGCCGCTGTCGCCGCTGATCAGGACCACATCGGCGTGAGCCTTGGCGACGCCCGCGGCCACCGTTCCAACTCCAATTTCCGCCACCAACTTCACCGCAATGCGCGCCTGCGGATTTACATTCTTCAAGTCGTAGATCAGCTGCGCCAGATCCTCGATCGAATAAATGTCGTGATGCGGCGGTGGCGAGATGAGTCCGACGCCCGGAATGGAGTGGCGCAGACGGGCGATCACTTCGTCGACTTTATGCCCGGGGAGTTGTCCGCCCTCTCCGGGCTTGGCGCCTTGCGCCATCTTGATCTGTAATTCGTCAGCATTTACAAGATAGTTGGCGGTTACGCCAAAACGTGCAGAAGCCACCTGCTTCACCGCACTTCGCCGCAGATCGCCGTTCGGATCCGGCCGGAATCGCTCTTCGTCCTCACCGCCCTCTCCAGTGTTCGACTTGCCACCGATGCGGTTCATGGCGATCGCAAGGGTTTCATGGGCCTCCTTGCTGATGGATCCGAAAGACATCGCACCGGTAGTGAAGCGCTTCACAATTTCCTTGGCGGGCTCGACTTCTTCGATTGGAACCGGCTTGTCGCTCTTCTTGAACTTCATCAGGCCGCGCAGCGTGCACAGGTTCCTGCTCTGCCGGTCAATCAGTTCGGTGTACTCCTGAAATGTCTTGAAGTTTTCCTGACGCACCGCCTGTTGCAGCTTGCTGATCGTCAGCGGATTCAGAAGGTGATACTCGCCGTTGACGCGCTGGTGATAGTTGCCCCCGACAGCAAGTTCGGTCTCAAATTCGGTCAGCGGCCGGAAGGCAAATTCGTGCTTGAGCACGGCCTCAGCCGCCAGCACAGACAGGCCGATTCCCTCCAGCCGCGAGGTTGTACCGGAAAAATATGCGTCGATCAACTCCTTGTTCAGCCCGATGGCTTCAAATACCTGCGCGCCCTGGTAGCTCTGGAGGGTAGAGATTCCCATCTTGGAGAAGGTTTTCAGCAATCCCTTCTTGATGGCCTTCAGGAAGTGCTTGACGGCTTCCTCGGGAGTTATCCCCTCGCCCAGTTCGCCGCGCCAGGCGAGTTCCTCCACGCTCTCCAGCGCTAAGTATGGATTGATTGCGCTGGCACCATAGCCGCTGAGCAAGGCGAAGTGCATCACTTCGCGAGGTTCGCCGGATTCGGTGATCAACGCAACTTGAGTTCGGGTTTCCTCGCGCACCAGCAAGTTGTGGACCGCGGCCAGTGCCAGCAGACAGGGAATCGGCGCGTAATCCTTATCCACGCCACGGTCGGAAAGAATCAGCAGCGAATATCCCGCTTTCACAGCCCGCGATGCTCTCTGGCACAACTCATCGAGCGCCCGCTTGAGCCCGGCTTCCCCCTCGCTGGCGCGGAACAGAGCCGGAAGAGTGGTCGCCAGCAGGTCTCGGTTCGAAACGCGGCGCAGTTTCTCCAGTTCCCGATTACTGAGCAGCGGATGCTCCAGCTTCAGCATGTGACAGTTTTCGGGAGCTTCGTCGAGAATATTCCGCTCGCTCCCGATATAGCTGATAAGCGACATGACCATCTCTTCGCGGATGGGATCGATCGGAGGATTGGTCACCTGCGCGAACAGTTGCTTGAAGTAATTGAACAGCGACTGGGGCTTGTCCGAGAGACAAGCCAGCGGAGTGTCGGTTCCCATCGAGCCGACCGGTTCTTCCCCCTTGGCCGCCATGGGAGCCACGATCATCCGCAGGTCTTCGTCGCTGTAGCCAAACGCCCGCTGCCGGCGCAGCAGAGTCTCGGAGTCCGGAAAATGCATGCGCGAGGGTTCGGGCAGTTGATCGATGGTGATCTGATTTTCTTTGAGCCACTCCGCGTAAGGCTGCCGCGAAGCCAGTGTGTGCTTGATCTCTTTGTCAGAGATGATGCGGCCTTCGACGGTATCGACGAGGAACATCTTGCCCGGCTGTAAGCGGCCCTTGCTCTTCACTTGTTCGGCGGGAATGTCGAGTACACCCGCTTCCGAAGCCATAACCACTAGGTCATCATGAGTTACGACATATCGTCCCGGCCGCAAGCCGTTGCGATCCAGCGTCGCCCCGATGAAGCGGCCATCAGTGAAAGCAATCGCGGCCGGTCCGTCCCACGGCTCCATGAGACAGGCGTGGTACTCGTAGAACGCCCGCTTCTCCGGCTTCATGTGCGCATTGCCCGACCAGGCCTCTGGGATCAGCATGGCCATGACGTGGGGAATACTTCGTCCCGACTGGAAAAGCAGTTCGACCGCGTTGTCAAAGTTCGCCGAGTCACTGCCGTCGGGGGTAATGATGGGGAAGAGTTTCTGCAGGTCGTCGCCAAATAACGGTGACTTCAACAGCGACTGGCGGGCGTACATCCAGTTAACGTTCCCCCGCAGCGTGTTGATCTCGCCGTTGTGTGCGATGTAACGGTACGGATGCGCCCGCTGCCAACTGGGAAATGTATTGGTCGAGAATCGCTGGTGCACTAGGCACAACGCGCTCACTACATCGGGATCGGAGAGTTCGCGATAGAAATTGGTAATCTGCGGAGCGAGCAGCAACCCCTTGTACACGATCGTCCGACAGGACAGCGACGGGAGGTAAAACATCGGGGTGTCTTCGACGCCAGCCTCGCGAACTTCATTTTCCGCACGCTTACGGGCGACGTAGAGCTTGCGCTCGAACCCATCCTCGTCCATGCCCGAAGGGCAACCCACGAAAATCTGCTGAATGTAGGGCTGCGAAGCACGAGCCACGCGGCCGATCGCCGACGCATAGACCGGAGTGTCGCGCCACCCCAATAACGTCATCCCCTCTTCGCGCACGATGCGCTCGAGAATTCCTTCGCACTGCAACCGCGGATGCTTTTCGACCGGCAAGAACGTCATTCCGACGCCGTAAGTCCCGGCCTCCGGAAGCTTGAAACCCAATCTCTCCGATTCCCGAGCGAAGAACTTGTGCGGAATCTGGATCGTGACTCCAGCGCCGTCTCCCGTTTCCGGGTCGCAACCGCAGGCCCCACGATGCGCCAGGTTGAGCAGCACCTGGATGCCCTTCTTAATGATGTCGTGACTCTTCTGGCCGGAAATGCTGGCCACAAACCCGATCCCGCAAGCGTCATGCTCGTGCGCAGGGTTGTAGAGTCCCTGGGCGGGAGGCAATCCATTTTTCGGGTTGATAGGCATACTGCTGGACATCTCGGTCCACCCTCTTAACTTTCTGAATCAATTGTTCTTGGGCGTGTCTGACGGGGCAACGGGGGCGTAGGACACCCCTGCTCAGGAACAGACGTTCGCCTTTATGTAATAGCGCTTCCGGGTGGCTAAAGTACAATCCAGAATTTCGATGCAAGGTATGCGAATTTCAGGTGCGCCCCAAAACGGGAAGTGCCGCTGAAAAGCCAACATCACAACCCCTTGGTACCACGGCATTCCTAAATTCCGATATTCTGGGCGCGCATGCAACCAACGCCTGCAGCTCCGGTCATTGAATTCCGAAATGTTTCCTATCACGTGGCGGGAACGCACGTCCTGCGCAGCCTGACTCTAGAGGTCCAGCGGGGAGAAATCCTGGCGCTGTTGGGACGCAGCGCTTCGGGCAAAACCACTACTCTCAAGCTTGTCAATCGCCTAGTGTCACCCACCTCCGGCGAAGTTCTGGTCAATGGCGCCCCGAACGTCAATGCCGAGGTCACGCGCTTGCGGCGCAGCATTGGCTATGTGATCCAGGAAGTAGGCTTGTTTCCTCACTTTACCGTCGCACAAAACATTGGCGTCGTGCCCAAAATTGAGGGTTGGCCCCAGCCCCGAGTTCGTGCGCGCGTCGAGGAATTGCTGCAGATGGCTGGCCTGGCACCGGAATTGGCGTCGCGCTATCCCCACCAACTTTCCGGAGGACAGCGGCAGCGAGTCGGCGTTGCCCGTGCCTTGGCCGCCGATCCGCAGATCCTGCTGATGGACGAACCTTTTGGCGCTCTTGATCCTCTTACGCGCGACGAACTGCAGCGGGAGTTTCTTTCCCTCCAGAGGAGGCTCGGCAAAACCGTCGTCTTCGTCACGCATGACCTTCGCGAGGCCATGCGGCTGGGCTCGCGCATTGCTTTGATGGAGGCGGGAAAGTTGGTCACGATACTTTCTCCCGATGAGTTCTTGCGGTCCACCGATCCCTGGGCGGCGGCCTACGTCAAGGCCTTCGGAGACCGGCTCGAGTCGATTGCGACAGAAGGCATGTCATGAACTTCTTTCGATTCATTCTGCAAAATCGAAGCCAGGTGCTGGAACTCACCGCCGAGCATCTTTGGCTGGTCGGTCTTTCCACTCTATTCGCGACCCTGATCGGCATCCCGTTAGGGATTGTGATTGCCCACTGGCCTCGCCTCAACAAGCCCGTGCTGGCGGGCGCAAACATCATCCAAACCGTCCCCAGTCTGGCGCTCTTTGGATTTCTTCTGCCGGTCCCGTGGCTCGGAGACCGAGCCGATAGGCTGGCGATTTTGGCGCTCACTCTCTACGCGCTGCTCCCCATCATTCGGAACACATACACCGGAATTCGCGGAGTCGACCCGGCTGTGATGGAAGCGGGCCGCGGCATGGGGCTGACGGAATCGCAGCTGTTGCTGCAAGTGGAACTGCCGCTGGCGGTGAGTGTGATTCTCTCCGGCGTTCGAACTGCGGTCGTCATTTCGGTCGGCTTAGCCACAATCGCCGCAGCCATCGGCGCCGGAGGGCTGGGCGAATTCATCTTCCGGGGCCTCGCCATGGTCGACAACCGGGTCATTCTTGCCGGAGCCGTCCCCGCCGCCCTGCTGGCGCTGCTGGCGGACATTGGCGTGGGATGGCTGGAAAGTCGCCTTCAACCGCGATGAGACCCACACCACAAAAACTGTCGGCCGCCGTGATGATTGTGTCGCTGATCAGTCTGTTCTCATTCTCGTGCTCACAGTCGCACCCAGATCGCATCGTCATCGGTTCCAAGAACTTCACTGAATCCTTAATTCTGGGCGAGCTCATGGCGCAGCAGATCGAGGCCCATACCAACGTAAAAGTGGAACGCCGATTCTATCTGGCAGGCACCTACATCTGCCAGCAGGCGATGCTGGCCGGAAGGATCGACATCTATCCGGAGTACACAGGTACCGCAATGACCGCGATTCTCAAGCAGAAAACCGGGAGTGAGAAGCAGACCGTTTACCAGCAAGTTAAGAGTGAATACGAACGCCGTTTCGACCTTACATTAGGTCCGGCTCTCGGCTTCAACGACACCTTCGCGATCGAAATCCGCGGAGAGGATGCCCGCCGCTTGAACCTCAAGACGCTCTCCGAAGCCGCTGCGTTTGCGCCCGGCTGGCGCGCCGGGTTCGGCTATGAATTCATGGAGCGGCCGGATGGATATCAAGGGCTGGCCGCAACCTACGGACTGCACTTCGCCGAACAGCCTCGGGTGATGGATCTGGGCCTGCTGACGCGGGCCCTGCACGATCATCAGATCGACCTGGCGGCCGGCAACGCTACCGACGGCCTTATTCCGGCTCTCGATTTGTTTGTCCTCGACGATGACCGGCATTACTTTCCCCCTTATGAAGCCGTGCCCGTGGTACGGGAGCAAACACTGCGGGGGCATCCTGAGATCGGGCCCCTTCTCGCGGACCTGGGAGACAAAATCTCCGATCAGGAAATGCGGCGAATGAATTATGCGGTCGATGGTCAACACCGCGATGCGAAGGACGTCGTAAGGGATTTCCTGCATCAGAACAAACTCGCCCCCTGAACCTCCCAAGCCGCCACGGGTGGCCGGCTAAGCGGCTACAGGGCCATCCGGCAGCCCGTCAAAAAAGTCATTTCGACTGCAACTTTGCCTCCGGAGGCACATCTAAACCGGGCGTGGGTTAGACCCGATCTCCAAGCCGGGTCACTGAAATTGGAAAAGCTTCTCGGCTCCTTGAATTTGCTTCAAGCCCCTGGTCTGGTTGCAATCGCTCTAGGAGGCACGAATGCTCGCCGCACAAACCGGTGTTGCTGTTCACGAGTTAATGCTCAGGATGTCCGACGCACGCCGGGAAAGCGATGCTCTATTCCAGGTAGTTCGCGCTGACTCACTCTACGAGAGGCCCATCCCCGAACGTCACCGCATTATTTTTTATATAGGCCACCTCGACGCGTTCGACTGGAACCTGCTTCACGAAAGCGTGCTCGGCCTGAAATCCTTCCATCCTGAATTTGATCGGCTGTTTTCCTTCGGCATTGATCCTGTCGATGGCGGATTGCCAAAGGACCAGCCATCGGATTGGCCCTCCATTCAGGCAATTCAGGAATACGTGTCCAGAATGCGCACGGCACTGGACGACACGCTTGCGGATGCTCTCTTGCAATCGCCCCCTCCCACGCGTGACGGCTTCCCGCTCGCCACACTGCTGAACGTGGCCATTGAGCATCGACTCATGCACGTTGAGACGCTGGCATACATGCTGCATCAGTTGCGGTCGGCCCATAAAATCAAGCCTCAAGTTGATTTCCCCATTACCCTCGCCCCGCCGGTAGCCCCTAGAGCCATTGAAATCCCCGCTGGTATTGCGACCCTTGGCCTGTCTCGCGATGACCACAGTTTCGGTTGGGACAACGAATACGAAGCCCACACGGCTGAGGTGCCGGCGTTCGCAATCGACCAGTACAAGGTGACGAACCGTGAGTATCTCGATTTCATCGCTGCTGGAGGCTATGAGGCGCGCAGTTTCTGGAGCGACGCGGACTGGGACTGGAAAGGCAAGGACGGGATTTCTCATCCCGTGTTCTGGAAGAGGACTGGTGGCCGGTGGCTCTATCGCACGATGTTCGAAGAAATCCCGTTGCCGATGGACTGGCCCGTCTACGTGAGCCAGGCAGAAGCGGCTGCCTATGCGCGCTGGGCGGGCAAATCGCTGCCGACCGAGGAAGAATGGCACCGTGGCGCCTTCGGCACGCAGAACGGAACTGAAAGACGCTACCCGTGGGCAAGTAATTTTGCCGGCGCAGATTTCGGAAACTTCGATCTCCACCGCTGGCACCCCGTTCCCGTGAATGCATTGCGGCTGGGCAGGAGCGCATTCGGGGTGGACGGGATGTTGGGCAATGGGTGGGAGTGGACTTCTACGCCTTTCGCCCCATTTAATGGCTTCGCGCCGTTTCCGTTTTATCGCGGATATTCAGCCGATTTCTTCGACGGCAAGCACTTCGTCATGAAAGGCGCATCGGCGCGGACCGCGGAGTGCATGCTGCGGCCCACCTTTCGCAACTGGTTCCAGCCACATTATCAGTACGTGTACGCCGGCTTCCGCTGCGTAAGCCGCTGATCAAAAGGAGTCGAAATGCTTGTCCACGCTATCCCCGCAAGCCCGACTTATGATTTCGCAGCCGACGTTCGTGCCGGTCTAACCCGGCCCGGTCAGAAGGAGCTTCCTTCTAAATATCTTTACGACGATGTGGGCTCCGCGCTCTTCGAAGTGATCAGCCGCCTGCCAGAATACGGCCTCACTCGCGCCGACGAGCGATTGTTGCGCCGGCATGCCGACGAGATCGTGGACCGCGTCCCAGGTCCCGTCGCCGTCGCCGAACTGGGCAGTGGCAGTGGCAGAAAGACTCGATCGGTGCTTGAAGCCCTCTGCCGGCGGCAGCGGACGTCCTATTACCCGGTTGAAATATCGCGTTCGGCGTTGGCCATGTGCGAGCGAGAACTCAGCGACATCGATGCCGTCACCGTGGTTGGTTTTGAGCGGGAATATCTCGACGGCCTGCTGGAAGTGGCCGCATGCCGCGAGCCGGGCCAGCACCTGTTCGTGTTGTTCCTCGGCAGCACCATCGGCAATTTTGACCGGCCCGCCGGGGCGGAATTCCTGAGCGAGGTGCGCCGGATTCTTCAGGCCGGCGATTCGCTACTTCTGGGCGCAGACTTGGAAAAGCCTGTCGCGCAATTAATCGCGGCTTACGACGACGAACTAGGCGTAACTGCCGCGTTCAACCTGAACTTGCTGGCCCGCGCTAATCGCGAGCTCGACGCCGATTTTGACCTGTCGCAGTTCGCCCACGTGGCCACGATCAATCCTCGCGCACGAAGCGTAGAAATGCACTTGCAGTCCAGGCGCCGGCAAACCGTCAGCATTCCGGCGGCAGAACTGGTCGTGGAATTCCTTGAAGGAGAAACAATCTGGACGGAGAGCTGCCACAAGTACTCCGCGGAGGAGATCGTCCGGACCGCCCGCAACGCGAGTTTCGCTTGCGCGGCGCAATGGATTGACGATCAGTGGCCCTTTGCCGAGAGCTTGCTCATTGCTCGGTGATAGCGAAGGCCTGGCTTCAAGAAGTTCGCGACCTGCGCCACGCACGGAGGTTGATGGCGCTCATCACCATGCAGAATACGTTGGCCGGAATGAATCCCAATTGTGCCGTTCGGATACCAATAATGCACATCACGACGCAGTTGGCGCCAGCCAGCGCCCATCCTTCCCAGCACCGCCGTCCGACTAAAATCGTGGACACGATCGTTAGCACGCAAGATAAGTAATCAAGACGCAGCACGGATAAAATGGCCTCCACAGCTATTCTGAGCGAAGAAAAACTATTTTTGATCATTTCGGCCCTTTCGTAATGTGACCGGAGTCACTTGAGCGATTAGAGAGTCTAGGACCTAGGGTCGCGCACTCAGCGACTGCACAGGCATGGCCCAGCAACTGGAGGAAATAATGCCGGACGAATGCTCACACCTCGACCAAATCAAAATCAAGCAAACCAAAACGCACGTATGCGAAGACTGCATCAAAACCGGAGATTCATGGGTACACCTGCGCTTATGCCTGATTTGCGGGCATGTCGGCTGTTGTGACTCGTCGAAAAACAAGCATGCGACCAAGCACTTTCACAGAACGAAGCACCCTCTGATTCGTTCGATTGAGCCCGGGGAGACCTGGATGTGGTGCTATGTGGACCAGATCGAGGCCGGCGAACTCGCGGCTTGAGGCTGCTCGAGAGTCTCTTGCCCTCGCCTAGCGCGCGTGGGAACTTGGGTTATGGGAGGCCACCGATTTCACCAGCACTTCCTGCATGGTGTCCTCAGCGTCTTCGCGCTGCCCGCATACCCGTATGCTGAAGGAGAAGACCGTGTTTTGGAACAAAGCCAAGGCCGGCTCTAATGCTTCATCGTCACCTCGCCTCAAGAGCGCGACGGCCTGTTCGATTTCAGCGCGCATCTTTTCAAGGTAGCACTTGCGTGAGCGGAGTCTCGGCAGTTACAGAGCCATGAAGGCATCATGCTAAAACCTGCAATCCCGCAGTAATTTGATACCACACAGTCGCCGCCAGCCAACCGGATGACCCGGCTAGTCATCCCTACCTTTAGGCGGTACTCTATCCGGCAGCGGAGGTGGTGCCATCAAGGGCCCGGCTCTCATCATCCTTCTGTTGGCGTCGGGCTCGTTTGCGCAAGAGACGATTCCCGCGGGTACGATCCTGCCGGCTCAATTGAATTCTTCTCTGCGATCGAATCGGCTCTGGCCCGGGCAACCCATCCAGGCACGCGTCATGCAGGATGTGCCCTTGCCTGGGCAGTCGACGATTCGAGCCGGGGCGAAGGTCATCGGTCATGTGGTCGCAGTTACACCAGCGACCAAAGTGCCCGGGGCAAAGGTCTCCCTGCGCTTCGACACCCTGGCAGTTGGGAAGCGGCGCATTCCGCTCGTCACAAATCTGCGCGCCTTGGCCACCATGATGGATGTATCAGCGGCCCAGGTCCCGGAGAGTGGTCCCGATCGAGGAACTTCGGAATATAGCTGGACCACCGACCAGATCGGAGGCGAGATCGCCTACCACGGACGTGGCGCGATCGTTAACGGCTCCCACGCTGTCGGATATTCGGAGGCTGGTGGTGCGTTGGTTCAGGTCAGTTCGAGACCCGGCACCAAGTGCCGCGGCGCAGTCGATGGCAACGACCAGCCCCAGGCTTTGTGGGTGTTCTCCTCCGATGCTTGCGGCCTTTACGATTTTCCCAACGTGACCCTAACCCACGCGGGACGGACGAATCCAGTCGGCGAGATAACGCTCAAATCGAGCAAGGGTGACATCAACATCCGAGGCGGCAGCGGCCTGCTGTTGCGGGTGGCAAGATAGGGCGCGCTGCAGGTTCGCGCCCCTCTGTTAGCTAGAAGAAGGCTCCGACCTAACCAGGGTTGCCCGAGTAATAAAATATCGTCAAACGATATACATCCTGATCGTCAGGGCAGCTGAGCATCTTCATCTCATCCGACTCATCGAATGAAGTGTGGGTTTTGAAGGAGGCTCACAATGCTGCGGTCAAGATTTGACGCCGTGGCAAGTGTCGTACTGGTCGCGCTTCTATCTGCGCCTGCGTGGGGAACAAATGCGCCCGCAAATTCAGCACTGCCGGGGACCCTTAACTATGTTGAAGGACAGGTTTCAATGGGCCAGCAGACCCTCGATGCAAAGTCGATCGGTTCGGCTGAGCTACAACCCGGCCAATTGTTGACGACCGGGAACGGTAAGGCAAAAATCCTACTGACGCCCGGCGTCTTTCTTCGAGTGGGGAACAATACCTCGGTGAAGATGATCTCGCCCAGCATCACCAACACGGAGTTGTGGCTGGAGAGCGGACACGCCATGGTCGAGGTCGCCGAGATCCATCCGGAAAACGACATCCGTATCACCGAAGATGGCGTCACGGCGCAGTTGTTGAAGACCGGGCTGTATGACTTCAATCAGAAGCAAAACGAGTTCCGTGTATTCGACGGCAAGGCGTCGGTTGAGGACGGTGCCAAATCTGTGACCGTAAAGGGCGGCCGCGAACTCAGCCTTAAGGCGAATAGTTCGCCGAAGGCACAGAAGTTCGACCGGAAATCGTACGAAGAGGGCGACCTGTATCGCTGGAGCAGCCTGCGCTCGAGCTATCTGGCGGAAGCTAACGTGGACGCCGCCGGCAGCTATGCCGCGAATGGATGGGGGCCGTGGGGATACGGACTGGTTGGGTGCGAGTTGGTATTGGGATCCATGGCTTGACGCTTTCAGACCAGCGATGGCGTCGCGCAGCTTCGGGAGAACGGGCAGTGGATTCCATGGGGGCGGCGGATTTCAAGGTGGAAGTGGAGGATTCCATGGAGGTGGGCTTCACGGCCGATGATGTGACGTTCGGGGGAGGTTCGACGATTTAGGAGCGGGCCTCCTCTTCGATCGCCTGATTCAATTCAGTTTCCGGGTAGCCTGTTCGATTCTCTCCAACGTAGTTTCCCGCCCTAGCACTTCCAGCGTTTCAAACAGCGGCGGCGCATTCTTGCGCCCGCACACCGCGACCCGGATCGGCTGAAACATCTGTCCGGCTTTCACACCCAAGTCCTGAGCCGCGGCTCGTAGTGCCTGATCCAGAGGATCGTGCCGGAACTCCACCTTCGCAAGCACAGCCTGCGCCTTCTCCAGAACCGTCCGCGCCATCGCCGCGTCTCCTTTTTGCGGGATGAGTTCCGCGGCATCGTACGGCGGAAGCAGGCGGACAAGGAAAAAGTCGGCCGCGGTGAGCACGTCGCGCAGCAGTTTGATGCGCTCGCGGATGAGAGGCGTAATCCGCAGCATCTTTTCCGGCGTGACGTCGAAACCAGCCTCGCGCACCAGGGGGAGCAGCCGCTGGCTCAGGTCTTCAATGGCCAAGGCGCGAATATGCTCGGCGTTGAGCCAGACGGCTTTGGGATCAAAAGTTTCCTCCGGCGTGGCGGCAGGCTCTTTGAAATTCACCACCACATTGGCGCGGTTGATGCCTTCGAGCGAGAACGCATTGATCAGTTCCTCGCGGCTCATCTGTTCCCGATCGTTCTTCGGCGACCAGCCCAGCAGGCACAGAAAATTGATGAAGGCCTCGGGCAGAAATCCGGCGTCACGATAGGTGGTTACGCTTACCACCGAACCGTGGCGGCGCTTGGAGAGCTTGGTGCCATCCGGCGCGACCAGCAGGGGAAGGTGCGCAAACTGCGGGGGCGCGCAGCCGCCCGCTTCGAAGATCAGAATGTGTTTGAACGTGTTCGTAAGATGATCCTGCCCGCGAATTATGTGGCTGATGCGCAGGTCGGCGTCGTCGGCGCACGACGCAAGGTGATAGGTTGGCATCCCGTCGGAGCGCAGCAGGGCGAAGTCTTCAATGTCAGCGCCGGCCTTCATCTGTTCGCCGTAGACTGCGTCGGTAAACCGTACCACTTGTCCGGCTTCGCGCGGAACGCGAAAGCGCAATGCAAACGGCTCCCCGGCGGCAGCGCGGCGATCGCTGTCCGTACGCGAAAGTTCGCGCATCCCGGGGTTGAACAACCAGGTCCCCTGCGTGCCCGATTTTTCACTCTCTCCGGTGTGGGCAGGCGTGAAATCGCGGTAAGCCAGCCCTTTCTGAAGAATGGCTTCGGCCATCTGACTGTGCAACGCGCCGCGCTCTGACTGCTTGTACTCTTCATCCCAGCCAAGCCCCAGCCAGTTCAAGCCATCAAAGATCGAATTAACGGAGGCGTCGGTGTTGCGTTCGACATCCGTATCGTCGAGCCGCAGAATCATCGTTCCGCGATTCCGCCGGGTATACAACCAGTTGAAAATAAAGGTGCGGGCGCTTCCGACGTGGAGAAATCCAGTGGGCGAGGGGGCAAAACGCACGCGCGGCGTGGCCTGCGAAGACGAGCTTAAGGAGTCACGATCAGCCAAGGTTCGATGGTACGGGCGCCCGGAAGACATCGTCAAGCCGCCACGGAAAGCGCTTCTGCATTCAATACCCGTTACTTAAGTCACATGAAGATCGGGCTGTTGTGCTGAAATCCGGTTGTTTTCGGACACCTGGTTGTGAAACCATAACAGTACACTGTTTCCCCCCGAAACTGAGTGGAAGGACTTGCCCAGGGTGTCCTTACGGACCCTATGAACAGTGTTGTTATCACGACCGTCGTAGTGCCGGGCTTTGTCTCGGTGCTGCTGTTCCTCGTCTTCACCTATCTCCACGAGCAGAGCCGCCAGGCCTACTTCCGGGCGTGGAAATGGGCGTGGGCTTGCTACTCGCTTCACTACGTGCTCGATGCGTTTCCGTCGTCTCCTCTTGCGTTCTTTGTCAGCGAGCTTTTCCTGGTCGCGATGGCGCTGTGCATTTTCGTTTCGACGCGGCTGATGCGTGCTTCCACTTATCGTTACCGATGGTACGACGCCGCGGTCGCATCGGCGGGGATTGCCCTTGCGTTGCTGACGTTGCGCGGCCACATGGTAGACGGCGCTTTTCGCCCGGAGATGCAACCCGCGATCCGGCTCGGGCTGGGCCTGGCTGTGATTCTGTTGTACAGCTCTGCCGTCTTTTACTTGAACGGCCACAAGCGCGGATCCCTTGCCTTTCAGGTGCTTGCGGTTTCCTTGGCCCTGTGGGCGGTTCTGATGGGGGTGGGGCAGTTGCAGAATCCGTGGGTGTTTGGCACAGCCAGTCGGCTGTTCGGTCCCGTGCCGCAGATGCTGTTGGGCATCGCCATGGTCATGGTGTTGTTTGAGAACCAGCGCAACGCCGTACAGGAAAACACGCTTGCCCTGTCGACGCTCGGCGTCGACCCGCGGCGACTCCTCTTCGCCGACGACCTGGTGCTCAACATGCAATCCGCGCTCGAGCGGCTCATGAGCGCCTTGCCCATGCGCCGCGCTGCTATCTGCATCACCGAGCGCTGGCGTGGCCTTTTACCTTCAGTGCAGCAGGGATTCTCGCCGGGATTCGTGGATGCTCTGGAAAGGAGCAGGTCCGCGGACTACATTTCCGAAGTTGCCTACCGCCAGGGCGGAATCTTCACGGTGCATGACCTGGCTGAAATGACCGAGCCGTTCCCAGTAACCGCCGCAGGAACCTTCGCCGAATTCAAGCAGATTCTATCGGAAGCCGAGGTTCGCAATCTGACCGCAGTCGCCCTGCAGACTCGGGAACATAACTTTGGCGTCATCCTCTTTCCGCATGCGGAACGCCGGGCGTTTGGTTCTTCGGGTCCTCGCCTGATGGTCGGTCTCGCCCTGCAGCTGGGACTCACGCTCGAGAATTACGTGGTCGGCCACGACGCTCATCGCCGCACACAGGAATATGAGCTGTTGACCGAGATCGGAAAGGCCATCAGTTCGCGCCTCGACCAGGACGAAATCCTCCGTACCATCCAGGTTGAGCTCGGGCAGATCTTTGACACCAGCCACTTTTACATCGCTTTCCAGGAGCCCGATGAAATTCGCTTCGAGCTCGAGGTCCGGGACAATCGGGTATTCCCCAAGCGCACGCGCGAGCTGCGCAATGCCTTCACGGAATATGTGATCCGTTCCGGCGAGTCCCTGCTGATTCGCTCGGATTTAGAGAACACGCGGGCGCGATTGGGAATCAGCCACGTGCCGGACCGCCCTGCCAAGTGTCTGATCGCGACGCCCATTTTCCTGAACAACAAGCCCGCCGGTGTCATGGTCGCGATGAATCCCGAGAGAGAATTCGTCTTCGAACAGCGCGATCTCGACGTGCTGGTCACCGCCGCCGGACAGGTCTCGGTTGCCATGGAAAACGCGCGCCTGTTCGCCGATGAGCAGCGCCGTTCCCGCCAGCTTGCCTTCCTCAACAACATTTCCCGAACTGCCATCTCGAGCGACGACCCCGTTCACATGCTGAGCCAGATCGCCGGCGAGATTCAAAAGAACTTCAATTTCGATCACATCGGGATCGGCTTGCTCGACTACGGCACCAAAGAGGTCGAAATCAAGGCTGAGGCTGGCACCACCGCTCACGCGACCGGCAAGCGCATTCCGCTGGGCACAGGCATTCTGGGCCGGGTTGCCCGCAGCGGTGAGCGTGCCCTGGTGCAGAATGCGCTGCCCGGAAATCTGACCGGGGTTTTGCCCGATTCGCGCGCCGTGCTCTGCATTCCCGTCACCTACGGCGAATCTCTGCTCGGCGTCCTCAACGTGGAGAGTCGTAACGAGAACGCGTTCTCGCCGCAGGACGTCCTCATCCTCAACACCGTTGCCGATTTGCTGGCCACAGCCTTGCACAACGCCTTCGTCTTCCAGAAGCTGCAGCAGCAATCCATCACCGACGGCCTGACCGGCATCAAGACGCGCCGCTTTTTCTGGGAAGCCCTGTCGGCCGAGTGGAAGCGCGCTTCGCGTTCCGGACGGCCGTTCTCGGTCGTGCTCATCGATCTCGACAAGTTCAAAGAGGTCAACGACACCATGGGTCACTTCGAGGGCGATCTGGTTCTGGCCCGCGTCGGACGGCTGCTTGAGCAAAAGTCGCGGCAGTCGAACGTGGTCGCACGCTACGGCGGAGATGAATTCATCGTCCTGATGCCGGAAACCGGCGCCGAGCAGGCCCAGGTGCTGGCCGAGCGTCTGCGCCAGTGGATCGCCGCCGACCCCATGCTGGGCGAACATCACGTAACCGGCAGCTTCGGCGTGGCCAGCTTCCCCATGCACGGCTTCTCCATCGAAGACGTTATCCGCGTTGCCGACGCGGGCATGTACGTCTCCAAGCGTTCGGGCGGAAACTTGGTCTCGACCGCCCAGGAATTTACGGAGGGTGAGACTTTCGCCCGCCAACGCCAGCAGATTTCCGCCTACATTGAGGGTTTCCTCCAGCGCGAACGCACCGGGCCGGAAGATCTTGAGGAGTTGACCTCGACGTTGGAGAAGCTCTGCACCGGCGATGAAGGCTGTAACGTGCCGATATTGAAGGAATCAATCGAATCACTAAGCCGCGCCGCCGAATCGCGCGAATTACGCACTGCCGGTCACGGTGACCTGGTGGCGCGGTACACCGAAGTGATTGCCCGAGCGCTGGGCTTATCCTCGGAAGAGACGGCTGATCTGGTGTATGCTGCCCGGGTTCATGACGTGGGCAAGATTTTTGTCGCCGAGCGCATTCTCAACAAGCCCGGCCCGCTGACCGACGATGAATTCCTTCTGGTGCGACTGCACGCCCACGTGGGTGCTGAAATCGTGGGCACGATCCCCCATAGTGCCATGATGCGCGAGGCGGTCGAGCATCACCACCAGCGCTTCGACGGTTCCGGTTATCCCGATGGGTTGAAGGGTGAAGAAATTCCCCTGTGGGCTCGCATCATTGCCCTCACCGATGCCTATGCCAACATGGTTACCGAACAGTCCATCGCAGCCGCGAGAACGCCCGACCAGGCCCTCGATGAACTAGCGCAGATGAGCGGCACGCGCTTTGACGGAATGCTCGTGCGCGTGTTACTGCGCGCACTGAAGTCGGAAAGGTCCTCGAGTTCCGCCGCCGGCTAAGCGCAGGTTTCAAGCGGATCGCTCCCGCAAGCCAAGCCTATCTCCAGGTGAATTTCGGGTGGATTCTGCGCTGACCACAACTCGGTTCGCCACTTGCTGTGAATGGAATGTAGATGGTATCACGCGCACTTACTAGCTTGTTTCTTTGTCGTTGCGCGGGAACAATGCCCTGCATGAAAACCGAAACGACGCGCATCAACGACATTCGAATGTTCTACGAGACTGACGGAGCTGGGGCACCGCTACTCCTTTTGCACGGGGGAGGCGGCTGCCACGAAGACTGGGCATACGCAGGTCGCGACGAATTCCTGCGTGACTACACTCTCATCCTGCCCGATGCGCGGGGCCACGGCCGCTCGACCAATCCGAAGCGAGCGATTACCCACCGGCAATGTGCGCTGGACACTATCGCGCTGCTCGATCATCTCGGCATCTACCGCTGCAAGGCTATCGGCCTGAGCATGGGTGGGAACATTCTTTTGCACATGGCTACGATGCAGCCCGATCGCATGGAAGCGATGGTGGTCGTCAGCGCGACCATGCACTTTCCCGAGCAGGCACGCGCCATCATGCGACAGGTTCGAGTAGAAAATCAGTCTGCGCAAGAGTGGGAGGCCATGCGCAAGCGCCACAGGCTTGGCGACGATCAGATCGTAGCTCTGTGGGAGTGGCAGCGCGGACTGAAGGACAGCTATGACGATTTGAACTTCACCCCAGCGGTGCGGGGCCAAATCAAGGCGGCGACTTTGATCGTCTATGGCGACCGGGACTTCTTGTATCCCGTCGAGATGGCAGTCGAAATGTATAGAGCGATTCCGCGTTCGGCGCTGTGGGTCGTACCCAACGGCGGCCATGCCCCGGTCTTCCTCGACGCCGCGGCGCGATTCGTCCAAACCACTCTGGCCTTCTTAAAGACTTAAGGCACATTCGAATGGACTGGCCGACCAATTCCGTCTTGACAGTTCGGATGAGCCAGGTGCGGGAACGCCTCGTCAACGACTATCGCTATCAGCGAAAGACAGCACTACAGCTTCGGAAGCACGATTCCCTTCTGCGCCTGGTATTTGCCTTTGCGGTCGGCATAGCTGGTTTCGCAGACTTCGTCGGACTGAAAGAACAGAATCTGGCACAGGCCTTCGTTGGCGTAGATGCGGGCCGGAAGCGGCGTCGTGTTCGAGATCTCAAGCGTGACAAAGCCTTCCCACTCGGGCTCGAATGGCGTCACGTTGACGATGATTCCGCAGCGGGCGTAGGTGCTTTTGCCCACGCAGATGGTCAGCACGTCGCGAGGAATCTTGAAGTATTCGACCGAGCGGGCGAGGGCGAAGGAATTCGGCGGAACAATGCAAATGTCGGTGGTTATGTTGACGAACGATTTTTCGTCGAAATGCTTGGGATCGACCAGTGCGTTGTTGACGTTGGTGAAGATTTTGAACTCGTCGGCCACGCGCAGGTCATAGCCGTAGGACGACAAGCCGTAGGAGATCACGCCCTCTCGCACCTGCTTCTCCGAGAAGGGGTTAATCATGTCGTGTTCCAGGGCCATCTTGCGGATCCAGCGGTCACTCTTCGGCATGCAGCTCCTTGGGGAATTTGTAATTGGGGTAATTTGTAATTTGAAATGCGCTCGGGGATGTTGCAGTCTCGCTGGTCCGGGAAATTGCAAATCACCCGCTTACACAATTGCTCAATTTTCTTGGGCTGGGTTGCTGTCAGTTTACGGGATTGGTGCTCCCGTTGACAATCTCGGTTATCTCCCATAGCATCAATAACTTGAAGCATCATCTAGACCCTTGCACCCGGGAGCGCTCGTGATCAAGCTCGACATTATCA
Source organism: Candidatus Sulfotelmatobacter sp. (assembly GCA_035511455.1). Taxonomy (GTDB): domain Bacteria; phylum Acidobacteriota; class Terriglobia; order Terriglobales; family Acidobacteriaceae; genus Sulfotelmatobacter. Next base: position 135,313 of record DATKFH010000013.1, on the reverse strand, counting down.
ATGAAGTGGTGGCCAAGACCGGCATCACCAAGACCAAAGCCGAACTCGCCGTAGAAACCGTGTTTGAGAGCATGAAGCAGTCGCTGGCGCGAGGCAATCGCATTGAACTGCGGGGATTTGGCGTCTTCAATGTGCGTCCGCGCAAGACGGGTATCGGGCGCAATCCGCGCACCGGGGCCGAGGTGTCCATTCCCCCGGGAAGGGCCGTGCGGTTCAAGCCAGGGAAAGAATTGCAGTCGATTGATTGATGCCGCCTGCTGTGTCGACCGCGAGCTTCGGTTTTAAGATCCGGATTCGCGGTCCCTCCCTCGTCTCCGCTCGTAGTAGCATCAGAGAATGGTCCGGGATCCAGATCCCGGACTCGTGAATCGCATGTCGGACCCGAATTCCCCGCTCCCAACCTCGACAGTCGAGTACGAATACCTGCCGGAACCGGTTGGGCCTCCGCCGCCGGAACCGTACTGGGTGCATACATTGCTGCTTCTGGCGACGTGCTTCACCACGTTGGTGGTGGGGGCGCACATGCAGTTCGACTTCCTGCACAATTTGCCTCCGTTTGCCATGGGGGACGAATACCTTCCTTTCTTCAAGCTGAAATGGGTTGTTGAGCAACCTTCGAGACTGCTGTTGGGAATTCCATTTTCCGCGACGCTGCTCGCGATCCTGCTGGCGCACGAGATGGGGCACTACCTGGCATGCCGTTATTACGGAGTGCGAGCGACGCTGCCGTTTTTTATTCCAGCGCCAACCCTGATCGGAACCCTGGGGGCGGTGATTCGGATCAAGGCCCCGATTCGCACGCGGGCGTCGTTGTTTGATATCGGAATCGCCGGACCGATTGCGGGATTCGTGGTCGCGGTCATCGCACTGGCAGTCGCGCTGAACCTGTCGAAACCGCTTGCACCCGGTATTGGACCGTCCGATCTTCACTTTGGGTTTCCTGCGATCTTCTATGTCATGCACGACCTGCAGCGCAGTTTCGCTCCGCACAACGCTGTTGCTGCCGTGCCGTTGGGGCAAATCTATTTGCACCCAACGGCGATCGCGGCCTGGGTTGGGATGTTTGCCACCGCACTGAACTTGCTACCCAGCAGTCAGTTAGATGGAGGGCACATAGTTTACGCGCTCTCGCCCCGGGCGCATCGAGTGATTTCGTGGATCACGGTCGTCGTGCTGTTGGGCCTGGGACGCGTCTATCGGGGATGGTCCGTGTGGGCCGCCCTGCTGCTCGCGATGAATATTTTCACTCACCGGCAGCAACAGGCGCCGGAGTATCCCATGCTGCCCGCCAACCGCCGGTTCCTGGCACTGCTGGCGCTGATCCTGTTGGCGCTGACGTTTACGATCTCGCCGTTCCGCATCGATTTGGGATAGTCAGGCTGGGGCAACGGACGTGGCCCGCCGAATTCACTAACGGTTAACAATCCAAATTTCACAGACTGTTAACACTCTTAGTCCCCTACGTTGCTTCTAACATCGGGTCTGCGATTTCTCAAGCCCCACCTTAAGGAGAAGCTATCTATGAGACTTTCCATTTCACCGCGAATGATCCCCCTCGCCGCACTGCTGTTCTCGGCCGCCGCCTTCGCGCAAGTCAGCGCGGTGGCTCCGTACACGGTCTCCACTTTTGCCACCAGTGTCCCCGGTGTCTACACGCAACCCGATTCCATTGCAGTGCTGGATGGTCACGTCTTCATTGGCTTTGGCAACGGAGCGGCTCCTGATGGTTCGGATGGGAAAAGCAGCACAATTGTCGAATACGATCGCAACGGCAATGTCATCACCACCTATAGCGTCAAGGGACACAACGATGGTCTGAAGGTCAATCCGCTCACCCATCACTTGTGGTCGATGCAGAACGAGGACGGAAATCCGAATCTCGTCATCATTGACCCGAAGGCCCACACCCAAAAGGTGTATACATTCGGACCGACGCCGCATGGCGGAGGTTATGATGACATTGCATTCCGTGGACACGATGTCTTCGTGAGTGCTTCGAACCCGCTGCACAACCCGAACGCCTTTCCGGCGGTTGTGCGCGCGGAACTCCATGGGACCATGGTAAATGTGAGCCCCGTACTTATGGGCACTGCCACGGCCACCGATATCCCCACTGATACTCCGGTTGGGCTGAACCTGCAGGATCCGGATTCGATGACGTTTGATCCGTTTGGGGATCTGGTGCTCGACAGCCAGGCGGATTCAGAACTGATCATCGTGCACCACGCGGGAGCCTTCGACCAGAGCGTCTACCATCTGGCGCTCACCTTGGATGGATCGCCGGTGCAAATTGACGACACGGTCTTCGCCACCACGTCACATGGAGTGATCCTGGTCTCGGATCGCGATGGCGAAACAATCTATACGGTTTCGAAGGACATCTTCGCGCCGGGCCACGCATACTCCGCGACGCCAACGTCGGTAGGCAGGGTGAATCTCGACACCGGTGTGATTACCAACGTGGTCACCGGGATGGTCAGCCCTCACGGGATGGCGTTCATCAGGGATGATCGAGCGCAGGGGGATTAGGCCAGTTTTATCGTCGTCGTATTCCAGAACGTCTGTCATCCCGTGCGCAGCGAGGGGAACTATATGTTTGCGGGCAGCGGCAACACTGGTGGTGTAGGCAAGGACTTAGATCCCTCTCTTCGCTCGGGTTGTCATAGTATGGTGGTATGGTGACGTATGGTGGTACGGAGACCTCTAGCGCTGGCAGTGATCGTGTAACGCCAGCCTTTTACATCAACCAGAGTGCATCGACATCAACGATGACCTGCGTGCGTGGAATTTTCTGCTCCGTCGCATAAGCCAGCATGGCGCGTAACGTGGCGTTGAGTTTTTGCCGGCTGGGTGATTTCAGAACGAAGTGGTAGCGATAGTCGCGCTTCAGGCGCATGATCGGCGCTGTGGCGGGGCCGAGTACGCGCACACCCTCGTGGCGTGTGGCGGCGAACCACTTGCCGAACAATCCCGACCATCGCAAAGCATCGTCGAGTTGATCACTGCGGACGAGCACATTCGCCAGGGCTGAGTACGGCGGGTAGTGCATCCAACTGCGAAAGCGGAGTTCCTTTTCGTAGAAGCCAATGAAGTCATGTTGGGCGGCGAACTGGACCGCGTAGTGATCTTGAAAGTAAGTCTGCAGGATGACTTTGCCGGGCGTCTGGCCGCGTCCGGCGCGGCCGGCGACCTGGGTCAGTAACTGGAAGGTGCGCTCCGCGGCGCGGAAGTCGGGCAGGCCGAGAGCGACGTCAGCCCCAATCACCCCCACCAGGGTGACGCCGTGGATGTCATGGCCTTTGGCGATCATCTGCGTGCCAACGAGCAGGTCGAGTTCGCCCTCGTTAAGGGCGTTTAAGGTGCGCTCGAAATCTTCGTGGCCGCGGACGGTGTCGCGGTCGAGGCGGGCGATGCGCGCTTGCGGAAACATTCCGTGCAGAAGCTCCTCCAGCTTCTCTGAACCAGTTCCCAGGAAGTAGACATATTCGCTACCGCAGTGCACACAGGCTTTCGGCACCGGCGCCAGATAGCCGCAGTAGTGGCAGATCATTTTGTGCTCGCGCTTGTGATGCGTGAGCGCAATGGCACAGTTGGCGCATTCCAGTTTCTTGCCGCAGGCGCGGCAGAGAACAACCGGAGAGTATCCGCGGCGGTTGAGCAGAACCATGACCTGCTCCCGGCGTTCCAGCCGGTCTTGAATCTCGGCGGCGAGTTTGCGCGAGATGACTTGCTCGTGGCCGGTTTCCTGGAACTCCTGACGCATATCGACGATCTCGACCTCGGGCAACGGTCGCTGTTGCACGCGATCGGGCAGTTCGATCAGGGCATACTTGTTCTTCTTTGCATTGAAGTAGGACTCCAGCGACGGAGTGGCCGAGCCCAATACGACGACGGCGTCGGACATTTTGGCTCGCATTACAGCCACATCGCGGGCATGATAGCGCGGCGTTTCTTCCTGCTTGTAGGAGGAGTCGTGCTCTTCATCGACGATGATGAGAGCCAGGTCGGCGACCGGGGCAAACACGGCCGAGCGCGTGCCGACCACCATGCGAGCCTCGCGGCGTTTGATGCGATGCCACTGCTCGGCGCGCTCGCGGTGGGAGAGCGCAGAGTGGAGGACGGCGACTTCGCCGCCGAAGATCTGATGCAGGTCGGCGGCGACGGCGGGGGTTAGGCCGATTTCAGGAACGAGAAGGATGGCAGAACGGCCGGCATCGAGAACTGCCCGCATTCCGGCCAAGTACACCGCAGTTTTTCCCGAGCCCGTGACACCGTGGAGAAGCATGCCAGAGAATTTGCGGGCTTCGACTTCGTCTCGCATTCGAGTGAGGGCGGCCTGCTGCCATGAGTTGAATTCGAATGCGAAAGGGGATGAACGCGGATGGCTGCGGGAGACGGTGAATTCGGCAGGTGCATCGACAACCTCGACAAGTCCGCGCCGGATCAGGGTGCCGAGTGTGGTGCGCGGAACGTCAAGCGATTGCAGTATCGGGACTGCTACCTTCCCGCCCGAGCGGGCTAGTGTGTTGACCAACTGGCGCTGATTCTCGTTGAGCTTGCCCTCGGCCGATTTCAGCAGAGCGACCCGGATCGTTCGCGTAGCGTCTTGCGGCGCTGAGACATCTTCCCGGACAAGCCATTGCTTGCGGACCATTCCGCTTAGAATCGCGCGGGACGCACGCGTCGCGGAGCGGAGAGTTTCTTCGCGTACCAGAGCGGAAGACTTGACGGCCAGAGCAGCGGACTCCGTTTCCGAGGCATGCGCCGCGAGATATTCGAGGACGCGAAACTCTGCCGCTTGTTCCTCGGGGCTACGGCGGGAGCGGGTGGACGAGCCAGACATGCCTGCCAGATGCAGTGCCATATGCCCGTCTTCCGTGATGCGATATCCGATCGAGCGTTTGAATTCGGCGCTTAGCGGAAGCATGGTGCGAAAGACTTCACCGATCGGGGCGAGGTAGTAGTCGGCGATCCAGCGGCCGAGACGCAGCAGTTGCTCGTCGAGAAGCGAGGCTGGGTCGAGCACAGAGATGATGGTTTTCGTGGTAACGGAGGGCTCACGATCGTGCACTTCGACGACTATGCCCGACATGCGCTTCTGGCGGAACGGCACCAGCACACGGCCGCCCACGACTGGCGCGGCATCGGCGGGGACGCGGTAGGTGAAGGCCATGTCCAGTGGCACGGGCAGGGCGACGTCGCAGAATTCGGGCATTGGTTGCAAGCATAACCTAGGTCTCGCACGTGTGGGTTGCGTATGTTGTCAGGTAGAGATGCTTCGACTCCGCTGATCGTCCGCGACCCGGATGATCAGCTTCGCTCCCCATGACAGGATCGCCGCTTACTCGCTCTTCTGCGGAGATTTCAGGCCCAGGTACTTCATCACCATCTGCAGGTCCTTCCACGCCTCGCCCTTCTGGCGCGGATCACGGAGAAGAAATGCAGGATGGTAGGTCACGGCCAGGCGCGCGCCCTGCCACGAGGGATCGCCGCTGCGCGCGCCAGCCGGCATGAAATCATAAAAGCGGCCGCGCAGTTCGGACATGGGCGCGTTGATGGCGAGCAGATTTTTGGCCGCGACCGCTCCCAGCGCGACCACGACTTTGGGTTTGATTACCGCGATCTGGCGCATCAGGAACGGCGAGCAGGTGTCACACTCGTCGCGCTCGGGCGTGCGGTTGCCAGGGGGGCGGCACTTGACCACGTTCGCAATGTAGACTTCCTCGCGCTCGAGCCCCATCGCTTTGATCATATTGTTAAGCAGCTGCCCGGCGCGGCCTACGAAGGGCTCACCCTGCGCATCTTCGTCGGCGCCGGGGCCTTCGCCGACGAATATCAACTCCGCTTTCGGATTGCCTACCCCGAAGACGATCTGTTTGCGGCCCTGCTTGTGCAGCTTGCAGCGGGTGCAGTCGCCCAGATCCTCGCGAATCAATTTGAGCGCAACCACAGGATCGGCGACGCTCTGCTCCGGCCTCGGCGTCAGCACCTCGAAGATGTTGTCTTCAGCAACGGCCGCGACTGGGGCTGATTTTCTTGGGGACATTTCCTCTCGCAGTTCTGGCTGGGTTCGAGATGATGCGACGGCTTCCAGCGCGATCGCTAAGCGCGGGTCAGTTTGGTGTGATTGGGGTTCCTGACGATAGAAATCGTAAATGCCCAGTTCGTGATAGTAGCGCATGCGCTCGGCGAGAGCGCGGCGCAACCGAGGGTCCAGGAGGGAGGGCATGAGTTGACGTCATTATAGCTTGGCTCAGGATGTAGTCTGGAAGACGGATTTCTCAGGTTCTGACCGGTGACTTCCGGTGCTGGCGCAGGCGGACCACCTGATCGAGAACCCGCTGAGCCACTTCCCACTTGGTGGTTTCGGGAACCTCGACGACTTCGTCACGAGTGATGATCATCACGGCATTGCGGTCGGAGTCAAAACCAACTCCTTCGCGGGAAACGTCATTGACCACGATCGCGTCGAGGTCCTTGCCGACTAGCTTCTGGCGGCCGTTCTCAAGAACATTTTCCGTTTCCGCAGCGAAGCCGACGACGATCTGCGAGGTCTTCCTGAGGGAAAGCTCCTTGAGGATATCGGGAGTGGCTTCGAGTTCCAGGGTCATTGGGCCTTTGCGCTTGATTTTCTGGCCGGCGGCAGCTTTGGGGCGATAGTCGGAGACGGCCGCGGTCTTGATCACAATGCTTGCCTGCGGCAATAGCTTGAGCACAGCATCGCGCATTTCTTCGGTCGACTCCACACCCGTAACCTCGGCAGCGCCGGGCGCCGTGAGCGAAGTCGGCCCGCTGATGAGCTGAACGCGCGCGCCCCGGCGAACGGCCGCCTCCGCCAGGGCATAGCCCATCCGCCCGCTGGAACGGTTGGTGAGGAAGCGCACGGGATCGATTTTTTCGCGGGTGGGCCCAGCGGTGATCAGCAGCGTCTCGCCGTTCAAATCCTGGGACGCACCGAGACTCTCCAGCACAGCGGCGACGATGGCGTCGTTCTCGGCCAGCCGGCCCGCGCCCGTCATGCCACACGCCAGGTAACCTGAGCCCGGCTCAACGATCTTGACGCCGCGTTGGCGGAGGATCGCAAGATTAGCCTGCGTGGCAGGATGATTCCACATGTTCACATTCATGGCTGGCGCCACCACAACGGGAGCTGTCGTCGCGAGATAAAGCGTGGTCAGAAAATCGCTGGCGATGCCTTGCGCGAAGTGGGCGAGTACGTCGGCCGTAGCTGGAGCGATAACCAGGGCGTCGATCGACTGCGCTACGGCAATGTGCTCGATGGCGGAATCAATGTTGGGCGCATGCTCTTCGCCAGTGGAAAACATCCCGGTGATGACCTTTTCTCCCGAAAGGGCGGCGAAGGTGAGGGGGCGAACGAACTGCTGAGCGGCGCGAGTCATGACGACTTGCACGCGGATGCCGCGATCCTGCAGCAGGCGAACGATTTCGGCGGCCTTATACGCTGCGATGCCGCCGGTAACGCCGAGGGCAATCTTCATGGAGTTTTGATGGTCGATCTTTGATTGTTGATTCAAGGAGCCCCAATCGGCATTTCGCCTTCAACAATCAACCATCAGGAAATCAACAATTCCCTTAGTCCTGGCCCAAGGCCTTGTCGAGAGCCTCTCCCGCTTGCTGGGCGGCGGTACGGTTGTCGGGAATTTCCCACTTCACCTTGCCCGCGCGGATTTCATCCTGCGCGATGCGGCATGGCTTGCGGGAATTGGTGTCTACTACGGGTGGCGCACCGGACTGGAGTTGGCGTGCACGCCGGGCCGCCACCAGAATGTACCGGTAGTTGCTGTCAAAGCCTTCGATCAACTTCATTGGGACTCTCCCCCTTGAAAAGCGATTTAAAAACTAATCAGTGCCGAGCGTCAAATGATGCGTTGCACAGAACATGACCAGCTTTCAGGCTTGTCCCGCGTATCGCTGAGTGGCCGTCCCACACCCGTTTGGGCGTTCATGAAATGATACCGCGAAAACTAAGAGCGTGCCGAGGGGGGTGGCTCCCGGAATGAGTCCAGGATGGGCTGAATCCGGTTGCTGATACTGGTGAGCCGGCACCGGTCGGCCAAGTCGACTACCCTCCGCTCCTCATCGGACAATGAACGCCGCAGACGCTCGACCTGCACGATGCTGTTGAGGCATTCAACCGATTCCCTAAGATCATCGTTGATCACAATGTAGTTGTAGGCGTGATAGTTTTCAATCTCACGACGGGCCGTGACCAAACGGCGCTGGATCACCTCTTCGGCATCCTCACTTCGGTGGCGAAGGCGCGACTCCAGGGTTTTGAAGTCCGGAGCCAAGATGAAGATGCTGACTCCATTGGCAAGGTTTTGCTTGATCTGGGCGGCTCCCTGGACGTCAATATCGAGCAAAAGGTCATGACCTTTCTGCTCGGCATCATTCAGGAACCGGCGCGCCGTTCCGTAGTAATTTCCGAAAACGTTAGCGTGCTCCAGGAATTCATCGGCTCGGATCATGTGCTCGAACTCTTCGCGAGGAACAAAGTGGTACTGCTTGCCATTTTTCTCGGCGCCGCGCGGTGGGCGCGTCGTGTAAGAGATCGAGAAATCCAGGTCGTGAACAAGTTTCAGCAACTGATTAACGAGCGTCGACTTCCCCGAGCCCGACGGCGCGGAGATGATATAGACGATCGGCTTGCGGGACGGGCTCATTCCAGGTTTTGCACCTGCTCGCGCGACTTCTCGATTTCGGCCTTCATGGCCAGGCCTGCCTCGGTAATCTTGAGCGCTTCCCCGGCCAAACCGGAGGTCTTCGAAAGCAGCGTGTTGGCCTCGCGATTCATTTCCTGGAGCAGGAAGTCGAGTTTTTTCCCGACCTCGCCACCCTCGTCGAGAAGGCCAAGGAAATGCTGGACATGGGTTTCCAGGCGCACGATTTCTTCCTGAATGTCGCTGCGATCGACCAGCAGTGCGGCCTCCTGCAGGGCTCGTTCCCGGTCGATGCTGACCCCGAGCAGTTCCTCGAGACGCGACTGCAGCCGTTCGCTGTAGTTTTGTAACACGGCGTGACGATGCTGCTGTACGCTTCTGCCGGCTTCGTGTAGATGGGACATCCGCGCGCGCAGTTCGCGGGCGATGCCGCGTCCTTCTTCTTCGCGCATCTGGTTCAGGCGATCGAGAGCGTCTCCCACCTTAGCCAGGACGGCAGCTTCGATCTCTCCGTCCGCGCCCTCGCTGGCCGAGTCGAGCGCGCCGGGAATGCGCAGAACCGCATTCAAGTCGGGATCGGCGGAGAGTGAAAACTCGGCAGCGGCGGCGCGGAATGCGGCGATATAGCCACCGACGATCTCGCGGTTCAGGGCAAACGCCTCGCCCACCGTCCGCTCCAGGCTCAATGTGACTTCGACGTGGCCCCGCGCCATTTTTTCCTTCAGCCGGCGCCGGAGCTGCATCTCGAGCGAATCGGTGCCCGACGGCAGTCGGAAGTGCAGATCGAGAAAACGATGGTTGACCGACTTCAAGGAGAGCGCGAATGCCAGGCGGCCATTCGAGGACGCGCCGGCGACCGTAGCGACATTCTGGCGCAGGACCTCACCTCTCACTTGGGCAAAACCGGTCATGGATCGTATGGGCATTGGGCCGTGGTCGTCCTCAAGTTTCCGCGACTGCTTTGGGCGCGTCTACATTGACAAATTGCAATTCGTAGAGGCGCCGGTAAGTACCTAATTTCTGCATCAACTCCTCGTGCGCGCCGATATCGGCAATCGTACCGTTTTCGATCACCGCAATGCGATCCGCACGGCGAACGGTCGAGAGGCGATGCGCGATCACGAACACGGTGCGGCCGGTCATCAAGTTGTGCAGCGCAGACTGCACCAGAGCTTCGGATTCGCTGTCGAGCGCAGACGTGGCTTCGTCAAGTATCAGAATCGGCGCATTCTTGAGCAACGCTCGGGCAATGGCAAGCCGCTGCCGCTCCCCTCCCGAAAGCCGCACGCCGCGTTCTCCGATGACGGTATCGTAACCCGACGGGAGAGCAAGAATGAAATCGTGCGCAAGAGCGGCACGGGCGGCCGCCTCGACTTCCTTCTGCGGAACCTGGGGCTGGCCGTAGGCGATATTGTTGCGGACCGTGTCGTTGAAGAGTACCGTTTCCTGGGTCACGATTCCGACCTGCGCCCGCAGCGAGGCCAGAGTCACGTCGCGGACGTCATAGCCATCGATAAGCAACCGCCCGCCGGTGATGTCGAAGAAGCGCGGAATCAGATGAACCAGGGTGCTCTTGCCCGCGCCGCTGGAGCCGACGATCGCCACAACCTCACCGCGTTTAACCTCAAGATCGATCTCGTGCAGGGCATCCCGCGTCCCGTCACCTTCGCACTGGGCGGCGTAGGCGAAACTCACGTGCTCGAAGCGAACACTCGAGGAAAATCTGGGCAAGCTTGCGGCACGCGGTCTCTCCTTCACATCATCTTCCAGATCCATAAACTTGAAAATCTCAGAAGATGCCCCAAGAGCCTGCTGAAAGTTGTTATTGAACAGGGCGAACTTCCGCACCGGGTTGTACAAACTGAAGACGGCGGTGATGAAGGCGACGAAGACACCGGGCGTCATGCGGCCGTCCTTGATCTGCTCGCGGCCAAAAAGCAATAAGAGGGCGACACCGATCATGCCGAAAATATCCATGAGGGGCGAACTGACGGCAGCAGCAGCGACGGATCGCAGATTGGCACGAAACAAACGCTGGGCAGCATTGCGGAAGCGGGAGATTTCCCAGTTCTCTGTATTAAAGGCCTTCACAATGCGGTTGCCGGTGATGGTTTCGTGCAGAATGTTCTGAATTTCGGCCAGTTTGTCCTGCCCGTGCCGGGTGGTGTGCCGCACGCGAGAACCAATCTTGCGCGAGGAGTAAAGAATTACCGGCACGAACAGCAGGAGTATCCAGGAAAGACTCCCTCCCAGAACGATCACGACTCCAGCGACGAACAGGAATGTGAAAAACTGCTGCAGAGACTCCGCCAGCACAGTGGACATGGCGTACTGCACGCGCTCGATGTCGTTGACGATGGTGGAGAGCAGGGTGCCCGTAGTATGTCTGGAGAAAAACGCGGCCGAGCGGCGCAGGGTCGCATTGTAGAGGTCGTCGCGGAGATCGGTGATCATACCGAAGCCGGCATGGTTCACCAAGTAGGTGCCCGCATAGTCGCACAGGCCTTTGAGGATGGTGGATGCCACCAGGGCGAACGCGACGATATTCCAGGCGTTGGTGAAGTGCGAAGGGACCAGTTGCTGCAAGTACAGAGAATAGTGCGTGCCGGGAATGTTGAACAGTTGAATGTCGCGGGAGCCGGTGGCAGGGTTCAGAACCCGATCAAACACCGGACGAACCAGCAAGTACTTGAATGCGTCGAGCGCGCCTACCGCCGCCATGAGCAGAACGGAAGACAGGATCTGCCACCAGTACGGGATCGTGTAGCGAATCAGGCGGGTCAGTTGCCGCATGGGGCTCCCAGACGGGGCAGGCCGCGATCGCTTGCTGCCGATCGAATAAGCATCAGGTGCAAGGCCTATTCTACTTGAGGATCCTGCCGGGCAAGGATAGCGACGGCGTTTCCCGAGTGGGCCGGCTTAGGGTTTAGGAGGGTGGAGGTCTGACGGCTACCGCGGGCTGTCCCGGTGCACAACCTTCACGCGGTACCCGGCGCGGCGAAGGTTCTTGCACACCTCCTCCGCGATCATAACGGAACGATGCTGGCCGCCGGTACAGCCGAAGGCGATCGTCAGATAACTCTTGCCCTCATGGATGTAGTGCGGGAGCAGGTAGATGAGGAGATCAGAAATTCGGAGCACAAACTCGCGCGTCTGCGGGAAGGAACGAATATATTTGGCTACGCTCGGGTGACGCCCGGTCAGGGGACGAAACTCGGGCACGAAATGCGGGTTCGGCAGGAAGCGGACGTCGAACACCAGGTCTGCGTCCTCTGGGACACCTTGCCGGAAGCCGAAGCTGACGCAGGACACGAGGATGCCCTTCTGCGGCGACTCCTGTTGACGAAAGCTCTGATTGATGTGGGCCCTCAGTTCGTGGACGTTGAACTTCGAGGTATCGATCACGAGATCGGCGACGCGGCGGATGGCGCCGAGGTGACGGCGCTCGGCTTTGAGTGCCGATTTCACGGGTGCATCGGTGCCCAACGGATGCGGGCGGCGAGTCTCGCTGAAGCGACGCAGTAGGACGGCGTCGTCAGCCTCAAGGAATACAACCTTGGTCGGAATCATGCGCCGAATGGACTTTAGGATTCCGGGTAACTTGTCCAGCTTGGAGCCTTCGCGGACGTCGACCACCAGCGCCGTGCGCCGGATTTCACTGGACTGCATAGCCAGCTCGGCAAATTCGGGGATCAGTTGGACGGGAAGATTGTCGACGCAGTAGTAGCCGAGGTCTTCAAAGGCCTTGAGTACAGAGGCTTTTCCGGAACCGCTCATGCCCGTGATTATGACCAGTTCCGGCGAGTGCTGGCCATCGCGGGGGGCCTTGTTCCCCTGACGCTTCGAGTTTTCTCGGACCGGCCTACCCTTGCGGGGCTTCATGAAGTGGATAGTAGCATCCAGAGACGCTGGCCGCTTTCCGCTGGTGATTAGCGACTGAGGTACCGCCATAGGCCCGCTTGAGCAATTGTTGGAATCGGAAATCCAGATTTGTCTCCCGGCGGCGCTGACAGGTAAGCTATGGCGTCATGAAAAAGTTCGAAGATCTTACGGAACGGGAAGTGCTCGCGCTGGCCATCGCGTTGGAGGAAGAAGACGAGCGCGTGTACGCCGACTTTGCCGAGGGACTGCGACAGGACTATCCCGCAACTGCATCCATGTTTGAGGGCATGCGCGAGGAGGAGTCGGGGCACCGGAGACGTTTGCTGGAGCTGTTCCAGAAAAAATTCGGCGAGCACATCCCGCTGATCCGGCGCCAGGATGTGCGAGGTTTCGTCGATCGCCCAGCGTTATGGCTGGTGCGTCCGCTGCGGATTGAGGCCGTGCGCAAGGAAGCGTCGACGATGGAGGTCGAGACGCGACGTTTCTACGAAAAAGCCGCCGCGCGCACGCAGGACGTGAGCATTCGGCAATTACTGGACGACCTGGCTACCGAAGAGCGGGAACACGAAGAGCGCGCCCAGGAACTCGACAAGCAAAAACTGCCGGACAACGTGAAGGCTGACGAGGAAGTGGCCCAGCGCCGTTTGTTTGTTCTGCAGATTGTGCAGCCGGGGCTGGCGGGACTGATGGATGGTTCGGTCTCAACCCTGGCTCCGGTATTCGCGGCCGCCTTCGCCACCCAGAAAAGCTGGGACGCTTTTCTGGTAGGTCTGGCTGCCTCCGCCGGCGCGGGCATCAGCATGGGCTTTGCCGAGGCCTTGTCAGATGACGGGAGTCTCACGGGGCGGGGACATCCGTGGGTACGGGGATTGATTTGCGGCGCAATGACCGCGGTGGGTGGAATCGGCCACACGCTGCCGTTTCTCTTGCGCGACTTCAAGATGGCACTCTGGGCAGCGGGAATTGTGGTGCTGGCAGAACTAGGGGCCATCACCTGGGTTCGCAAACGCTACATGGATACGCCCTGGGTCTCCGCCGCCCTGCAGGTAGGCTTAGGCGGCGTGCTCGTGTTCATCACCGGCATGCTCATCGGGAAATATGGGGTATCGTGAATCAGTGCCCGCCGGAAACGTCCGAAAGCTGCATCTCTAGGGCTGTGTATCCATCGGATGGCTGCTCTTTTCGTAGAACTCGTTTTGCAGTTTGAGACTGACGTCGTCGGCTTTGACGGCGCGGATCGCTTTCACCACCGAATCAATCCACCACGTCATCTGGTACTCGCCGAGCTCTTTGGTGGCCGCTGAGCCATCGCCGGAGTAGTGATTGGGAAAACGCGTGTACCACCAGATTCCGGTGTAGACACCTTCGGGAAGCTTCTGGCGGGCCTGGTCGGCACCGGATTCGTTCTTGGCGCGGTCGGGATGAACGAGGTCGGGGCGGGAAATCATCATCTTCGACGTCTCGCTCTCGCCGGCGTGCATGTCGATGGTGGTCTTCTTTGCTGGTCCACCGTGCTGTGGAGTGCGCTCGTCGAACACATACACAACGTAGTCGTGAGGCTTGTCGAGTTGGCTCTGCGCGAAGTAGGGCAGCAGATGCTCGTTGCCGCCGTGGCCGTTGACGATCAGGACTTTCTTGCAACCATTGCGCGCCATCTCGTCGGTGGTTTCTTCGAGCAAAGTGAGTTGCAGGTTGCGGCTGTAGGCCATGGTGCCGGGCTCGTGCTTGGCCTCAGCGATCTGGCCGAAGTAATACTCGGGAAAAACGACGGCGTATTCCTCTTCTGCCGCGTGCAGCGCGGCGTAGCGAACGTCCAGCAGATCAGTGCCCAGGGGCAGATGGGGGCCATGTTTTTCCAGGATGCCGAAGGGCAGCAGGCACGTTGCTTGCGAACGGCGAATACCTTCGCGAAAATCGGAAGCCGTGAGTTCTTCCCAGTGCACCGAGAGTTTGGCCACAGACGAGGCGGGCTGTATGCCAGCAGACTGCGAATGCAAGACGCTCGACAATGCCAGAATTGTAAGGATGGAAAAAGTGCGGCGAGGTTTGGTTTTCATGGCGAATTCGTCTCCGCGGCGAATTCTAGCACGCGAATCCCGCCATTCAAACGTATCAATACGAGTGTTGCTGGGGTGGCTACCCCATCGAAGTGTCCGCCCCTGTGCACGAAACGCATCGACCGGGACCGGGCAGCCGCGGTTCATCGCATGCGATCACGTCAGGAAAATCTCTCCGACTGAATGTTGCTTTGAGCAGCGGCAGGATCATAGGCTCAGCGGGAAGAAATGGGGTAGCCAGGTCGCCCCGTCGGTCTCCGCGATAAACGCGGAGACCAGAACGGAGTAGGCGTACATTGGCGGAAGCAGCAGCCGAGCTTTGCTCGACCTGACCAGGTCGAAGACCCGATCCCACACGGTTCCTACGGGGCTTCGATCAACTCCATCTTGCCTTCGCGGGTGCGGTGCAGCACCATGACTTTGCCCTTAGGATCGCGGAAGACGAAGACGTCGCGGTCGCGGAAGTGGGCTTCTTTGATGGCCTCTTCCAAGGTCATGGGGCGCATGGCCACGGCCTCGTCAGAGCGCACGAGGTGGACCTCCGTTGTCTTGGCCACGGCAGGATACTTGTGCACAAGGACCGGGACCGCCGTCTTCTCCGTCAATCCGACGGCAGTCTGCAATTCTTCCTGCGGCGACGAGTGGCCGCCGTTCCATTTCTTCACTTCCTCGCTCTTGCGCGCCGAACGCTTCTTGGACTGCCAGCGGGTCTTGTATTTGATTGCCTGCTTTTCCAGGTGCTCGAGCGCTTCGTTGACGGCGATGGTCATGTCCTTGGCCTGGGCCAAGCCGACCAGCGGGCCGTTGCGCGGGCTAATGGTGATTTCTGCTTTATGGCGGTGCTTCTCGACGGCGAGGATGACCTTGGTTTCAAATCTGTCGCCTAGAATTTTGCGGATTTTTGCGAGGCCGGTTTCTACTTCTTTGCGGATGGAGGAAGTGACTTCGTAGTGTCTGCCGGTGTATTCCACGTTCATGAGCGCCCCTCCTGAAATTTCTTGCCTGAGATGAAACGGGCACTACATTCGGATCCTTCAGCCGTAAAAGGAGCGGCTTAAGGAAAACAACCTTTTATTTTTTTACCCGGCGCTGATGCGTGCTCGGGATGCGCATGTCCTCGCGGTATTTGGCCACCGTGCGTCGGGTCACCTGGATGCCCTGCGACTGCAGGATGCGGGTGATCTGTTCGTCCGTCAACGGACGGCCGGGATCTTCTTCATCGATGAGCTTCTTGACGCGCCGCTTGAGGATGAGCAACGACGTGTTACCGCCCTCTGGCCCCTGCACGCTCTCGCTGAAGAAGTAACGCAGCTCGAATACGCCTTGTGGTGTGTGGGCATATTTGTTGGCGACGGCACGGCTTACCGTGGAAGGATGCACGCCGATTTCTTCGGCCACCTCCTTGATCATCATGGGTTTCAGTTGATCGATTCCGCGTTCGAGGAAATCCTGCTGGCGGGCGACGATGCAGTAGCAGACTTTGGTGATGGTCTGTTTGCGCTGCTCAATGTTTTTGATGAGCTGGATGGCGCTCTTGTAGCGTTCTTTCACGTAGTCGCGCGTGTTCTTGTCGTTGGTGCCGTCGCGAGTGACGAGCTTTTTATAGGCCGGATTCAGGCGGAGCTGGGGCAGGTCTTCGTCATTCATGATCACCAGCCACTCGTCGCCATGCTTCACAAAAGCGACGTCGGGCTCGATCAGCCGGGCCTGAACTTTGTTGTAGCGGAGGCCAGGCCGCGGATCGAGCGTACGAATGTAATTCAGCGCTTGCTCAACCGCTTCCATGGGACGGCCAATGGCCTTGGCAATCTCTTTGTGACGCTTGTTTTGCAGGTCGCGGAGATGCTGGTCGACAATCGCCGTCGCATCCTGCAACACTTGCGCGGTGCCGTTGCCGTTTTTGTGGAGCGCGAGTTGCGCCTGGTGATAACGAAGCTGGCAGAGCAGGCAGTCTCGGAGATCGCGGCACGCAACGCCTGGAGGATCCAGTTGTCGGACGACTTCCAAGGCCTCTTGCAGATCTGCGGCGGTGAACCTCGGCTTGTAGGTCGGGGCGGGTCGTGCAGCCGGCACCGGCGCGGGAGCGACCGCGGCGGCGGCGTCTCCGGAACGCGAGGAGAAAGACGCTTCCGGGGGCTGAACTTCCGTCGGTTGAGGACCGGGCAGGGCCGCGGGTTCAATGTCGTCGAACCCGGCACTCTCACCGGGGTTCAGGTCAACGTCGAGAGAAGCCGCGAACCCTTCGCTCGGGGCAATGTCGTCCGCTTCGGAGCCCGAACCAGCCGCGATCTCGGCCAGACCCAGGGCTTGCGCCTCGCTGACGATGTTCTTCGCGGTCTCGGCATCGGCTTCGGGTGATGCGGGCGGAGCGACGCCCAATAACTCATCATCGCTGGCGATCAGGTAGCCGTCTTCATTCAGATTGCCGACGATCAGGTCGGCGGCCTCGCGCACTTCGGGGCGGAGACTCAGGGCACCCAGTTGCCAGGCGAGGTGGTCGGTCAGATTGGTCGGCTTGGAGAGAAAGTTCTCAAACGAAGGCCGCTCGATCTCTTCCATTTCCCCGTGAGTGCGGTAGCCGGGATCGAGATAATCCTGGAAGAACGAGCCGAAATCAATTTCTTCGAACGGATCCTTCTTTTCGACGGCGGTGATGGGATTTTCTTCGTTGCTCGCGGCAGCGGCGCGCTCGCGGTCTTCTTCTTTTTTCCCGACTTCGTCGAGCAGAGGGACCGCGTCTTCGAGCTCTTCGAGCACCGGGTTCTCAACCATCTCGGTGTTGATCATGTCCTTGAGCTCGAGCTTATTGAGCGCGAGGACGGAAACCATCTGCACCAGGCCCGGGGTGAGGATCTGGCGCTGCGAGAGCTTGACGCTGAGTTTGTGCTGCAGCAAAACCATGTATTAAGCCGACTCTCCCAAGCTTTTGTGTCTGTCATTTCGAGCAAGGCGAGGAATCTGCTTGCTGCCGGCAGAACAGCAGATTCCTCACCGGCAAAGAACGCCGGTTCGGAATGACAAAACCTGCTTTAAAGTTAAACCCTCTACACCAGCGAGAAACTCTCGCCTAAGTACACGCGCCGCACTTCCGGATCTCCCGCCAACTGGCTGGGCTGCCCCTGACGGAAGATTCTGCCGTCATCGATAATGTAGGCCCGGTCGGTGACCGAAAGCGTTTCGCGCACGTTGTGATCGGTGATCAAGACTCCGATGCCGCTGGCTCGCAGGCCACTGATGATCTTTTGCAAGTCGAGCACGGCGATTGGATCGATCCCGGAAAACGGTTCATCCAGCAAAATAAATGTGGGATTGATGCACAGGCAGCGGGCAATTTCCACGCGCCGGCGCTCCCCCCCGGAAAGGGCATATCCGCGGTTTTGACGGATGTGCTCCAGTCCCAGTTCATCGATAAACTTTTCCATCTTCTCGCGACGCTCGTGCCAGGAAATCGGCTGCGCCTCCAGCACCGCGAGGATGTTCTCTTCCACCGTCAATTTGCGAAAGACCGAAGCTTCTTGTGGGAGATAACTGATGCCATACTGACGGGCCCGCACATACATGGGAACGTCGGTGATGTCCTGACCGTCGTACAACACGCGGCCAGTGTCAGGAGGGATCAGGCCAACAATGGCGTAAAACGTGGTGGTCTTGCCTGCGCCGTTAGGTCCAAGTAATCCAACAACTTCGCCTTGATCGACCCGCAGGCTGACCCCATTTACAACGCGGCGGCCACGGTACGATTTGCCAATTTCTTCAGTGGCCAGAGTACGCATTTATCGTGCCACTCGCGTTCGCGTTACCACAGGAGTACTCGTTTCGCCTTCTACGAGCACCCTATCATCGCCCCTAAAGAAAGTCAACGAAACCCCCGTAATTTTGCCGCGTTCGGCATCAAAAATGCTGGGCGGCCCGCCGGTAAGGACAAACTTGTCTTCGGCCGCCGTATAGATCAGCTTCTGCCCTTCGGCTCTGCGGTTCGGCTGTTGAATCCTTACGCCGTCTTGGGCAACCATTCGGTCGAGCTGGCCAGGTCCTGTAAACGACTGATTATTGGACGCTTGGCTCCGGGACAGAAGGTAGGCATCGGCCGTTTTGGCGTGGAGGGAAAAGTCGGCGCATTTCGCATCCACACCACCCTCATAGTGGACACGCCGTTCCGAATCCGCGTAGGTGAGGCGAGCGGAGGCGATCGTGACGGGGCTTGCCACGGCTTGGATCTTACTTTTCCCTTGGGGGGCGGACCCAGATTTTGAGCTTGGCTTCGTTGCCTGGATCAGAGTGGTCAGCACCGGCGTGGCAGGCGAGCCTTGGGCTGTCACGAAACGACGGTCGCGGTCGAATTCAATGGACGGGGCCTCGATGATGTTGGCGTCCTGCCAAAGGCGGACATTACCGGTGTAGAGGGCCATTCCCGTCGTCCTAGCAGCGGTCATGGTGCGTGCGGTGACGTGAATTGGGGACGAAGAGGCCAGCAATGCGCCTTCGGGCTGTTCTTTGAGCTCGCTGTAGGTGCTCTTGACGTCGCCTTCGGCCAAGGCGGCGCCCGTGGCACGATTGATGCGGACGGTATTCGCCGTCGTAGCCATCGAGATGCTGGCTATGCGGGGATCGCCACTCAACACGAGCATCTGGTCCGCCGGAGTGTAGTGCGCTCGGTTCGCCCAGGCTTGCGTACGTTTGTCGGGCGATAGGCCATCCGTGTAGGCAACACTTCCTAGCTGCGTGACGGACTCGATCCCGCCTTGCGCCAAGAACGTAGCGTCGACGGAGTCGCTGGTGCTGACGCGATCGGGCTGTCCGGCGGATGAGCTGACGATGCGGGCATCGGGAGCGCCGTGAATGCTGCTTAAGTGATTACCGGAGCCTTTCCGGCCTTTCGCCGGCTCGTCTGGGATGAATTTCGCTACAAACTTGGCCGCCGTGACGACAGTCCGCTGCGGCGGAAAAGCCTGAGATGCCCCTTGAGGCGCTTCCTGCAAAGAGGAGATCGTAATCTTTGCCGCGCCGGACGTCTCCGCGCGATCAAGAATGTGCCCCTCGGCCACGTCGAAGTCAATGGCCGACGCGCTGAGTTCGAAATCCTGGGGCCCGGAACCGGCTGTTGGTTGCTTAGCTCCTGTAGCCTTTTGTGTCAGCCGGGCGCCATCGAGCGCGTGAACCTTGCGCAGTTGGTTCTGACCTCGAAACTCCAGGAGCACGCGACCGGCTTCGCCCTGGATCGGCTGCACTCCAGACTGTTCCACGTGAACGTTGCCGGTCAAAACTGCGGTTTGAAGAAAGTCTCGTTTCCCCGTGAGCAAGAGCTCGGCTTCGTCCGAATGGGTGCGAATCTCCGACGCCTGGCCTGCCTGAGGCTTGGCGGTTCCCGTTGCGGCGCGGTTTTCGGCAATCACATGGCCGATGGCCCGCACGCTCTCGACGTTATTGTCCTCCCCAAGATGGAAGATCGCCCGATCGGCCTCGAGCAGACTCGCTTCGTGATCAAGATGAGGATGATCCAGTACAACCTCACGCGGATCGTTGGTAATGACACCGTGTTCGGCCTCGATGACCGCGGCATTTTCACCGTTGAGAGCGAGGTGAATTTGCGACGATAGAGTCAGAGTATTGCTCTTCCCCGCGTAGTTCACGCCGACGGCCCAACCGGTGGCTTGGGCCATGCTGAACTCGACGCGTGCATCCGTGGAAGCGTTGCCTGTGTCCTTGTTGAAGACCAAATCGCGCGTCCTAAGATGGATTGGATTCTTGAGTTCCTTGGGCGTTGATTGATCCGGACTCACGAGGCCCGCCGGGTTGGCGACAAGATCAATCTGCACATCGCCTTGGGCGGTGACCTCACCGGATTTTGGATCGTAGGCGAAGTCGTCGCCGTAAATCTGATCGAAGCGCGAAGAATCACGCCCATAAAGCAGAATGGTGACGTTGTGCAACTCGGCGCGCCCGTTGAGCTTGAACTCTTTGACATCCGTTGCATGTACGGAAAACAAGGTACGCTTGCCGTCGGACTTGGAAATCTGGAAACCGGTTGCCGTCTTGCTGATGTCGTATCCAAGCTTGTTGGGAACTTCCCTGCGAACGTCGCGGATCTGCAAGCGGGCGGAGAAATACATCCCAGTCACGACCACGATGAGCGCGATGGTAGTGATCGCCAGCAGGCGTCGCAGATGATAGACGGGAAGCGGCATCTGAGTTCAGTGTAATGCCAAAACCAATTCTCGGTTCTCAGTTCCCAGTTTCAGGGTCGCTCGGACCTCATCTACACTTGGATGCAATGAAAGTGAATGCGGAATCCACGCCGCCCTTGCTCGATTTCCAGAACCTCCGCGTGATGCGGGGTCAGAAGATCGCGCTCGACGATTTCAGCCTGCGCATCGAGGCCGAGGAGCACATCGCGATCCTTGGCCCGAACGGGTGCGGCAAATCAACGCTGATCAAGACCATCACCCGCGAATGCTATCCGGTCGCTCGGTCGGAGTCTGCGCTGAACATTCTCGGGGAAGAAAGCTGGAACGTGTTTGACCTGCGCGCCCGGCTGGGAATCGTCTCGAACGACCTGATGCTCTCCTGCACCAGCGAGGCCTGCGGACGGGATGTGGTGCTTTCGGGTTTTTTCAGCAGCACCGCCATCTTTCCGAATCACGCCGTGGATCCCGCCAAGCAGACGCTGGCCGACGCGGCGCTGGCAGAATTGAAGATCCTGCATCTGGCCGAGCGGCCGGTATGTGAGATGTCGTCAGGAGAGGCTCGCCGCGTGCTGATCGCCCGCGCCTTGGTCCATAAGCCGCGCGCACTGTTGTTCGATGAACCCTGCAACTCGCTCGACCTGGCGGCCCAGCAGAGTCTGCGGCAGACCATGCGTGAGCTCGCCAATTCGGGGACCGCGATCATTCTCGTTACCCACGAACTGGCCGATATTGTCCCCGAGATTCAGCGCGTCGTTCTCATGAACCGGGGGCGAGTCGTCGGCGACGGCCCCAAAGAAGAAATCCTGCGGGTGGAGCGGCTATCGGCTCTGTTCGGAGTCAACGTGGAGATGGCGCGGCGCGATGGGCACTACCATTTGTGGTGAGGGATTTGGGGGAGGCTCGTCTCACAAGCATCTGCTCAGCTCAGGAGCAGAGGAACCAGTCCCCAGCGACGAACTACTGATTCTTGGCATTCAGACATCAGGTTCCGTTACAGGCGAGCTTTGACGCCACCCCGTTGAATCCGGCCGCGAAGACATTGTTGCCGATCTGAGCGATCATCGCAGCGCGGTCGATGCCCACCACTTCGAAATCGGCCCACCATTCCGCAAATGTCCGGTTGCGATCGGTGACCCGATGCAGTCTGACTCCTGCGACATAGCCGCGAACCGGAAGGGTGCCTTCGATGATTTCATAGGTGAACACGTAGTTCTTGTCGTCCAGACAAAGCAGGCGCTCCCGCACAAAGCCTTCTCCTAGCGTCAACCGTCGCACGCATCCGACCTGGTCGCTGGGGCGGTCGTCCTCGACGACGCTTTTCTTGATGCCAGGATGATAGTAAGGCATATCGTTGAAATCGCGCATAATCCTCCACACTTTTTCGATGGGCGCGTCAATCACATGACTGATGTACACGGTGTTTGCCATATGGGTCCTCTGGCTCTAAAAGCTGATTCGTTTGAAGTCTTGCACCTGGCGGGTGATGCCTTTTTCGGTGGGCAACCGTTCCATCGAACTCGCGCCGTAAAAGCCGTGACAGTGGCGAGCTTTGCCCAGCACCCAGGCCGCATCCGAAGGTTCGGCAATCGGGCCGCCGTGGCAGAGGACGATAATATCGCCGCGCACATCGAGCGCCGCCTGAGCAATAGCGTCGATCCGTTGGACGCAGGCGTCAAGCGTAAGAGTCGTCTCGGCGCCGATCGTGCCGCCGGTGGTCAGGCCCATGTGGGCCACGATGATATCAGCGCCAGCACGTGCCATGGCTTCAGCCTGCTGGCGATCGAAGACGTAAGGTGTGGTCAACAGATCCATGTGGTGCGCGAGCCGGATCATCTCAACTTCCAGCGTGTAACTCATCCCAGTTTCTTCCAGGTTCTGGCGAAAGACCCCGTCGATCAGCCCCACCGTCGGAAAATTCTGCACACCCGAAAAACCGGCGGCGGCAACGTCGTTCAGAAAAACGTTAAAGATGCAGAAAGGGTCGGTCCCATTCACGCCCGCGAGCACAGGCGTGTTCTTAACCAGGGGCAAAACTTCCTTCGCCATCTCCATCACGACGTCATTGGCGTTGCCATAGGCGAGCAGGCCCGACAGCGAACCTCGGCCTGCCATGCGATAGCGGCCAGAGTTGTAGATGACGATCAGGTCGATACCGCCCGCCTCTTCGCACTTGGCGGACAGTCCTGTTCCCGCGCCACCGCCCACGATGGGCTGTCGCTCGCGCAACATCCGCCGGAATTTTGACAGCAACTCCTCGCGTGAAAAACGTGGCATGGATGACTTTCCTCAATCCGCGACGGTCATTGATTGACAATCTGATGGACAATCTTCAAGAACTCTTCGACCCCCGCCTGCGCAAACTGCGGGTCGTTGATGTGGTAAGGCGAAAGCAACAGCTTCCTCCGGTCGGTCTGGCGGAGTTCCGTTGCCAACGTGTCGAACAGTGCTCGGTCCGCGGCGGGATCCCAGAATGGTTGGCCCGGCGCATCCAGTGCTGAAACTCCTCCCATCGGCAACAGAAATCTCAACTCGCCTTCGCACCGATTGAGCCTCTCCGCGATCCAGCGGCCTTGACGGATGTTTTCCTCCACCGTGGTTCGCATCAACGTGATCTGCGGATTATGAGGATACAACTTGCGCCCGCGATACGGTTGCGGCACGGTTTCGGGCGCCCCGAAATTCACCATGTCAAGCGCGCCACACGAGCCCAGGTAAGGAGCGCGGCTGCGGGCCACCGCGCCAAAGCGGTCTTCAGTGCATGCGAGCACACCCCCGAAAAGGTAATCGCAGACTTCGGTGGTGGTGATGTCGAGCACACCGCAGATGTGGCCATCGTCCACCAGTTTTTCCATAGATTGGCCACCGGTACCGGTGGCATGAAACACCAGGCAATCCCAGCGAGCACCAAGCAGGCCGACCATCTGTTGCACGCAGGGGGTCGTTACCCCGAACATCGTGAGCCCGAGCGCCGGACGTTCGCCATCCGGCTGCGGGAGCGTGTGCATCATCATGCCGGCGAGCGCATGTGCGGCGTTGCCCAGCACACGACGCGAAATCCGATTCAGACCCGCTACGTCGGTGACCGAGTAGACCATCGTGATATCGGAAGCGCCGACATACCCCGCCACATTGCCCGAAGCCATCGTCGAAACCATGACTTTGGGTACTCCGATCGGCAGGGCCCGCATGGCCCGCGTAATCATGGCCGTGCCTCCCGAGCCGCCGACACCCAGCATGGCACCGAGCTCATCCTGCGCCTTCACAAAGCGCTCAAACGCCTGCGTCATTGCAGCAATGGCGCCACCTCGGTCGCCACAGAAGACAGCACTCTCCCCTAGCGGATGATGCGCTGCAATCTCCGCTGCCGATACCTGTTTGCGACCCGGCGTTAAGTGAGAAGCGGGGCTCGGAACGGGATTCTTGGTTGACAGGTCGGCCAGTGTAACGGACAGTCCCGCTGCTTCGAGCAAGCCGCAAACATACTCAGCTTCGTCAAGCTTCGTGTCGAGTGTTGCCACCACCCAGGCTCGCTTTCGCGTTGACATTATGTCCCTCCACCAAAACGAAATTGAAGCCGGGACTAATTTGCGCTCAGAGCCGAGGGATTCGGAAATCGCGCAGGGAGAGTTCGAGACCGCCATATTCGGGGTGGTCGTTGTGTCCGATGGTGAAGGCGATGTCGACAGTATCGCCCGCCAGCAGCGGCATCTTCTGGAGCCGCTCGGCCATGTGCCAACCCAGGGCGTCGAAAGTGATTTTAGTTCTCAGTTCAGTTCTCAGTTCACGGTTCTCAGTTCTGAGTGGACCGCCATTCGCGGTCGCAAAGCCTTCCGCAACCGCCGCCGCTCTTTCTCCGCGCCGGATCGCGGCGCCGTCGGGATGGCAGCGTGGGGTCACCAAAACGGCGGCTGCTGATAGCTCCGCTGAATCGTCGCATGGCGGCGCGGGAGCCTCGGCAGAGCCGACTTGGGCAGAGCGGAGTTTCAGCTTGACGTGCTTGTCTTTGAGGATGCGCGGAGGCGCGGTCAGCTGCACGCCGCGCGCCGCAAAGACGGGCTCGGGATTCCCGACGCCGTAGGGTTCAATCAAATGCAGCGCCTGAAACAACGCGGGTGTAATTTCGGTGAGGCTCAGTTCTGAATCCAGATCGAGCACCGGATCGAAATCGGCGAGCGTGAGGCGGGACCGGGCGAGGGCATCAAGCCGAGAGCGCAACTCGCCGACATTGGCGGCGGGCATGGCAAATCCACAGGCATGAGCATGACCGCCGTAGCGGGAGAAAAGACTGCTGCAAGTCTCGATTGCTTCGAGCAGATGAAAAGCGTGAATCGAGCGTCCTGATCCGAACGCCTCTTCGCCTTCGCGGGAGATGACCAGGGTCGGACGGTTGTAGCGCTCCACGACCCGCGTGGCCGTGATGCCGATGACGCCGCGATGCCAGCCATCCCCGTCCACGACAATGCAGTAGGCGTCGCTCAACGTGGGATCGCCGGCAAAGCGTTCCTCGACGGCGCGCAAGATTTTCCGCTCTTCCTCCTGGCGATCGGTGTTGAGCCGGTCGAGTTTTGCCGCCAACTCCCTGGCGCGGGCTGCATCCCGGACGCTGAAAAGTTCGATCACGTCGCGAGCCACGTCCATGCGCCCGGCGGCGTTGATGCGCGGCGCGATGCGGAAGGCAACTTCGACCGAGGTCGGCGGGCGGTTGGCCGAAATCTGCGCCACTTCGAGCAGCGCTTTCAACCCAGGGTTCACCGCTCTACGCAGCGCCTCGAGGCCCAGGGATGCGAAGACCCGGTTCTCGCCCGTCAGGGGCACAGCATCGGCGATGGTCGCAATCGCCACCACTTTCATGAAGGAGAGCAGCAGCTTGTTCTGATCTTTCGCATCGAGATGGCGCTGCATCAATCCCTGTGCCAGCTTGAACGCCACGCCCGCACCGCACAGCAGCTTGTTCGGATAGGCGCAGCCTTTCTGATTCGGATTCAGCACCGCGAGCGCCGGCGGTACGCCATCGCGGCCGGGCAGGTGATGGTCGGTCACGATCAGGTCGACACCCAGGCGCCGCGCCGTCTCGGCGGGCGCGAAGGCGCGGATGCCCATGTCGACGCTGATGATCAGGCGAATCCCGGCCGCAGCAGCACGTTCGATCACGTCGTCGCGCATGTCGTAGCCTTCGCGAATGCGGTGCGGCACGTGAAAGTCGGCGGCACCACCACAGAGTTCGATCGCGGTCTTCAGGATGATGACCGCCATGGTGCCATCTACGTCGTAGTCACCGTAGATGAGGATCGGCTCTTTGCCTTCGATAGCGGCGTCGAGCCGGTCCACGGCGGCGCCCAGGCCGGTCATCTGCTCGGGAGCATGAAGATGAACCAGAGAAGGGCAGAGGAAACGCCGGGCAGAGTCCGCATCGGTGATGCCGCGGTGCACCAGGAGCGTAGCGAGTACATGTGCTTGGCCACGGAATGCGTCGTCGGCACGCAGGGCGGAGGAAAGAGTTTCAACCAGGTCCGGGGCGGGGGTCTTGGGAATCCACTGCATGACAATTTGGCAGTCAGTGTACTCCAGGAGAATGTGGGTAACCGCCGAGCTTGGCTCGGCCTGGACGGGCGAATGCGCCCGTCTCCACACGTTCACGGCTAGTTTTCTTCGTCCTGATCGGGCTCGTCCATGGTGAGGCCGCCGAATTCGTCGGAAACCTCCAGCAGTCGTTGATAGCGCTCATACCATTCGGTGCTGACTTCGCAGAGGAACATTGATCCCTGGTAGGCCCATCCCAGCTGCAGAAATCCAACCTTGCCGGCGTGAGCGCGGAGCCAGCGCGCGTCTTCCACGTCGTCGCCCTCGGTGAATTCCGAATTCGTGAGCCGCTCGACCAACTCATCCAGTTCGGCGCGTTGCAGGGTCCAGGAGTGCATGGTCAGGAACGGCGCGCCGGCGGTTTTGGCCAGTTCGACGAAATCCTTCCAGCCGTCGGGATTTCCATCCATCTCCCACATGACGCACTGCACCTCTTCGTAGTCGACAAAGCCGTGGAAGCGGCGCATGCCATGGCCTTCGATGAAGGCAATCATGTCGTCTTTGATGGTGGTGAGGTCGTCTGGAATGGGAGACATAGTGGAAAGACTCGTAATTTGCCATTGTATGCCGTTCCCAACTTCGGTGCCAGCGCGATCAACGGCTCGCAACGGCTCGCGGTCAATGGGCCGGGGTGGGAGCGGTCATCAGGCTCACAAACATCCGGTAGAACTTGTCGGTATCGAGGTCCACCTGGATTTCCACCAGCTGGGCGGCGGGTTTTAGTGGGTCGTTCGCCTGCCAAGTCAACGTGTTGCCGTATCCGGCGCCCCGATCCAGATCCACTCCTATGTAGAGAGTTTCTTTTCGGGTGATGATTGTGGGGTCGATCCACGCGGCGGCGGCAAGTTCGTCCCACATGATGTCGGCTCCAATGGTGAACATGGCGTAGCGAGCGACATAGCGGGCCAGAGGCGTGCCGGCCGCCTCGACCTGCTTCATCATGGCAGGCGTATTGCGGGTCTTGATCGAGATGTCGACTGGCGTGCAGGTGATCTTCTTCCAAGGCGCTCGCAGCACGATTTCCGCCGCTTCAGGATCGAACCAGAAGTTGAACTCGTGGCGTGGATTGGTGGCAAACTCGGGATTGTCCGTCTGCGGGCTCAGGCTGCCACCCATGAAGACCAGTTGCTGCGCCAGTTCCGGGAACTGCGGATCGAGTGAAATCGCGAGCGCAAGGTTGGTCATCGGCCCACCTTCGTAGATGGCGACTTCGTGGGGGTACTTGCGCACCATGCGAATCAGGAAGTGAGCGGCATCTTCCTCCGAGGGCTTGGTGGTAGGCTGGCCCTCGGGGAGCGGCGGCACGACGTACGGTTCGTGCCACCAGCGATCGTCCCAAGCGCCGGTGGACCAGAGGGAACACGGCGCCGGGAACCACGGGGATGTCGGTGCGTCCCATGATTTCGAGCAGGCGCAGTGTGTGCGCCACTTCTTCGTCGCGCCACTGATCTCCGCTAACCACAGTGATGCCCAGGACCTCGACTTGCGGCGACTGGATCATCACCGCCACGGTCTGCAAGTTGCTGCCGCCGGGACCGGAACAATCCTGATTGATAATCACTTTGTGGCGGGGTTGAGCGAACGAAAGGGCGGTCGTTACCAGAAGACCCGTTGTGAGAAGGACTGTTCTATTCCGCATGGCCACCTGATCGGTCAGCTGTATAAGGTCCGTTCTGACGATCTGTTCTTCCCTGGCATCCCATGTGCCTTCCTTCAGATAATCAGCACAAAATTTAAGGCAGACTGAGTAACCGATCAGTCTGCCCATGATACGGAACCGACTCAGTTGTCCTAGAAATTCAGCTTGAGGGCAAACTGAATCACACGCGGATCGTGTACTGTCGAGTTGATCACACCAAACTGTGAACTGGGCGCCCCGCCGAATGCTTCCGCCATATCGGAGCCAGGCAGCCCAAACTGTGGATGGTTAAAGATATTGAAGAATTCGGCACGAAAATCCAGTCCGAATCTTTCGGTCAGCACGAAGCGTTTGATGAGCGAGAAGTCGGTATTCACAAAATCGGGGCCCGAAAACGGGCTTCGATTCGCCGTTCCGAGTTGCCCAGGAGGAGCAGGAGCAAAGCAACCCGTATTGAAAAACTGACTCAAGCTCTGGTGGAAGCCGCTCTTGCCGTTGCATGTCTGATCCGGACGGTTCACTGGAACGAAGTTGTATTCGAAATTTACTCCGGACTCATTGACGGTGTTCGTCACGAACACGGGGAAGCCGGAAATTGCCCGCTCGATCACTGTAACCTGCCAGTTCCCGAAGGCCGCATTGACTGGCCCGCTCCAGCCACTCCCGTACGCCTTGCCTTTCCCAAAAGGCAGATCGTAAATCACGCTCGCCGTAAACGTGCTGCCCACATTGATCTGCGACAAGGCCCAGTCCGCGTGCGCGGTCCCAGGCAAAGGCCAATAAGTAGCCCCAACCGGACTACCAAGACCATCCGGCAATCCGTTGTCGAAAGTGTGCGACCAGGTATAGCCAATCAGCGCGTACAGACCGTGCCGCGCGTTCTTCGTTTCGGCTTTGATCTGGAGCGAATCGTAGTGCGTCGTACCCCGACTGCTGATGTTGGAAACATAGAAGAACGGGTAAGGCGGGGTGAAAACGGCTCCGCCGGGACCACAACCAAAAGTGTATCCGGGAGTTGCGTTTGCACCGCCAGTACATGCGGAGGGTGAGCCCACGTTCTGGTTCAGCCCTTGCAGAAGGAAGTGCGTACCACGGGAACCTGCGTATCCGGCTGTCAGGACAACATTACCAGGAAGTTGCTGCTCAATATTGAGGTTGTACTGCTGAATCATACCCTGTTTGAAATTCAGGTCCTGCGATTGCACGGTGCCGGCGAAGTTGCTTACCGGTTGGGGCGTGGTTACGAGAGGAAACCCTGCGGAGATTGCGCATGGGGTGAAATTTGGATTCGAGTAGGGAACGGAGGGAAAGGCCGGGGCGCCGCAACCTGTCGGGAAATTAAACTGCCCCGATTCAAAGAAGAACGGCGGACTCTCCCACAGTCCCTGTCCACCCTGATTCCACGATGAATCGTGGAAGATGCCATAACCGGCTCTCAGAGCAGTGTTTTTCCTTCCGAGCACTTTCCAGGCCAACCCAATGCGTGGCTCAACTGCGGTCTTGTCAAAGGGAATGCCAACTCGAGAGTCGGAGTTCACGCCAGGAATGAGTTGGAGACAATCAGGTGACGGCGTACACGCTTTCCCGTAAAAGTTGAAATTCGCCTGCCGGTTCTGGACCTCGGTTTCGGGCGTGACCAGAGCCCAAGCGAAGCCCAGATTCAGCGTGAGATCGGAAGATACGCGCCAGTCGTCTTGTACATAAGGCCGATACATTTTCCACCGGCGGCCTGTTGTCGCTCCCTTGAACGTCTGATCATGAAAACCGCTCGTGTACAAGCCCATCATCAGGTCGGCCATCGCGTCCCCGGTCTGGTTAATGACGCTGAAAGTTCCGTCCTGAAAGGAATTGGTGAGGACGTTTAATTGGTTGGCGCGAATTCCCACACCGACTCGAACATTGTGCTTGCCACGAATCATGTCGAACGAGTCGGCAACGGAGAACACATTTGTGCCGCCGGTGAAGGGCGCAAAGCCGCGATCGCCAATCGCCCAGTAGCCCTGGTTCAAGCCGATGTCGGTCAGTCCGCAGCTCAGACAAAGACCCGGAGCCTGGGGCACCCCCTTGCCGCCGCAGGCGGGATCAAGATTCGCATTCGGAATGCCAGGCCCAACTTTCGAAGCCTCGCATGTGCCGCTCGCGAAAGAATGAATGAAGTTGAAGATCCGGTTGTAGCCGAAAGTAAACTGGTTGATGTTGCGGTCAGAGAATATGTGAGTCTCGGAAATCGCAGCGTTTCGCGCGTGATTATTGATGTTCTGGGTACTTCCAAAACCAGTCTGCTCTGCAAAAGAGGGAGAGCCACCGGGTACGAACGATACTGCTTGATCGTAGCTGAAACGCGCAAACACCGAGTCTTTGTTCGAAAAGTTGTGATCCAGGCGCACATCAAAAGTCTTCTCGTCAAGCTTGCGAACTGGCACGTTGGTGTAGTTATAACCGGCGCCAACGTTGCTCGTAGTTGCAGTTGGATAGAGATTAATTAGCACCTTACCGACCGGATCCATAAGCTGCGTTGGAATCACGCTGCAATCCGTTCCTGCAGCCTGTGTTCCGTCCACCGGGTTAACAGCCAGAGGCGTCACGCCATCGGCTGCACACTGAAATGCGAAATCTTTCGGTTTTCCCACTGCCGGCTGACCAACTGAGTACGGATTTTTCAGTATGTTTTTGCTTTGGACCGACCTAGGATTTCCGAATTGGTCGTTGTTGAAATTACCGAGCTGCATTTGAGCGGTCGGAACCAGGCCCGTAAAAGGAATTCCGTGCCGTTGATTCTTCCCTTGATAATCAATGAAGAAGAACGTCTTGTCCTTCCAGATTGGTCCGCCCAGTGAGCCACCGTACTGATTCAGGTTGAATTGTTCTTTCTGCTTCGGCGTCCCAAAATCAAAGGTCTTGGCATCGAGTTTCGTATTGCGGAAGAATTCAAACAGGGATCCATGCCATTGGTTCGAGCCTGATTTCGTCGTGACCAGGACGGTCGGACCAGCACGCGTCCCGTACTCCGCCGAATAGTTGTAGGTAAGAACCTTGAACTCCTGGATTGCGTCGATTGAGGGGATCGTTCCTAGGCCGCCCGCCGTCAGTTCATTGTTATCCACATTGTCGAGCTCCCAGTCAGTGCTCTGGGGACGTGACCCGCCAACCGAGAGCGAAAATACACCGCGTGCTGCCACTTCGCTGTCTGCCCCCTGTGTAAAGAAGCTGTTCGGGCTGGTTTCCTGTGTCGTGCCGGGGGTCAGTGTCGCTAACTGGACAAAATTGCGGCCATTGAGCGGCAGTTCGGCCACCTGTTGCTCCGTGATGACCTGACCCAGCGTCGGATTTGTCGTCTCCACAGCCACTTCCGTGGCGTTGACCTCGACGTTCGTGGTGACCGAGGCCGGCACTAGCTTAAAGTCGAGTTCGCGCTGTTCGTCGACCTGCAAGCGGACGTCCTTGGACTCAGAAGCCTTGAAGCCAGCCATGTCGACTCGAATCGTGTAGATGCCGACACCGAGCAGGGGCACGAGGTAGTGTCCAGTGTCGTCAGTCTTCGCGTCGCGGGACGCGTTCGTGGCCTGGGCCGTGACCGTTACCTTGGCACCGGCAACCACCGCTCCGGAATTGTCCGAGACCGTGCCCGAAAAACTCCCCGTGGCCTGACCGTACAGGAGTGGGCTAACCAGACAAATCAGCGAACAAAAACACAACGCGAAGAGTCTTTTGGTCCTCGACATTTTCGTCACGACCCCTTTCGGCGGTTCCAACTGCCCCCAAAAAGAAAAATACCCTCCCCCTTCCCCGTGAAGTTGGGAGGTTTCCGGACCGCAGACACGGCTTATAAATGGCCTGCGTCCGGTTAGTCAAGAATTTTCGCAGTTGAAACGTATTAGGCAGTTTTATTTTTGCGATCGTCTTATCGAAGAAACTGATCCGGGCTGTTGATTGTTGCGCAATCAGGAGCGAGCGGCCCATTCCGCATTGAAACGCCCACGGTCGTAGAAAGATTTTTGTGTTCCGACGCCTGTGGTCGAGAGCCCGGCGTAGAGGTTGGCGCGGCGGACGGCTTCTCGTTCCAGCACGCCCTCGGCGAGGAATACCGCGAAGCTGCCGATGAAGGCATCGCCAGCGCCGGTGCTGTCGACACTCTTCACCGCGAACGGTGCAACGTGCTCGCTGCCATCGCGACTTGCGAGCAATGATCCATTTGCCCCGAGAGTGATAATCACGCGGCGAATGCCGCGACTGACAAGCTTGTCCGCGCACCTCTTTGCGTCGTCGAGATTTTTCACTGCAATTCCTGTGATTGCTTCCGCCTCATGCTCGTTGGGGACAAAGTAGTCGAGATCCTTGAGTGCATCCAGGTCGACGGGCTGCGCGGGCGCTGGGTTGAGAATGCAGCGGATGCCGTGTTTTCGGGCGAACACAATCGTATAGTAAACCGTTTCGAGCGGTATCTCGAACTGCAGCACGATGCAATCCGCGGTCTTGAGAGTCTCAGCCGCCGCGTCGACATCGGCCGCCTTCAACGCGTCATTGGCACCCTTCACCACGAGGATGCGGTTCTGGCCGCTGGGCTCGACAAAGATGGGGGCGACGCCGCTGGACAATCCCTCGACTGGTTTCACGTGCGTCGGATCGATTCCCTGCTTGCGGAAATTTTCGATCGTGGCCGGGCCGAACAGGTCGCTGCCCACGCGCGCCACCATGAACACTTCGGCGCCGCATAGACGCGCGGCCACAGCCTGGTTCGCACCCTTGCCGCCAAAGCCCAGATCGAATTTCTCAGCGAAGATCGTCTCCCCGGGCTTCGGAAACTTGCTGGTGAACGTGGTCATGTCAATGTTCGCGCTGCCAACCACGGCAATTCGCGGGCGCTTTTCCATGGTTATAGAACCTGTAAACTCGGAGAAGGGCGAGTCTATTGACCCAGCCGGACCGTGTCAACGGCGAGGGCGGCGATTTCTGCTATAGTTTCGTTCCTTAACGATTAAGTCTGGGAGGATCCCCATGGCCCGCATTGTCCGTTGCGCTCTGATTCAAGCCAGCAACGCGCTGAGTACCGACCGCCCCCTCGCCCAGATCAGAAAGGCGATGATCGACAAGCACATGAAGCTGATCGAGCAGGCGGCACGAAAGAAGGCGCAGATTCTGTGCCTGCAGGAGCTCTTCTACGGTCCGTATTTTTGTGCCGAGCAAAATGCACGCTGGTACGAATTGACAGAGCGAGTCCCTGACGGACCCACCACGCGCCTGATGCAGAAAGTGGCTGCGAAACATGGCATGACGATGGTGGTTCCGGTGTATGAGGAACAGATGCCAGGCGTCTATTTCAATACCGCTGCCGTGATCGACGCGGACGGCCGCTATCTCGGAAAGTACCGCAAGCATCACATCCCGCACTGCCATCCCGGATTCTGGGAAAAGTTTTACTTCACCCCGGGCGATCTTGGTTATCCCGTGTTTGAAACCAAGCATGCGCGGGTAGGCGTTTACATCTGCTACGACCGGCATTTTCCCGAAGGAGCGCGCATTTTGGGGCTGAACGGCGCAGAGATCGTGTTCAATCCGTCGGCGACGGTGGCTGGACTGTCAGAATATCTCTGGGAACTTGAGCAGCCGGCACACGCAGTGGCGAACGGCTACTTTATCGCGGCCATCAATCGCGTGGGCACCGAGAAGCCATGGAGCATCGGAGAGTTTTACGGCAAGAGCTACTTCTGCAATCCCCGCGGCAAGATCATCGCGCAGGCCAGTCGCGACAAGGATGAAGTCGTGGTCGCCGATCTCGACCTCGACATGATTACCGAAGTTCGCCAGGTATGGCAGTTTTTCCGAGATCGCCGCCCGGAGAGCTACGGGCCATTAACGACGCAGAGCAGTGCGTCCGCGGCGGCGGACTAAGAATACCCTCCATGACTTCACCCTCCGGCATCGAGTCGAGCCCTCTTTACAACGAAGACCTCGCGCCCGCCACTACCGAGCGCCGACATTGGGGGACCTACAACTTCGCTGCGCTGTGGATTTCGATGTCGGTGAACATTCTCACCTACATGCTCGCCGCCAGTTTGATTCAGGGAGGAATGAACTGGAAGCAGGCCGTCTCGACCATCTTTGTCGGCAATGTAATCGTACTGATTCCGATGCTGCTGAATTCGCACCCGGGCGCGAAATATGGAATTCCTTTTCCGGTACTGGCGCGCGCGTCGTTCGGTGTGCTGGGCGCGAACGTGGCCGCGGTGCTACGCGCTCTTGTGGCCTGCGGATGGTTCGGGATTCAAGCCTGGATCGGCGGCGAAGCTATCAGCACACTGCTCGCAACCCTTGCTCCCGAGTGGAAGAACGTTGAGCACGGGACCGCGATCTGCTTTTTTCTGTTCTGGCTGATCAACCTCGCCGTCGTCCTCAAAGGAATCGAATACATTCGAATGCTGCAGGGGATCAGCGCGCCGGTGTTGCTGGGCGTTGGGCTGCTTTTGTTGGGGTGGGCGTATCACACCGCTGGAGGAGTCGGCCCGATGCTATCGGTGCAGTCGCGGTTCACAAGCTTTCCCGACTTCTTGAAGTTTCTGATCCCTGCGCTGAATGGTACTGTGGGCTTCTGGGCGACAGTTTCGTTGAATATTCCCGACTTCACGCGATTCGCCCGCAACCAACGCGAGCAGATCATTGGGCAGGCCTTAGCCTTGCCGACAACCATGACACTTTATGCCTTTGTCGGGATCGTAGTGACTTCGGCCACGGTGATTATCTATGGCACGGCGATTTGGGATCCGGTGCAACTGCTGAGCCGATTCCATTCTCCGGTGGCGGTTGTGATCTCACTGATCGCGATCCTGCTGGCGACGCTCAACGTCAACATCGGAGCGAACGTCGTATCGCCGGCGAATGATTTTTCCAACTTGTGGCCGCGCGGAATCAGCTTTCGCACGGGCGGCGTGATTACGTGCTTCATGGGCATCGCTTTGATGCCATGGAAGCTGCTGTCCAATTATAAGACCTTTATCCTGGGCTGGCTCGGTGGCTATGCCGCATTTCTTGGGCCCGTAGCTGGAATCATGATCTGTGACTACTTCGTCGTTCGGCGTCGAGTGTTAAGGGTCGACGATCTCTACTTGCGAAATGGTCTGTACGAATATTCGCGGGGATTCAACTGGCGCGCTGTGATCGCCCTGGCGCTCGGGGCCGGGACCGCGCTCGCTGGCCTGGCGATTCCGTCGATCCGCGTTCTTTACGATTATTCGTGGTTTGTCGGATTCGTAGTCTCTTTTGCAGCCTATTACGCGATGATGAAGTTTCAGCGCCAGACTGCGTTTTCCGCGCAGGAAGCGGTGTAGCTTCCGCGCCGACTACTTCGTTTTGAGGAATGCCGGCAGCACATCCCGCTGGTAAACGTTCAGGGTTTGTTCTTCGTCTCCGCACATCAGATAAATGTTGAATTGCGTGACACCGGTGTCCGCCAGTTCGCGCAACTTTTTGCCATGGGCCTCAACAGGGCCGACCACGCAGAAGCGGTCCACAACTTCGTCGGAAACAAAATCCGCGTTCTCACTTTCAACTTCACAATGGTGCTGGTAATCGTAGTGTCCGCGATCCTGGACATACGAAGTGAGTGCGGGTGGAAGATCTTCCGGCTTGTACTGGCGAATCAGATCCATCACGTGGTTCGAGACCAATGCTGGGAACCACCGCACACGTTCGCGGGCAACTCTCAGATCATCGGAGACCCATACGGGCGCGGCTGCCATGACTTCGATCTGGCTCGGGTCTCGTCCTGCCGAGCGCGCGCCGTCTTTTACAAAACTCATACACCAGGCAATCAATGCCGGATCAGCAAACTGCAGAATGATGCCGTCAGCCACGCGCCCGGCCATGTTCAACACCTTGGGGCCGTATCCAGCAATCCACACCCGTGGAGAATCTTTGGCCCAAGTAAGCCGGGTCTGCTGACCGTCATGCTGCGTTTCCTTTCCACTTGTGAGATCCCGGAACTCTTTCACGGCCACTTCCAATTGCGACCAACTCACAGGCTTCTTGCCCATCACGCGGCGCGAACTATCGCCGCGCCCAATGCCGAGTTCCATTCGCCCACCCGAGATCAGATTTAACGTTGCGAAGAGGCTCGCTGTGACCGTAAGGTCGCGCGTCGCGGGATTCGTCACGCACGTGCCCAGCCTCATGCGCTGCGTATTTGTCGCCATCAGTGTGAGCAGGGGATAGGGCTCCATCCACAAGACGTGGGAGTCGAAGATCCAGCCGTATTCAAATCCGGCCGCTTCGGCCTGGCGCGTGAGACCGACGATGCGCTCGATGGAGATATCAGGTTTCAACGTAATGCCGAATTTCATGGCTGGTCCCCTTTACCCCAGAAATATCGCTCCCGAACAACTCCCGTGAAGAATTAAAGAGCGGCAGTGTAGCATAGAATTCCTTTGGCATCGCGGCTGGTGATGCCGGATCCGGCGAGGAGGACGCGATGGGCTTCGACACGATCATCAAGAACGGTTCGGTGGTAACGGCAACCGACACTTACACCGCCGACGTGGCCATCTTGGACGGGAAGGTCGCAGCGATCGGAACAGATTTTCCGTCCCAGAACGCAACGAAGATTCTTGATGCGGCGGGCAAACTCCTGTTGCCCGGCGGTATTGACGTTCATACTCACCTCGATATGCCATTCGGAGGCACCACCAGCGCCGACGACTTTGAGACGGGCACGCGGGCGGCGGCGTTCGGCGGGACAACAGCGCTCATTGACTTTGCGATCCAATACAAAGGCCAGCCGTTGCGCCAGGCGTTCGATACCTGGATGGGTAAAGCCACGAGCAAGGCGGTCTGCGACTATGCATTTCACTGCATCGTGACCGACGTCTCCGGCGGGCAACTCGGCGAGATGAATGATCTGGTCCGCGAAGGCGTGACCAGCTTCAAGCTCTTTATGGCGTATCCGGGCGTGTTCATGCTCGACGACGGAAGCATCTTCAAGGCACTGCAAACGACATCGAAGAACGGCGGCTTGGTCTGCATGCACGCCGAAAACGGTAGCGCGATCGATGTGATCGTACAGCAGGCGCTGGCGGAGGGAAAGAAGGCGCCGAAGTATCACGCACTCACACGCCCCACTACGGCCGAGGCTGAGGCCACAGCGCGCGCCATCGCGCTGGCAGAAATGGCGGGAGCGCCCATCTACATCGTCCACTTGAGCTGCAACGATGCGCTTGAAAAAGTGCGCGAGGCGCGCGACCGCGGGCTGCCCGTATATGCGGAAACCTGCCCGCAGTATCTGTATCTTTCGCTCGAAAACTTTGACGCGCCTGGCTTTGAGGGAGCGAAGTACGTTTTCACCCCGCCGCTACGCGAGAAGTGGCATCAGGAAAAACTCTGGAACGGCCTTAAGCGCGACCACCTGCAAGTTGTCTCCACCGATCATTGCCCCTTTTGCTTCAAGGAGCAGAAAGAACTGGGTCGCGATGACTTCACGAAGATTCCCAACGGAGGTCCGGGCGTAGAGCATCGCATGAGCTTGATTTACTCCGGTGGCGTCGCCGGCGGCCGCTTCAGCGCCAACCGTTTCGTAGAGC
The DNA here is from genome assembly GCA_035511455.1 of Candidatus Sulfotelmatobacter sp. GTDB lineage: Bacteria > Acidobacteriota > Terriglobia > Terriglobales > Acidobacteriaceae > Sulfotelmatobacter. The sequence continues at coordinate 97,723 of DATKFH010000013.1, read as the reverse complement.
TGGTTTCGACGACTCCGGCGAAATTGTTCGGCCTTTATCCGCGCAAGGGAACGATCGCAGTGGGCAGCGACGCCGACTTGGTGATTTTCGATCCCAAGCGCAAGCACACCATCAGCGCCGCCACGCATCACATGCGCGTGGACTACTCGATGTTCGAAGGAATACAAGTCACAGGCATGCCTGACGTCGTTCTTTCGCGCGGAAGAGTCGTGGTCGAAGGCGACAAGTTCGTGGGCCGCGCCGGGCAGGGAGAATTTCTGCGGCGGGCCACCTACGCGCAGGTGAACGGGTAGGCGGTTTTCGAATCCGGCAACAGAAACGAGTTCTATTTTAACGCGGCATAGAGCGCTTTCTTCCATCGCTGGTTGTCGATGCGCCAGCAGATTTTCGCTCTCCTTCCCTGCAGTGCTGGTTTCCACGCGGCCTGGTTCCGCTCATCGTCGGCGACGTTCAGACGATCCACCACCGTCATGCCGCGCGTAAGTTCGCTTTGCGTTTCAACTTCCACATAGTGCTCGCTCCAGTCGGTTCCCACCGTGGGGTCGAGTGCGACACACATCGCAACCGGATCAGGTAAGCAGATGCCATCCTCGCCGGTCTGAATCTTCAATGCGACGCGAGCATGGCTGTTGGACTCGACGGCGAAGCGCGCGAGAGCGGTATTGAATCCCTCCACGTGGGCAATGTCGGATGGACTGAGCACGGCTTCGCCGCGGCACAGCTGCCAGCCGATCAGTTCGATCGGAAGGCCGCTGCGCATGACTATGCTCGCCGCTTCCGGGTCCACCCAGATGTTGTACTCTGCCGCCGGAGTCACATTGCCTTCGCAGCAGGGAGCGCCTCCCATGACAACACAGCGGCTGACTTTCGCTGCGATCGCCGGCACCTTCGATAGCGCCAGCCCAATGTTGGTCAGCGGTCCCAATGTAACCAGAACAAGTCCGGGGTTGGTTTCAATGGTTTCGATGATGGCATCGACGGCATGCTTCGGTTCCGCAGATCGCTGTGGCGCAGGATAGTTGTGATCTCCCAGTCCATCCCGTCCGTGGAACCAGGTCGCATTCTGATAGATGCGAAGAAGCGGTTTCTCCGCGCCCGAATAGACAGGCACACTCGCGTGGCACAACTCTACCGTGTACAGCGCGTTGCGCGTTGCCTGCCTCACATCCACGTTGCCGGCAACCGCCGTGATCGCGGCCACGCCAACGTCCGGTGCGCGCAGAGCCATGATGAGCGCGACAGCGTCATCCGAAGCTGTATCCGTGTCGATCAGAAAAGTGCGAGTCACGCGCGTAAGAATAGCAGACCACCAGCGGCCTTCGATCTACACCTTGTGGGCCGTAGCGAACAAGAGTAGAGTTACACCCTTTCCGAGGGAGAACCAATGTTCACGCCACCGAGTTTGACCATCGCGCTGATGATGATGATCACCAGCGCCATTTGCTGGGGGTCCTGGGCCAACACATACAAGGGGGTCAAGAATTATCGCTTCGAACTCTTTTATTGGGACTACGCGATCGGCATCTTCCTGATTTCTCTGGTGCTCGCTTTCACCATGGGAAGCAGCGGGCACGATGCATCCAGTTTTCTGAATAATGTTCAGTCGGCCGACACTTCGAATATTGTCTCCACTCTTGCGGGCGGGGCGATTTTCAATCTGGCAAATCTTTTGCTTGTGGCTGCGATTGACATGGCCGGGCTCGCGGTTGCGTTTCCGGTCTCGATTGGAATTGCCCTCGTGGTCGGAGTTGTGCTGAACTTCATCCTGCAACCCAAAGGCAGCGGCCTGCTTTTGGCCGGGGGCGTGGTTTGTGCACTGATTGCGGTGATGCTCGACGGCAAAGCCTACGGCAGCCTCACCCGCGCCGGGCGCGGGGCCTCGCGCAAGAGCATCGTTTTGTGTGTGATATCTGGAACTCTGATGGGGCTATGGAGCCCGTTCATGACCTATGCCATGACCCGCGGACACTCACTCACGCCTTATAGCGCGGCCACGTTCCTTACGCTGGGAGCCCTGCTTTCCTGTTTTGTGTGGAATGTGTATTTCATGAGAAAGCCTCTGGTTGGCGAGCCGGTAAGTTTCAGCGGATTTTTCACCGGACCGCCGTCGGGACATTTGCTCGGCCTAGTCGGCGGTTGCGTGTGGGGATTGGGGACGGTGTTCAATCTCACGGCAGGTAAGCTGACGGGCCAGGCGATTTCTTATGCGATCGGACAGTCTGCGCCTATGGTGGCGGCGTTGTGGGGGCTTTTGGCATGGAAGGAATTTGCCGGCTCCGATTCCCGCGCCAAGACTTATCTGACGTTCATGTTCATCTTCTATGCACTGGCGATTCTGCTGGTCGCGCGCGCCAATGGCTGAGACGGCGGCGCTGCTTATTTCCCTTTGATGCGGTCGGTGAACAACTGCAGGAAACGATTTGCATCGGAGGCCAAACAAACAAGCGCATTGGGCTTAAGTTCAATTACGCCCTCGATCTCATAGTGATCGCCATGCAACACGTTATTCTCGTTCGATCCCATGCGATTGGCGACCGTCTCGCCACGAGTGAACTCGCCCTTGGTTTCCACATCGACGTGCATCTGTTTGAGCGTGACCAGCGACGGATCAATCACAGTGGCGACGGCCAACGGGTCGTACATGGCGGCGCCGGAGTAACCACTCTTCTCCGAGCGCGTGATGTAGAAATCAGCCAGCTTGGCGATGAAGTCGCTCTCGGGCCCGTGTTGCGCCTGCAGTTCGGCAAGATGCTTGCGGGTAAGGATGGTGCGCTCGCCCACGTCGGAGCCGATCATGGTAACGGTCCAGCCCGCATTGAACACGATGGCCGCGGCCTCCGGATCGTTATAAATATTCGCTTCGGCCGCGCCGTCCACGTTCCCACCGGAAATCGAACCACCCATGATCACGATGTCTTTGATTAAACCTGCGATGGACGGATCTTTCGAAACGGCCAGCGCGATGTTCGTCAAGGGCCCGACAGGAATCAGCGTTACCTCATGCGGATATTTGTGAACGGTTTCGACGATGAGATCCGGGCCAAAGCGTGAGTCAGCGCTGCACTTCGAAGCCGGCAACTCCACTCCAGCCAGCCCGTTCGGACCGTGCCAGAACTGCGCGGTGATCAGCTTCTGATTCAGCGGATGCTTCGCTCCACTGGCCACTGCCACGTCACATCGCCCTGCCAAAGAAACAATTTTGAGCGCATTCTCCAGACCCTGCCGTCCGTCGACATTTCCCGGCACCACAGTCAGAGCCTCGACTTTCAGTTCGGGCGAGTTCAGGGCCAACAGGATGGCCATCGCGTCGTCCACGCCGGGATCAGTGTCAATGATTACGCGCCGCGGCGTTTGCGCGATTGCGGCGACGAGGCAAGAAACGACGAACACTAAGGCGGTAGAAGCAAAGGCGAATCGTTTCACGGGAGAAGTCCTTGTCTGGTAGGTGATCATGCAAACGAAGTTCAAAGCAGCATGCCCGCTATCGACGCCGACATCAAGTTGGCCATCGTCCCGGCCAGCATGGCGCGAACGCCGAGCCGGGCCAGTTCGCCTCGTTTGTTCGGAGCCAGCGCGCCGATGCCACCGATCTGAATCCCAATCGAACTGAGGTTGGCAAAACCGCACAAGGCGAACGTCGCAATGGTGAATGAACGGGGATCAAGCACGGCCCTCTGCGGCCCCAGCATCGAAAACGCCACCAGTTCGTTCAGCACCATGCGCGTGCCCAGCAGATTGCCGATCGCTGGACAATCGCGCCAGGGAATTCCGATGACCCATGCCACCGGCGAAAACAGCACGCCAAGAACGCTCTCCAGGCTCACGGGGAACCATGCGATGTGCCTGTGTATGCCGCCGAGAATGCCATCGAGCAGAGCGACCAGCGCCAGAAATGCGATCAGCATTGCGCCGATGTTGAGGGCCATATGCAGGCCATCTCCGGTGCCGCGCGCGATGGCGCCGAGCAGATTTTCGTGGCTCTCTTTTTCGGTTTCTTCTTCGCTCATCACAACGCGCCCGGCGGTTTTCGGTTCTTCTGTCTCGGGCACGAGCATCTTCGAAACCAGGATGGTGCCGGGAGCCGTCATGATGACGGCGCTGAGCACGTGCCGCGGTTCGGCTCCGAAGGCGAAGTAGGCCGCCATGATCGAGCCGGAGACGTGCGCCATGCCGCTGGTCATCACGGTCATGAGTTCGGAGCGCGTGAGTTCGGGCAGGAATGGGCGAATCGTCACCGGCGCTTCCGTCTGGCCCATGAAGATGCTGGCGGCAACGTTAAGCGACTCGGCACCGCTGGCGCCCATGATACGCGTCATCGCCCAGGCCGCGATCCGGATGATGAACTGCATAATGCCGTAGTGATAGAGAATGGCGAAGAGAGCACAAATGAAGATGACGGTTGGCAGAACCTGGAAGGCGAAAATAAAACCGATGCTCGAACCCTGCTTGCCCAGGGGGCCGAAGACGAATTCCGAACCGACAAAGGCATAGCTGAGGACGCGATTGGCGCCGTCGCCGGCGATCTGGAAGATGCGGCGGCCGTAGTCCACGCGCAAAACGAAAATGGCGAAGGCGATTTGCAAGCCCAGTCCCCACGCCACGGTCTTGACGCGAATGGCGCGGCGGTTGGTGGAGAAAATGTAGGCCAGGCCGACCATCGTCAGCAGGCCGAGAATTCCGGTGAATCGTCCCATTCAGTATGTCTCTCCAGACTTTCCGATGATTCTATGGATGAGCGGCCTTTTCGCCGGGGGCGCTGCATCAGTGATCCGGAAACTCGCTTCGATCAATTGCCGGGCACGAACGGCGCGTGCCTCGGCATTGTAGTAGATCGTGGCGAGGGCCTCACCGGCAGCGACTCGGTCGCCGACTTTCTTGTGCAGGACAATTCCTACAGCGGGATCCACGGCATCTTCCTTGCGCTCTCGGCCGCCGCCCAGAATCACGCAGGCGGTGCCGATTTGCTCGCACTGGATGGAGCCGACACATCCCGAAGTAGCGCTCGCGACCTGCATGGTGCTTCGCGCTTGCGGCAAGCGCTTGGCATCGTCAATCACTCGCGGATCCCCGCCCTGCATCTCGATCATCTGGTGGAATCTTTCTAGTGCCTGGCCGGATGAAATCAAGCGCACACTCTGCTTCTTAGCTTCCGCAACTGTTTTTGCAACGCCCCCGAGATGCAACATCCATCCAGCAAGTTCGAGGCAGAGTTCGCGCAGATCCTCTGGCCCGCGTCCGCGCAATACCTCCACCACTTCGACCACTTCCAGCGCGTTGCCGACCATGTTGCCCAATGGCTGGTCCATATCGGTGATCAGCGCGACCACTTGCTTTCCCATGCGCTCTCCGGTTTCAACCATAAGCTCGGCGAGGAAGGCCGCGTCTGTCTCACTCTTCATGAACGCCCCCGAGCCGGTCTTCACGTCGAGCACGAGAGCGTCAATTCCCTCCGCCAACTTCTTGCTCATAATCGAGGCGCAGATCAGATATGGGCTCTCGACGGTGCCAGTCACGTCGCGCAAGGCGTAGAGCTTTCGATCGGCAGGAGCAATTTCCGCCGTCTGCCCGATCATCGCGCAACCACAAATCTCGAGCACGCGGCGAAATTCGGCCACTGGCAGATTCACGTTGAAGCCCGGAATGGCCTCCAGCTTGTCCAGCGTGCCTCCGGTGTGCCCCAGGCCGCGGCCGCTGATCATCGGAACCGCGACCCCCGCCGCAGCTGCCAGCGGGGCAAGCACGAGAGAAGTCTTGTCGCCGACTCCGCCGGTGGAGTGCTTGTCGACTTTTCTCCCCGGCAGGGCGGAAAGGTCCAGTACCTCGCCCGAACGCAGCATGGCGTCAGTGAGGGCGGCGGTTTCCGGGCGCGTCATGCCGCGCAGCAACACGGCCATCAGCCACGCCGAAGCCTGGTAGTCAGGCGTTTCCCCTTGGGTGTAGGAGTTGACCAGGTCTTCGATTTCGGCGCGTGACAGCTCACCTCCGTCCCGTTTCTTGCGGATGACGTCAATGGCGCGGAACCTTTGCGAGGCAGTCGTGGTTTGGATCACTGGAGGCGAAATCCTTCCGGGAGAAGTTCGGTAATGTGCGCCTCCTTCGGCCCGTGTGCCCCTTGGAAAAAGATGGTGGCGTCGGGGCCGAATTCGTAGATCACCTGCCGGCATGCGCCGCAGGGTGAGCAGGCGACGCCGTGGTCGTTGGCGACGGCAACCGCGCGAATCTCAATCTTTGGACCCAATTTCGCGACGGCAGAGAAGATCGCGGTGCGTTCCGCGCAGTTGGTCATACCGTAAGAAGCGTTCTCGACGTTGCAGCCGGCAAAAATTTTTCCGTTCGTGAGCAGGATCGCCGCGCCAACATGGAAGTTGGAGTAGGGCGCGTGGGCGTTCTTCATGACCTTGGTCGCGGCGTGCTCCAGTCGCTTTCTGGTAGCCGGGGACAGGTTTGTGTTGCGCATAGGAGGAACGGGTTCGACGGCCAAACCGTGCGCCATTGTAAACCCTGGGCCCGTGGGTTCCGGGTTTTTGTTGGGCCCACAACCAGTCGAAGTTCACTCCGGACAGGCAATGGTGCTGCCTCACATTTTGATCGTTAATATCGTGCACCTGAATTTCGCGTTGGGGGATTCGCTGCCGTACAATTACACCTCTGGTTTGCCGAAATGTCTGCTGATCACGAAAGGCGAAGCGGAAGCGAAGTCGTGACGCGGGAGGCACAATCCGCGAACGCGATTGCCACGCTTGGAGAGCGGCCGCTGCTTCCGAACTCCGGGACTCCGCTCGATTTGAACTGGGTACAGGAAGTGCGCGTGAACACCAGCGCCGTGGAGCGCCGCACGCAGACGCAGGTGGCACGACGAACGGTCAAGAAAGAATGGCAGGCGGCGTGGCTTCTGCGGGCGATTTCGTGCATGGACTTGACGACGCTCTCCGGCGATGACACGGACGAACGCGTGCGGCGTTTGTGTGCAAAAGCGCGCCAGCCGGTCCAGCCGGATCTGGTGCGGAAACTTGGCATCGAGCAACTCGGAGTGAAGGTTGCGGCAGTATGCGTTTATCACACGTTCATCGAGACCGCGCTGACGGCACTGGAGGGAAGCGGCGTACACGTGGCCGCCGTCTCCACCGGATTTCCGGCAGGACTTTCGCCGCTCGCTGAACGTGTGGCAGAGATTCGCCGATCCGTCGAAGCGGGCGCCCATGAAATTGACGTTGTCATCACCCGAGCTCATGTTTTTGGCGGACGCTGGCAGGCCCTGTACGACGAAATCGCAGCGTTCAAGCAGGCCTGTGGCGCCGCTCATATGAAAGTCATCCTCGGCGCCGGAGACCTCCTGACGCTCCGCAATGTGGCTCGCGCCAGCTTTGTTGCGATGATGGCGGGCGCCGACTTCATCAAGACTTCTACCGGAAAAGAACCGACGAATGCCACGCTGCCGGTGAGCCTCGTAATGGTGCGCGCCATCCGCGAGTACGCGCAACAAACCGGGATGGCAGTCGGCTTCAAGCCAGCCGGCGGAATTCGCACGGCCAAGCAGTCTATTGACTGGCTTGCGATGATGAAAGAGGAACTCGGCCTATCGTGGCTGAACCGACATTTATTCCGCCTGGGCGCGAGCGGCTTGTTGGGAGATATAGAGCGTCAGTTGGAGCACTATGCGACCGGACGCTACTCAGCGGAGTATCGTCATCCGATTGCGTAGCGGAACCGGGCACAACCAGCGAAGCGACGGAATCGAGCTGAATCTCATGAGCATAGCCGAAAAATTCGTCACGATGGAGTACGGACCAGCTCCCGAGGATCCTAAAGAAGCGGGCGTATGGTTGGATCGCCACGGCCACCGCTTTGCTCACTTCATTCACGGAGCCTGGCAAGCGCCAGCGGCTGACGAGTATTTCGCGACCCTCGATCCTTCCAACGGAGAGCAGCTCGCGTCCATCGCGCAAGGCAGTGCCGCCGACGTTGATGCTGCGGTTCGCGCGGCGCGCGCGGCGTCTGCAGAATGGCGCGCTCTTTCCCCACACGTGCGCGCTCGATATCTATATGCCCTGGCGCGGCTGGTGCAAAAGCATTCGCGGCTGCTGGCGGTTCTCGAAACCATGGACAACGGCAAGCCTATCCGCGAGAGCCGCGATATCGATATTCCCCTGGTGGCGCGACACTTCTACCATCACGCCGGCTGGGCGCAACTGCTCGAGCAGGAGTTTCCGGACTACGAGCCCTGCGGTGTGGTTGGCCAAATCATTCCCTGGAACTTTCCGCTCCTGATGTTGGCGTGGAAGATCGCTCCTGCTTTAGCAACGGGAAATACGGTCGTGTTGAAGCCTGCCGAGTTCACGCCGTTGACCGCGCTGGCATTTGCGGAACTCTGCCGGGAGGCGGGGCTGCCTGCCGGAGTCGTCAACATCGTCACTGGAGGTGGCTCAACCGGCGAGGCACTGGTAAAGCATCCGGATATAGACAAGATCGCGTTTACCGGTTCGACTGAGATTGGGCGCGCCATCCGCAGCGCCACTGCGGGCAGCCACAAACGCTTGTCGCTCGAACTCGGAGGCAAATCTCCGTTCATCGTTTTCGACGATGCTGACCTCGATAGCGCCGTCGAGGGCCTGGTCGACGGAATCTGGTTCAACCAGGGGCAGGTTTGCTGCGCTGGCTCGCGCCTGCTGATGCAGGAGAGCATTGCCGAAACGCTGATTTCGAAAATTCGCGATCGCATGACCACCCTGCGCATTGGGCCGCCGCTCGACAAAGCGATTGATATCGGTGCCATCGTGGCTCAGGTGCAACTGGACCGCATCCAGCGAATGGTGGCGCAAGGTGTTGCCGAGGGTGCGACGTGCTGGCAACCCCAGATAGCCTTGCCCGCGCGCGGCTTTTATTACCCGCCGACTCTGTTGAGCAATGTGCATCCCACCTCGATCGTGGCCCAGGAGGAGATCTTCGGGCCGGTGCTTGCAGCCATGACCTTCCGCACTCCGCGAGAAGCTGTGGAATTGGCGAACAACACCGTCTATGGACTGGCATCTTGCGTGTGGAGTGAGAACATCAACGTGGCGCTGCATGTGGCGGCGCAACTGAAAGCCGGCGTCGTGTGGGTCAACTGCACCAATCTGTTCGACGCCGCCTGCGGCTTCGGGGGCTACCGTGAGAGCGGATATGGGCGCGAAGGTGGGCGCGAAGGCCTGCTCGAATACCTGGAGCCCTCATGGTTCAAGCATGCCCCGAAGTTGCCCGTAGCTAACGCGGCTAGATCCGCGCCATCGGAAGAGCGGATCGAAACCAGCACGCCCAGCATCGACCGCACGGTCAAGCTCTACATCGGCGGCAAGCAGGCGCGTCCCGACTCCGGCTACAGCATGGAGGTGCGCTCGCCCGAAGGCCACTTGTTGGGTGAAGTTCCCCTCGGCAACCGCAAGGACATTCGCAACGCTGTAGAGGCCGCGCGGAAAGCCGAGGCTTGGTCCAAGGCTACGGCGCACAATCGCGCTCAGGTTCTCTACTACGTCGCGGAAAACCTTGCCCAACGCGGGGACGAGATCAGACGCCGTCTCGCCGCGGTGGTTGGAGAACAGCAAGCTGCCGCGGAAGTTGCCGTCGGGGTTGAACGCATCTTCTCCTACGCCGCCTGGACCGATAAGTTCGACGGTGCCGTACACAACCCGCCATTCCGTAATATTGCAATCGCGATGAACGAACCGATCGGAACGGTTGGAGTTGTCTGTCCAGTGGACGTTCCGCTCCTTGGTTTCCTGTCGCTCGTAATGCCCCTTCTCGCAGCGGGAAACACGGTGATTGCGATCCCTTCCGAGCGATACCCGCTCATCACCGCCGCTCTATACCAGCTTTTCGACACAAGTGATCTGCCCGGCGGTGCGGTGAACATCGTGACTGGCTACGTTTCGCAACTGCTGAAAACCCTCGCCGAACACGATGACGTCGACGCCATCTGGTGTTACGGGGACGAAACCACGGTCGCAGCTGCGAAATCGATGTCCACCGGGAACCTGAAGCAGGTCTGGACGAACGAAGGCCGGGTCATCGACTGGTTCAACACAAGACAAGCCGAAGGTCGCTGGTTTTTGGAACATGCGACGCAAGTGAAAAACATCTGGGTTCCTTACGGGGAGTAAGGGCCCACATCATCAACTCTCGTGCGTCGGCGACGAGAGATTTGTAAATTCGCTCGACCGCTTTCCCTCGCATAGCCCGCCATGCGGCAGAACCTCGCGGCTCTTGGCGCCTGGCATCCCGAAAATTGGACGGCAGGCGCTCCGATCCTGCAGGCACTCGTGGATTGCAATTGCCCGGGCCCGGCGCTAGCATACCGAGGGTTGGATCTTTAAGTTCATACGCGTGCGCCACTTTCGTCCGTCCGGCATCTTTTAATTCTTTCAAGTGTAGTTGGACCAAGGAGGACGTATGGGCATCGCAATTTCCCCGCAAATCCATCCGCAAGTCGCGGAGTTCATCGACAAACCACGAAAAATGTTGATCAACGGCAGGTGGGTCAACGCCACCTCCGGTAAGACTTTACCAACCTACAATCCGGCGACGGGTGATGTTCTCGCTCAGGTTGCCGAAGGTGATCGCGAAGACATTGAGCAAGCCGTAAAAGCCGCTCGCAACGCCTTTGAAAACGGCCCATGGCGCCGGATGACTGCGGCAGAGCGCGCACGACTGATCTGGAAACTCTCCGATCTGCTGGAGCAACATACGGAAGAATTCGGCTACATCGAGAGTCTCGACAACGGTAAGCCTCTCAACATCGCGAAGGCCGCGGACGTGCCACTCGCAGTTGACCTGTTCCGCTATATGGCGGGATGGGCCACCAAGATCGAGGGCAATACCATTCCTCTCTCAGTTCCATACACGCCGGGCGCGAAATATCTCGCTTACACCCTGCGCGAGCCCGTGGGGGTGGTGGGCCAGATCATCCCGTGGAACTTCCCCCTGCTCATGGCCGCCTGGAAATTGGGCCCAGCGTTGGCGACCGGCTGCACGGTCGTGCTGAAACCGGCTGAGCAAACTCCGCTATCGGCGCTGCGCCTTGGAGAGTTGATCATGGAGGCTGGGTTCCCTGAAGGCGTAGTCAACATTGTCCCGGGCTATGGCGAAACGGCAGGGGCGGCGCTGGCTGCCCATCCCGACGTCGACAAAGTCGCGTTCACCGGATCGACCGAAGTTGGCAAGCTGATCGTGCACGCCGCCGCCGGCAACCTGAAGAAAGTTTCGCTGGAGCTAGGGGGCAAGTCCCCGAACGTTGTGTTCAAAGACGCCGACCTTGAGACGGCCATTCCTGGCGCGGCCAGCGCAATCTTCTTCAACCACGGCCAGTGCTGCTGCGCAGGATCTCGGCTCTATGTTGAGAAGGCAGTGTACGACCAGGTCGTGGAAGGTGTTGCCGACCACGCGAAGAAAATCAAAGTGGGCTCAGGCCTTGAGCCCGCCACCGAAATGGGTCCGTTGGTCTCCCAAGAACAACTGAATCGTGTATGCGGATATCTTGAAGCTGGATTCTCCGAAGGTGCCCAAGCCGTTGTCGGCGGACACAAGGCCGGCGACCGTGGATACTTCGTCGAGCCGACAGTGCTGGTAAACACAAAAGAAAACATGAAGGTGGTGCGGGAGGAAATCTTTGGACCGGTCGTGGCCGCGATGCCATTCACGGATCCCGAGGAGATTGTTCCCCGCGCCAACAACAGCGACTACGGACTCGCTGCCGCCGTCTGGACCCGGGACATCGGCAAGGCGCATCGCATGGCGGAGCAGCTTCGCGCCGGGACGGTGTGGATCAACTGCTACAACATCTTCGACGCAGGGCTGCCGTTCGGAGGCTACAAGCAATCTGGATGGGGCCGCGAGATGGGCCACGACGTGCTCAGTCTCTACACGCAAACCAAAGCAGTGTGCACCAGGATCGGATAATTCGCCGTACATCAAAAAGGACGGCGGGTAAATCCGCCGTCCTTACTTTGTAGGAAATTTGTTTGCGGCGCGCTACTTCTCCATCAGCAGAACCTTCTCCGCCTCATCGATCTCCGTCAGTTTGACTTCGATCACCTCGTCCATCGTGGTCTGCACGTTCCGGCCGACGAAGGTAGCCTCTACCGGAATCTCCCTGTGTCCGCGGTCAATCAGCACGCACAGTTGAACGCGCCGGGGTCGACCATGCGAGAACAGGGCGTCCAGCGCCGCTCGCGTGGTACGGCCTGTAAAAAGAACGTCGTCGACCAGCACGATATTCTTGTCCTCAATCTCGAATCCAATCTCTTTCTCTTGCACCACAGGCTTGGGCCCCAGCGTCGACAAGTCGTCGCGGTAGAAGGTGATGTCAAGAGTTCCCACCGGGACCTTGGCATTCTCGATGCGCGCGATGATCTTGCCCAGCCGCTCCGAGAGGGGCACGCCGCGGCGCCGAATCCCCACCAGTCCCAAGCCATCGACCCCGCCGTTCTTCTCGACGATCTCGTACGCCAGGCGCACCAGCGTGCGTTCAATTTCAGAAGCGGACATCAGTTGCGCCTTCTGACGAAGGCCTGTCTTTCGCGAACGAGTTTTTGCGTCCATTGCTAAATGATTCCTTGAAAGCCGCAAAGCCGGCTTCTCAATGTAGTCAACGCGCACGATGAGGTCAAGGGCTCTATGGATCGAGGGGCTTCACTTGCAGACGGGGGTCCCTACTCACCAATGGATACTAAACGCTAGGGTTGTCGACGGGCGTGGCGGCTTTAAACTCGGCAGCGAAAACCGAATCCCGACTGGGGCATGCAGTTTGTATAGTGCGAGCCAGCGGGGGATTTCCCTCCCGCACAGAGAGCAAATCAATGTTCCCCGGGTTACCGTTCGCGGCATCGCCAGGCACGATTCCAACTCCTTGATTTCTGCCCAAAGCCTTTGCCTTGTACAGAGCAGCGTCCGCCAGAGCAAGCGATTCCTCGGCGCAGAGCGCCTCAAACGCGCTGCGGCTCCACGGATACGCCGCCCATCCCACAGAGCAAGTTTTGCGCACGCTGATTCCGTGGCCGAGATCAAACGGTTCCGACGACATCACCTCCAGAACGCGGCTGCAAAATGCCGGCGTTCCCGACGGATCGGTCGAACGGCTCATAATCAAAAACTCTTCGCCGCCCCACCGCACCAGCACGTCGGATTTGCGCACGACCGTCGACAGCCTTTGCGCCACCAGTTGCAGCAAGCGGTCTCCCGCGGGGTGACCGTGCATGTCATTCACTTGCTTGAAGAAATCCATATCCACCATGATGAACACGAGGTCGCGGTGATCCGTCTTCCGGATGCCGCTTCCCCGCGCACGCTGATAGTTCCGCAGCACCTGACCAGCCTCGGCCGTAAGGATCTCTTCCAGATAGCGGCGGTTCCATACTCCCGTCACCACATCCGTGAACGATATCTCCTGGAGTTCCAGATTCTTGCGCTGCAGTTCCAGACCGTGCCACCGCAGCGAGTGTTCCTTATTCTCCAGCTCATCCTTTAATCGCGACATTTCCTCGAGGTTGATTCGCGCCAGGCCTAACAGGCTCAGTAATTCCTGATCCAGTAAATGCTGCCTGAGAAATACGAGTGCGCCCATTACAATCATGGCCGCAACCGTAAGAAGGGTTCGGTAGGTTCGAACCCGTTCCGGAACGTTGCCGTATTGCGCCCAGGCGACCATCAGCGGCGTGATGAAGAAGGCGACCATCGCCAGACGCGCTTTCCAGATTCCGTGCCCTCCGGCAGGGGTGTCGGCGACGGGATTCTGAGCCGTCGCTTCGGCCGCGAGGAAACCGATGCGAACAAACCACGCCATCGACCCCACCAGGGGCACATCAAACAGACTGCCCGTGTGGTAGAGGTGTAAATCGATGGCTTCACTGGCCACCAGGGAAGCGACGCCGTACAGCAGCGTGGCTCCGAACAGGTGGAAGTAGATGCTTCGCCAAATGCCGCGACTGCGGCGCCAGACCAGAATCAAACCGGCGGCCAGCACGAGTTCTCCCGACACGTAGAGCAGGTCAAAACTTCTGCCGTAAACAGATTCCGCGGGGTGCACGTATTGCCACGGGATTACGACAAACAGATAAAGAAAGAGCCACCACGTCAGGAGCAGGGCAAAATCCAGCGTGCCGACGCGCAGGGTCCGATTATGGTGTTTCACGTGAGGCTGAACCGCTACCGCGGCCATCATGGGAACGATGTGCAGGAACAGAATGACGTCCCCAACGAATGGATTCGGCGCCTCATGCCGCAGGTAGACTTCCACGTAGGTCCACATCACCTGCGAAGTCAGCCACATCCCCATGCCAAGACCCATCAGCGCCCAGAACAACCGCGCCTTCGGGGCAGCGGTTCTCACGTTGGCGACAATGGCGATGGTGGCGCAAAACAGAATGGCATTTTGCAGGATGTCGCCGAGAGCTGTAAGCGAGAAGCCGCGTGGCGCCAGCAGGGATAACAGAACATGGGCACCGACGACCGCGCTAACCGCGATCGTCCATTTCTGCCCTCGTTGTAGCGCAGCACTCCCCACGCTCGAATTGTATGTTCGCGCCTAGGCGGCCACTGTATTACTGAAGTAACCAAGGCAGGGGATTCGGAAGTGGGGGTGCAGGAAATTCAACATTCCCAGCAGGGCGAAGAGTTGGCAGAGTGTTTAGCCGCCTCGCTCCTGAAAAAACCGCCCGAGCGCATCTCGCCATGTGGGCATGACGATTCCTTGGTCCGTGAGGCTCTTCGCGGACATGACCGAATACGCTGGACGGGGCGCCGGCCGTACCATCTGCTGCGTGCTGACCGGCCGTACCTCGGTAGAAAGCCCCGCGCACTCGACGATTTCGAGCGCGAACTCGAACCACGAACAATCGCCAGCATTGGTCACGTGCACAATTCCATTCGCGCTCTTGCGGCACAACTGAACGATCGCCCGCGCCAGATCGACGGAATACGTCGGGCATCCCCGCTGATCGCTGACTACATCGAGCACGGGCCGGGCGGCCGCGAGCTTCAGGATTGTGTCGGGGAAGCATTTGCCTCCGATCCCGAACAGCCAGGCAGTGCGCAAGATGCAACAAGTGGGAATAACTTCGAGCAATTGGATTTCAGCTTCGGCCTTGGATCGGCCGTAAACGCTCTGCGGGTTTCGCCTGTCCCCGATCTCGTAGGGCGAAGTTTTCTTTCCGTCGAAGACGTAGTCTGAACTTAGAAACATTAACTTCGCACCGGCGTCTTTCGCGGCTCGCGCGACCTGAACGGCGCCATCGCGGTTTACGGAGAAGGCCAACTCCTGATTGCTCTCGCAGCCATCCACGTCGGTGTAGGCCGCCGCCAGAACGATCCATTCCGGGCGCATCTTTTCAATCACTTCCCGCACTTTCCGAACGTCTCGAATGTCGGCATCGCGGACTCCGAGGCCCAGGACCTCATCTCCGCTCCACTCCCGCATCAAGGCCTGGCCTAACAGACCGGTGGCGCCCAGAATTAGTGCTTTCATGCGTGTGATTTCCCGCGACTACTGGAAGGTCTCGGCGGCGCGGAGCGCAACCCCCCGCTGATCTTTTGCGGACACAGTCGGTTCGCCGTCCAGTTCCCAGTTGATCTTTAGATCCGGATCATTCCAAGCCAGAGTGCGCTCGTATTCGACTGCATAATAGTCGGTGGCTTTGTATACAACGTGCACCTTCTCCGACGTAGCGCAGAATCCGTGAGCAAAGCCGGCGGGAATCCACAACATGCGTTTGTTCTCTCCCGACAGGCGCACAGCCTCCCATCCGCCAAACGTCGGCGAACTCCGCCGGAGGTCCACAGCGACGTCGAGAATCTCCCCCTCCACGGCACGCACCAGCTTTCCCTGCGCCTGCTGGATCTGATAATGCAGTCCGCGCAGCACATTGCGGCGCGAGCACGAATGATTGTCTTGAACAAAGTGCTCCTCAATGCCAATCTCTGCCAAGGCTCGCTCGTTGTAGCTCTCCAGAAAGAAACCTCGTTGGTCCGCAAATACGCGTGGCTCCAGAACAAATACCCCAGGCAGTGAGGTCGAAATTTTCTTGAAGGCGTCCATTGCGGGCCGCGTCGCCGGGAGCACACTCATTTCAGAATACCCTTTCCTTCAGCAGTTGCAGCAGGTACGCACCGTAGCTGCTGTTCTTCATCGAACTTCCAACTTGCTCTACTTGGTCGGCTGTAATGTAGCCGTACCGGTAGGCGATCTCCTCGGGACACGCCACCATCAACCCCTGCCGTCTCTCAATCGCCTGGATGTACAGGGAAGCATCCATGAGCGATTCATGTGTGCCCGTATCCAGCCAGGCCATCCCGCGCCCCATCACCACAACCTCAAGTTGCCCGTCTCCTAGATAGACCCGGTTCACATCAGTGATCTCGAGTTCTCCCCGGGCGCTGGGCTTGAGCGATTTTGCAATCTCCACGACCCGGCCATCGTAAAAATACAGCCCAGTGACGGCGTATCGGGACTTCGGTTGCTGCGGCTTTTCCTCGATGCTCAAGGCGCGCCCGCTCACATCGAACTCCACCACCCCGTACCTCTCAGGATCGTGCACGGGATAGGCGAAGACGCGCGCGCCAACTACCTTTTCGGCGGCCTCCCGAAGGTCCTTCACCAGATCATGCCCGTAGAAGATGTTGTCGCCCAGCACCAGCGCACACGGACCGCCGTCCAGGAATTCCGTTCCAAGTAAAAACGCCTGAGCAATCCCTTCTGGCTTGGCTTGCACGCGGTACTGAAGGCGAATCCCGTACTGGCTTCCGTCTCGCAACAGGGCCTGAAACTTGGGAATATCATCGGGAGTCGAAATGACCAGAATGTCCCGGATGCCGGCCAGCATCAACGTACACAGTGGGTAATAGATCATTGGCTTGTTGTAAACCGGAAGCAGGCTCTTGCCCATTACCTGGGTTGTGGGATACAGACGGGTTCCCGACCCTCCTGCCAGGATGATGCCCTTATATGGTGTCCTGTCGCTCATCGTTCTGACTTGTCTTGAATCCCGTCCGCATCGCGTGGGTTGTCGCGCTCGCTTCGTCTAGACCGAGTAGTGCGTCGCAATCCACTGCCGGTAGCTTCCGCTGGTCACGTCTCGCACCCACTGGTCGTTGTCAAGATACCAGCACACGGTCTTGCGAATGCCACTCTCAAACGTCTCCTTTGGCTTCCATCCGAGCTCTCGTTCGATCTTGTGGGCGTCCATCGCGTAACGCCGGTCGTGGCCCGGGCGATCTTTTACAAACGTGATCAGGTCGCGGCGCGAGACTTGCGCACGGGGAGTGATCTCATCGACCAAGTCGCAGATCGTCTGCACGATCTCGATATTCGGTTTCTCATTCCAGCCGCCAATGTTGTAGCTCTCACCGGGACGGCCGCGCCGCAGCACGGTTCGAATCGCGGCGCAATGATCTTCCACATAGAGCCAGTCGCGGACGTTCTGGCCGTCCCCGTAGACCGGTAGCGACTTCCCATCCCGTGCGTTGAGGATCATCAACGGAATCAATTTTTCCGGAAACTGAAACGGTCCATAGTTGTTCGAGCAATTCGTGGTCAACGTGGGCAGCCCATAGGTGTGGTGGTAGGCACGCACCAGGTGATCCGATGCGGCTTTGGACGCGGCATATGGGCTGTTCGGCGCGTACTGCGTGGTCTCGCGGAACTGAGGATCGTGCGGCCTGAGAGACCCATATACTTCATCCGTGGAGATGTGCAAAAAGCGAAAATCCGCCTTCTCCTCGTCGTTCATCTCGGTCCAATGC
Organism: Candidatus Sulfotelmatobacter sp.; assembly: GCA_035511455.1. GTDB lineage: Bacteria > Acidobacteriota > Terriglobia > Terriglobales > Acidobacteriaceae > Sulfotelmatobacter. The sequence continues at coordinate 79,960 of DATKFH010000013.1, read as the reverse complement.
GCTCGCGTTTCCTCCAGTAGTGCGAACGTCCCATCGACGTTGGTGCGAATGAAGTCGTCCGGCCCCCGAATCGAACGATCCACGTGACTTTCCGCCGCGAAGTGAACGATCGCTGCTGGCTGATGCCGTTCGAGCAACTGCCTCACGAATCCGCGGTCGCCGATGTCGCCCTGCGCGAACTCATACCGTGCGTCGGCTGCAACCGACTCAAGGTTGCGCAGATTTCCCGCGTAGGTAAGCTTGTCAAGGTTGATGATCGACGAGGTATCTTCCCGCATTAGCTGCAGGATGAAGTTGGACCCGATGAAGCCAGCGCCGCCGGTTACGAGAACCTTGTTCTTCATGCCGAATGTCGTTCGGGACAGTCCGCGCTGCACCTGCCGCGACCGATTCCTGATTGTAATAAAAAAAGAGGGGGTTGACCTGTCCCTTGGGCGAATGGATGATCAACTACCCGACCGACAACGATGTGCCACGCGCGGTAAGGGCAAACGACGCAGGATCACGCCGCTGTTCTCCACCTAAGATTGCAACGACTACCCCGGCCCGTCGCTCCACGCCGCTGCCCTCCCCCGCAGCGGCAGCTCGAGCACTCGGCTTCTTCGGTGCAGCATCTACCGGCTTCCCTCCCATGATTTCGAAGTACGCCGCCTCGATGTCGGCGGCGATCTTCTGCCACTGATACTGTTCGCGAATCCGTCCCTTGGCGGCTCTTCCCGCCGCCTCGCGCACCGCCCGATTGGCGATGAGGAGGCGCAGGCGATCCGCCAGGTCTACTGCATTCCAGCAGGCTCGAGCCCCCGTTGCAGAATCTCGCGGGGCTCGGTTCAGTCCCGCAGCACTCCGCCGTTAAGCACATAAAAGGCTTCGATTCCGTGGATCTCGCGATACCGTTGCTGCAGCGCTCGCTACACGACCATGGTGCCGTTTGGAAGGTGGAACGATGCACTCTGGCCGGCACGCAGCACCCACGATGCAACCCGCCCCACTTCTTTCTCTGCCAGTCGGGCCCTGGCACGGTAACCGCTGTCTTCGCTCGAACCAGGCGCGGAAGGAATGAAAATAACGTCGGCCCGAGTGCGTGATAATGCACCAGATCGTACCTCTGGGTCAGCGCGTGCGCCGTGCTGAGCAGAGTGTGCACGACGGTTTCGAGATGTTTGGACCGGATCGCCGGCAGCCGGACCAGCCGCATGCCATTGTGTTCTGCCGGCGCCGGCGTGAAATAGGAGCGAGAAAAACGGAGATGAGGAGCTGACGGAGCTGACTTCCCCCTTTTTCTTCTGGGCTTCTCTGGTGGCCGCCGGCATGGGGTTCCGGGCGATATTTGAAACTGTTCGCTCCGCCCTGTATAAATTGGGACGGGACTCCTTGTCCGACGCCACTTCCAACTCGGCCCCTGCGCCCAAGCCGCGTCGCTCGACCATTTTCGCTGCCGGCTTCCTGCTCCTCGCACTCGCCTTGGTGGTCATCTACACCAGCCGTAACGCTTTCCTGAGTCCGTTGGCGCTGGTGGTCGTCGCGGCCATCGGACTCGCAGCGCTCCTGCTGCAGCTCCGTTTGCGCAAGGACATCGGCGCTCCCGTCCGCGCGCCTCTAGGGCTCAACGTACTGGGACTCATCTTCGCGGTGGCTGCTATTTTCGCCGACGTACTCCGCCTCAGCGCCGGCCTCCTGCAAGTCGCCGCCCTGGGAGCGGTGGTATGTTTCGCCATCAGCGGCATCGTCGTGCTCCAGGCACTCCGCAAGCCGCGCGCGTAAGGAAGCACGCCGACTCCTGCTTAGGCGATCGGAATCGCTGCCCTACCGCTTAAACTCCACCGCCACGGTGGTCTCCACTACCGCTGGCTCACCATTCACTCGATAAGGCTCGAACTTCCACCACCGCAGCGCGTCCATGGCTGCTCGCACCAGCGCGTCCGGCCCATTGAGCGCATGCATGCTCATTACCGACCCGTCCCGCCCCACTACAATATCGAGCGCGATAACCCCTTGCAGGTTCGCCCTCCTGGCCTCCGTCGGATACACAGGCTCCACGCGATGGGTCAGCAACTTCTCCATCACCTCCGCCGGAACCTGCGCTTGCGGCTTTTCGGTTGCTGCCGCCTGCTCGGTCTTCAGGCCAGACTCCAGTTCCTCCCATCCTCGGTTCCACTTCCACCAAAACACGCCCGCACCCGCAGCCGCGAAAACAAGAAGAACAACACCGACGACCCATGCCTCCATGCCCCGCTTCTTTGACGATTTCTCCGGCGCACCGTTGCTGGCAGCGTCCCCGCGCCCGCTGGGCGATCCTGCGTCTCTCTTCTTCTTTTCCGCCTTGCCCCCTAAGAGTTTGGCACTCGCCCCGGCCTCTGCTTGTGTTTCTTGCGCGCAATCTCGAATCGCCGCCTGCTGCTCCACCGACAACCCGACAAACTCAAACCCGTAGCGCAGTTTGTCGTGATACCGCACCGTCGCCCGGATTCGCAACGGATCGGTAGTGTCGGGCAGCTGTACCTCAATCCCCACCACCTCACCCGGCAGAAGCTCTCCAGCGAGCATGGCCGCGATCCCGCACTCGCACACATCAACGGCCCGCCCCGGCAGCGTGTCCGGGACCCCCGATCTCAGCACCGTCACATCCAGCGGCGTCTGCAGTTCGAACCGCTCCACGCGCCTCCGCGACGGCCCCCCCCACCCCGACGCCTGTGTTCCCGTCGCCATTTGGTCCCTTTCACCTTGTTCTAACAGTTGTCATTCCGCGCGAAACGAGGAATCTTTTTTTTGTCCGTGTGGGTCCAGGCCTCAGACCCGGACAGGCCGAGTCCGGCTCGGCTGGCATTTGGTCGATCTCGCCCCCGCCCAGGCTAGCGTCCGAACTCCACAATCTCGCTCCCGCGTGCAAACAACACCACGCTCGCCATCCCGATAAATAGCCCGTGCTCCACCACTCCCGCCATCTCGCTCAACTGCCGCGCCAGTCCATCCGCATCCCGAATCTGCCCAAACCTGCAGTCTAGGATGTGGTTATTCTCATCGGTCAAATAGGGCTTGCCGTCAGTGCCGGTTCTCAGCTGCACTTCCGCTCCCAACGCCGCAATCCGTCTCGCCACCAGCGTCTGCGCGAACTTGATCACCTCCACCGGCAGCGGAAACTTCCCGAGCACCGGCACCTGCTTCGAAGCATCCGCCACAATCACCAACTGCTTGGTGGCCGACGCCACAATCTTCTCTCGCAGCAGCGCCCCGCCGCCACCTTTAATGAGCCGCAGCTCTGGATCGACCTCATCCGCTCCATCTACCGTAACCGCAATCTCCTGGCACTCATCCAGTGTGGTCAGCGGAATTCCCAGACTCAGCGCCAGCTCCCGCGACCGGTCCGAAGTGGGAATTCCCCGAATTCGCAGCCCATTCTTCACTTGCTCGCCCAGCAGCTTGATGAAGTGCGCCGCCGTCGATCCCGTGCCCAGGCCCACAACCTGCCCGTCTTTCACAAATCGCAAACTAGCTCGCGCCGCCGCCTCTTTTTCCTGATCGTTCGCCATAGTCTTTCGCGTGGGTCCGGGTCGGAACCTGTCCCGAGCGAAGTCGAAGGAGCCCGGAGGGGCCGAGCGCAGCTCGGCTGCCTCTGTGCTGTACCCTCTCACCCCACACTTTTCTCGATATAAATCAAATAAGTCGCCAACGCCAGCCCAAACAAAACGGTCAAAATCGTGACCAGGTCCAAAACAAATCCCGCTGGCTCAAAGGTCCCGGCGTCCAGCCGCGCCCTGGTCTGGCGATACCGCACCAGCCCCGCGATCACCAGCACTACTCCGAACACAATCGAAGTCGCACCCATCCATACGGAAAGCCCACTTCGGTGCAGCGGATGTCCCTGAAGCGCCGTCAACTGCCGCAGAGCGATAGAAAACCTCCCGATCGCGAATCCGAACACCACGATCGCCGCTCCCGTCCGCACCCAAGCCAGAAACGTCCGCTCATTCGCGAGATGGTCGCGCGCTCGATTAGGATTTGGGCCTTCCGTCACGACTCTCCGGGTGCCCCATTTCTCGCGCGTCCTTTGCGCGAGAAGTGGGCTTCATTATTCCACAGCTTTTTCGATCAGCGCCCCCGCCCCTGCCAGATTCTTGATCAGATCCGCAGGCACGCCATGCCGCTCCTCGAAGTACTCGGGGCTGTTGTAGGTGACCCAAATTTTACCCTCGGCATCCTCGGCGACCAACGCCTTCATCGGCAAATCAATGGCAAGGCTCGGCGCCGCCACCATCAGCGGAGTTCCACCCTTCGGGCTTCCGAAAATCAACAGCTTGGTCGGCCTCATCTTCAGCCCCACCTTCTCCGCCTCCCCACTGTGGTCGATGACGGCAAAAACCTGCATGCCCTTCCCGATCAATGCCGCTTGCAGCCGCTGCACCGTCTCGTCCACAGAATGGCGGCTGCGGACCAGTACCAGCCCAAAATTTTTGGCCATTGCACCATCCTCCTTAGAACACGCGATCACCTCAGGGTTCACCCCACCTCGACCAGCCCGTAGGTATGCTGCCAGCGGGCCCGCATTTGAACCAGAGCGCGGCTGATTTCTTCCGACGAAATTTCCGCGTTTGGCCCGGCGAGCACAGCCGCAGCTTCGCGCTTGGCGGCTTCGAGCAGTTGGGCATCGCGGATGATGTTGGCGACCCGGAAGCTAGGCATCCCTGCCTGCCGCGTGCCGAAAAACTCACCCGGGCCACGAAGCTCGAGGTCAAGTTCCGCAATCTGAAATCCGTCGTTGGTCCGCACCATAGCATCGAGCCGCCGCTGGCCTTCTTCGGTGACCTTGCCCCCGGTCATCAGAACGCAATACGACTTGGCGGCGCCTCGTCCGATCCGCCCCCGCAGCTGGTGCAACTGGGCCAGTCCAAAGCGCTCGGCATGTTCGATGACCATCACCGTGGCATTAGGGACGTCCACACCCACCTCGATGACAGTGGTCGCGACCAGGATCTGCAATTCGCCCTTCTGGAACATGCGCATGACCTGGTCTTTCAATTCGGGGTCAAGGCGCCCGTGCAGCAAGCCAACTTTGAGATCGGCAAAGACGCGACCACTCAGTTCGCGATACATCTTGATCGCGGCCTTGAGTTCGCTTTCCTCGTTTTCAGAAATAACGGGATAGACGACGTAGGCCTGATGTCCCGCCGCCACTTGCTTGCGCACAAACTCCCACACCTTAGGGGACTGGTCATCAGCAACGCAGCGCGTGACGATGGGCGTACGCCCGGGCGGAAGTTCGTCCAGCACACTGAGATCAAGATCGCCATACAGAGTAAGCGCCAAGGTGCGCGGGATAGGCGTGGCAGTCATGACGAGAACGTCAGGCTCGGCAGGTCCCGTGTGGGGACGGACGCTCTCGCCCGTCCCGCCGAGCGAAGCACGGCTTTCGTCCCCCTCCCCCGACTTCTTCATCAGCTTAAGCCGCTGCATTACTCCGAACCGATGCTGCTCATCCACAATCACCAGCCCCAGCCGGGCAAATCCGACTTTTTCCTCCAGCAGCGCGTGCGTGCCGATCACCAATTGTGCATTTCCCTGCCCGATATGACGCCGAATCTCCCGTTTGCGATCCGCTTCGAGCGAGCCGGTTAGCAAGACGATGCGGTACCCAGCATTCTCCAGAATCCTCCGCGCCGAAAAATAGTGCTGCTGCGCCAGAATCTCAGTCGGAGCCATGAGCGCGACCTGGCAGCCATTCTCGATGGCGATGATTGCCGCCTCGAAGCCGACAATCGTCTTGCCCGATCCCACGTCGCCCTGCAGCAAACGCCGCATGGGACACGGCTTCTCCATGTCGGCGGCGATTTCCTTCAGCACCCGCTTCTGCGCCGTTGTAGGGTGAAACGGCAGTATCTTTTTGATCGCCGCCCGCACCCGCTCATCGAGTTGAAACGCAATTCCGGTCTGCGCCTTCTGATCGCGGCGCTTCAACTCCAGGCCTACTTCGACGAAGAACAATTCATCGAAGATCAACCGGATATGCGCCGGCGTGCGCGATGTCTGCAAGTCCTGGAGACTCTCGCCGGGCTCGGGCCAATGCACATTCCACAACGCCGCCCGCGCCGACACCAGGCCCATCCGACTGCGCACGATGGCGGGAATCGGTTCTGACAAATCCGGCGTCAGGTTGTCCAGGGCTGTGCGAATCACCTTCCGAAACCAGCGCGGAGTCAGCCGTCCCTGCCCGATCGACTCGTAAATCGGAACGATGCGGCCGATCTCCAGGGACTCCGCCGCCTTCTTTTCGGCGCCATTGTCGCCGCCCTCCCCGGGTTCTCCCAGCATCTCGTATTGCGGCTGGATGATCTGCAGTTCGCGGCTTCGCGGGTCTTCCTCGACCTTTCCGTACAACGCGATCATCTGGCCGGGCTTGAATTTGTCCTGCAGATAGGTAGCATGAAACCATAGACAGCGCAGGCGGGCCCGCCCCTGGCCGACGGTGAGTTGAAAAATCGGCATGCGCCGCGTGCGGAACAGGCCCGAGTTGCGTACTTCAGCGATCACGGTCGCCATCTCGCCCGGGCGCAACTCCGCTAGGCCCCGCGGATTCAACCGGTCTTCGTAGCGAAAAGGCAGATAATGGAGCAGGTCGCCGACTGTGTGGATCCCCTTCGCCGCCAGCACTTCGCCGATGTGCGGACCCACGCCCTTCACGTACATCACCGGGCTGGAGAGTTCGAGCATGCGTCGACATTTCCTGCGGAGTTCGGGTCCATCACAAAAGACGCGAAACAGAGCGCGAGAGAACGATGGGTCCGCCGAGGGAACAGCAAGAATGGTAGCAGGAGTCGCGGGCGCTCTGTGGAGCCGGTTTCGGTCTCCCTTCTGAATTCCTGTTCTGAGGTGCGATGGTGTCTAAATCACCGGAGCCTAAAGCATCGGTGCTGGTCAACTTCATCCAGGCACTGGCGGCAATCGTGTTGGGCAATGTCGCCTATTTCATTCTGGCGCCTTCATTTCCGCCGGCTGTCCGCCATCGTCCATTCCAACCCGACTTGGGCATGCTGGTGGACTTCTGGTTCTGCCTGGTGGCTTACGGGTTGATCCGCACCGCCAGGAAGTGGAGGTAGACAAGCGGGCAACTGGTTGAAATCCAGTTACTTTCGGAACCTCGATGGTTCCCATTCCCGACTTACAATCCCCTTACATGCAGAAAATCGCCGTCCTGTACGACGCGGGCCAGGCTGTGCTCTCTACCTTTGATTTGGACGAGGTACTGAGCCGGATCCTCGGCATCGCGCGTGACTTTTTTCATTTGCAGAAAGCGGCCATCCTGCGGCTTGACCAGGAGACCCAGCAGTTGTGTGTGCGTTCGCAGATCGGCTGGGACCACGGGAAGGACAACTCATGCCTCGGATGGCACGAAGGCATCACCGGCGCGGCTGTACTCAAGAAGCAGCCCGTCTATGCCCCCGACGTCAGCAAAGACTCGCGCTACATCTGCTGTGCCCAGTCCACGCGCTCCGAACTGGCGATTCCGCTGATGGTACGCGATGAGGTCGTCGGAGTCCTGGACTGCCAGAGCGAGCGCCTCGATCACTTCGACCGTGAAACCATTGACCTGCTGACCATGTTCTCAACCCAGGCCTCGATTGCGCTGCAGAATGCCCACCTGTACTCGCTGGAGCGCCAACGGGCACGGCAACTGCAGGCGATCAACGCCATAGCCCAGCAAAGCACTGCGGTCATCGACCTGGAGGATCTGCTGGCTCGCGTGTGTTCGGAAATTCAGCGCGCGTTTCAGGTACCCCACGTCTCTCTCTGGTTGCGCGAGGACGGCGACTTGGTTCTGCGCGCCCAGCAAGGGGCACTGACATCGCTGCTCCCCGCCGGCGGCCGTCTGCCCGGTGGCAGCGAGTCGTGGTTGCGAGCCATGGAGTCCGGGGAGACGCTCATCGAAAACGACTTGGGCAGCGCCCCGCGGTCGTGCAAGCTGTTTGCCGAATCTGCCTCGCAGATGAGCATTCCGCTCATCACATTTGGGCAGACACTGGGCGTGCTCGCGCTGCATAGTTCCGAGCGAAATGCTTTCCGCAAGAATGAATTCCAGCCGCTGGAGGCGGTGGCCGACATTTGCGCAAGTTCTATTCAGAACGCCCATTACGTAGAACGAATTCGGAAACTTTCCTATCTCGACGGATTGACCGGCATCTTCAACCGCCGCTACTTCGAGTTGCGCATCCAGGAAGAAATTGAACGCGCCCGCCGTGGCGGAACCGGAATGGCGCTGGTTATCGCCGACATCGACCAGTTCAAGAAGTTGAACGACGAATTTGGACACCTGCTCGGCGATGAGGTGCTCCGCCAGGTCTCGTCCCTGTTTCACCAGCAATTACGGAAAATTGATGTCGTGTGTCGCTACGGGGGAGAGGAGTTCGCAATTCTCCTCACCAACACCAACGCGCAACATGCAATGGGCGTCGCGGAAAAGTTGCGCAGGGTTGTAGAAGGTTGGCCATTCCCGGGAGTGCCGCGCCTGGTGACCATCAGCGCCGGAGTGGCCGCTTTCCCAGAGCACGGAAGCACCCGCGATGAACTGGTCCACGCCGCCGACAAGGCGCTCTATGCCGCCAAGCAGGCGGGCCGCAACCTCGTTTGCCTCACCGGGCTAGCCAGCCCGCTCGGCCTCACGAAGCCGGCAGTCGATCCAATCTGCTGCTAGCCCCAGCCGATCTGTGATCCTCAGCGCAGCGAGGGATCGAGGTGGTTGCTTGCGCGGGGCAACAATGGTCGTCCTGCTATGGACTAGATATCCATCCGGTACGACCGCATCTGCCGCCGCATCCGGTCCATTTCCATCCTCAGCTTGTGCTCCTCGCTCCTCAGCTTCTGGCGTTGCTCTTCGGCCTGCCTGCGCGCTTCCTCGCGAATCTTTTTCTGCTCGTCGCAGAAGGTCTTCCGCAGTTCTTCCGCCGACTTGCGAGCCTGTTGCGCGGCCAGCTCTATTTGTGGTCGCAGCTTGGCGATCTCGTTTTCCAGTTGGCCCAGTTCAACCGCCGACTCAGCACGGATCGCAGGAGCGTCAAAGGTCTCTTCTTCCATCAACCCGGACTCTTTGAGATGGGGGAGAGTCAGATTCAGGTTCTGTTCTTTTTTCTCCCGGATCAACCCCACACTTACGGAATTGCCGTTGCGCGATCGTATGGCGTGCGTGAAGTCGCTGGTGTCGTGGATGGGCTGATCGTTCACTTTCACAATAACGTCGCCAGCGTGGAAACCTGCCTTATCCGCGCGGCTGCCCTTGTCCACCGCGCGCACCAGCACTCCATTTCCGTTCTTTACTCCAAAAAACTCGCCCAGTTGCGGCGTTATATTTTCTACCGTCAAACCGCTGCGGGCCGACTGCGTCACCACCACCATGTTGATGGAGGGGATGTCGATATCCGGGATGTGTACCTCCGGCATTACCATGGGGAAGTCTTTTACCTTGGGACCGACAAAGGAGAACTCTTTGTGCTTGTCTGCCAGCTGCACCTTCACCGTCATGGGTTGGCCGTCGCGACTCAACCCAAAGCTCACGACGCGCCCGGGTGGGGTCTCATGGATCATCCGGCGCAACTGTGCCCCACTTTCGATGGCGGTGCCGTTCATGGAGAGAATGACGTCGTGCTCCTTGATGCCCGCCTTGCCGGCCGGGGCATCCTGGTCGACCATCGTCACCTCGACGCCCTTTTCCTCTTTCAGTTTTAGCGCGCTCAGACGCTCGGTGGTCACGTCGGCAATGTCGACCCCGAGATAGGAACTGGTGCCGCCCTCGTCGCCGGAGAAGGCGAACGACTGCGCGGAAGACTCTACCGGCCAATTCTGTGCCGCATGCGAGAAGCTCAGAAGTAACGGCAACAACCCGATGCTGGTCAAAACGTATCTGCGCATAGTCATGACCTCAACCATCAAGACAGACTTCAGTGACCGGCGCGCTTGAAGGTAATGTCGCCCGTCGAGGTGTGAACTTTCAGCGTGGGGCCTCCGCCATTCAGCTTACCCTCGGCGGTAAAAGTCTTTGGCTCCCACTGTCCACCTTCGCTATGGACGTGAATGTCCGGGAACTCGGAAGTTATGCGGTGCCCGTTAGCCAGGTCGACGCTGGCCCACACGTTAACCGCAACGTCGGAGGCGATGTAAACCGTGATGTCGCCCGCACCCGTTTCCAGATCGGAATCGTGGCGCTCGCCGCCGGTATTCACCAGCTTTACGGTGATGCCGCCCGCGCCGGTTTCAGCCCTCGCCGAAGGCACGCCGTAGAGTTCGATCCCACCACCGCCGGTCTCGGCATGAACATGTCCCTTGGCCGAAGTAAGACGGATGCTGCCGCCCCCTGTTTCAATCTCCGCCGGCCCGCCAATGTCGCTCAGGTCGACGCCCCCACCGCCGGTCGAAACCTTCACTTTGCCATTACACTGGCGCACTTCGACGCTGCCACCGCCGGTCTCCACGGTCGCGCCCTGCGCTCCGGAATGGATCTCGACGCTTCCGCCCCCGGTCTCGGCCACAACCTTGCCATTGGCCCGGTGTACCTCGATCGATCCGCCGCCCGTATGCAGCCCGATCTCGCCGCTCACCGTACCCACGTCTATGCCACCGCCCCCGGTCTCGGCGTAAACGCCTCCGCCAATGTCATCGAGGTGCATGCTGCCGCCGCCGCTCTGAGCTTCCACCTTGCCCGTGAGCCCGGTGGCCTCCACATTGCCCCCCTCCGTCTCAAGCTTCACGAGCGCCATTTCACGCGGCACCATCACGGCAAATTCCGAGGAACAATGACGCGGCTGCCTTCCCCCCTGCCAGTCCGCTACGATCCATGCCGTATCGCCCTTCACATAGGCGGTAATCTTGTAATTCTCGAACTGGCGGCGGGCGTCCTGCTCAGAAGAAGTGCCAAAACGAGTATGAACGACGTAATTGATGCCCTGCTGCTGCCCCCCGTGCACAACCACGGAACCCATGTCGACTTTGACCCGCAAGTTCTTCACCGCAGCTAGCGACCCGGTGATCTCCTGACCCCAGGCTCCGCCCTCGCGGGATATGTGTGATGCTTGCGCCACGGCCAGCGGCGCAAGCAGGGCCAGCACACTCCCTAGCCCAACGACTTGTAGCGCGCGTTTCAAATCTCCCACCTCGCTGTCTGCCAATCTCTGTTCCTTCTTCTAAACCGTTCCGGCGTAGGTCTAATCAATCTCAGGCAACTGGGCCAGCATGGTGCGGGCCTGCGACTTGATGTAGGTGCTCTGGTCCTTCGCCGCCAGCGCCATCAGTACGCCACGCACGCTACCGTCGGCCTTCACCGGCTCGATCAGTCGCAGCGCTTCGATGCGGACTCCCGAATTGGAGTCGTTCACCAGGGCCCGCAGAACCGCGTCGCGCACGTTGGTGTCATCTTTCACGTAATTGCCCAGCGCGTCTAGCGATTTCAGCCGCACACCCGGATTCGTATCATTCTGCAGCGCGTAGATCAGAGCTTCGCGGACCTGCATGTCGCTGCTCCTCTGCGCCAGCAAATCGACTGAGTCCACGCGCACGCCGGAGTTGTAATTGTTGCGAGCCGCATACAACAGCAGTTGCTGGATCTTCTGATCGGTCAGCGATCCCTGCACTTCCTGGGTCGATACCGCGTTGTACTTGATGCTCACCTGATTGGTGCCCGGGTCTTGGACAATGGAACTGATTCCGGCGATCGAAGCGTCGCTGACCACGGGCGTTGGCGTAATGGCAGGTCCTGGATCCAACTTCGCGTGCGGGGTTACCTTGTAGGCGGTCAAAACACCGCCAGCGAAGCCGAAGATGAGAATCGCCGAAGCCAGCGCAGGCGAGAACCGCACCTGACGCAGCCAGTTCACGGGATCGAACGGCAGCCGACTCCAGAAGGTCCCTTGCTGCGCCGTCTCCAGCGCGTCCTGCAGGCGCATGCGCGAAGACGTCAGCAGATTCGGCGTGGGATCAGACGCGCGATCCTGCGAGAGCAGTTCGTGGAACTCCTGCTCCGCCTTTAGTTCGGCTGCGCAATCGGCGCAGCGGGCCACGTGCTGCTCCAGTTCATGGCGGGCGTCATCGGCCAGCTCGCCATAAACCTGGAGCACGATATTTTCTCTTACCCATTCACATTTCATGGTTGCAGCCCCCTCGGGCGATCCTTCTGTCTTAATGTGGGGACAGCCGCCCTCGGCTGTCCGCCGGCCATTAGCCCGGCTCTTGCCTACCTCATGTCCGCCAGCGCCCCGCGCAACTTCTGCGTGGCGCGGAAGAGGGTATTTTTGGCGGTCTCTTCCGTCGTATGCAAAATCTCACCCACCGTGCGCAGCTTCAATCCGTGATAATGCTTCAGCTCGAACACCATGCGCTCGCGTGGTGTCAGTTTCTCGAGCGCACCGGCAATGCGTGCGCCCAACTGCCGCCTCATCAGATCCCGCTCCGGATTCGCGCCCGCGCGTCCATCGGCCACCTGGTCCAGCAGGTCGTATTCCCCGCCGTCCGAGTCTTTCGCCACCGGCGCGTCCTCTTTGCGCACGGTTTTTTTGCGCAGGTGATCGAGGCACAGGTTGGTGACGATCCGGTAAATCCAGGTGTAGAAGGAACACTCGAACCGAAAATTTCCGATGTTCTTATAGGCCTTGAGAAACGCGTCCTGGTAGACGTCCTGGGCGTCCTGCTCGGTCCCGGTGAGATGAAGAGCCAGGCGTAACACCGCTTGGTCATAATGACGCACGAGTTCCTCGAAGGCGGCGCGGTTTCCGCGCTGCGCCTCCCGGATCAGCATCGTGTCGTCTATGCGGCGTTCTTGCCCAGCCATGCGGCCCAGCGTGGGGTCCTGGTTCTCTCCGACTACGCAACCGCTGACTCTCTCTCTACTCTCACTCGTTCTCGAGTGGGCCTGCTCGCCAATCGCAAGTGGTACTAACCATGCATCGGCCGGCATTTTCGTGTCGTGTCCTCTACGCGCCCCGGTGTATATGCCGTACCCGGGCTGGCACAGGAATAGACGGAGAATCAACGGAACCGTGAGCAGAAATTATAGGCCGTACAGGGATTTTTTGGGGGCTCTAGGTGATTCTGGGACAAAGATTTACGGGAAAACAGAACATTTTCCCGGCAGCGCAGCCCCCAGTTTGGCAAGGCAAGTGCCCTGATTATGGGGCAGATCAAGCAAGGCTATCTTAGAGACCTAGCTGGCTGGTTCCCTGCCGACAGCATTCCAGTTGGTGAGAGAGACGTTAGCAGCAGCCTCTCTACCATGGCGCTACTCTGCGACGGCTTCCTTCTCGATGACGACCTTCAAATGCGCGGTCACGTCTTTGTGCAGTTTCACCGGAACGGCGAACTCCCCCACAGTCTTCAGGGGCTCGTGGAGCTGGATCTTGCGGCGGTCGATGTTGAAGCCCTTCTTGGCCAGAGCGTCGGCCAGATCGCTGGAGGTGACCGAGCCAAAGAGCTGATCGTGCTCGCCCGAGCGCCGCTGGAACGACACCGAGACCTCGTCAAATTGCTTGGCCAGTTCTTCGGCCTGCGTCTTTTCCTTGGCCGAGCGCCGCACCGAGGCAGCCTTCATCTGCGCGATGACAGCTTTGTTGCCCTCGTTGGCCTCAATGGCCAGCTTGCGCGGCAAAAGAAAATTCCGTCCGTAACCTTCCGCGACCTTCACCACATCGCCGCGCGACCCCAGTTTGGCTACATCTTCCTTCAGAATGACTTCCATGATGGCTCCTAGCTTCTAGCTGCTAGCTTCTAGCCAACCAACCGCTTCCGCCCCGTTTCGCTAGAGGCTGGAAGCTAGGGGCTAGAAGCTGCTTTTTCTACGATGCTCGTCCCGCAAACGGCAGGAGGGCGATGTTCCGCGCCTGTTTAATCGCCGACGACAACCGGTGCTGATGCGGCGCGCACACGCCGGTCAGCCGCCGCGGCACGATCTTGCCGCTTTCGGCGACGAACTGTCCGAGCAGGCGGTAATCCTTGTAGTTGATGTCTTCAATTCTTTCGACGCAGAACTTGCAGACTTTCTTGCGCCGGAAAAACTTGCGTCCGCCTTCGCGCGGAGGCCCGCCGGGACCGCGTCCGCCACCGCCAAACCGCGGACGATCTCCTCCCGATCGTGGTCCTTCGCTGGAACGTGGCCTCTCGCTCGGGGCCGATTGCTCTGGTGCTTTGGTCTCTTCAGCCATAATTCTCCTCTATCCCGAGTCGCGCCTTGCGACTCCTAATCCTTTGTCATTCGGCATGACACACTGAATTTGTCATTCCGAGCGAAGCGAGGAATCTGTTTCTTGTGAATCCCTGCTACGCCGTTGCCGGAGCTTCCGCCGCCGGCGCCGCAGCTTCTTCCGCCGCCGGGGCCGCGGGCTGCGCACTCACTTTCTTGCGTGCGTCGCGTAGCTTCTTGATCTTGTCCAGCCGCTTTTGTTCCTCGTCCACCCGCACGGTCAGGAACTTGATCACCGGCTCGGTCACGCGCAGACGCCGCTCCAGTTCGTGAATCACCGCGCCTCCGCCCTCCACCACCAGCAGGACGTAGATGCCCTCGTGAAACCGGCGCACGGTATAGGCGAGACGGCGCTTGCCCATCTTGTCGACGCGTTTCACATTTCCGCCCGAGCCGGGCACCACCGACTGCAGGTTCGCAATCAGTTTGTCCAGATCCTCTTCCGTCATATCCGGCCTGACGATAAACATCAGCTCATAGGTACGATTCATTCGTTTCTCCAAATCCACGATTTGTCATCCTGAGGTGGGCGCCCTTTGCCCACCGAAGGATCTGGCCGCGCTGCGCAATCAATTCCGTGTTCTTTGCGAAATTGCAAAAATGCGCCTTCGGCGCGCTTCCTTATTTCTCCGGCTCTTTGCGGTTAAACCGATTCATCGCCGCTGCCGGACCCTCTTTCAATATCACCTTCACCGCTTCCTCGGCAGTGGCGAGCATCCCGTCGACAACGGTTAACTCGGCTTTGCGCATCGGCGCCAGCAGGTACCGGGCGCCATCGCCAACCTTCCGCTCGGGCGCCACGCCGATCCGGATCCGCAAGAAATCCTGCGTACCCAACGCCCCGATGATCGACTCGATCCCGTTGTGCCCCGCCGAACTGCGCCGCGTGTGAATGCGCAGCGTGCCCAACGGAAAATCCAGTTCGTCCTGAATCACAATCAAGTCCGATTCCGGCTTGGCCTCGTACTCCTGCAGCAACTCCCGCACCGAGACGCCACTCAAATTCATGAACGTCTCCGGCTTGGCCAGCACCACCGCCTGATCGGCAATCACCGCCCGCGCTGTCAGCGCCCGCCATTGTCGGTTTCTAACGTCCACTCCCAGATTTCCCGCGATGCGATCAATCGCCAGAAAACCCAGGTTATGCGGCGTCAACTGATACTCGTCACCGGGATTGCCAAGACCGACGATCAGTTTCACGCCTTCGCTAGCTTCCTCAACCCGTGTAGGGACAGCCGCCTTCGGCTGTCCGGCCGAGCCCAGCTCGGCTGCTCTCCCCACGAAGCTATTTCTTCTCCTTCTTCTCGGCCTTCTCCGGCTTCTCGGCCGCAGCCTCGCCCTCTTCTTCGGTCTCTTGCTTGCCCTTCTTGATAACCTCGGGCTCAGCCGGAACCGCTGCCGCTTCCGCCGCTGCCGCTTCAGGCGTCGCGACAACCTCTTCCTTAACCGAGGTTACGTGCGCTACCGGCTGATTCGCGTCGGTCAGAAACTTCAATTTTTCCGAGTGCGGCAAATCCGAAACCCGCAGCACCATGCCAAACGTCAGATGGCTGACGTCCACATCGATGTGGCTCGGAATGTCCGCCGGCAGGCACTCGACCTCAACTTCGCGCAGCATGTGCTCCAGAATGCCGCCTTCTTGCTTCACGCCCGCAGCCTCGCCAATTAAGGAGATGGGCACGTTGACCCGCAGCACCTTGTCCATCGCAATGCGCTTCAGGTCGATGTGCAAGAGCTTGCCTTTGATGGGCTCATACTGCCAGTCCACGATCATGACCTTGGTGCGCTCGCCGCCGTTGAGCGTGAGATCGAAGATGGTGTTATGACCGCTCTCCGAGTTCAGGATGCGCAGCACGTGCCGCGGATCCACGCTCACCGGCAGGGAGTCCTTTTCCGCCCCGTAGACCACGGCCGGGATCTTTCCTTCACGGCGCACGCGGCGCGCCTGGTTCTTGTTGCCCGACTCCCGCGGATGCGCTTCCAATACGTTCTGTTCCAATGCAGTCGCCATAAAATTCAATCCTGTCTGAAGATTTCAATTGTCAGCCCGCGGCGGCAGCTTTTCGTCGCCGCGGGACCCGGACGCGCCGCGCGATCAATCTCGCGTTCTTTGCGGAGATTCGAAAACCCCGCCTTGGGCGCGCTGCCCTACATGAATAACTTACTGACCGAAGTCTCTTCGTGATTGGCCTGAATCGCGCGGCCAATCAAGCCCGCAATCGAGAGGACCGTAATCTTTCCTCCCTTTTCCGTACGCGCCGCATCGGCCTCGGCGCTAAGCGGGATCGTGTTCGTGACCACCACTTGCTTGATGAGCGAATTCATGATGTTCTCGACCGCCGGCCCCGAAAGCACCGCGTGCGACGCGCACGCGTAAACCGACGTCGCGCCATTTTCCACCAGTGCCGCTGCCGTTTTCACCAGCGTGCCCGCGGTATCAACCAGGTCGTCAATGACCAGACAAGTCCGCCCGCTCACGTCACCGATGACGTGCATCACTTCCGCCACGTTCATCTCGACGCGGCGTTTATCGACAATGGCCAGCGCCGCATCCACCTTCTTGGCAAAAAACCGCGCCCGCTCCACACCGCCCGCATCCGGCGAAACCACCGTCAGGTCGGGCAACTGCAGTTTCCGGAAGTGATCAACCAACACCGGCGAAGCGAACAAGTGATCCACCGGAATGTTGAAAAATCCCTGCAACTGCGGCGTATGCAAATCCACAATCAGCGCCCGGTTCGCACCCGCCGTGGTCAGCAAATCGGCCACCAGCTTCGAGGAAATCGGGCTGCGCGGCTTGTCCTTGCGGTCCTGCCGGGCATATCCGAAGTACGGGACCACCGCCGTGATCCGCCGCGCCGAGGCACGCTTCAGGGCGTCGATCAGAAGCAGCAACTCCATCAAGTGCTCGTCCACCGGACGGCATGTCGGCTGCATCACAAACACATCCGCGCCGCGCACATTCTCCTGTATCTGAACGTAGCACTCGCCATCCCGGAAGCGAATCACCTGCGCCTGGCCACGCTGCATGCCCAGGAAATGACAGACCTCATCGGCCAGCGGTTCGTTCGCCGTGCCGCTGAAGATCTTGAACTTGTCGTCGGAACGCGGGCGCTGTTTCCGCTCCGCCTTCTCATCCGTCACCGGGGAACTCTTTTTTTCGACTTTCTCGGTCTTTTCGGGCGGCGTCACCAAAGTAGCCATGGTTATTTGTCTCTGGGCTCCTGGCCTTCAGTTGGTACCGTTTTCGCTTCCAGTACTCCGTGCTCAGCCGTTTTTCTGGCAACTTGGGTACCGGCAACTGCATTTCTGGCTGGGCCGCTAGGATTCGAACCTAGACAAAGTGCTCCAAAGGCACTTGACCTACCATTAGTCGACGGCCCAGTACGGACAATTGCTGATTGTTGTTTGAAACCCCAGCGGGGCCCGACTCAATTGTCATGCAACAATCAAAAATCAACAATCCAAAAATTCTTCGCCGCCGACCACCCCTGCTCGCCTGGCGACGACCGCCTTCGGCCCTCCAAGCGGAGGCGAAGCCGAGCGCTACCACGGGACAAAACTCGCCCTCACTGCATTACCCGCCGCCAGTACCCCCTGCGCGTCAGCGTCGAGGTTGCTTCGGCCGCCCAGCCTTGCTTCCGGAGCCTGATCGTAGCCCGCACGGCGGCCTCGCGCGAGGCGAATATCCCATACAGCGTTGACCCGGAGCCCGACAGCGACGCATACTTCGCGCCGGCGCGCACGAGCGCGCCTTTGCCTTCACGCAGTTCGGGATACTCAGGAAAGACGACTTGTTCGAAGTCGTTCTCAATCCCGGCCCGGACAAGCTCGAGAAGCGGATTCTCGACTCGGCCCCTTCCGAAAGGAGCACCGGAGTAAAGCTTGCTCAGCCACGCCGACAACCCGCGGCCAAGCTCATTCATTCTATCGGACGCACCCGATACCGTCAATTTCGCTCCGTCGTTCAGCGAAGGTCTTGTTGGTGGGGGGCCGGGTCCGAGCCTGCCCTGAGCGGAGTCGAAGGGACCTGGCCAGGCCGAGCGAAGCTCGACTCGCTTCTGCTCGGGGACCTCACCTGACTTCTGCACTCGGGATGCTGCCTCGCGGGCAGGAGTGCCGGCGCCATACACACACGCGCCATACAACCGGTCCCATTCCGTGAACGCCTTCGGCGTAGACACGCCCACGTCCGGTGTCACCACAACACAAGCCATCGACTGCAAATCCGGTAGCGGATACACTTGCTCCCCGCGCCCCACGCCCAACACGGTCCCGCCCACCAGAAACAACGGCAGGTCCGATCCAACTTCCGCTGCGATCCGCAGCCTCTGCTCCGTAGGCACAGACTTCTTCAGCGCCCGCTCCAGCCCTAAAACTGTCGCAACCGCATTCGCCGAAGCCCCACCCAGCCCCCCCTGTACCGGTAGCCGCTTCTCGATTTCAATCACCACGCGCCCCTTCGCGCGCAGCGCCTCGAGGGCCCGCTCGACGATGCGGAAACAAGTGTTCGACTCGTCCCGCGGGACGCGCGGATCGGCACACTGAATCTCGATTCCCGAACCGCGCTCCACGCTCACCCGAATCACGTCATGTAGCCCGATCGTCTGATACACGGTCAGCAACTCGTGGAACCCGTCGTCCCGGGCGGCTCCAATGCGCAGACCAAGATTGATCTTCGCGAACGATCGCACAGTCACGGTCATGGAGGGAATGATTGTAAAGTCTGGATTACAAATTTACGATGCCAAGCCCCAATGGCAAGAGCCCGAGTTCCTCCTCCTCGCAGTTGCGGCCCTGATCGCCATCCTCGCGTTGCTTGTGCCCCCCGTGCCGCAGCCACAGGATTATCACAACTTCGCGGATCATCGCGGATGGCTGGGCATCCCGAACTTCGGCGACGTCACTTCGAACGTTCCCTTCGCGATTGTCGGGATATGGGGCCTGGTTTTTCTGGTCGGAATGCGAGGCGGTAGATTTTCCGACCCACGCGAGCGCTGGCTTTACGAGGTAATGTTCGCCGGATTAATTCTGACCGCCGTTGGCTCCGCCTATTACCATCTCGCACCCGATAACGATCGCCTGGTCTGGGACCGCATTCCGATGATGGTCGTTTTCATGGCGCTGCTGGCGGCCGTCATCGCCGAGCGGGTAGGCATTGGCCTGGGTCTCGCGCTCTTCCCGGTGCTGGAGACGGCGGGCATGGGAAGCGTGCTCGTGTGGCGCGCCGGCGAACTGCAGAGCCACGGAGATCTTCGCTTCTATGCTGCGGTGCAGGTGTACGCCATTCTCATCCTGTTACTCGCCCTGCTGTTTCCGCCAAAGTACACGCGGGGCGCCGACTTCGCCGCAGTGGTCGGCTTCTATGTTCTGGCCAAGATTTTGGAAGAGTCAGACCGGCAGGTCTTTGCCCTGGTCCGCGTCGTCAGCGGACACACCTTGAAACACCTTACTGCCGCAACCGCGGGCTACTGGATCTTAAGAATGTTGCAGAAGCGAGATTTTGTTCCCGATTGACCGTGAAAAGAGGTGCAAATCAGTGGCGCAAACAAGTTGCTCTACCCGCGCCGCTTGTAGAGAATGGCAAACTCGAATCCCGAGTTTGGCGGAAACAATTCCGCCACCTTCCGCAGACGCTCAGCCAGCGCAGAGGGCGCCAGCAGCGGATAGTCTCGCTCCCGCAGATCGTAATAGTCCACGTCAAGATACAACGACAGCAGGTAGATCGAGATCGTGTCCGAGAACGTCGCCTCCAGATATTCGTTCTTGAAGCGCTCGCTCTCGAGGCCACCGGATGTGCCGAGCTTGCGCGCCTCCCAGGCATCAAGCGAAGTCTCGCCGCGAACGCCCGCCTCCACCTGGCTCCACGCCATTTCGCTGAACTCGCGCGAGACCCCGGCGCGCTCTACCAGCGCGTGACCCACATTGATATAGAACTCAAAGGCCACCGAGAATTTGTCGTCCATCAGCCGCGTGGAAATAAACACACACTGCGAGTCGCCCAGATTCAGGTTGCGGTGGCACACGGCGTTGTCGCTCAGGGCTACATCGTAGCGGTCGGCGATCACGGTTTCCTCGCCTTGGCTGACCGTCAGCGGCACAAAGTAATAGGCCTTGCGTTCCAGGGCGCCGGCAATGCGGGTGGGCACGGCGGCAATCATGCGCTCCAGGTCGAACGAATTGACCGCAATCTCGCCGGCGGCGGCATAGCAGATTCCGTTGGGCGCCTGCGAAACCGGGGTGAGCCGAACCACTTCGGCGGGGCTACGCGTAATAGCGGGGGCTGCTTGCGACATTCTGTCTATTCTACATATAACGCGCGGAATGTGAGGCGTAGCGCTACCGCAGAATCGGCAGGCAGAGGCACGGACGAACCGCAAAATCCAGCCCTGACATCTTCTCCAGCGCCGGATGCAGCAGAGAATCGCGGCAGGGCTCGAGCGTAATCACAAATGGCAGTGCCGCTTTGTCGCAGCCCGGTTTCTGCAGCACCGAGTCGATGTTCAAATGGTGTTCCGCCAGGATCCCCGCCAAACACGCCACAATCCCGGGCTGATCGCGCACAAAAAACCGCAAATACCACGGCGTCTCAAAGTCACCGCTAATCTCGGCGGGAGAGACGCAGCTGGCTGGATCTTGCCCGGTTCCCGCAGCCAGGCGCTGGGCGACGAACATCAGGTCGGACACGACCGCAACCGCGGTCGGATCGCCCCCCGCTCCAGCGCCTAGAAACGCCATATCGCCGCCGTACTGCCCCGAAGTGAGGACCAGATTGAGGTTCCTCTGCACCCGCCCGAAGGGAGAGTCGGCGGGAACCAGGCACGGCCCCACGTCGGCGAACAGCGTGCTCTCCTTCAAATCCGCACGCGAGATCTGCCGGATGGTACAGCCGAGTTCAGCGGCGTAATCGAAGTCGACAGCATCAATGGGGCGAATGGTCCGCGCTCGAACCGATTCCGGAACCACCCGCGTGTGCAGCCCGGCGAGCGCCAGGATGGCTAACTTGGCCCGTGCATCGCCTCCATCCAGGTCTTCCGAGGCGTCCGCCTCCGCGTATCCGCGGGCCTGCGCTTCTTCGAGCGCTTCGCTGAACGGGATCCTGGCGTTTTCGATGCGGCTCAGAATGTAGTTGCAGGTCCCATTCAGAATTCCCGCGATGCCGTGGAGCCGATCCCCGCAGAGGCCCGTGCGCAACGCCGGAAGAACCGGAACCCCTCCCGCCACTGAGGCCCCAAATTCGAGCCGGCATCCCTGGCTCGCCGCTAGTTGCAGAAGATCAGGCCCGTGACGCGCGATCAGCTGCTTGTTGGCCGTGACCACCGACTTCCCAGCCCTGAGGGCGTCGCGAACGATCTGTTCTGCCAGGCTCAACCCGCCGATCAGTTCGATCACGATGTCGACATCGGAATGCAGCACCACTCCTACGTCGTCGGTCCATACGACGTCGCTCGGCACCCAGGACTGCTTCTTTCTCTCTACATTCCGGTTGCAGATATGGGTCAGCCGAAGAGTACGGTCGCCCCGCTCGCAGAGAATCTTCGCCACTGCGCGGCCGACGGTCCCGAAGCCAATGAGGGCAACACGGCAGGAACTTTCCCCGCTCCCGCGGTGAGCCGATTTGGAGGGTGTTTCAGACAATGGACTTGCTCTCTCACCAAAAAGGAATTCTTTATCATACGTGCCAGTGCTGTTCTGGTGTACTGCAAAGAGCAAGCGGCGCATCCTATGCGCAGCGCTGACAGCCGCGATGGGCAATCGCGACTGTCCCTCCGCCACCATCAAAGCAGGATAGATGTCGCAGATGATTCGCCCCTCAGGGCGGCTCATGGGGCGGAGTTCGCATCAAAGTTGGTAAGATGGTGCCTTCCTGCTGCGAGTCGGAATCGATGCGGGAGCCATGCGGACGTGCTCTTTCTCAAGCGCCTCTCATTGCTGAGCCTTGAGCCGAGCGTTGTGCTCCGCAATCATGCCCGGTAGCGGGAGGAGAATGAATGATTCGAAAGTTCGCCGCGGTCCCCGGCTGCAAATGGAGATGCCCTAAATGGAGATGGATGCTCGTTTCGGCGATCCTGTCTTTCTTTATGATTCCGGCGGGAGCCGCCACCCTGGTTGCTCAGCAGGCCCCAGCTCAGCCTCCAGCTCAACAAGCTCCCTCTCAACCTGCAGCCGCCCACGAGCCCGACAATCAGCCGCCCAGCAGCCAGGAAGCTTCGCAGGAAGAGTCCACGTCCCGCCGCAAAGTCAAGCCGCGCGCTTACAAGAATTGGTCCTTTAACGTCGGCGGCGGGGCCAGCGTCGACAATGGCGCAACCAAAACCTATGTACGAGGCGGTGGCGTCATCGCGACTGCCGGTGTCGCTCGCAACTACAGCAAGTACTTCGGACTCCGCGCCGACTTCCAGTGGGACAACCTGCCCCTGCGCAATTCCGCCCTGCAACTGGCGCAAGCCCACAGCGCTACCAGTCAGGCCTATTCGGTTATGGTCGATCCCATCATCAACACTCCAGTCACGACAAATTGGGGTGGATACGTTCTGTTCGGCCCGTCCTATGTGTATCGCTCCGGTAAACTGGATTCTTCCACGGCCCTCCCGGGATCGGCCTGCAACGGTTTCTTCGTCTGGTGGGGGGCGTGCTTCAATGGCAGCCTGCCGGTCAATGGGAAGTTTCTTTCCGAAAGCCAGAACGAGTTCGGATTCAACTTCGGCGGCGGAATCACGAGAAAAATACGCCGCAACCTGGAACTCTACGCCGAGTTTCGTTATGTCCGCGGCACCCACAGCGGCATTCAGACCGCCTTCCGTCCCATCACCCTCGGCCTGCGCTGGTGAAGGCTCAAGAGCGGTTGTAGAACACCGATGGGTGGAAAAAATGCGTGCGGAGGGGCAACCGTAAAGGGCGGTTCGGGAAGAGCGTTTGTGGAAGAGCGGCCCTTCCGGGCCGCGTCAGCCGGAATAAATCTGTCGGGCTTCAGCCCCTGTGCCGATTCCTATTCGGGATTCATGCGGTAGGACCAAAGATCCCTAGCGAGCTTCTGCAACTGCACCAACGAGGTCGCAGCCACCGGCTGCTTGATCTGCGCATTGGTCTCGCGCAGGGCTGATTCTACGATCGAATGCGTCGGGGCCAGCGAGCACACCGGATCGGTCAGCGCCGCGTCTCCCGCCACCAGGAACGCCTGGCAACGGCAGCCGCCGAAGTCTTGCGAGCGGCGATCGCAGCTCCGGCAGGGTTCCGGCATCCACTCTTCACCGCGAAAACGTTGGAACGACGCTGACTCCTGCCATATCCATTCGAGCGTCTTCTCCCGAACATTCTCAAATGACATGGCAGGCAGCACTTCCGCGGCATGGCAGGGGAGAACCTTGCCTGCCGGATTGATGAGCATCAACCTTCGTCCCCATCCCCCCATGCACGCCTTGGGATACTTCGCGTAGTAGTCGGGCACCACCGAATCGATGCGCATGCGCCCGGCGAGCCGCTTCTCGGCATCCGCCACGACCGCGACGGCCTTCTCCACCTGCGCAGGAGTTGGCAGGAGCGCGGCGCGGTTGGCCAGCGCCCATCCGTAGTATTGCGTGTGCGCGATCTCAACCCGTTCCGGCTGCAGTTGCTCGATGAAGGCGATTATTTCCTCCAAGTGATCAAGGTTCTGCCGGTGCACCACCAGGTTCACGGTGAACGCGATCTTGTGTCGCCGGATCGCACGCGACAGTTCGATCTTGTGCGCATGCGCCCGCGCTCCGGCAATCCAGTTGGCCGAGTCTTCGCGCGAATCCTGAAAGCTGATCTGGATGTGATCGAGTCCTGCCGTGACCAGCGCCTCGAATCGCTGCTCATTGAGCCCGATTCCCGAGGTGATGAGGTTGGTATAGAGTCCGGCCAAACGCGCGGCCGCGATGAGTTCGGTTAGATCGTTGCGTGCCAGCGGTTCGCCGCCGGTGAAATGGCCATGCAGCATGCCGAGTCTGCCCGCCTGCCGAAAAACGCTCACCCACTCGTCCGTCGATAGTTCCGACTCGGCCCCCGCCAACTGCAGAGGGTTCGAGCAGTAGACGCAATGCAGCGGGCAGCGATGCGTGATTTCGGCGATCAGGGCTAATGGGTTAGAAATCATTACTTAGGAAGTTCGGCGAGCACACGGATGCCCGTCAGCTTTGCACCGTACCACGCGTCTTCAGTCGAGACATCGTCGAGTTTCGCTCCCGCGAACCTCGCGCCACACAGCGCTGCCCCGCGAAAGGACTCACCTCGCAAATCTGCGCCTCGGAAGTCGGAAACCTTGAGGTTCGTCTCCTCGAAGGACACGTCTCGTAAGTCGGCAGACTGGAAATCGATGTCGCTCAAGAAGCTATTGTTGAAATCAGACCCGGCGACAACCGCTCCGTTGAACGATGATCCACCGGGCAGGTCAGTTCCCTGAAAGTGTCTCTCTCCGCAGTCGTATCGCGACAACACTTCACTGGCACTCTCAGCGGGACGATATCCTGGAGGCACCTTCGAAACGCGATTTCTATCGTCCATTTGCTTGCTCACAAGTCTAATAATCTACGATCCGCTTCTTCTGTAGCTGCTCCAGAAACAACGCAATATCGCTGCGGATCTTCGCCGGATCGGTCTTGCCGAACTCTTTTTGTAACTCAGCGATGATCTCCGCAAAAGTGCGCTGGCCGTTGCAGCGCTCGAGCACCTGTCGCCCCGTACCCTGCAGTTTGATCGCACCTTCAGGGAACAAGATCACGCGATCCTGTTCGGTGCCGCCCCAGCGGCATCCGGCGGCCAGGTGCGGCTGGCTTGAATCGAGCGGCGGAGCCATCGTCAGCTTCCCGTTTTATTCTTGGCGCCTTCTCCGAAGCGAAACGCGCCCGGCGGAGGCCAGCCCGGCTCCACATACGCGAAATAGAGAGCGTCGAGCTGCGCCCAGAGAATGTCGCATTTATCGCGCAGAGCCTGCACCGCAAGTTCCTGCTCGGCCCTCGTCTGCGCTGCCGCGTGCACGTAGTTCACCGCGAACTTCACATCTTCCGGCGCCTGCGTCAGCCGCGCTTCAAAATAATCGAGGCCGCCCGACAGCCACGGATAGTGCTGGCGCAGCTTCTCCATGCGCAGCGAGATCAAGTCGCGCGAGAACAGCTCGGTCAGCGACGACGCCACCGCCTCGAGCAGGCTGCGGCTACGCACGATATTCAGATATTCGTTCACTGCGAAGCGAGTCGCGGGAAGGATTCCAGTTCCGGCACGCACCTGATCGGCGTCCAGACCGGTCGCCTCAGCCAGTTTCAGCCAGCGCCTGATCCCGCCGTCATTATTCGTGGTCGCATCGCCATCGTGATCGATGACGCGCTTGCGCCAAGCACGGCGAAATGCGGGATCACTCCCGCGGGAAAGAATGATCGAGTCTTTGATCGGGATGATGCTCTGGTAGTAGTAGCGATTGAGCGCCCAAGCCTGCAGCTGTCCGCGGCTGAGACGGCCCTCGTGCATCAGCAGGTGGAAGGGATGCTTGTGGTGATAGCGTTCCTCGCCCACGGCGCGGAACTGGGCGCGCAGTTCATCGAAGGTGAGCAGGTGCGCGCCAGCCGTGTCGGCTTCTACAGATCGAACTGCCATCCATCCTCCGCAACTTCCCAGCCTGACTTGCGCACTAGACGATACTCGGGACCAGCCTCATTCAGCATGGGGTTGGTGTTGTTGACGTGTACATAGATTTTACGTGGGCGGCGGAGTTGCGCCAACCGGCGCAGGCTGCCCTCGTCCGACGACACGTGCACATGACCCATCTGCTGCGCGGTTGCTCCACTCCCTTGAATGCGGATCAGTTCCTCGGCGCTCCAAAATGTGCCATCGAACAGGAGCACCTCGGCTGCTTCCAATTCCGCGATCAGCGCGTCGTCCACTTGCGGAACGGCGGGCATGTAGGCGAGGCGCTTTCCCGACGGAGATTCGACGATCAGACCTAGAGATGCTTCCCCTGCCACCAGTTCTGACCGCCGAGACGGCGAAACGTAGGCAGGATAGTGGGGGCCAAGCGAAAGGGCGCGGCAGCGCAGACCGGAATCTTCACCGGCCGCATTCAGCAGCGGAAACTTCGTTCCGGGGCTTAAATCCGTCCAGCTCAACTGACCCGGAGCGCGCTGCAGCATGCCGAATATGCTGTTGCCTTCCAACAGAATTCGGCGGACGGATTCGGTGGCGTGAACACGCAGCGGCTGCAATTCACGCAACAGGAGCAGACCGAGAACGTGGTCCACATCGGCGTTGGCCAACACAATCCCGGCGATCGGCGACTGGCGGATGCCTTCCTGTGGGTGGAGTTCGGGAGTGGCTTCAATTTGCGCGCGAAGGTCGGGAGAGGCTCCGAGAAGGAACCAGGCGCCGTCTCCGGCGCTGATGGCGACCTGAGCCTGCGTGCGGGTTTTGCCGCGAAATGTGCCGCTGCGCACCCCTCGGCAGTTGGGGCAGGCGCAATTCCACTGGGGAAATCCGCCGCCCGCGGCCGAGCCTAGAATCTTGACGCGCATGGGAGGCAGTGTAGCAGCGGCTCTTAATTGGTGCGTCAGGGCGCCGAAACCAGGGGCTTGACACATTCCCATATAGGAATATATATTCCCCCTGATGGCACGAGCAGCGACCACTTCCGATGCGTTCAACGCGGTGGCAGAGCCACGGCGCCGCGAGATTCTGAACTACCTCGCCTTGGCCGAACGCCCCGTAGGCGATCTCGTGGCTCGGCTGGGACTGGAACAGCCGTCGGTCTCAAAGCACCTACGGGTGCTCCGGGACGTGGGGCTGGTTCGGGTGCGACGCCACGGGAGGCACATGTTGTATCGAACCAATGCCGAGGCCATCCGTCCGCTGCATGAGTGGACCAAAACCTTCGAACGCATGTGGGCCCATCAACTGACGCGGATCAAGGAACGCGCCGAGGAAAAAGCCAAAGCGCTAGATCACCGATAACCAGTGACGAGAAAAAGAGGAGGAAGCATGAGCATAAGTCCGACGCTACCGGGAATCGAAAGTTTGAGCTTAATTGTGACCCAGGAAATTCACGTGCGTGCCTCGCTTGAGACCACCTTCGAGGCGTTGCTCGAACAGATCGGCCCCGAGAATGAGTCGCCAGAAAGAAAGATGCCCATGACGATTGAGCCGTGGCCCGGCGGGCGATGGTTCCGCGACCTGGGTGACAACAACGGCCATCTGTGGGGACACGTGCAGGCCATCAAGCGCCCCACGCTGCTGGAGATTACCGGTCCCCTGTTCATGTCGTACGGCGTCGTCTCGAATTTGCAGTATCGCCTGAGCGAGGACAATGGCGGCACGCTGATCAGGTTCCATCACAAAGCGTTCGGCTTAATTCAGGACGAGCATCGCCGAGGCGTGAGCCAGGGTTGGAGTCACATGAATTCGGGCATCAAAGCGCGAGCCGAAGCCCGTTCGAAGTGAGGAGGGTTCTATGTGTCCAGGGTGCATGGCAAGTGCAGGTTTGGTGGCGGGCAGCGTAGTGTCAACCGGCGGCTTGACAGCGCTGGTCGTAAAAGTATTCAGCAAGAAAAAGGGCGAGAAGAACGATGCGAAAACAAAGGAGCAAGGATCATGACGACGGCGACGAGCGATAAACCAACGAAAGGAACCCCAGCTCGAAAAGTAGTGCCTCCGGCCGAGTGGCTGGCCGCGCGCCAAGAGCTGCTCGCCAAAGAGAAGGAGTTCACGCATCTGCGCGATGAACTGAGCCGGCAAAGGCGGGAGATGCCGTGGGAGAAGGTCGAAAAGCGCTATGTGTTCGAGGGTCCGGCCGGGAACGAGACGCTGGCCGACCTATTCGATGGACGAAACCAGCTGATCGTTTATCACTTCATGTTCGGCCCGGGTTGGAAAGAAGGGTGCCCCAGTTGCTCGTTCCTGGCCGACGGATTTGACGCCGCCGCCCTGCACATGGCGCAGCGGGACACGACGCTGGCTGCCGTATCGCGCGCGACCCTGCCCGAGATCGAAGGCTTCAAGAAGCGGATGGGCTGGCGCTTCAAATGGGTGTCGTCGTTCGGCAGCGATTTTAACTACGACTACCAGGCCTCGGCCGCAAAGGACGAAAAAGCCAACGCTAAGGTGCATTACAACTACAGCCTCACCGAGTTTCCCTCTGAGGAACTCCCGGGAGCGAGTGTTTTCTACAAGAAACACGACGAGATCTTTCACACCTATTCCACCTATGCCCGCGGTCTCGATATGATGCTCAATGCCTACAACTTCCTCGACCTCACGCCAAAAGGCCGGGACGAAGCCGGGTTGCCTCACCCGATGGCCTGGATCCGCCATCACGACCGCTATAGCGACGGGAAAATATTTGACGTCAAGAAGGTGATAAGCGCACTCGGATAAGAATCGTTGAAGAAGCACTCTGATCAACTAAGGAGACGAAAGAATGACGACGATGGAGCCAATGTTAAAGGAGTCAATGCTAAATGAGTTTCGCGAAGAGGCCGGCATCACCAGGCGCGCCCTGCAACGAGTTCCGGCCGACAAACTGGGGTGGAAGCCGCATCCCAAGTCAATGTCGCTCGGCCAATTGTCGCTGCACATCGCGACCATCCCGGGAGGGCTGTCTCGACTCGCTCAGCAGGACAGCTTTGACGTCACACAAGCAAGTTTCGACCCACCGCAACCGAAGACCATGGAAGAGGTCCTGGCGGCACACGAGCAGAGCGTCCTCGACGCCGAGAAGTGTCTCGAGGAGATGACCGAACAACGGGCACAGGCGAAGTGGCGTTTGATGAAAAAAGACAAAGAAATTTTCAACAAGCCCCGCATCGACATCCTGCGATCGATCATGCTGAATCACTGGTACCACCATCGTGGGCAGTTGTCGGTCTATCTGCGACTGCTGGAGGTCCCGGTCCCGGTGATTTACGGCCGCAGCGCTGACGAGAACCCGTTTGCCTGAAGCGAGCCTGCGGGGGCAGGAGGAAAATTGCGATGTCTGCGCAGTGGACCGTCGTAAAGCTGCAAGCTTGTGCAGAACCGTGGAGAGGGATGGCCGGAAGTATGTTTTCTTGAAGTATGTTTTCTTGTTGCGTTTAGCGGATAATAAGAAGATACTCAGTGGGGCCCGTCCGGAACGGGTTTGAGCCTTCCCCCGCCCTCCCCGGTTTCTTTTTTCAGATGATCGTTGGCCTACCGCTTATCCTTGGCCTACCGCGCCGGCACAGCGCAGCGGGTCGACATCCCAGAGCTGCACATCTCCGGACATATTTTCTACCCCGACTTCTCCCTGCATTTCGGTTCCCACCTTCCCCAGCCAGACAACTCGAAACTGGGTTTTGGTGCCCTGGTACTGGAGATCGACCACGCAGCCGGGTTTCAGCTGCACGCTGACACCTTGCAGCGTCGCGCCCCGTCCGCTGATGGTCCGGAGGCTGACCGGTTGCGTGAAGGGACGGGCGTTGGCATCCACACCCCAAATCTTGACCGGAAGCTCTACGAAAACGCGCTGTTGGCGGCGACGGTCCATAACGCGGATACCTCGCTGGCAAAGGATTTCAGGGATGGTAAAGGGCAAGGGCAGGGAAATACAGGTAACCGCCGTTACCGGACCGTGATGCCGGAAGTTTCGGGGAATGCTGGTTATAGCGATTCCGCAGGCTAGCAGCCCGGGGTGCCAGTGCGAGTCTTATCGGGACAGTGCGAATCGTATCAGGGCACGCATTTATGCGTGCCCTAAGGGCCACAACAGGAATGCGCCTTCAGGCGCTGCTTTAATTTCCGGCCTCCACCACGGGGCAGGCCACCGACAAATTCAATTCATGTCGCCGAGCGAGCAGGCGCCGGGACCGCGGGGGTCGCCGCAGGACCCGCAGGCTCCGCCTGCGGACGCCGAGGCCGACGACCCTTTGGCCGATACCGCGAAGACGGAGAGCTGCGGCTCAAGCTTTGTGGTATGGCATTTGGGGCACTCGGCTTTTTCCTTGCCGTAGACGAGAGCCTCGAACTGGTGATGACATTCCTTACAAATGTATTCGAAGATGGGCATGAGTCGCTCCGGGTCGAAGCTCTATTAGAATCGATCTGGGGGGAGTTCGCAAATCAGCAATTCTGGGGTGACTAATTCCAGGCCGGGGTCTTCGAATGCGGTGCCGACGATGACAGGCTGGGCGGTACGCCCGTTCCAGCCGCGTCGACTGCTGCGTGGCGGGCATGTGCAGACGCTCGCCAGCTTCTTGCTGCCGCGAAGAATTCATCTGCCCGAACCGGAGGACCGGCTGGTCGAGGTCGCGCCAGGGATCCAGGTGCGGTGCTGGTGCTACTGGCAGGCCGCAGATAGGAAACAGCCTCTTACCCTGATTGTCGTGCACGGGCTGGAGGGGTCGACCGAATCACAATACATGGTCGGAGTGGCGCGGCACGGCCTGGCGGCGGGGATGAACGTGGTGCTCATGAACCAGCGCAACTGCGGCGGCATGGATCATTGCGCCCCCACGCTTTATAACTCGAGCTTGTCGGCGGATGTCGCTGCCGTGGCCCGGCATGTAGTTGACAACGACGGTGTGTCGCGATTTGTGCTGGCCGGCTTCTCGATGGGCGGCAACCTGGTGCTGAAGCTGGCGGGGGAATGGGCAACTGAGGGGCCAGCGGAGTTTCGGGCGGTGGCGGCCGTGTGTCCCGCGATGGATCTAGCGGCCTCGGCCGACGCCTTGCACGAACCAGCCAACCGAATCTACGAATATTACTTTCTCATGCAGCTTTTTCGCCGGTTCCGGGGCAAAGCAAAGCTATTCCCGAAGGACTTTGATGTGTCGCGGTTGCGCGGAATCTCGACCCTTCGTTTATTCGATGACCGCATCACGGCACACTATTGCGGGTTTGCCGGCGCAGATGATTATTATGCGCGTGCCGCTGCGTCGAACCTGGTGGAACGGATTGCCGTTCCCGCGCTGATTCTTCATGCGGCGAACGATCCCTTCATTCGGGTGCGGGAAGAGACGCGCCAGCGCATGGCGAAAAATCCAAATATTACGTACATCGAGACCGAGGACGGCGGCCATTGCGCATTTCTCGGTGAGCGCAACGGCAAGGCTGGAGATGATGGCCGCTGGGCCGAGCGCGAGGTAGTAGAGTTTGCGCGATCCGTGCCCTGAAAACGCATTTCGCAGAGAGGTTGCCAGCAACGTCTTTGCGCTTAACTGACCCAATCCAGGACCTTGTACCAGGCGCCCGCGAAGGGCAGGAACCACGGCTTGCCGTTGTACAGACCGAGCGGCGCGCCCGGGAAAGGGATGCCAACAAACGGATTCTCCGGTTGCTCTCCCGCCATGAGTTCCGCAATCTTCTGTCCTTGATACGTCGCCATGGCGACGCCGTGCCCAGCATATCCGACGGCATAGTACATACCGTCGAGTTGCCCGGCGTGGGGCATGATGTCGAAGGCGAAATCGAGCGTGCCTCCCCAGACGCATTCAATTCTGGCATCGCGCAGTTGCGGATAGACGCCAATCATCCCGCGGCGCAGGAGATCGGCGCTGCGCCGGACTGTCTGGTCGTTCTCCGGAAAGAACGCGGCGCGCCCACCAAACAGCATGCGGCGGTCCGGCGTGAGGCGGTAGTAGTAGATATAGTTTTTCGAGTCATAAATCATGCGATTGCGCGGGATCAGTTCTCGTGCCAAGGGCGCGGGCAGCACCTCAGTCGTGATGATGAACGAGCCGACCGGGATGATCTTCTTCTGAAGGGCCGGGGTGGCAGCACTGGTGTAGCCGCCGGTGGCGACGAAAACTTCATGCGCCCAGACCGCGCCAGAAAGCGCACCGCGAGAGGTCGAAAGCTTCCATCCGATTTCGCCCTGACGCGAGTCGCGTTGGATGCTCTCCACTCGTGTGTGCTCGAAAATCTGAGCTCCGGCTCTCATCGCCGCACGGGCGAGTCCGGCGACGTAGCGCGCGGGATTGCAGCCGGCGCTGACTTCGTCCACCATGCCGCCGAAGTAAATCGCCGATCCGATCTCGGCGCTCAGTTCCTGTCGCGGCACCACCCGCAGCTTGTGATCGAAGTCGCGGTCGATCACTTCAGCCTGGCGGGCGTAGTCGTCGAAGTGCTTTTTCTTGCAGGCGACTTCGAGATGTCCGCAGCGGGAGAAGTCGCAGTCGATGGCTTCTTCGCGCACGACTTGCTCGACGCAGTCGATTGTTGCCAGCGAGGCGGCGTACATCCGCTGGGTGCGTTGGCGCCCGTACTTCGATATGAGCTGGTTGACCCCGAGCTTCATGCCGGTCAGAACCATGCCCCCGTTGCGGGAGCTGGCACCCCACCCGATGCTCTCCGATTCAAATACAGCGACCTTCGCGCCCCGTTTGGCGAGCGTGCGGGCGGCAGAAAGTCCAGTGAAGCCGGCCCCGATCACAGCCACGTCGACCACTTCGGGCAGGGGGAACGTGCCGTCCGGCGTCGGCATTTCAGTGATGGTCAGCCAGTAGTTCTGTTCGAGCATGTTCTCCTTAACGCCAACTCCGTCATCTCGAAGATCCCGTCTCGACGCCGTGTGGACCGAGCATTCTAGCGCGCGCGTGCTCCGTTAGTACATGCACCTTGGGCGACGCCGTCGCTGGCCCGAAGTCCACCTCGGTAATCTTGTCCGCGGTTACCCTCCCACCTAGTCTGACTATGCATGGCCCTTCGTTGTCTCTTGTTCTGTTCGCAGCAGGAAACCGCCCAGTCCATCTGCCGGGTGCTGGCGGATCTTGAGGTCGAGGCAGAGCACTGCGTCGATGTCGCGGACGCTGCGCAAAGAGTCTCCAGCCAGCCGTTTCGCATTGTCATCGTCGATTGGGACCAACAGCCGGAAGCGGGAAGTCTCCTGCACGCGGCACGTGAGCGCAAGCCCAGCGAGCGGCCGCTTACCCTCGCCATTGTGAGCGATGACGTAAGCGTTGCCAAGGCTCTGCAGGCGGGCGCGAACTCGATTCTGCGCCGTCCCTTGCTCGCCAACCAAATGAAGGACACTCTGACCACCGCCCGGGATCTGCTGCGCGCCCGGGAATCGGCGGCCTCTGCGCAGGCAGCCGCGGCGGGCGCGGCATCCTCGTCATCCTCGTCAGCCACGTCGGCCAGCATGCCCGGTGAGGCGGTCCTGCGCGCAGGTGAATTTCTGCAAACCACCGCGCCGGCTTCGACGACCCAGTTCGATACCGAATCGGAGATGCAGAAATCCATCGAACAGTCGGCAGCCCAGGAAGTGAATCAGTTGAAGGATTTGGAGCCGATGGCTGCCGTCATCGAGGAAAGGCCCGCGCCGCCTCCGCCGGCCCCCGACGAGGCGCGAGGGCTGCAATGGTATTTGAATCAACGTGCCGGGGCCGCAGCACCAGCCCCAGCACAGACGCCACCTCCGGCGCCGCCTGTCAAACCAGAATTGCTGGCTTTCGACCAGACTCCGGTGTTTTCCGAGACCGAGCCGCCAAAGTCCTCCGATTCTGTGCGGCAACCACCCCCACCTTCGGCGCCGCAAGCGGAACAGAAGGCCGAGGCGGAACTCTTCTCCTACATGGCTGGCGAGAGGGACGAACAGGACAAGAATGACAGGCCGCGAGCCCGGCTTGGCAAAGGACCGATCATGGCAGCGCTGGCTCTGGCCGCCTGTGCAGTGGTGGCTGCTCCACAAGCGCCGTGGCATCCCAAGGTGCGGACGATGTGGGCCCAGGGGCAGCACGCCCTGCATGTTTGGTTGAATCCGCAACCCGTGACGCCGGTTCAAGCACCTGTGGCTCATGAAGACTTTGGCCGTGCCGGTGACGAGTACAAGCTGCCAGTGGCCGAGAGCATTCCCGACGCGACCACCGATCCTTCTCAGATTCGTGTCGTGCCCATAGTCGATCCCACGGCAAAGAAACCAAACAACGGCGGGGCGAATCCAGATCCTAACGCAGTGCCAGCCGATGGGACTGTGGCAAATCCGGCAGACGCCACCGCAGGGCAAACGGCTGCGCAGGGCCAAAACAATCCGGGACAGGGCGATCCCGTGCAGGTCAATCCGACTGCGGGCAGTCCGCCGCCTCAGAATGCGCCCTCCACCACACCGACTGCTACCGGGCCATCCCCGGCGCCACCTAACCCCTCGCCCGCGGCGCCGCCCGCCGTGGCCGCGCGGCCGCATTCCGATCCATTTACTCTCCCTCCGCCTGCATTGGTTCCAACTCGGCCCGTGGCCCCGAAAAATGCGTCACCCCGGGCCGCGCCCGCATCATCGAATCCCCCCATTCCTTCGAGTTTGAAGTCTCAGATGGCCTCGATGGTCCCCGAAGCCAGCGGCAACAAGGCACCGGAAACGGCGCTTCCATCCATCGAGCCCGTGAATCTCCCCGAGGCGAGCGAACGCGCCCTGCTCACCGATCAGCCTGCAATGGCGTATCCCGCCAACGCGAAGGCCCAGCATGGGACGGTAGTTCTGCAAGTCCTGGTTGGCCGTGACGGTACCGTCGAGGACGCGAAGTTCCTGCAGGGGGCGCTGGCGTTTGCCCGGACCGCCATCGACGGAGTAAAGCAGTGGAAGTTCAAGCCTTACACCATGAATGGGCGCCCGGTATCGGTTCAGACCCTGTTGACCATCAGCTTCAAACCGGGGCAATAACGAGGAAAGCCGCGTTGTGTGTATGACTTGCGCGCCTTCTCGGCGGCCCTGTCGAGTAGGTGCGGGAGCCGATGCGGAGCGTCAAACTCCATTACCGGCGGAACAAAATCGAGCACCTGGGGCATCGAAATCCGCATCTATCGAGATATAATGTCCAGAGTTTCTCCGGAAGTAACACCTTCCAGAAGACGGCCAAAACTGATGTCCATGAAAACCAAAGCAGCGATTCTTGTCACCTCCTTTGCCGTACTCGTCTTTGTCGTCGTGGGTTCCATGGGAGGTGTGCATGCCTCCTCCAACGACGGCGCCTACCGCCAACTGCAGGTTTACAGCGAAGTGCTCTCGCGGGTGCAGAGCGAGTACGTCGAAGAACCCAATATTCCGAAGGTGACCGACGGCGCGCTGCACGGCCTGCTGGAATCGCTCGACTCCAATTCCAGCTACATGACGGCGGAGGCCTACAAGGCCTACAAGACACACAAGAGCGAGGCGAAGGGCGGCATCGGCGCGGTGGTGTCGAAGCGCTTTGGTTACGCCGCAGTGGTTTCGGTGTTACCGGGATCGCCCGCCGAGAAGGCTGGCATCGAGCCGACCGACATCTTCGAATCGATTGAAGGCCGCAGCACGCGAGAAATGTCGCTGCCCGAGATTCACAGCCTGCTGGCCGGTGCGCCAGGATCGACCTTGAATGTCGCCGTAGTGCGCGCGCGCAAGGCCGAACCGCAGAAGGTTGTCATCACGCGCGACCTGGTCAGTATTCCGTCCCCTTCCGACAAGATGATGGAAGATGGCGTTGGCTATGTGAAAGCCGAGGCCCTGACCAAGGGTAAGTCGCAGGAAATCGCCTCGAAGATCAAAGCGCTCGAGAAGTCAGGCGCCAAAAAGCTTGTGCTCGACCTGCGGAACTGCGCCGAGGGAGACGAGAGCGAGGGCGTTACCGTCGCGAACCTGTTCCTGAATCACGGAACGATCACGTATCTCCAGGGACAGAAGTTCCCGAAGCAGGCATTCAATGCCGACCCCGCCAAAGCAATCACGGCCCTACCGGTCGCGGTGCTGGTGAACAAGGGAACCGCAGGCGCTGCTGAGATCGTCGCGGCGGCGATTCTCGAGAATGCCCGCGGCGACGTTGTGGGCGACAAGACCTTCGGTGACGGCTCGGTCCAGAAGACCATCGACCTGCCCGATGGCGGTGCATTGATTCTCTCCATCGCGAAGTACTATTCCCCCAGCGGCAAGGCGATTCAGGACACTGCCATCACGCCGAACGTGGTTGTGGCAGATGTGGACGATGCCATAGCCCCGGAAGATGAGGACTCCACTCCCGCTCCCGACCAGGAAGCAAAACCCAAAAACAGTGTGGATGATCAGCTGAATAAGGCCGTAGAAGTACTGAAAAAGCGGACAAGCTGAGTAGACAGCAGATAAACATGACTCCAATCGCGCGCCACGGTGCGCGATTTATTTTTGCCCCGTTATTTCTCAACCGAGATCCCAGCCCTGAGCACTAGCGGCGAAGTGCTATCCTGACCTCGACCGCGCATGAAGTCCCTCTACGAAAATCTTCCTGAGGTGGAAATCGGCGGGCGCAAGCTGGTCGGGCGCGTCCTGTTCGGCTTGCTCGTGCTCATCGCCGCGCTGGTGGGAGCCACAGCCGGCCTGCTGCTTGTCTACACCACCGACCTGCCGCAGGTGGAGGCGCTCGAAGCCTACCGCCCCAGTTCGGTCACCGAGATTTATGACGATCACGAGCGGGTGATCGGTTCCTTCGCTCTGCAACGGCGGGTAGTCTCCAGCTACGACGATTTTCCTCCCGTGCTGCGCGACGCGCTGGTCTCCATCGAAGACAAGGATTTCTACCGCCACTCCGGAATTAATTTCTGGCGCATCGTAGGCGCCGCCTATCGCGACGTCGAATCGGGCGGCCGAGTGCAGGGAGCGTCGACGCTGACCATGCAACTGGCACGCAATCTGTTCCTGTCGCCGGACCGGTCGTTCCATCGCAAGGTCCAGGAAACGATGCTGGCCATCCAGATCGAGCGTCACTTCACCAAGCCGCAAATTTTCACGCTCTACGCCAACCAGATTTTTCTCGGCCACGGTGTGTACGGGTTTGAGGCGGCAACGGAGTTTTACTTCAGCAAGCCGGCCAAGAAATTGACGCTCGAAGAAGCCGCGCTTCTCGCAGGTCTGCCCAAGGGGCCGACAGTATACTCGCCCATCAACCATCCCGATCGTGCGCAGAAGCGCCGCAATCTGGTGATCAATGCCATGCTGGAAGACGGCAAGATCACCGCAGCGCAGGCGGCCGATGCCCGCTCGGCGCCGGTTGTGCTTCACCTGGCCCACGATCCAAATTCGCTCGCGCCTTATTTTGTAGAAGAGATTCGCCGCTACCTCGAAGGCAAGTATGGAGCCGATCAGGTGCACGAGGGCGGCCTGAAGGTTTACACCTCGCTCGATGTCGACCTGCAGAAGGCGGCGAATCAGGCTGTGCTCGATGGACTGGCGGCGTACGAGCGGCGGCATGGTTGGAAGGGCCATCTGGAAAATGTGGTGGCCGAGGGAGCGGTCCTGGAGAAGTACTTCAACCCCGACTGGGACGACGAAGCCGAAGTTGGCGGCTATGTTCACGCGCTGGTCACCGCCTCGGGAACAGGAATCGCTACGTTGAAGTTTAGCCGCTACACGGCGGCCCTGGGCCAGGCGGATGCGGCTTGGACCCGGCAGAGGCTGCCGGACATCCTCAAGACCGGCGATGTCTGCTATCTGAAGATTCTTTCCCTTGGCGCCAACGGCGCCGCAAAGGTGAGTCTGGAGCAGGATTCCGGGGCGCAGGGCGCACTGCTGGCCCTCGATAACACCACTGGCGGCATCAAGGCCATGGTGGGCGGGCGCGACTTCAACGCCTCCAAATTCAACCGCGCCACGCAGGCGCTGCGCCAGGTGGGATCGTCGTTCAAACCCTATGTCTACACCACGGTCATCGACGGCGGCGCCAGTCCGGACGACACGATTCTGGATGAACCGGTGAGCTTCGAGACTCCGTCGGGGCCGTACTCGCCGCACAACTACGACGAGAAATTCGAAGGCATCATCACGCTGCGGCGCGCCCTGGCGCAGTCGCGCAATATTCCCGCGCTGAAGCTCGCGAATAAAGTCGGCATCAAGAGCGTCATCGAATACGCCGGCCGTTTCGGCATCACTTCCAAGCTACCACCCTATTTGCCAGTGGCGCTCGGGTCGGCGGAGATTACGCTGATCGAGCAGACGTCGGCATATAGCGTCTTTCCGAACGAGGGCGTGCGCGTGATCCCGCGCTACATCACGCGCGTGACCGACTACGAAGGCCGCGTGCTGGAAGAAGATTTTCCCGAAGTGAAGGATGTGATCAGCGAGCGCACGGCCGGGATCATGACCTCGATGCTGCGCGAAGTAGTCCTGCACGGCACAGCGATCGCGGCCTCGAAGCTGCCGTTTCCTGCTGCAGGCAAAACGGGAACCACCAATGATTTTACCGACGCGTGGTTCGTAGGATTCTCTCCGACGGTGACCTGCGGCGTGTGGATCGGCTACGACGAGAAGAAATCGCTGGGCGCGAAAGAGACTGGAGCACACGCCGCTCTGCCGATCTGGATGAAATTCATGACCGCGGCCATGGCGGGCAAAGATGCTGGCGACTTCCAGCCAAGTGCCGTTCCACCGCACGCCGTGGCGCAAAAAGTCGACACGCCGGACACCGCGCCCGCAGCAGAAGAAGCGCACTAGCGAAGTCATGCGCAGAAACGTAGCTTTGCTCGGTCTCTTCCAGCCACCAGTTGCGCCGTAGCGGCAAGACGTCGCACCACCGAAAGGAATCATGAGGAAGATGCCAACTCTCCCTATCCTGATCCTGCTGCCACTGTTCTCGATTTCCTTAGGAGCGCAACAGCCACCGCCGGGGAGCGCGCCAAGCGATCCCAAAGCAGCGATCGAACAAGTCCTGCACATCCAGCGGGACGCCTGGAACCGTCACGACCTCGAAGCATTTATGGCAGTCTATTGGAATTCTCCTGACCTGACGTTCTTCTCGGGAGCGAAACTGACCTCCGGATGGCAAGCAACCCTCGACCGCTACCGCGCGACGTACGCCGGCCCCGGCCACGAGATGGGAAGGCTGGACTTCTCCGACCTGCGCATCCAGATTCTCGGTCCGGGGGCAGCCTTTGTCCGCGGCGCCTGGCAGCTGACCTTGTCAGACGGAAAAACACCACACGGCCGCTTCACACTGATCTTTCGCAAATTTCCCGATGGCTGGAAGATTATCCACGACCATACCTCGGCCGCCGAGTGAATCGCTCATCCCCCTGGTTCGAGCCAACTTCAAACATGGGGCATGCGAGCGCGGCGGTTGCGAAGGCCTGGCGTTGGGAAGCCGGAATGTGGGAAGCAATGGTTCGGGAAGGACGGAGGTGGGAAGGGAAGGGGCACGACTCTCCGTCGTGCCGCTAGGGACTGCATTAACGCAGGGCTTTACTGGCTGAGAAGTGTCGTTCCCCCCGCAGAGCGCCTGTTCATCGGCTTGGAGTCGCCCCACCCAACCTCCCGGCCTACAATCCGCAATCATGACATCCCTCTACAAGCGTCCCAGGCCGTCTTGATCTTCATCAGACTCCCGCTATTCTCGGGCGATAGCCGTTATACCTGCGCCCTTCGTCCTCGCGAGGGAAGTCCCATGAAATCCAACAAGTCTTCGAAGCTCACGTACCTCACTCTCGTCCGAAGGACGCTTTGCTCTACACTGGCTTCCGCTTCCGAGCGGATCATCTTCGCTTTTCCGACAGACGGCTCGCGCGGAAGTGTTCCGGCGGGAGGTTTGATTTCGGACGCTGCTGGCAACCTATAGGGTGTAACCGCGGCTGGCGGTGCCTACAAATGGGGCGGGGCATTTTAGGCTTTCGTTCGAGAATGGAGCTTGGACAGAATCTCTTGTGTACAGCTTCAAGGGCGGAGCCGCTGATCGGTCGCAACCGGAATCCGCCTTGCTTCTGGATAAGGCGGGCAATCTGTTCGGAACCACATCGGCAGGCGGTCCGAGCGAGGGTGAAAGCTACTGTGCACGGTGCGCGAATGTTGCCTTGGAACAGGCGGCTGAGATGCGTACTCAGGTACAGGTGGGCTGGGTGACGTGGGAGGATCGGACCCAACCCGGAGCGTTGAATCGCGAATCCTCGAGGAGCACGGTGAACCACAATTCTCAACGGCTTTAGCCCCGAGGTTTCCTCGGCTCTCATTTCTTCACGCGCACCTGCACGCGCGTGCCTTCCGGCAAACTCCCGTTGGGCAGCTGCACTCCGCCGTTGCGCACAATGCCTTCGAATTCAGGCGGCGCCTGCGGCCGGGTCGGGGGCTGCGCGGGCAATAGCTTGCCCTGAGCTGGCTGAAGGGCCCGCGCCCCTCCCCGCCCCATGCCTTTGTCCATGGCTTCGTTCGCCAGACGGTCCGCTTCCTGATTATGTTCTCGCAGAGCGTGCCCGATCGAGAACCACTCCAATTGACCAATCAATTCCTTGGCCCGCCCGTGCAAGTCCTGGAGCACCGAGTTCTTCACCTTGTAGATACCTTTGATCTGCCGCACCAGCAGTTCCGAGTCGCTGACCAGCTTGAGCGCCTTGGGCCCGTGCTCGAGGGCGTATTCGAGGGCCGCGATCAGGCCTTGATATTCGGCGAAGTTGTTGGTCTGGTGCCCGAGGTACTCGCTGAGTGTCGCAACTTCACGTCCCGATTCGTCCACGATGACCACGCCATAGCCCGCCGGGCCCGGGTTGCCGCGCGCGCCGCCGTCGCTATGAGCAACCAGGTAATGTTCGGGAGGATTTTCTCGGGACTCGAAAAGCGGCTTAGTCCCGCCGGTGGGGGAGGAGTAAGAGGGCATAATCCGAGTCTACAACGGGGCCGCAATCCGAAATTCACAGCAATCTTGCTCGACCATGTGACATCCAACCTTGACCACAAAATTTAAGAGCACATCATGGTCATCGTCAAGGCGGAGGCGGTGCACGCAAGAGCCGCGATAGCGAGCCTAAGTCATTGATTATCAAGATTTTGACCTGTAAGCTCTTTGCCATCAAGATTTTGCAGGCCCTTTTTGCAAACCCCGCGCCACCATGCCTTTCAGAGGTGGGGGGGATACCCACAAAGCCGCCGACTTTCCCGAAATGGAAAGCTCTCAGCAAGGCGTCAACCGCGGCTCACGGAAACATTATTTGGGGAGATTTCCACCAGCCCGTTGCTCACCGTCCGGCGGCGAGTCGCGTGGCGAGGCGCGGCGGAAGTTTTGCCGCAAAGATGCGGTCCTGTGCGGATTTCAGGTTGTAGGGCGTGCGGTGGAAATGGACAATCTGCGCGTCGGTATCAAACAGGGCGAATGCGGCGCGCCAGTCTCCGTCACGTGGTTGGCCGACCGATCCGGGATTGATCAGGTAGCGCGTCGCGGCTTTCAGTTGCACAGGTACCGATTCGGCCTGCCCGACGGTGCGGTACTCGGGACGGAATCCGTCGGCGGACGAGCCGTTGGCGAAGAATCCGCCTTGCAGGTGCGTGTGTCCGAAAAACGTCAGCGGCACGTTCAGCGCAATCAGCGGAGCCAGCGCGTCGCCGAGCGAGACCACGTATTCGTCCTCGTCGTTCGGCGAACCGTGGACCAGTTGCACCGTGGGAAAATCCGGCAGCGAGACCGGACCGTGCGGTAGAGCGCGCAGCCACTCCAGGTTTTCCGAAGTCAGTTCGTCACGCGTCCACATTGCCGCCGCCGCAGCCATGGCATTGAACTCCTCTGTGTCCATTAGACCAGTGGCTGCTTTGTCGTGGTTGCCGCGGACGAAAACCGTTCCCAGACCCCGGGAGCGCTCCGTAACCTCGTTAGGACTGCCCCCATAGCCTACAATGTCGCCAAGGTTGACCACCGCATCGTGCGCCGGAGCGGCGGCCAGGCAGGCATCGAGAGCTTCAAGATTGGCGTGAATATCGCTCAGCAGCAGTATACGCACGGATCACCGGACAAACTGCCGATTATAGACCAAGCCTCAGCGCTAAGATGT
Organism: Candidatus Sulfotelmatobacter sp.; assembly: GCA_035511455.1. GTDB lineage: Bacteria > Acidobacteriota > Terriglobia > Terriglobales > Acidobacteriaceae > Sulfotelmatobacter. The sequence continues at coordinate 38,067 of DATKFH010000013.1, read as the reverse complement.
ACTGTGCAATCTTCCCGACCCGAAAGGACCAACCATGACCGGAAGCGGACGGATAGGATGGCGGTTCAAAGACGGAACGCCGTGGTGGTTCAAGATCGTCGTAGGACTCCTTGTGGTCGATTCTGCCCTGCATTTTGGGCTACTCCTGACGGTTTCGACTTGGGCGCAATCCTCACCCGATGCTCTCCATTCTTATCGAGTGCCGTTCAGAGATGGCAGCATCTATTTCGTCCAGTCGTGGCTGGGCCAGTACCTGGACACGCGCTGGATTGGGATTGGATTGCTGCTGATATTGGTGGTACTGCTCTTCCTGAACCGTGACCGGCTTGAGCGCGCCGTCTGAAAGCACAGCACCTTCACAATCACGACGAGGCATTAATCACCGGGCAGCGCGCCCAGTGGCCAGCCGCGACTTCGAGGAGTGGCGGCAAGGAACAAGCGCATTCCGGAACCCGGAATTCACAGCGCGGCTCGAACGCGCATCCGCGAGGCATGGCGTGCAGGCCTGGTACCGTGCCTTCAATCGTTTTCAACGGCTGACCGCGGTCGGTTTTCAGATCGGGAACGGCATGGAGCAGGCCCTGCGTGTAGGGATGCGCGGGCTCCTGAAAAATGTGGCGCTTGGCTCCGAATTCGACCAGATTGCCGGAGTACATTACAGCCACGCGGTCGGCGACCTGCGAGACGACGGCGAGATCGTGTGAGATGAAGAGCATGGCGAGCCCGAACTTCGCGCGCAGTTCGCCAAGCAAGTCGAGAATCTGCGCCTGGATGGTGACGTCGAGTGCAGTGGTAGGCTCATCCGCGATGAGCAGTTGAGGCCGATTGACGATGGCCATGGCGATCATGACGCGCTGGCGCATGCCGCCGGAAAGCTGATGGGGATAGTCTCGAGCACGGTGGGCGGCGTCCGGAATGGCAACATCGGTCATGGCGTCGACGGCGCGCTGCCAGGCTTCGCGGCTCGAGATCGGCTGATGGGCGAGGACGGCTTCTGCGATCTGATCTCCGACGCGCATGACCGGGTTGAGGGCGGTCATGGGCTCCTGAAAGATCATGGCGAGGCGAGAGCCGCGCAGCTGGCGCATGGAATCGTCAGCAAGTTCAACCAGATTGAGGCTGGCTGCGTTCCCAGCGAAGAAAACTTCGCCGGAGACGCAGGCCTGCGGCGGCAGCAGGCGCATGATGGCGAGCGAAGTGACGGATTTGCCCGAACCGGATTCGCCCACCAGCCCCAGCACCTCGCCGGAGGCGATGGAAAAACTCAGATCGCGCACGGCGGCGAAAGAAGAAGGTGCTGAGGTTGTTGCCCGGTCGCTCGGGAAAGTGATGCTAAGGCGACGAACGTCGAGCAGATTGGACACGATCCTATGGTAGCAACTCACCGGCTGTGGTCAGTGAAGAAACCAGCCGGCGGCGAGAGCGGCCAGTTCGAGTTTTACCAGCCACGCGATGGCGTAGGAGACCACAAACACACGGTGGAGTTTGATGAACGCGGCATTGGTCAGGATCAAGGGCAAAGGCCCGATCACCCAGAGGGCCACGGCCACTCTGCTCGCCCCGAGCGCAGTAAGGCCCAGTTTGGCTGAGAGAATGGCAAAAACACCGCAGGTCAGGAAGGGCAGCGGGCTGGTCAGTGCGATCGCCTTCGATTCGGCGCTTTGCCTCCAGATTTCTGGATAGGTATACCGGCGATGGATCCAATCACCGGCGAAGAACCAATCCGTCAGGGAAGTTAAGACGCCAGCGCCCAGGGTGACCAGGGCAATTCGCATCCAGTTCATAGCCGAACTTCCCCAACCGAGAGTGCGATTATAAGGCCGGCGCGTTTGTTCGAACAGCTATTGTCCCAGGATCAGCGGCAGGCCGTTCTTGTTATTGCCGATGACAACCACTTTCGAGTTGGGACTCTTCGCCAGATTCTCGGTGGCCTCGATTCCCTTCCATTCGAGTAGCGACGGCGTAATGCCTTGGGCAACAATCTGCTGGAAGTCGCGGACGCCGGCGGCTTCGATGCGCTTCCGCTGGGCTTCCTGCGTTTCTTTCTGCAGGCGGAAGTTCATCGCCAGGGCTTCCTGCTCGGCCTGCTGCTTGGACTCGATGGAGGCCTTCAGCGTCGCCGGTAACTGAATGTCACGCAGGAGAACGTTCTCCACCGAAATGCCGCGTTTATTCAGCTCGGTGGTGATCTGGTCGGTGATTTGTTTGGCTACCATTTCGCGCTCACCGGTGTAAAGAGCATTGGCGGTGTGCGATGCGGTTGCTTCGCGGATGGCGGAGCGCAGCGTCGGCTCAACCACGACATTCTCGTAATCGGCTCCGATATGCTGGAAAACGTCCGCGGCGCGGTCGGGGTTGAGGTGATAAATCAGCGAAGTGTCGAGGCTCATCATCAGGCCTTCGCTGGAAGGAACGCTGGCGGATTCCTTGATGGTCTGGGTCTGGATCGACATTTCATTGTTCGTCTTGAGCGGATTGATGACGTGGATGCCTTCGCCCAGCGTCTCGCCGGTAACTTTGCCGAAGAGAGTAAGGACGCCGACGTGGCCTGTGCCCACGCGGGTTATAGAGCTGAAGAAGAGGATCACCAGCAGGAATGCGGCGATTCCAATGCCGATCAGTCGCAGCAGGCCACCGCCGTGTCCGCCGCCACCATCGATTACGCGCCCGCGAGCGGGATCAAAAATTGTCATGACAATTCTCCCCGCGAGGATTGTAAGTCGGGCCGATACAGCCGATAAGTGGCTTGTCTGGCTCGGTGGGAGGCAGGTGTGAGGTCTTGGCTGAGCCTGGTTTTGAGCGTTTGACCGGCCTGATTTTGCCAGTTGACGGCTTTCACTCTTAAATCGGTTCCGGGTTGGCATTCACGGCAGCCGTGACATTGTTGGGTTTTTCGGAGAAGGATTTGCCCGGCTCGAACGCGAGCTTCTCGTGTCTCGTACCAACCTTGCGAATGACGTCATGCCAGCCGTCGTCCCAGGCGATGCGGGCCTCACCGTCCACCACCGTCCAGGTTCCATGGTCGGCGCCGAGGGTTTTGTGCGCCTCGCCATTAGCTACCAGAGTGATGTAGAAATCTCCAGCCCCCGGACCTTGGCCTACTCTCCATTTGCCTACAAAATGCTTCCGACCGGGCGCAAACGCCGTGGAAGCGGAGGTATCGAATTCGAAGCTCTGGGTCTCGGACAAGCGAAAACTCTTCTGCCCTCCGTCGGTGAAGACCACGATGTCTGCGTCTTTGAACTCGATCTTAGTGATTTCAGCTACGGGGATCGTCTGCCGACGACCATCCTTCATTACCACTACCAGCGACCCGTGCACGTCGCCCGACGCGGCTTGCCCTAAACATCCAATGGCCGACACCACAAGAATGATTCCTAAGAGAGCAGACTTGACGATTCTGTGCATATTCCCTCCCCGGAAAATTTGCGCAACGATTGAGCGCAAATTGTGAAGCCAGCGATTCCGCCCTTTGCTTCTGCACAACGATACGTATGTTCACCCGGGTGAGTTCCCGGAATTTATGCGCAGGGGATCAATTCCGGCCAGGTTCCATGGCCCGAACCTCTCGGCGATTCATTGCGATCTCGTCGCTTGGGGCTAAGTGTAAGCCTGCTGTTCTCTGATGCGGCAAACCTTTGACGAGGGTCAACCTGCGGCAACTAACCGAATTCACGCTCGACTGCCGTGCCGCCAAGTTCGAGCAAGCGAACCGTCTCTCAACCGATCCAGAAGTTCGAATCCAGCTGGCAAGCGTAGATGGCGAAAACTCTCGATAGCCTCGTTGACCCTCGATCTTCCAGATTTCTCAGGCCGGGCCTGCTGAATCTTGCCTGCAGGCTGCCGCATCTCTTACAGTAAGTCTATGAGCAAGATTCACATTCCTACGCCATTACGTCAGTATGTGGGCAAACAGGCCTCGGTCGAGGTCGCGGGCGCGACGGTCGGCGAAGCGATGACTGCGCTGGTGGCGCAGCATCCCGATTTGCGCAAGCACCTTTACACGGAAGAGGGCAAGCTGCGGGCTTTCGTGAACCTCTACGTCAACGATGAAGACATCCGGTACCTGCAGAAAGAGGCCACTGCGTTGAAGGATGGTGATAACATTTCCATTGTGCCTTCGATTGCGGGAGGGCACCAGGAATGCCTTCCACTCGTGTCATCCTGAGTTCTCGTTATCCTGTGTTTGTGCCATCCCGAGCGAAACGAGGAATCTAGGTTTCTGCCTGGCTCCACACTGAAAGGTGGCACAAGCAGAAACCCACGCCACCTCGCTGCGCTTGATTGCATAACCACGTGGGTCTCGTCGCAGGGAGTACATTGGTTGTGACGAAACAGACCCAGGCTGGAGAGAAGGAGCCAACGGCATGCTGATTATGGGCTGTGATTTTCATCCGGGTTTTCAGCAGGTCGCGATCTTTGACAACCCAACCAGAGATGACAAGCCTTTTCGGCGGCTGGCATCCTTGATTTGATTCGGGACGGCCGCGATGCAAGCTTTAACTGAGGACTATATGGCCACTACTACAGAAATTCCACTCGCACTGAACAAAGATGAAATCCTGCGCTACTCGCGGCATCTGATCATGCCCGAGGTGGGTATGGAGGGGCAGCAGAAGCTGAAAGCGGCGCGGGTGCTGTGCATCGGCACCGGTGGCTTGGGTTCGCCGCTCGCACTGTATCTGGCGGCGGCGGGCGTAGGCACGCTGGGGCTGGTCGACTTCGACGTGGTGGACTACACCAACCTGCAGCGGCAGATCATTCACTCGACCGCCGACGTGGGCCGCAAGAAACTCGATTCGGCCGCGGACAAGCTGAAAGGGATCAATCCGTTTCTGAATCTTCGCACCTTCGACACTCGTCTGAGCAGCGCCAACGCGCTGGAGTTGTTTCGCGAATTCGACATCATCGCCGACGGCACCGACAATTTCCCCACGCGGTACCTGGTGAATGACGCCTGTGTGCTGACCGGCAAGCCGAACGTGTACGGTTCGATTTTCCGGTTCGAGGGCCAGGCCAGCGTTTTCGCGACCGAGGATGGCCCGTGCTATCGCTGCCTGTATCCCGAGCCGCCACCGCCAGGACTGGTGCCTTCGTGCGCCGAGGGTGGGGTGCTAGGGATTCTGCCCGGACTGGTGGGCGTCATGCAGGCCACCGAAGTCATCAAGCTGATTCTCGGCATCGGTGATCCGTTGATCGGGCGGTTGCTGCTGATTGATGCGCTGGGCATGAAATTCCGCGAACTCAAACTGCGCAAGAACCCCGACTGCCCGGCTTGCGGCACACATCCGACGGTCACGAAGCTGATAGACTACAACGAGTTTTGCGGCATTCGCGGAGAGGAGAAACCGGTGGCCAATGGGGTTCCCGAGATTCAGGTGGAGGAATTAAAGCGGCGGCTGGATGCGAAAGATGATCTCTTCGTTCTCGACGTGCGCGAGCCCCACGAGTACCAGATCTGCAACCTCGGCGGATATCTGATTCCGCTGAACGACCTGCCCAAGAGGGTGAATGAGCTCGACTCGAGCCGCGAAATCGTCGTGCACTGCAAGATGGGCGGGCGCAGCGCCAAGGCGGTCGCGTTTCTGCAGCAGGCCGGATTCACCAAAGTACATAATCTGGCGGGTGGCATTACGGCCTGGTCGGATCGCGTGGATCCGAAAGTGCCGAAGTACTGAGGCAGTTTCGACTATCGAGTTAACGAAGGGGAGCCCTGTGGCTCCCCTTTTTCTATCGGCCTGGGAAGCAGCCCGTATTCTTCTCCCAATTTGCTTTGACATTCGCGGCGACTGGTGGATAATAGCGGCTCCGGTTGTCCCCCCTAACTACATGCAGTCGAGTGGAGGCAGTTATGTTGAAAGCCTTATCTCTGGCATTCGTGCTGCTGAGTCTGGCCGTGGGCTCGGCGAGGGCGGAAGACAATACGAAGCCGCGCGTCTTTATCACCGACAGCCAGTCGTGGGAGATCGGCGGCTACAGCGGAGGCGGACCCGGCGGAGGGGGATCGGTTACCCGAGGCGGTGCCCGCCCGCAGACGGCGGAGATCATCAAGACGTTCGGCGAGCGGTGTCCGCAGATTGTCACCAATAACCTACAGCAGAAGGCGGACTACATCGTTCTCCTCGATCATGAGGGTGGGAAGAGTTTCGTTCGCCACAAAAACAAGGTCGCGGTCTTTGCGCGATTGAGCGGAGATTCGGTGGTCAGCAAGTCGACCCTGTCTCTGGGCGGCTCGGTGCAGGAGGCTTGTGAGGCGATCGTCAAAGACTGGGCTACTCATGGCGCTGAGATACGGCAGGCGTCGGCTGACCCTCCAGCGGCGCCCGCCGCGGCTAAAGACCAGCCGCGACAATCCGCCTCAGCCCCTCCGCCAATCGCCTCCGCTCCTTCTCAGTCCGCGACCGATCCGCCGTCAGCGGCTCCAGCGGCACCTGGAGGCGGCAAACTTTCGATCACGTCCGTTCCCGATGGCTGCGATATCGAAGTCGACGGCAGCTTTGTGGGCAATGCGCCATCCGACATTCAATTACCAGACGGCTATCACACCGTTACGGTTAAGAAGGCAGGATACAAAGACTGGGAACGAACCCTGAAGGTCACTGGCGGCAGCAACGTCCACTTGAATGCGGAGCCGGAGAAGGCGAACCCGTAACCAGGTCTGAAATCAGGTAGAGACGTAGCATGCTACGTCTCTACGCCTGCTGTTACTTTTCCGCGATTCCTTAAATTCTCCCCATTTTTCCCCGTCGGTGCAGTGACGGATGCCAACTCCCAAGCCAAGTTTTTGAATTGCTCGCCGATAGAGTTATCGGTGAGCAATATGTCGGGAGGGCAGGGCCCGGCCCCGGCGCGGGGCAAAGACACCAAAACGTTGAAGTACGTGGCACGGCAGGCAATCTTAGATCGCGAAGAACAGGTCTTTGGATACGAACTGATCGCGCTCGACGATTAAGTGGCGAACGATGCCCGGGCACCCCTGGCCGAGACCGCCGATATCATCAAAGTCGACCTCCTTTTGACGACCGAGGCGCAGCGGGAGGCCTTAGTCAAGCAGTACGGGCCGTGGCGTTGCCGCATGCTGGCCGAGAAAGGCGAAACCCAAACGGATTTCTTTCTGGCACGCGATCAGGGGTTCGTCTACTTCCAGGGGTATTTTCTTCCGCCGGCCGGAGATGCTGAACACGCACGACATGCCGGCCAATCGTTTGAACTACCCGGCGCATGCTCGCGGAGGTTTCGCGGCCGAACCTGGATGTGGCGGAACTCGAGAAGGTCATCAAGTCAGAAACCTCCGTCTGCTATCGGCTGCTGCGCTACCTGAATTCGGCGGTGTTCGGCCTCAAAAGCGAGATTCATTCGGTACGGCACGCGCGCTCGATGCTCGGGTGAGCGCCCTGTGCGTCGCTGGGTGCGCCTAGTGGCCGCCGTCGGTGCCGGCCAGGAGAACACCAGCGATCTGGTGCTGGCGGCGCGGGTCCGGGGGCGCTTTGGCGAATTGCTGCAGCCCCCGGGACAGCATGGTGAATCGGTCCTGTTTCTGCTCGGCCTGCTCTCCCTGATTGATGCCATGCTAGAGATGCCGATGGCCGATGGGCTGGAGCGGGTTCCACTTGATCACGAAACCAAGGCGGTGCTGATAGGCAGCCCAGCCTGCGGCGTCCGGTGTATCAGCTCGTCCTCGCCCATGAGAGCGGCGAGTGGGAGGCGGCCTCGCAATTGAGCGAAAGCCTGAACCCGGACCCCGAACGGGTTGCCGCTTTCTGGTGGCGAGCCAGCCCAGCAGTGGGCGCACGCCAAATATCCTCAGGGGCATGACAAACACCGGCCCCGCGACCGGATCCATATCGCTTCTTGGGAAACAACCCTGGCCGGGCTGCTTACCTCTAAGGCATGTCCTCCTGTGCAAAAGGCGGATTGCGAGGGCCTTGCGTCGCGGGCCAAGGACGAGTACCATAAAAGTGTTCTCATTGGGCCTCGTTCCCGCGTAGGCCTTCCGCGCCAGCCGTTCCGAGGCGGCGCCGACGGATCCGAAAACGGAAAGCCGATACTAAAAAGTAGAATTTCGTTCGCAAGCAATTGTTTCATTTCAGGAGTTGGGGTTCGTTTCAACCAGCATCCAGCCGCGACTTGAGTGTGCGTTAAGGGTCGGAGTGCGCCATCCGGCGCATGACCCCGGAGCGACGACTTCTCATCCTTTGCGGTTTTTCACGATGTAAGACTTTGCAACAGTTTCAAGCTTGAGAGGACTATGAACGCAGGACCAGGAAAATCCTCCGGTGGCGGAGGAAGAGGCAGACGGCGGCGCGGACGCCGTCCACACAATCAACGACAGGGCCCAGCCCAAAGCCGTCAGAATCAAGACGGCATCTATACCGCCCCCATGGACCACAGTTACAGGGCCGCACTGTCTGGGGGTAACAATGGCCATAAGGGCGGGCGGCAGCGACCGGGATTTGCAACCCAGTATCCGCAACCGGAGCCCGAACCCTTGCCGGTGGCGAGCGAAGACTCAAACTCGCGCATCTTCGCCTTCATCGAAGACCTGTTCTTCCTGGCCAAGATTCAGGAAACAGCGCGCAAGCTCAACGTGAAGGTCGAGTTCGTCAAAAACGACAAAGACCTCATGGAGCGGATGCAGCAGAATGGCGAAGAGAAGCCGTCGCTGATCATCTTCGATCTCAACAATGCCAACGCCAAGCCCCTGACGCTGATCCCAAAGCTCAAGAGCAAGTTGAAGAAGGGCACGTCGATCATCGGTTTTCTGTCGCACGTGCAGGGCGACCTGAAGCAGAAGGCCCACGAAGTGGGTTGCGATATGGTGTTGCCGCGCTCGGCATTTTCGCAGAACCTGCCACAGTTGCTGCGCCGTCACGGCGCGCCCGAGGACGCGGAACCTTCGGTGCAGTAGGGAACGTGCTGCGGTTCGCAGCTTGGCTGGAGAGTCTCCGGCGCCCGGCCGGTCGATAGCTATTCGAGCCTGATCATCACGCGAAAAACGCGCGTCAGCATTTTGTCTTGGACGCTGTTCAATGCGGTGAGGATTCGTCGCCGGAGCCTATCGCAATACCAGGTGGATGCGTAGTCCTCGAGAAGCTCATAAACGTCGGCCAGAACCGCACGGTGCGGTTGTCCCTTCTTTTTTCCGCAAGAAGGCACGGCTCGGCCCTTCGAAGACTTGCCTCGATCACTCGCCCTCATCATTTGTAAAACTTTGCCGGCCCGGCATTCTTCTCCTTAGGACAGCAACCTGGGGAGGGTTTACGCAGAATGCTTGTTTTAGGCTGATGCCGGCAATGATCCCGATCACAGTCGGCTGTGACAAGGATCACAGGGAGCTAGGGATGGCACAACAGAGTGGCTACCCCGGCGGCCAGGCCATGGGGCGTCCACCGAGCAGGTGGACGTGAAGGTGGAAGACCGACTGCCCGGCGCCGGGGCCGACGTTGAGCACGGTGCGGTATCCCTGTTCAATGTTACGCTGGCGCGCGATTTGGGCGGCAGCGAGATGGCAGCGACCGATGACTTCGGCGTCGTCCGCCTCGGCTTCCTTTAACCCCGCGAAATGTTTCTTCGGAATGATGAGCACGTGTGTAGGCGCCTTGGGGTTGATGTCTTCGAAGGCGAAAACGTGGTCGTCTTCGTGAACTTTCTTCGCGGGAATCTCACCCCGGAGGATCCGACAGAACATGCAGTTAGGATCGGTCATCGCAAGCTCACCTGGCGAAACGATAACACTCGGGCGCAGGGGTTGTCAGCGGAGCCGCTCGAGGGGAACGGCCGCGGCTAGTCCAGCCTTACCAGGAACACCGCGCCCTCGGGAGTTTCGGTTTCGGCAGCCAGCTTCTCGGCGCGGTCGTGGTCGTCGTCGAGCACGCGGACGCGAATCCACCAGTCTCCGGCGGGGCTGGCGAAGCGCAGAACTTTAGCGGTGTGGTAGCGGCGAGTCAGGTGGTCGGCAAGTTTGGTGGCGGCCTGCTCGTCGGGGAATCCGCCGATTTGCACGGCCCATTTCCCCCCCGAGTCGAGCGGGGCCGAGGCCTGCATCAACTCGACCTTCACCTTGGCCACGCCAGGTTGCCAGACGCCGACTTTGCGCGCGGCGGCGAGCGACAAATCAACAACGCGGCCGCGAATGAAGGGGCCCCGGTCGGTGATGCGGACGAGCGCGCGGTCTCCAGTCTTCACATTAGTGACGCGCACGATCGAGCCCAGCGGAAACGTGCGGTGGGCTGCGGTCATGGCGTGCATGTTGTAGACTTCGCCGTTTGATCCGCGGCGGTTGTGATACGGAGGGCCGTACCAACTGGCAAGTCCGGTCTCGGTAACGATCGGCTTGGCGCTGGCAGGGATTGTGGGCTCGGCTAAGTCGGCGCCTTCTTTGGATTCTCCGGGGGCAGGATTTTCTCCGGGCGCGGGGATGTTCCCCGCCGGCTGTCCGGCCGGCGCCGTCGTCGGTGTCGGCCGCGGTGGCGGGGGCAACTCTACGCGCCCCTGTTTGGGATGTCCGCAGGCGGTCACCAGCAACAGCGAGAGCAGCAGGATCAGAATCATAACAACACTGACGAAGGGCGCACGGCGCTGTGCAAGCACGAAAATACCCGCGGTGTGAACTATTTGGGCGGCTGGTGCTGCTCCATGTAGTCGGCGAATTCGGCCAGCTTTTCGGAAGCCGTCCGCAGCGCCTTGGTGGAGTGCGTGCGCACCGCCGGAACGACCTCTTCGTTCAGATACTTGATGAGTTCGGGAATCTCTTTTTCCAGACGCTCGGCGGCTTCGTTGATGGTTTGGCCGACGCGTGCCGAAGCGTCTTCCACCTTGCGGTTGAAGTCGTTCATGGTACTCCTCGCGATCGATGGGCGTGAGTCGACTCACGCGACGTTGCCGATGCCAAGCCCGTCCATTATTTCATGATTTACTCCCATCAGCAGTAAACCCCCAGCCAATCGGCGCACCTCAGTGGAGCCTTGTTTAAGCTCGATTCTCAGGTAAGCGCCACCAAAACACGACTCCGCATGGTAGTGGGACTACAACAACGCCAACGAACTACGGAAGAGCATGGCTATCCCCTGCGGGAACGATAACGTAGTATAAACCGATGCACTGGCGGACCCAAACTGGAAATCCTCGCCGGCCGAGCAGCGAAACAACAACCACGATAATCAACTTGATCACCCCTTTTCGCTGCAAATTCCTTCTTCACCCTAAACGGTCTTCGCCGTAGCTCAATGGGGTCTGGGAATGTATGCGCGTTGCCTGCGGTAAGGATTAAATCCTTGATAAAGTAAGGATATGCTCAAGGTAACCAGCAAACTGCAGCTGACCGTCCCCAAAAAAATTGCGGATCAATACGGCATCCGTCCCGGAGAGCGTGACCCGATCCCGCGGCGTAGAGTTGCCGCTAATGAACCGCGAAGACGCCACGCGTCAGGCCGAACTGTTCATGGCGGAGTTTGCCGTGGTGCACCCCAACCAACACGTCTTTCGCACCGAGTTGCGCGGGATGTCGGCCTAGCAGCTTTCCTGGTTCGATGCTCATCTTTGGGCTTATGCGGAGCACCATGGCTTCCCGGAAATCCTCTCCCGAAGACTTTGAGCACGGACGAATGTACGCTACGGTGAGGATACTCAATCCATTCGTTGCGTTGGGCTTGGCTTAGCGGCAAACGGTAGCAACCGCTGTCTCCGCGCAGTTCATGTTGAAACCATCGGGCAAACCGCAACGTCTCATCGAAGGGAGGCAGCAGCAATTTCGCGCCCGGCTGCTCGCCTGGTATGAGGCGCACGCGCGCGACCTGCCGTGGCGGAAGAGCCGCGACCCGTACCGGGTGTGGGTGTCGGAGATCATGCTGCAGCAGACGCGGGTGGCAGCGGTGATTGAGCACTATCACGAATTACTGCGGCGGTTCCCGACGGTCGGGAAATTGGCCTCGGCGCCGGAGGCCTCCGTGCTCGCCGCCTGGAGCGGGTTGGGATACTACCGGCGCGCGCGCATGCTGCATGCGGCCGCGAAGGTGGTAGTACGGGAATTGGGTGGCCGATTTCCCGTGACTGCCCAGGCGTGGCGAGAACTGCCCGGGATTGGCCGCTACACAGCGTCGGCGATTGCCAGCATTGTGTTCGGTGAGGCCGTCGCTGTGGTGGATGGAAATGTAGAGCGCGTGCTGCAGCGCGTCACCGGCAAGCGGATCGCAGGAGAGGAGTTGTGGCGGCAAGCCGATCGCTTGCTCGACCACGAGAGGCCGGGAGATTTCAACCAGGCGATGATGGAGTTGGGAGCCACGGTGTGCACGCCCCGAGCGCCAGCGTGCCTGATGTGCCCGGTGGTGGAGTTGTGCGCGACGCGGGGGGACCTGGCGGTCTCGCCGAAAGCGGCGAAGCAGAAAAAGCGTCAGATTCACTATGCGCTGGATATTCGAGGTGGAGACGGCCGCGATCGCGGAGTATTTCTGGTGCAGCGGCCACGCGATGCCGCGTTAATGGCCGGGATGTGGGAGTTGCCGGAGATAGAGACGGCCGTGGCGCGCACGGGAGAAAAGCAGATTCCTCAGTTTGTTCGGAATGACAAAACAAAGGGAAGACCGAATGGCAACGCCAATCATGGGACCCAGGAGCTCTTGTTCACGGTGCGGCATTCCATTACCGTGACGGACTACACCGTACATGTTTGGCGAACGACCCCGCCCGCCGGGACGTCTGGGGCATGGGTTGCATCCGATCGGTTGAAGCGGGTTGCTCTTACCGGTCTTGCGCGAAAGACTCTGCGGAAGGCGGGCGTGCTTTGAAAAGAGCGCAAGCAATTGCTGCGCATGATTCGTTGCGCCTTTTGCGTCATCTAAAAGGGAGCAGGTCAGAGCCTGGGCTGGCTCCGAGATTGGTTTCGAAGACGAATGGGAGGGCCGAAGATGGCAGCATTGGCCGTGGGGACAAAGGCGCCTGGTTTTGAGTTGAAGACGATGGACGGGAAGCGTTTCTCATTGAGCGACGAACTGGCTCGCGGGCCGGTGGTGCTGGCATTTTTCAAAGTGTCGTGTCCGACCTGCCAGTATGCCTTCCCCTTCCTCGAGAGGCTGCACAAGGCCTACGGCCAAAAGGGAGTTGCGCTGGTCGGCGTTTCGCAGAACGACGCCAGGGATACTGCCGCCTTCGTCAAAGAATTCGGCGTGACTTTCCCGGTGTTGCTCGACGACACGCGCTCCTACCCGGCCTCGAATGCGTACGGGCTGACCAACGTGCCCACGTTGTTCTGGGTCGCGCCGGATGGCGAGATTGAGATCTCAAGCGTCGGATGGGTGAAGGCCGATTTCGATCAGGTCAACCGCAAAATGGCGGAAGCCGGGAAAGCCGCGCCCGCCGCGGTGTTCAAGCCCGGCGAAGACGTCCGGGATTTTCGCGCTGGTTGAGGGGCCAAGAACTAGCTGCCAGTCTGGCGGCGAAAAAGCAAACCACAGAGAGCACGGGATACACCTCCGGACAGGGCCGTCCGGGTGAGTGGTCTTAGGGTCGTTGCACTGTCGTGCGGGCGCCGTCCCAGGTTCTTTGTAACTGGGAGAGGCTCGCGTCCTTTACAATTCACCCAGACTTTCAGAATAAGCATTTTCGTTGGCACTTGGTTGGGGGAGAAACCTGTTGATGCAAGCCCTGAGGAGAATCATCTCCGCGTGTCTGGCGGTATGCCTGAGCCTGCCGGGTTGGGCTGAAGGAGCGGCGGGAGGTGCCAAGGGCGCCAAGGCGCCTTCGGTTCGGCTGCCCGGCGCCGCATTTGTGGCGCTCGAGACTATCACTCCCGATCACATTCGCTGGCACGTCCGCTACCTGTCGCATGATTTACTGGAGGGCCGGGGCACAGGCCAACGGGGCGGCGACATTGCCGCTGAATATATCGCAACGCAGTTTGCCGAGTACGGCCTGAGGCCCGCGGGCGATCACGGTACGTATATGCAAAAGGTGCCCCTGGTGGGCATTACCACCCTCCCCGACACGCACTTCTCTCTCGTGCCGAAGCGGGGCGAGACCATGCACCTCAAGCCCCTGGACGAATACGTCGCCTTCGACCAGACCCAGCAGGTGCAATCGGATGTGGATGCCGACATCGTCTTCGTCGGCTACGGGATCGAAGCGCCCGAATATAACTGGGACGACTACAAAGGCGTGGACGTACGCGGCAAGGTGCTGCTGATGCTGGTCAACGAGCCACTGTCGGACGATCCCAAGTTTTTCAAAGGCAAGGCGCTGACCTACTACGGGCGCTGGACCTACAAGTACGAACAGGCGGCGCGCAAGGGCGCGGTGGGCGTGATTCTGGTGCATGAGACCCAAATGGCGAGTTATCCGTGGGAAGTGGTCCGCAACTCGAACTCCGGAGAAAAGTCGTATCTGAAAGTGGAGGGCCCAGCCCTGAAGGTCGCGTCATGGATTCATCAGGACGTCGCCACCCGCCTGGCGCTGGCCTCGGGGATGAACCTGGAAAAAATGATGCAGGACGCGCAGTCCCGCGAGTTTCGCCCAGTGAGTTTGGGGGCGAAGCTCCAGGCCCACGTGGTGAGCAAAGTTCGGAACTTCGAATCGAATAACGTAGTGGCAATTCTGCCGGGGTCTGACCGAAAAGTGGCTGATGAAGCGGTGATGTACACGGCGCACTACGATCACTTCGGCATTCGTCCCGATATGCCGGGCGACAATATTTTCAACGGCGCCAACGACAACGCCACTGGCTGCGGCATCCTGCTGGAGCTGGCGCGTGCCTTCGGATCGGCGGCGGCGAGGCCCCGGCGCTCAATTCTGTTTGCGGCGGTTACAGCGGAAGAGCAGGGACTGCTGGGGTCGGAATATCTGGGCAAGCATCCGCCGCTGCCGGCAGGAAAGATCACTCTGGATCTGAACTACGACGACGTGAAGCCGCTGGGTGCGCCCGAGGAAGTGGAAGTCTCCGGAGCGGAGCGGACTACGTTTTATCCCGAGGTCGAGGCCACAGCGAAGGAATTCCGGCTGGCGATCCGTCCGGATGCGCGTCCGGAGGCGGGGCATTTCTACCGGTCGGATCATTTCAGCCTGGCACGCGTCGGCATTCCTTCTTTCTCGATTAATGAAGGAATGAAATATAAGGGACATTCGGAGTCCTGGGGACTTGAGCAGGAGCACGAATACGTCGAGAAGCATTATCACCAGCCGAGCGACGAATACCATCCTGAGATGGATTTTGTGGGCGACTCGGCCATGGCGCGGTTCGGATTTGCGCTCGGCTGGGAAGCGGCGAGTTTATCCAAGCTGATCGGATGGCAGCATGGGGACGAGTTTGAGGCGGCGCGAGTCAAGACCCAACAGTAGCCGCCACCATACACCGTCGGGAAGTTGTGAAGCCCTCGGCAATTGCGAGTTTGGCTTGCCCGTCGTCAAAGGTCCAGAAGGACTTGGCTCCGAGTTCGAGGGCCGCAGCGACGTCCATGCTGTGCGGGGTTCGAGTGCCGAGCTTAGGTCCGTGCTGGCGCGCCAGGTGCGTGCCAGCTTCCCAGACTGATTCCGGTAAGTCGATCTCCAGCCTCAATCCGGCTTCGCGATCAAGTTCGAGCTCGGCCTGTACCACGCCCGCCTCCCGCACGGAGATCTCCTTGCGGAAAACATGCTGGGCAATTGCATGGGTCCATTCGGCGATGTGGAGCGGAGTGAGCCACACCCATGGTTTTGATGCCATGCGCCGCTCGGCTTCCACCGAGTAGCGGTCCGGCAAATATGGGGAGGCGAACAAGCTGGTATCGGCGTAGATGCTCAAAAGCGGCCGCGCTCCTCGATCCGCAGGTCGGCTCCCGACAGAGTTCGCTTCTCGAAAATCTTATGCCGGCGGCCTGAAAAGTCAGGCCAATGCTCGGGAGCCGCTTGCCCCTGGGCCGGGACGATGCGGCCGATCACCCGCTGGTGCTCGCGCAATTCCACCAGTTTTTCCTGCGCGCAGCCAGGCCTTGAGACGGCCGCGTATCACGCAGCTCGCCGATGTTGACGGATAGCGTGATTCATATTGGGTCACAATATGTGGCACCAAACAAAAGGGCTCACGCCGGGGTGGAGCCGCTGCGGGTTCGCAGGTTAAAGACGATTCTCAGCCCGCTCTGACCCCAAACGAGTTATTGCCCGTAACCTAGGTAACTTGGGCCTCCCTTCCGCCCATGCTAGCCTCGACATGTACGTTTGTAATCAGCAACTTCCGAAGAGAATCCTGCCTGAGATGCCGAGAATTCCTATCTTTCGCTTAGGCGGAGCGCCAGACAAGCCGGCGCCGCCGACTCTGGTCGCTTCCACGCCCTTTGTCTCGCTGGAAGGCCTCGCGGTCGGCGTGGACAACCTGCGCCACGATGTATTGCTGAGCCCACGATTTGCCGAGGTCGTGCGGGCCCAGATCGCGCGCCTGATCGCGCGGCAAGGCGAATTAGAGGGGTTACTCGCCGCCGAGGCTCCGTCTTCGATGGCAGGGCCCTCGTGGATGAGGAACCTCGCCGGCAAGGCGGCGCGGCCCAAGAACGATCCTTCGGAATGGCGATCGCTGCTGACCGAATTGCAGGTCGGTTCCTTGAATCGTGCCAAGAAAGAATTCAAGCTTGCCGTCGACGTGCTGGCCCGGCTGGCGGTTACAAAGTTTCTGCGCACCGAAATGAACCTGCAGTTTGCGCAGGTGCTGGAGCGATGCCGCGTGCTGCTGAAGAACTACGACAACATGCGCCAGCAAAAAGCCCATGAGTATCGCGAGCGGCTGGCGACGTTCCAGGTGCGGAAAAAAATCATCCTGCGCAAAACCGGGCAGGAAATTTTTGAGACCTTGCGCGAGATCGAGAAGAGCACGCTGGCGCGCACGCGCCGGTCGTTGTTCGGCGAAGAGACCGGCGGCGGTAGCTACTTCACCTATCCGCTGTTCGTGAACCGGTTGCTGTTTTCCGATGATGGGCGCGACGACTTCCTATGCGCCGAGCACTACGTAATGCTTGGCAACTGGGATCGCGATCCGGACCGTTACACCCGGATGCGCGATGTGGCCTCCGGATTCTTGCGCTCGCTGTACGGCGACGAAGTGAGCGCCGAAACGCTCGACTCCTGGATGAACGTTCCCGAGAACGCCCGCATCCTGGTCGGTACGGGAACGCCGGAAGACTCAGACGAGGGAATGGCGCAGCAGGAGCGGCTGGCCCCCTGGGTGCGATGGCTCGAAGATGAGCACGTCATGGAAAACGTGATCGCATCTTATTACGTCGTGCCGCTGCTGAGCGAGTATGCACCGCGCATCAATCCGCAGCAGCTGAAGAATGCCCTGATCGACCGCACCGAATGCGATCGAGTGGAGCGCATGATTCAGGATCACGGCAAGCTCTCGCCCACGAGTTTGTATGCGGCAGTCGCGAAAGTCGCGGCCTGCCGTGGGGCAGAACGGGCCAAGGTGGCGGCGCGGTTTCTGGGAGATTTCTTCCACTATCACCGCGATTTACGGCGGCTGGAAGTCTTGAACGGCGCCCTGGATTCCGTCAACCTAGTGCCCAACCAACGCCTGCAGCAACTCTCGAAAGTGAACGGCACGCTTTATGAATTCCTGCTTCCTGAAGAACAAGAGGAAGGCGATTCGGATCGAGTGCTGCGCCATGTAGTGCTCAAGGCGGATGTGCGCGATTCGACCCGGTTGACCAGAACCATGATGGAGAAGGGGTTGAATCCAGCCTCGTACTTCAGCCTGAATTTCTATGATCCGGTCAACAAGCTGCTGGAGAAATATGGGGCCCAGAAAGTTTTTCTCGAGGGCGACGCCATCATTCTGGCGATTCTCGAGCGCGAAGGCGAGCCGGGGCTGGCGGTCAGCCGCATGTGCGTGCTGGCGCGAGAAATCATCGAGATCGTGCGTGGGTACAACGAACTCATGCAGCGCTCGGGTATGCCCCAACTGGAACTGGGCGTGGGCATTACGCTGCAGGACTCGGCGCCTCTGTATCTGATGGACGGCGAGCATCAGATCATGATTTCCGAGGCGCTGAACGAGAGCGATCGGTTATCCGCCTGTAACAAGCGGGCCCGCAAAGTGATGGAACCGCAGGCCGGGCCGTTCCACGTATACGCCTTTCAGGCAGCGGATGTGGACGCCGAGGGCAATCCCGAAGATGTGACCCTGAGTTTCAACCTGAGCGGGATTCGAATGAACGAAACCGCCTTCCGCAAGCTGCAGCAGGAGATCACGCTGGAACCGCTGAAAGTGCGGCTGCCGCCACAACTGGCGTCGTCCGACAAAGGCGAACACAAGCTGTTCACTGCCACCGTGCCGATTGACCGGGACATCTTCCGTAAAATCGTGGTGCGCGAGAGCCGCATTCCGCGCATCGATGCCGCCGACTTCTCCGTAAAGGGTTGGACCGAACGTTTGTACTACGAGGTCTGCACCGATCCGGTCATTTACGCAGCACTGGAAAGACGCAAGGGCGCAAGCGGCTAGTCGGAGTGGATCGGCTCCACCGCGCCTTTTTCCTAGAGACGTTGCTTACAACGTCTCTCTCACCATCATGCGTGATGTTGCCGGCAAGACCTGGCAAACTGCGTCTCTACGGCTAGAAGGTCCGCGGGGGGCGGAACGGAATCTGGAACGTCGCCTCGACGTCGATAGGGGTGCCATCCTTGGTCGCGGGCTGGAACTTCCACTGCGCCACCGCATCGCAGGCGAACTTGTCGAGGCGGTTGTCGACGCCGCGCAGGACAAGCACGTTGCCGACGGTGCCGTCAGCGTGAATGATCGCAAAGAGAATGATCGTGCCTGCGACGTTTTCGCGGATCAACTGCGTCGGATAGCCAGGGTCCACTTTCCGCGTGGCTACGGGCTGTGTGAGGTCTGCGGACGGTGCCTTTGGGTCCTGTTTAAGCTCGGCGAAACGAATGACCCAACTGCCGCCCGCCGAATTCAGGTTCGGCATGTTCATGGTGAGGGAGTAAAACCTGCGACCGTTAAAGACGACGCGTTCCGCTTCTGACAATTTCGAAGTGGTATCGGGCGACATGGTCCGCTCCGGAACACTGGTTACGCGCGGCGCGGGGACGCTCGCGGGACTCGGAGTGGATGCTCCCGTCGCTGCCTTGCTGGCGGCCGGATCACCGGCCACGGGAGACGTCTTTGCGGACGCCGCCGGGATCCCAACATAAAGTCCCGCGGGCAGATCACTGTTCCCTTTCCCCTTCGATCCGTTTCCATTTTCTGCCGAATTGCCGGAGGATGACCCGGCAGAGCCAGACGCTCCACCATGCCCTTCGGGGGTGGCCGCAAACGCGCCCCGGCGGTTGCCCGACGGCGGCACAGGCGGCGCGCCCACCGCGGGATGCAGGTTCAACGCGATCACGCGGCCGGTAGAGCCAAACTGCCCGACCGATCCCGAGGCCGAAACCGACGGAGGCGGAGGAACCACCTGCGGCGCCATGCCCGCGACCACGGTGGATCTCCCTCCAGGAACCGCCCGCTGTTCGGCGACAGGCAACTGGGGAGCGGGCGCGATGACGTTACTGCGGCCGATATTCAACTCTCCAAGCTGGCGGGTGGGAGCACTTACGACGGCAGGGGGAGGCGCGACCACAGCCGCCTGTGGAGCCTCAAAAGTGGCGGCTTGCCGCGAGCTGCGCAGGTCCGGGGGAGGAGCTACTACCGTCGCCTGCAAACTCGGCTGGTTCGAGCGGTGCGAAATGTGGGCTGCATCGGGCGGTGGGGCAACCACCGAATTTTCAATCTGCGGCGCGAGTCGCGTAAGTTCAGCCGCCGGAGTCATTGGGGCGGGCGGGATCGCCAAGCGCGGCGTCGCCATGTTGTCCGACCAGGCCACAATGTTAGGCATGGCAACATCGTGTTTCAGTTTGATGTTGGGCGGAGTCACGATGGTCTGGGAGCGGTTGTCGGCCTCATGAGGAAGCGAGATGATGGGTTGGCGGGCGAACTCCGCATCCGCCTTCGCAGGCTTGGCCTCCGGCTGACTTCGCGTGTCAATCGGAGGCAAGTATTCCGAAGGCTCGTAGTAAATGACCTGGTGGTGATCGAATTTCGGTTGTGGAACCACATGAGGCTGCAGCGCCAGAAAGCGGGTCAGTGCGACCACCAGCGCGCTGGCGATAAGGTGGTAGGCGCAGGACTCAAGAAAGCTGAACCAGGGCAGTCCGCGCTTCACGAAGACGTCGGGCCAGAAAGGCGCCGGGGCGGAACGCAGCTCAAGTTCCGGCAGTGGGCGTGGAGAGACCAGATCGCGCAGGTTTCCGAAAAACACCCGAGGCCACGACGGCAACTCGACCAGAAGCTGGGGATCCGGCACGGTCTGCGCGATCGGGCGGCGGAGCTCCAGGAGTTCGAGCATCTCCATATGGTAGATGGCCAGGGCAGCTTTGGGGTACCTGGAAGGACATCTTTCTGCCGCAATTTTTGCCAGCCTGGGGAACGCGTAGGCTTTCGGCTCGCTGCTGGAGTACGATTGTTACGGGGCAGGTGAAACAATGCACAGACTTGTTGTTATCTTCGTCTCGCTCGTGATCCTCGCGCTCTGCGCTGCGGGTCTGGCTCTGACCGCCGCAGGACAAGACGCTAAGCCCGGGACCACCACATCCAGCGAGCAAGCTGCGCCGCAAAAGGACGCCAAAGACGGGCGAGCCTACTCCGGGATGTACACCTTCCGGAAGGAAGGCGAATTTGTTCAAGTGACCGTTGAAGATGAAGGCCGGGTTACCGGCTTCGTTTCGCGCTATGGCGACGGAGAGAGTGACAAGGGTGCATTCCTGGATCAGTTCTTCAAAAGCGGCAAACTCGATGGCAACAAGTTAAGCTTCACGACGGAAATTGTGCATGGCGTATCATTCGACTTCAAAGGGACGATTGAGCGGGGCGAAGGGAAGAATCCTGGGGACGAGGCTTACTACGTCCTCAAAGGCTCGCTCACCGAGAGTTCCACGGATGTGAATAAGAAAGTGAGCTCCCACGCCCAGGAAGTGGCCTTCAAGATATTTCCTCAGGACGCCTCCCCGACCCCAGCCACCAGACAGTAAGTAGCACCGGGTACCAGCCCGGAAAGAGTGTGCCCCGGTTCAGAAGCGCTCAGCTAGACAGAAACTAGTCCATTGTCATATCTTGCGCGCACTGAACCTCGGTGTCATCCCGAGCGAAGCGAGGAATCTCGGTTTCTGCCTGACTCCACACCGAAAGGCTGGCGCAAACAGAAACCAGGCCCTCGCTGGGGGATGACAAATCCTCTGGCGTAAAGCAACTGCGAAGCGGTCCTCGATAGAAAATATTGAGATTTAGAGGAATTTCTCGGTATTCGGTACTCGGAACTTGGTACTGAGTTACTGCCCGGCTCGGATGGGAGACAGATTCAGGCGTCCGCCAGCGGCCTTCTTGGTCGCCGTCTTTTCCTGGCCGTAGACTAGATCGGGACCACCCTCGGAATTCGAAGCTGCTGCGGCCAGAATCTCGGCCAGGGAACGGAAGGCACGGCTGATCTCGAGGCTTTCTTGCAGAACCACGGGCGTGCCGTGATCAATCGCAGGCGAGACTGAATGGAACGCGTTGGGCAACTTCCCCAGAACTTTGCAGTTGGTCACTTGCTCCACGTCCGCGTCGGTGAAACCTGGAATCTTCTTGTAGCGATTCAAGATGATGCGCAGACGGTCGCGACCTGAGCCTTCTTCCAGGAAGGTATGGATGCGTCCCGCACTCCACAGGGAAACCACGTCGGTCTGGGCCACGACCAGCAGGGCATTGGAGAGGTCGGAAAGCATGCGCGTGGTTGCGTCAAGCCGGCTGGACGCATCGACGACCACGAAGCGATAGTGGTTCACCAGCAGATCAAACAGACGAGCCAGTTCACCCGGCGCCGGTTCAGTAGGATAAGGCTGCTGCGATCCGGCGAGAAGATGCAAGCCTTCCTTGGTGGGTGTCATCAAGCCGTCGAGCAAGGAGACGTCGAGGCGGTGCAAGTTCTGCAGCGCGTCCAGCACGCCGAATTGCGGCCTCAGATTGAGATGAAGGGAAGCATGACCGATGGGGGCGAAGTCGACTAGAACCACATCGCCATGCGCCTGCTGCAGCGCCACGGCCGTATTGACGGCAGTGGTGGTGCAGCCCGCCCCGCCTTTGGCGCTGAGAAAAGTAAGCACTCGGGCTTTCCCGCCCGTTCCTGGAGCGCGCGTGAGCGTCGTGCTGAAACGCGTGAGAGCTTCGAGCAAAGCCTCCGAGCCGGCAGAGTGATCGAGATACTCTCCGGCGCCGGCCCGCATGCTATTTACAATGTTGGCGGGCTGTGTCAGTTCACCGTTGGCGAAAATGGTGATCTGCAGTGTGGTGGCTCGAATCAGTTCGATAGTGCGGATTGCTCTTTGCGCGTTCTGCGCAGGAATGTCGACGATCACTACTTCCGCGCGCGAATCTTGAAGCTGTCGCAAGATCGAATCGGTTGGCCCCGCCGGAAATCCGAGATGGCTGAACACAACCCTTCCCAATCGCGTAGCCTCCAGGCGGGTTTCGAGCGCGGATAAGTGTTCCCGGTCCTCGGTCAGGAGGGCGACGGCGATCCCATGCATAGCGCGGTTCTCGCTGATTTCTCTCGGTGTCTGCATGTTAGAAAGAGAGCCTGACCCTCGCCAAGTGACCTAAGTAACGGACAGCAGCCGCACCACGGAGCCATCTGCCGGTGCACTCTGCACACGTGTGCTGCATTTCAGACGCGCTGTGGGAATGCAACGAACTAAAGAAACAACTTAAGGCAGTCACTTCGGTTACGGAACATTGTATGCCAAGACGGTAAGCTTGCAAAGATCTCCTTGCCAGCCGTGCCAGCCGCGTGATGGCCCGTCTCTCAGCTAGCCCGAAGCAGTTGGAAGGCGATCAGCGGCTGGCCAGTGGTTCTTCCGTGTCGTCGCTTGGGTGAAGCGTTGAAACCCTCGCGAAGCCGGACACAGGTTCAGTTTCCGGCAAGTATTCGTAGCCTTCGAGACGAACCGCGACGCCAATCTTGGTCTCGGCGCAAGTCTTGTTCAACGAATCCGGGCTCGGCCTGCCGGCGGGCCTGACGATCCGAAGAATGCGGCCCCGGCAGCGCACGCGCATGCTCTCTCCCAACGTGATCTCGGAGGGCATCTTCAAGGTGAGCTCGATTTCGGCGCCTTCGTGCAACGGCGCGTCACTAAGGAAGAACGCCCCACGTGAGCTCAGGTCTTGCGTGAAGCCGAGCCCCTCTACACCGGTCGCGGGCTCGCGGAAAGAAACCGAAAGAAGGTAGGGAAACCTTTGTCCAACACGGCGTTCAACCCCAACTGAAGGAGTGGTCATAGTTTTACACGTCCTTAGGTACGGAGTCGCCGGGGGGAGCGCAACGACTACTTTAACTTACGGCGGGCGGAAGGGAAAGTTATAAATTCGTTACGGCGCCAGAATCATTCCCAAATTAGTCAAAGCCTTGCACTTGCAGAGTCGCGGAGAGCGAAGGCTCGCCGCCTCCCCAGGAACGAACCAGTAGAAAACCGGGATCCGTAACCGCCGTTCCAGCCTCTGCGCGGGGTCAGATATAGTGGTCTAAGGACGCGCAGCGTCATCCAGGAAACCCAGCGTGGCTGATTCGAAAACTCTGCAGGACAATTCTGCGGCCGAACCCGAGAGTCGCGGATTGCGTTGGCAGGCCGCCGGGCGCGCGCTGCGGCATCGCAATTTCCAGCTTTTTTTCAGTGGCCAACTGATTTCGTTGATCGGCACCTGGATGCAAACCGTCGCGCAATCCTGGCTCGTGTACCGCCTGACCGGATCGGGACTGCTGCTCGGATCGGTCGGATTCGCCAGCCAGATCCCGGTCTTTCTTATCGCTCCCCTCGGCGGAATCACCGCCGACCGCGGCAACCGCCAGCGCATTGTGATTGGCACGCAGACAGCGTCCATGATTCTGGCGTTCGCGCTGGCCGCGCTCACTCTCTCGCACACGGTTCGCGTCTGGCACATCTTTGTGCTGGCGGCTCTGTTGGGCGTGGTGAATGCCTTCGACATCCCCGGCCGCCAATCCTTCCTCGTCGACATGGTGGGCAAAGAAGATTTAATGAACGCGATTGCGCTGAATTCCTCGATGTTCAACGGCGCACGTGTGATTGGCCCAGCCGTGGCTGGAGTCTTAGTGGCAAGACTGGGGGAAGGGTGGTGCTTTTTTGCTAACGGGGTAAGCTACATAGCTGTCATCGCTGGCTTGATGATGATGGATGTGCACGCCCCGGCGAGAGCATCGGCCCAGACCTCGCCATGGGAACACATCATCGAGGGGTTTCAATTCGTGCGGCACACTGCTCCCATTCGCACGTTGCTTTTGTTATTGGGCCTGGTGAGCGTCACGGGAATGCCCTACGTGGTGCTGATGCCGATATTCGCCGACAAGATTCTGCAAAACGGCGGTCAGGAATTCGCCTCGCTGATCGGATCGCACGACCTGGGTGCGGTGCGACTGGGCATTCTCATGGGCGCCACCGGCGTTGGCGCGTTGCTGGGAGCGCTCACCTTGGCGGTGCGCTCCGGCGTTAAAGGCCTAGGGAGGTGGATTGCGGTCTGTTGCGGCGGGTTTGGCCTGAGCCTGATCCTCTTTGCGTTTTCAAAATCATTCTGGCTCTCCGTGCTGCTGCTGCTGCCGGTGGGATATTTCATCATGCTGCAGATGGCATCGTCGAACACGCTGATCCAGGTCATGGTGCCCGACGCCCTGCGTGGGCGCGCCATGGCGCTGTATTCGATGATGTTCATGGGCATGGCTCCGGTGGGAGCGCTCCTCGGCGGCGCGTTGTCGGACCGACTGGGTGCGCCGTTGACTGTGGCCCTCGGTGGTCTGGCTTCGCTTGCCGGCGCCTGGTGGTTCGGCATGCAATTGCCGAAGATTCGCGCCGAGGCCCGGCAGTTGATCGTGGCGCAAGCCATGGCCGGCGGCGAACCGGCGGAAGAAATGAACACGCCGTTGGGCCACCAGTAGCAGCGGCTTTTAGCCCAGAACCGCTTACTGCGCTTGCCAATCTACCGAGTAAACATCCTGACTTCCGGTGTCGCGAAGCAGCAGAAGCGAATCGTCGGGCGTTAGAGCCAGACACCCGCCGTATCGTCCGGTAGTCACGAAATTGTTCAAGTCGACTACCTGCCCGATTTTGTGGTCGCTGACGCGAATCTTGACCACCGCATTCTTCCCCATGAAATCCAGGACGTAGACGTACTGTCCGTCATGCGACCAGTTCAGCCAACTCAGGGACCCAGTGGCAAGGTCAGTCCATTTCTGGGTCTGGAAGTCAAACAGTAGCAGAGTTTTCGAGTCCGCAGAAAATGCGGAAATGTATCGCCCATCGGGCGACCATCGCGGTGAATAAAGTCCTTGCGAGCCGGGCAGGTCGGAGATTTTGCGGCTCGT
The DNA here is from genome assembly GCA_035511455.1 of Candidatus Sulfotelmatobacter sp. Classification (GTDB taxonomy): domain Bacteria; phylum Acidobacteriota; class Terriglobia; order Terriglobales; family Acidobacteriaceae; genus Sulfotelmatobacter. The sequence goes on along the minus strand of DATKFH010000013.1, from coordinate 12,670 downwards.
TACCTCCAGAATGTGGATCGCCGACGTCGGATCGTTGGATTCGCCCGCGAAGATGATCTTGCTCCCATCCGGCGACCAGTTGGGATCGAGTTGCTGACTGTGATCGTCCGGGAGCAGTTGTCGCGGACTTCCTCCGTCGGGCGAAACTTCATAGATTCTGGCCGGCTTGTCTCCGCTCAACGCGAATTCGAAGAAGACAATCTCCTTTCCGTCAGGCGACCAGCGCGGCAGCACGGGATACATGGGGGGATAGGTGAGTTGCAGGCGCTCGCTCCCGTCTAACTTGCTTCGCCACAGAGTGCCCTCGCGATACGAAACGTAGCTCACCCACCGGCCGTCTTGGGAAAAGGCAACATATTCCGCTGAGATACCGCCGAGAAAGGGCGCAAACTGGCCGGATTTTGAATCGTAACGCGTAAGCTCGCCCCGGTAGGTCTGGCCAATCATGAACAGTTTCTTGCCGTTCTTGCTAGGAAGCGGCGAGGATAAGGTCAGCGGGCTCGACGTCAGGAGGATGGGGCTCGATTCCGAATGAAGAAAGCCCGGGGTTTTTGGAAGAGCCCAGATCTGACCTCCCGACTGGAATACGAAATACTTCCCGTCGGCAGTCCATCGGCCGCAGCATTCGTCTGGCGGCTCGCGCCAGCCTTCGAGCAAGCGATGCAAACCCGTACCGTCCGCGGACGCTTCCCATACCAGCTGCCGCCCGACGGTGCCGGCAGTTTCTGAAGAATCAAATCGCAAGTGGCCGCCGTCGGGCGCCCACACAACATTCAGGATGTCGCCCTTGACGCCAAGCAGCTTGCGGGACTGCGTCCCGTCCGCCTTCGCAAGGAACACTTCGCCCAGGCTGGTGTAGACCAGGCTCTTGCCATCGGGAGACCAGGCGGCGGATTCTCCGACCGCGTCCGCAAGGCGACGGGGAGAGCCTCCCAGGATTGGCAAACTCCACAGCGGCCCCTTCGGAGGCGCTCCCTGGCCGTCCACGACCAGGAGTTCGGAGCTGTCCGCGGACAGGTCGACGGGAACCATGTTCGGAGATGGCGCAAGCGAAAGCTTTCTCGGTTCGCCACCTGAGACCGACATCTCGGCGATGCCATGGGAGGCGAAGCTTCCCGCCCTTCCTTCTCCCAAGTCCAGATAGATCCTTGCGCCGTCCGTCGCGATGAGCGACTTCTGCTGACCGTCGTGCGTAAGCTGAACGTAATTCGCGACTTTGGGCACGGCGGCCGGCTGCATCCAAAAATGGAGGATGACCGCAGCGCAGATCACAGCCAGCAGCGCTATCGCGGCTGGCGCAATTCTCAAGCCGTGGCCCTCGTCTTTGTCTCTCCGAATCTCCTGAGCGCCGGTCGGCGACGATGTCGCTGGATCGGATAACGCTTGCAGAGCGAACGCCAGATCGGACGCAGACTGAAACCGCTGCTCCGCGTTTTTTTCCAGACACCGGCTCACCACTCTCTCCAGACCCACAGGCGTGTCGGGCGCAAGCTGAGAAATTGGCGCAGGTTCTTCGTTCAGGATCGCGCTGATGGTGTCGGCCGAGGTCGGCTTCTGGAACGTCGCCTTCCCCATCACCATCTCGTAGAGGATGGCGCCCAGGGCGAAAATGTCGGAACGGTGGTCGATCGTCAGTCCTCGCACCTGTTCGGGCGACATGTAGCCCACGGTCCCCATGGCCACGCCCGGTAGGGTGATCGTGGGCGCCTGAGTCGTTACCGATTCTTTCGGCTCAATAAGCTTGGCCAGGCCAAAGTCCAGAACCTTGATCCGCCCATCTTTGGTGACGAACAGGTTATCCGGCTTCAGGTCGCGGTGGACAATCCCTTTTTCGTGCGCCGCAGCAAGCCCCTGTGCGATCTGCACTGCGTAGTCAATCGCTCTGCGCAACGGCAATGGACCGCGCCGGATGGTCTCGGTCAGGGTCTTGCCTTCCAGCAGTTCCGTCACCATGTATGGAACACCCAGGTATGTTCCCATCTGGTAAACGGCCAGGATGTTGGGATGATTCAGCGCCGCCGCGGCTCGCGCCTCTGCCTCGAAACGGAGCAGGCGCTGCGGTTCCAAGAAAACTAGTTCCGGCAGGACCTTAATCGCGACCTCGCGGCCCAGACGGGGATCGCGTGCCCGATACACCTCGCCCATGCTGCCGGCTCCAAGGGGCGAGAGGATTTCATATTGCCCAAGCTTCGTGCCAGAGGTCAGCGCCATGTGTGCGTGCCATTATAGTCCTGGGCCGGAATGCCTGAATTCGAGTTTAAGAGGCAGCGTCAGCGGTACGCCGACGGAGGCAAGCCGGTGATCCGAATTCCGGCGCGGCCTTTGTGGCGAATATTGATCCCGATCAGCAGGGCGGTGATTTGTTCGACGATGCGGGCGTTCTCGAGTTTGCCGCCGTCGACGGCGCGGACGCCCGGTATCTTCAGGGCCAGGTCGCGCGTGAGTTGCGCGGCATCACGATCGTCGCTGCAAACAATCACATCACAGTCGAGGGGTTCGTCTCCGCCCAGCAGTTCGGCGGAAACATTGTGAAAGGCCGCCACCACGCTCACTTCGTCAGGCACGAGTTCAGCGGCCTGCTGAGCAGCCGAACCCTGCCAGACGCCCAGCGTGCGGGAGGCGCGCCCACCGACTCCGGCCGCAAGCGGCACCGTTGCATCGATGAGGATGCTGCCGGCGGTGATTGCCGGCTTGAGTTGCCGGAGCACGGAAGCCTGACTCTCGAACGGGACGGTCAACATCAGGATGTCGGCGGCGGCGCAGGCGTGACCGTTTTCCATGCCGGAGACGTTCGCCTGGCCCCCCACTCTCTGCTGAATGGCCCCGGCCGCCTGTCGGGCGCGCTGCTCATCCCGTGACCCGATGATGACGGTTTCCCCGGCGCGTGCCCAGCGCAGCCCGAGTCCCATGCCCGCCGGACCGGTGCCGCCAATGATGGCAATCGGGCGCACCGGGGCGGGGTCCGCAGAGCCGGCGCTCATGCGAACTCGGCCTCCCACGCCTGTTCGGCGGTGAACTCGTCTAAGGCAAGCTTGATGTGAATACGCGAATAGGTTGTGTTGCGCTCGGCGGGAATGCGTCCCATCTCCAGGATCAGCGCCTGAAAATCTTCGGGGCTGGTGTACTGGCCAGCAGTCGCGCCCGCCTCGCGCGAAATGTTTTCTTCCATCAGCGTACCGCCGTAATCGTTTGCGCCGGCATGCAGGCAGAGTTGCGACAGCCGCCGGTTCAACTTCACCCACGATACCTGAATATTGTTGATGGAGCCGGCGAGCAGCACCCGCGCCAGCGCGTGAACCTTGAGATGCTCCGCCAATGATGGGCCGTTGCGCGCCAATCCCTGGTGGAAGAGCAACGTGTTTTGATGCACGAAGCCGAGCGGGACGAATTCGGTGAAGCCTCCAGTTTCCGATTGCAGGTCGCGGAGAAGCAGCATCTGCCGCACCCAGTGGGCCGGAGTCTCCGTATGGCCATACATGAGCGTTGAAGTGGTGCGAATGCCGCAGCGGTGCGCCGTAGCGATGACTTCGACCCATTGCGCTGTCGAAAGCTTGTTGGCCGAGAGGATGTGTCGAATCTCATCGTCCAGAATTTCTGCGGCAGTTCCGGGCAGTGTGCCGAGACCATTGTCGCGCAACATGGTCAGATAGTCGGCGAGCGCCATGCCCGTCAGTTCGACGCCATACACAATTTCCATCGGGGAAAAGGCATGAATGTGCATCCGGGGAGTGACCTTTTTCACGGCGCGCAGAATGTCGCGGTAATAAAACTTCGGGAGGTCGCGCGGGAGCCCGCCCTGGACGCACACTTCGGTCGCGCCCAGTTGCCAGGCTTCCAGCGCTTTCTGCCCGACTTGTTCCGGACTGAGGAAGTAAGTATCGGCCTCGCGCGGCCCGCGGCTGAAGGCGCAGAACTTGCATCCGACGAAACAAATGTTGGTGAAATTGATGTTGCGGTTGACCACGTAAGTGACGATGTTCCCGGCAAGCTCGGAGCGGAGCGTGTTCGCGGCCACCAGCAAACCGAGCAGGTCGTCCCCTTCCGCGTTCGCGAGCGAGTACGACTCCTCGAGCGACAACTCGGCCCCGTTCTGGGTTTCGAGAATCTTCTCGAGCGATGCCCGTACCGGTGGAGTCAAACCGGAAGCAATCTCGAGCCAGTCGAGCGAGGAGAAGTCCTGGAGTTCCGAGGAAGCCAATTCGCGAGCCATGATCCACCCCGCAGAGACGTAGCTTGCTACGTCTCTGCCGCCGCCGGCAGGACCTCGCAAGCAATATCCGTACAGTGTAGCGGAATCTAGCGGAAAAGGTCGGTCGACGGCGGACGCAGCAACTCGCGAACCCGTCCCGCGCCAGCTTCATAGCGAAATCCGCGAACAATGCAGGCCGGTGCGCGATTCAGCTTGCCGCAAACCAGGCCCGCCGCGCACGCCAGTTCGTCGGCCACGGCTTCAACGCTGGCGCGCAGCTTGTAGCCATGGGGATCGCGGCGGCCGCGGTCGTCGCGCAGCGGTTTCATGCCCGCGATACCGATGGCAAACTCCGTCAGCCCCTCGCGCCACGGACGCCCGAAGCTGTCGGTAATGATGACGGGAATGGCGAAGCCAGTGCGTTGTTTGAGTTTGCGGCGAAGACTGGCAGCCGAGCGGTCAGCATCTTCCGGGAGCAGCAGCGCATGCCCGCCGCCGTTTACGTTGGAAACGTCAACACCGCTGTTGGCGCAGAGAAAGCCCTGGCGTGTCTCGGTAATTAGAACTCCATTCCTACGGCGAATGACAGAGCTACTCTCCCGCACGGCAAGTTCGATCACGCGCGCGTCGAGCCCATATTGCTTGGCCCACGCGACGGATTCGGCCGAAGGCGCGATGGTGGCAAGGTCAACCACGCGGCCTTCCGATTTGGAAACGATTTTGTGTTTGACGACGAGGATGTCCCCGGATTGGACCTTGAGGCGCCGCCGGCGGAGGGCTTCGAGCAGTTTGTCCGCCAGCGAATCCCCTGGCTGGACCTCATCTGCAAGCAGGATAGGGATGAGGTGAAGCTGGCCCAGCGACGCCGATGGCAGTTCCTCTCGCCGGCTGGCGGGTGATTCCGTTTTGGAGCTCCTCACCTTCTTCATGAGCTACATGTTACCTGTCCAGCCTGTGAAGGAAGACGCTGCGAGCAATGTCTCTACGATGCAAATCCGCGCGCGAGCTTTTGGGCACGGGTGTCGCCCGGGAGCGAAATCATCTGTTCCAGGTCTTCAGGGTTGTCGACGTCGACCGCAATGCCCGGCAGATTCAGAACGACCGAAGGCTTGCCGGTCGCCTGCGCCGCGGCGTGGTGCGGTTTGAAACTGTCGTTGCCGAAGCGCAGCGGGAACAGATCCGCCGGGCGCCGAAATGCGGCGTTGGTGCCGCGTCCGTCGGCAGCCGGGACAAGCACGCTCCCTGCGACCGGTGCCTTCTCCATGATTTCTTCCAGTTCCCAGACCTGAATCAGGGGAATGTCGGCCGGAATGATTAACGTGCTGTCCACGCCGCGTTCCACACATACGCGCGTGGCCATCTCGATCGCGCCGGTTTCTCCGGGATTGTCGGGGTCGGCGATGATGTCGAATCCGTACTCCGTCGCTAACCTCACTGCGTAGGCATCGCTGGTGACCACCGCAACCGCTGGTCGGTTTTTCCATCCATAGAGAGCGGTCAACACGTCGTGCAGCATGGCCTGCGCCAGCTTTGTGCGGGACGGTTGATCCAAAACGGCCGCCAGGCGCTGTTTCGCCGCCGAAAGATTCTTGACGGGGACCAGGATCACGGCTGCTCGAACCGCCGATAGGTGCCGTCGGCAGTGGGCTCGTCCTTGAGCAGGCTGCCGGCGGCGAAGGTTAGCACTTCCCGGGCCAGTGCCGCCTTGTCGTCGAAGCTGCGCATGATCGTCTGGGTACACTGAACGCGCAAGCCGCCTTTGCGGATCGCATCTGCTGCTCGGGCATCCCGTGTATCGCAGATCAGGACGTCGAGAAAATCTTCATAGGCTTGCGCGACCCCGGCAATCGAGCTCGGCAGCCCTTGTGCCACCATGAGAATTCCCGCCGGCCCCGCGACCGGAGCGTTGCCCACGATGGGGCTGATCGCGGCAACCTTGCCGCGAGCCCGCACCAGGGCATCGCGAATTCCGGGAACGGCCAGGATCGGGCCAATGCTAGTCACCGGGTTGCTGGGCGCAATCAAAACGGCGTCGGCGGAAGTGATCGCCTCAATCACACCGGGTGCAGGTTCCGCGTCCGAAGCTCCGGCGAAGCGCACCGAGTTGACTGGGTCCTGGTACCAGCGCTGGACGAAATATTCTTCAAAGCTCAATTCGCCAATGGGCGTGTCCACGCGGGTTTCGACGCGAGAGTTGCTCATGGGCAGAATGCGCGCTCGCACTCCCAGCTTGCCGCAGACGATCGACGTCGCCTCCGACAGCGTCTTGCCCTCAGCCAGCAGGCGCGAGCGCAGCAGATGCACGGCAAGGTCGCGGTCGCCGGTGTGAAACCACGTGGGCTCGCCGAGTTGTCCCATGGCTTGTAGACAAAGGAATGTGTCGCCCTTCACTCCCCATCCGCGCTCGCGGCTGAGCATGCCGGAAAGCACGTAGGTGATCGAGTCGATATCGGGCGAGACGTAAAGCCCCCACCACAGCAGGTCGTCGCCTGTGTTGACGACGATCGTGATCTCTTCGGGGGGCATGACCTGCCGCAGCCCGTCGACAAATTTCGCTCCGCCCGTGCCCCCGCTGAGAACGCAGATCACGCCGCCCTCATTCTGGCCAGGCCGTGATCATCAGCGGCGGCGCGCAATCTCTCCGACAACAGTCCAGGCGCCGCCGGTAGCGCAGGCAGAAACTCCGGATACACGGGCAGGCGCTGGCGCAATGCCAATCCCTTAGCCTCGGTGCGCAGACGAAGCTGCTCCAGATGTGGCCAGGGCTTCTCCGGATTAATGTAGTCGGGCGTCAGTGGCGAAATTCCTCCCCAATCGTTGATGCCGGCATCTACCAAGTCCTCATAGTAAGGTGCGGACAGATTGGGTGGAGCCTGAATATTCATGTCGGGGAGTAACAATCGAGCTACCGCCACCGCCCGCAGCATTTCGCCGTGCGACGGCTCGGGCCAGCGGGACATCGGAATAGCCGGCTTGACGCGGAAATTCTGCACGATCACTTCCTGGATATGGCCATAGCGTTCGTGTAAGTCGCGAATCGCCAGCAGCGTGTCGACCCGGTCCTCGGACGATTCCCCAATGCCAACCAGAAGGCCGGTCGTGAAGGGAACGCCCTGTTTTCCTGCGTCTGCGATCGTTCGCAAGCGTTTGGCCGGAACCTTGTCGGGAGCGTTATCGTGGGCCGCACCGGAGGCAAGCAGTGCGGCGTTGGTGGTCTCAAGCATGAGGCCCATGCTAGGGGAAACGGCCGCCAGGCGAGCGACCCACTCGGCACTGAGCAGGCCGGGATTCGGGTGCGGCAGTAAAGTGGTCTCGCGCAGCACGAGTTCGCACATGGCTTCGAGATAGTGCAGCGTGGACTTGTAGCCGAGGCGGCGCAACGTCTCGCGCATTTCAGGAAACAGCAACTCCGGCTTGTCTCCGAGACTAAACAGCGCCTCGGTGCATCCCAGCTTTTCGCCCGCCCGGGCGACGGCCAGGACTTCGTCACCCGTCATGGTGTGCGCGCCCGGATCGCTGGGATCGCGGCGGAACGTGCAATATCCGCAGTAGTCGCGGCACAGATTGGTGAGCGGAATGAATACCTTCCGCGAGTAGGTAATGACTCCGGGCTTGAAGCGCTCTTTGGCTGCCCGCGCGGCGGCCAGAAGTTCAGGCAGCTTGTCGTCACCGCACCGAATCAGCCCCAGGGCCACTTCGCGTGAGATCGGTGCTCCCCGGCGCAAAGGCGCGACGGCCGTAATTGAGGTCAAGGCCACGGTTGAATCGAATGATACAACGGCAGAGCGTGGTAATGTAGGCGGTTGCCGCAACGCTTGTAGAGACGTAGCTTGGTAGGTCTTTGCCGGCGGCGCCACCAACGATGAGTGAGAGACGTTGCAAGCAGCAACGACGTTTCCACGATGCGTATGACCTTGAATCCTTCCGAATTTCGCAAAGCCATGGGATGCTTCGCCACCGGCGTAACCATCATTACGGTCGACCTCGAAGGTGAAGTGCACGGCATGACCGCCAACGCATTTGCCTCGGTCTCACTCGATCCCCTGCTGGTGCTGGTCTGCGTAGACCATAACACGCGCACCCATGCGCATCTCCATGCCAAGAAGCGCTTCGGCATCAATGTGCTGGGCGAGGACCAGCGAACAATTTCGGAGTACTACGCGCGCCCGGATCGCAGTCACGAGCATGCCGAAACCGAAGCCGGTGCACGCTTTGACCGCACCAAACACGGGACCCCGATGCTTCATGGGTCGCTGGCCTACCTGGAATGCCGCCTGCACTCGGCCGAGGAGGCCGGCGATCACACCATCTTCATTGCGGAAGTAGAAGACGTGGTGGTGCGCGACGGCGACCCGCTGCTGTTCTTCCGGGGAAAGTACCGCAAGGTAGGGGAGGATGTTGAAGAGAGATGATGGCCGTTGCACGCTGACGCGTTATGCCACTTTTCGCACCCCCGAACATCCAATCATTGTCAAAATAAATCACTAGGAATGGAGCTGATTCATGGCTGAGAAGATTGCAGAGAAGGTTACCAAGACGGAAGCCGAGTGGAAGCAGAAGCTGACACCGGAGCAGTATCACGTGACCCGCGAGGCGGGTACCGAGTGCGCCTTCACGGGCGCATACTGGAACACGAAAGATGCGGGGATGTACCACTGCGTGTGCTGCGGCGCACCCCTGTTCGATTCCCAGACAAAGTTCAATTCCGGCACCGGCTGGCCGAGTTTCACTAAACCCGCGCCAGGCGGCGGAGTGATCGAGCACCGCGATTCCAGCTACGGCATGGTGCGTACCGAGGTTCGCTGCGCCACCTGTGACGCGCACTTGGGGCACGTATTCGAGGACGGACCGGCGCCCACGGGCCAGCGATATTGCATGAATTCGGCGGCGCTAGATTTCAAGCCGACCGAGAAGAAGTAATTCTTCTGGTCGTAGGAAAGTAGCTGGCTACGTCGATGCCGCTGGCCTTCACAAGGTCGACGTCCCATATGATGACGACCGAGACGTGGCAAGCAACGTCTCTACGAAACCGGTTTTCGCACCAGGAGCCAGTTCAGAAGGGCCACGGCTACTGCGGCTAGCAGAATCAACGACTTGCTGTAGTCGATTCTTGTGAGCAGGCCCACGCAGATCATTAGTCCTAACAGGGCGATCCATGTCCCACCCGGTAGGCGAAAGAGTGCCGGGCCCTGTTTCCTTCGAAGCACCGGGAGTGCGGCGCACACCACGCCGTAATAAAACAGCCGCGACCCGGCGGAGAGCGTGACATTCCACGTGAAGCTTCCCACCAGGGCAAGGACCCAGACGAGAAGCGCAAACACAAAAATCGAGAAATACGGCGTATGGAACCGCTTGTGCACGAGGGCGAACACGGGCGGAAAGTCTCCGCGCTCCGCCAGTGCGAAGATGATGCGTGGAGTGGCAAGTATGTTTCCGCTTAAATAGCCGTAGACAGAAAAAAGCGCACCGACCGCAATGAGCGCCGCCCCACCCTGCCCCACTACGATTCGCGCGACGTCAGCCAGAGGACGCTCGCTGTGGCCGGGATCGGGGAGCACTCCGACCACCACCCACTGAATCAGTCCATAAATGACGGTGCAGGTGAGCAGCGCTGCGAACAAGCCAAAGGGCACGTCGCGCCGCGGATCGCGGGCTTCACCCGCCGAAATCAGGGCGGCCTCGAATCCTCCATAGGCAAAGATGAGGAGCACGATGGCCTGCAGCCAAGCATTCGTAGGCGGCGAAGCAGTCTCCGCCGGGACAATCCGGCGCATGCCGACCAGATAAAACACTCCCGCAACACAGACGACGCCGAGCGAGGCCAGCTTGGCGACGGTGAAGGCCGAACTGGCATGAATACCGGCGCGCACGCCGCGGAAGTTGATCGCCGCCAGCATTCCGATCAGCACGGTCAAAATTATGAGTCTGGGCAAAGGCTGCGTGGCACGTGGCCAAAACTCGCCCAGGTAAATAACGAACAGATTGGCGTTGGCGGCGCAGGCGGTCAGGCGTACAAACCAAACCAGCCACGCGACCTGAATGCCCATGAAGCGCCCGAATGCTTCGCGGGCGTACAGATAGGGCCCTCCTGTCTCAGTAAATCGGGAAGCCACTTCGGCAAAGGACGCCATGACCACGCCGACGGCGGCTCCCGCAAGCACTACGCCGAGGATGCTGGCTCGACCCGCTTTCTGCGCGAGGGCGGAAGGTAATCCAAAGACGCCGCTCCCGATGATGCAGTTCACCGTAAGCGCGGCCAGGCTCCAGCGGCCAATTACGCGAACCAGCCCCTCGTTGGAGGCGGCCCTTTGCCCGGTTTCACTCACCGCGAGTTTGTATCACAAACGCAGGCTCCAAAGTTTCCGCCACGTGACCTTGGGACGAATGAGTACTGCACTAACGGTAGTCGTGGAAACCTGACACGCAGGATTAGACGTCATTCGTGACTGCAGCCTGCTACCGCAGAGCGCTTGAAAAGCCGCGTCCATCAAGGCGTTGGCGGTGGTGACCATGGCGCGGACCAAAGTAATCCCAGAATTACCAAAGCGCATGCACGTGGGACATCTGTTCGCTGCGTTCTGCCGATGAGATGGTTGGACGGCAAGCAAATGGCTCGAAAAGACATGGACGACCTGCATCTCAGAATCGCGCGCGTCACCGAAGACCTACGCTCTATCCAGCAAGAGCTCAACTGCGCTGCCATGCAGGCTCCGAGCGATCCTGAACTCATGGAAGCGCTCAACTCGCTCTCCGAAACGGAGCCCATCGATACACTTCGCCAAGCGCTCGATCAAATGCGCCATTTCCTCTGGTTCTATTCACAAGTGATGGACGCTGAACCGGAACTTGGGGACAAGTTGCGGCAAGCCGGTCCGACGAAAACGGCAACAGACGAGAAGTCTAAGTTAGAAAATTCTTTCCTGGATAAACTTTCCCGAGCCGACGAACTCGTGCTGCTTCGCCATATGGCCGACACCAAACAGCGCAAGCCGAACTAGCCGCCTAGAAGCCTCGCCCGCGCACCACCGTTTTTTGTACTTCGCCGGTCGGACTCAGCACGACAAAATCTGCGTCGGCACCCTTAGCGAGCGCACCATGCCGCCCCGCCAAGCCCACGGCCCGCGCCGGATTTAACGTGGCCGCTCGCACCGCATCTTGCATGCTCCAGCGCGAGAACTGGATCACGTTGCGTACTGCGCGGTCCATGGTAAGCACGCTTCCGGCAAGGCTGCCGCCCGAGGTGCATTTGCCGTCTTTTACATCCACCTGGATCGGACCGAGTTGGTAGCGCCCGTCCGGCATGCCTGTCGCAGAAATGGCATCGGTGATCAGAACGGCGCGTTCAATTCCCTTGGCCTGCAGGAAAAGTTGGACCACGGACGGTGCCACATGAATTCCATCTGCGATGATATCGGCGCTCAGCCGGTCATCGGTGAGCACCTCGCCGATAATTCCCGGGTCGCGATGGTCCAGCGGACGCATGGCATTGAACGTGTGCGTGGCGTGCCGTGCCCCGGCCTTTACAGCGGCCTGCGCGATGGGCAACTCGGCATCGGAGTGACCAATGCTCACGCAGACGTTCCGACGCGCTGCCTCGGCAATCACCTCCAATGCGCCCGGAGACTCGGGAGCAATGGTCATCATCTGCACGTGTCCACGCGCGGCTTGCCAAAGACGCTCGAAAATCGGAAGCGTGGGTTCGACCAGATACTCCGGCGGGTGCACTCCGCGCCGCTTGTGGCTGAGAAATGGCCCTTCCAGATGAATGCCTACGGGCCGCGCCTGTGGGGAGCCGCCACCGTCGTCGTTCTGCGCCGCTTCGATCGCATCGGCGAGACGCTCCAAAGCCGCGCAGGTGACATCGAGTGGCGCCGCCACCGTCGTGGGAAAATAGCCGGTCACACCATGGGTAGTCAGGAATTTGCTCAGACGCGGCAGTTCCGCCGGCGAGGCTCGCATGACATCCAGTCCCGACCCGCCGTGGATATGAATGTCGAAGAAACCGGGCGCGAGCACAGCATCGCCGTAATCCACGAGAGTAGCGCTGCCGGCTTCCTTCCCCAGCCGAGATGACACTTCGACAATTTGCCCATCTTCCACAACAAGCCACGGGCTCGCGATCTCCTCGATCGGCGTGTAAAGCCGGCGGGCGGTGAATACTGTTTTCATGAAGATTTCCAGCGAAGTTCTATCGTAGCCGTACGTCGCGGTTCAGACAATGTTGTTGACGTCGGGGGCCGCTGGGCAGAGGATTCAAACGGGATTTCGAGCTTGACTCAGGCGGCTATCGAGTTCGGGTGCGCCTATCGGTCGGCACAGAATGTTATAATTTTGATGCAATTCAGCGATTCCCGCTCAGGCGCTCACAATCCCAGTGGCGCCGATCGCACTGTCGGGGAGTGGCTCAGCCTGGTAGAGCACCTGGTTCGGGACCAGGGGGTCGGAGGTTCAAATCCTCTCTCCCCGACCATTTCAAATCAA
>DATKFH010000012.1:0-2647 GCA_035511455.1 Candidatus Sulfotelmatobacter sp. | reverse complement strand
ACCTGATGACACTTTGCAGTCCCGTCCGAGTGAGCGTTGAAGCAGCGACGATGAACACGCGGATCACGCTGCCACGGAATCCCTCGACGATCGCTGGACGCCCAGTTGAACGGTTACGCGGCGAACGAGCGAGTAATCTCCACGCAGAAATTTGAGCCGTAAGAGTCGAGGGCCGCTTCCTTGGAGAATTTTTGCGAGGTCAGCGAGCGATGCGAAGATTTCTTCTTCGGTGCCCAGTAAAATGTCGCCTAGTAAGAGAGAGGCAGAGGAAGCCGGACTATGCGGCTCCACTTCGCAGAGCAGCAAGCCAAACGCTTGCACGCTGACCCCAACGGCATTGCGTCGAGGAATTCGCACAGGATGAACCGTCACACCAAGCCAGGCGTCGGATGGACCAGTAGAAAGAAAATCTCGAACCACGTTACTCGGAATAGCGAGCGCGAGACGACCCGCGATCATTGTGTTAATTCCGATCAGACAGCCACGTGCGTCGGCAAGTGGGCCGCCTGAATTGCCAGGTGCCAAGCGAACATCGGCCTGCACCCATGATTGTGAGCCGAGCCCGCGGAGCGGGCCAACTGTATGAATCACACCAGTCGTGAGGGCACCGACGAAACCTAACGGATTGCCGATAGCAACGGCGAGTTCCCCGGGGCGAATCTGCGATGAGTCAGCAATAGAGACCGAGGCGAGGTTCGACGCGCCGATGCGAAGAAGAGCAAGGTCCCGACGAGCATCGCGCGACGCAATCGAGGCGCAAAACTCGCGCCCGTCCCAAAGTTGAACTTTAACCTGCTTGCCTCGGGCCACGTGAGCATTGGTGATGATGCTGCCGTCGCTCGACCAGATCACGCCCGAGCCATTTCCGCGGGCTCCTGACTGAACGACCACGGTAGAGCGGCGGAGTTTCTCTGCGATTTCGCCCAATCCTGTCACCACGTTTTATTCTCCTCCATGTGGGCGTTCCGCTACTACGATGTTCCCGTCCTGAACGGCGCCCCCTCGAATGAATTTCAGCGGGAGCGTTTTGCCGATCGCGTCCCCGGCCAGTAGAGACTGTACATCCTCAAGTCGAGTGATAGATTGCCCGGCGAGCGAAACCAGAATATCCCCGATGACAATTCCAGCCTTGTCTGCGGGGCCGTCAGAATGCACCTCCAGTACAATCGCGGCGGTCTTCTCGTTCCGCTGCAACATTTCACGGAGACCATTCGGCAAGCGCACCGGCTGCAAGCCGACTCCGAGATATCCGCGAGGAATTCGACCTTGTTTCAGAAGAGTGTCGGAGATTTTGTTTATGGTTGAAGCTGGAACTGCAATCGCGCCGAAATGCGCGAAGCGTGGAGTCGCCAAACCGACTAGGTTACCACTCGCCTCGATTACCGCGCCGCCGATGGCTGTGGGTTGCAGGCCAATGTCGAGTCGGATATACGGAGTGAGCGACGCTCCCGTCCACGTGCGTCGGTCCGATGCTAAGAGGCTGACAACTCCGAGGGCGGCTACCGGGCCGCTCGCACGAGTGCGGCCCACTACGAGGGTAAGGGTGCCCGGTTTCAACGCGGACACATCGCCGAAAAGTGGCACCGCAGTATCGGCCTCAGAACATTTCAGGACGGCGATATCTGTTGAGGGGTCGCGGCCGACCAGGGTTGCTGGAACGACGCGCCCAATCGGCAGCGTTAACTGGATTTCTTCATCGCGGCGTAGCGCGTGTTCGGATGTGACGATCACCCCGGGACGCCACACGATTCCGCTAGAAGATCCGCGTGTTTCCGTGTGGACTGCCACAACGCTAGCGGAGGCGCGTTCCGTCGCTTGCGCCAATGCGTTTGAGAACTCGATAAGTTCTTCAGACATATTGAATCCTCCAGCCACAAGATCTCACAAAGGCGTTGGCTTCTACATCCGCCAATCGGCTAGGTTCGAACCTGGAAGATTGATCAGGTCTCGGCGCTGGCACATCACCTACTAATTCACTCGAACGAGCCGGAAGCCAAATGTGTTGGCTTGGGGACAAAGGGGCTCGTGTGGGTGCAGGAGACGGATCGAACACTCGAAGCTATCAAACAGCAAAGAGTGGGAAGACAGGAACTTGAATACGGATCAGGCCGACTTAACGATGTTCGTGAGGGACCGAACGTCCGCTTGAGCTTCGATGGCTTCTGGCCTTCGCTGCTTTGTTCGAGACCGCCGGACTGAAATTGATGAAGAACTTCCCTTTGCGATTCTTTGATCTCCTGGGCTGAAACGTGTACGGTCCCCTTTGCCTACATGCCGTCGCCAATGCCTCGGCAGGACCTGACGGAATCTTGTTCGCTCTTACCATCCCATCAGCTCGGCCTTCCCCGAAACCGGGGCGGGTCGGCTCCTGCATCAACGTTTTCGAGGCCTGCTCAGCGTTCACTCACGTTACGGCCTGCATGCTTGCCGAGTCGCTATAGCGACCCTTTGCACCAGAGGCTTCAGCAGTCTCGTTGCCTCCACTGCTGCTCTGATTGCTAGCGGGTGGAGCGAACCAGTTCCCGGGCGGGTCTAACTCCCGCTGTGGACCACCGCCTTTCACGGCGCACCCGGCAGCGTTTATCAGGCATCTGGATTTACTTGCGAGTTGCCCGCAATCCATCGAGAGTGGATCTCAAGCGAGGAG
>DATKFH010000011.1:0-60565 GCA_035511455.1 Candidatus Sulfotelmatobacter sp. | reverse complement strand
GTGCGTTATGCCGACGACTGTAACATTTACGTGGGCAGCGAACGAGCGGGACAGCGAGTGATGGAGAGGGTTACGCACTTCATCACGCACCGACTCAAGCTCAAGGTGAATCAGGCGAAGAGCGCCGTGGCTCAACCGAGGCAAAGGAAGTTTCTCGGATTTAGCTTCACGAGCGAACGAGAACCGCGGCGGCGGATCGCCCCCAAGGCCATCGCTCGCTTTAAGGCGAGGATTCGGGAACAGACACGTCGAACCCGCGGCATCAGTCTGACGCAGATGGTCACAGACCTTGCGACCTACCTGCGGGGATGGCTCGGATACTTCGCCGATTGTCAAACGCCCTCGGTGTTGCAAACCCTTGAATCGTGGCTACGCCGTCGACTTCGGTCGGTGGTGTGGAAGCAATGGAAGCGCGGACGGACACGGTTTCGCGAACTTCGCAAACGGGGTGTGGGCAAAGACCTGGCGGCGCAAACCGCCGGGAGTCCTCACGGCCCGTGGCGGATTGCGAACTCGCCCGCTCTCACCATCGCTTTGCCGAATGCCTACTTGGCCAAGCTCGGGCTTCCACCCATGGTTGTGCGGTCCTAGCTTAATCCGCCGAACCGCCGTATGCGGACCCGCATGTACGGTGGTGTGGCAGGGGAGGCGGGGCGACCCGTCCCCCTATGCCGATTGAAAATAACTCGGCTTAGCCCACTGGCACCGGAGCAATTTCTTCCACGTTGGCCTCGCGCAGAAACTTTGCCGCTTCTTCCGGCGGAGTGGGATTGATATAAAAGCCGGTGCCCCATTCAAATCCTGCGGTCTTGGTGAGCTTCGGCATGAATTCGATATGCCAGTGATAGTGATCGTTGGTCGGGTCCTGCACCGGCGAACTGTGAATGACCAGATTGTAGGGCGGATTGTCGAGCACGCGATCAGCCCGGCTGAGCAAATTCTTCATTGCCCGAGCCAGGTTTTCGAACATGTGCGACGACGAGTTCTCGAACGCCGACTCGTGCTGCTTGGGCAGAATCCAGGTCTCGAACGGAAAGCGCGGAGCGTAAGGCGCAAGCGTAACGAAGTTTTCGTTTTCCGATACCACGCGGATGCCGGCATCCATTTCCTGCCGGATAATGTCACAGAACACGCAGCGCTCTTTGTAGAGGAAATACTGCTTCGCCCCCTCCAACTCCTGCGTCACGTTAATAGGAAGAATCGGCAGCGCGATCAGTTGCGAGTGCGCATGTTCGAGCGACGCTCCGGCCGCCTCGCCATGATTCTTGAAGATCAGGATGTACTTAAACCGCCGATCCTTCTTCAGGTCCAGGATGCGGTCGCGGAACGTCCAGAGAACGTCTTCAATACGTTTGGGAGGAAGGGTGGCAAGGCTGGCCGTATGGTCAGGGGTTTCGACAATGACCTCGTGCGCCCCGATTCCGTTCATGCGGTCAAACATGCCCTCGGCTTGCCGGTTCAGATTACCCTCGATGCCCAGGGCGGGAAACTTGTTTGGCACAACCCGGACCGTCCATCCCGGAGTGTCACGCTGTGGCGGAGGCCCGCCATTCGGGTTCGGGCGATAAGCCTGAATCTCGGGAGGGGTCTTGCCCTCATTCCCGTAACAAAAGGGGCAGAAGCCCCCCTTAATCTTCATATTTTCGCGAACAAAATCGGTTGGGCGCTTCGCCCGGTCCGTCGAGATAATTACCCAGCGGCCTACAATCGGATCTTTTCTCAGCTCCGGCACTAACTAGATCCTTTCAATGGAATACGCAAACTTCACATTCTACCCGCCAGGGAGGCGTTCCGAAATACTTCAATACTTACATCTGCGGGCGGGGGGTTAGACGGTCATAGTATACGCTTACGACATCGAGTCTCCACTGGCACGATGGTGGAATACGCCTCAGGTACTCTCGTGCTACTTCCGCGATCGGCTTCCCATCGCGCGATGTACGCGTCTTAACTTCAACGAAACAAAGAACATCCCCCTCCCACCCCGATCAGGTCGATTTCTCCCCGATAGCGTGGCGAGCGAAAATTCCGCTTCACCAGGGTGTAACCCAGCTTTCGCAGATGGAAGTATGCGTCCCGTTCGCCCCGTCTGCCCACTCGATGCCGTTGCGGACTCGGATCGGGAGGGAGCACGCGCCGTGCAAACCAATCCCGGCTGCGAATGATCGTTCGGGTAAAAACTGCAGGAAGCATCACTGGCCGAACCCAATGTTATCTGCAGATATGCTCCTCAGATGTGACTTCGCTCACTGACGGGTGCGATTTGGAGCGGAGACGTTCCCGAATCGGGAAGACCGACGACGACAAAAAAATCCACCCCCGCAATCCAGCAGGGGTGGAAATCAGCTCGCGCTACGCGCCCACCAGGTTGATGCACGCTTCGAGTACATCCAGCGCAACGTCGGCTTCTTCCCTGGTGACCACCAGCGCCGGACACAGACGGATGGTGCTAGGCCCGCACCCCAGGAACAGCACGCCTCGATCGAATGCCATCTCCACGATGCGGTCGCGCTCCGCATGGCCGTATTCCTTAGTCACCTTGTCCTTTACGATCTCGACGCCGATCATCAATCCGCGCCCGCGCACATCGCCCACCAGCCTCAGCTTCGCGGGCCAGTCGGCCATGCGCTTCAGCATGTGATTCCCCACGTGCTGAGAGTTCTCGAGCAGATGCTCCTTCTCGATCACATCCAGCGTTGCCAGCGCAGCGGCGATCGCCACCGGGTTGCCGCCGAACGTCGAGGCGTGCGAGCCGGGAACCCAGTCCATGACTTCCGAGCGGCTCACCGTGATCCCCAGCGGCATGCCCGAGGCAATTCCCTTCGCTACACAGACGACGTCGGGCTCGACGCCCGTGTGCTCGACCGCCCACCACTTTCCCGTACGCCCAACTCCGCTCTGCACCTCGTCCACCACCAGCAGGATGCCATGCCGGTCGCAAATCCGTCGCAGTTCCTGCATGAAGACGGTCGGGGCCACGACGTATCCACCTTCGCCCTGTACTGGTTCGACAAAAATCGCTGCCACTTCCTCGGGCGGCAGAGTGGTCTTGAACAGTTTTTCTTCGATGAAGCGGGCGCAGCCCAGGGCGAACTCTTCCGCCTCTTGCGGGCCACCCACGCAGCCGCGATATACGTCCGGATAGCGTACGTGCGTCACGCCCGGCACCAGCGGAGCAAACCGTCGCCGCTGCTGCGGCTTCGACGCCGTCAGGGACAGCGCACCCATGGTGCGCCCATGGAACCCCCCGAAAAACGCGATCACGTTCTGCCGCTTGGTGTGATAGCGCGCCAGCTTGAGTGCGCACTCGATCGCCTCCGCTCCCGAGTTGCCGTAGTAAACCCGGTGCGGTCCGCGCATGGGCGCGATCTTCGACAGCCGCGCCGCGAGTTCCACCATGTTCTCGTAATAAAAATCGGTGCCCGACATGTGGATCAGTTCGCCCGCCTGCTTCTGAATGGCGGCGACCACATCCGGATGGCAGTGCCCCGTCGAAGTCACTGCGATGCCGGCAGAAAAATCAAAGAATTCGTTCCCGTCGACGTCGGTCACCACGATACCGCGTCCGCTCTTTGCCACCAGCGGGTACGACCGTGTGTACGACGGTGATATGTATTTCTGGTCGCCCTCGAGCACACGCATGGCGTTGGGCCCGGGCAGCGCGGTCTTGATCTTGGGACCGATTGCGGTCATGGTTTTGGTAGTCATGGCGTCCTCCGCAGCAGCCGTCAGTGGTCGGCCGCAAGTTGTAGGTCGGTGCAACCCCGGCATGCGCGACTCCGGTTCGAGCCCGCGCGAAAGACCAGGGCGAATCAGGCAGAGGATGGATTAATCGCTACCGAACAGGTTGGGACGCAACCGCGAAGGCAGGTTCGCCCGATAGCGCCGCGGACACACCAGGCAGTGCAGCCAGCACTCGGGCAAATGCGAATTGGGATTCTTGCGCAGCATCGCAATCGGTCAACATCACTGCCT
This sequence comes from Candidatus Sulfotelmatobacter sp., assembly GCA_035511455.1. Classification (GTDB taxonomy): domain Bacteria; phylum Acidobacteriota; class Terriglobia; order Terriglobales; family Acidobacteriaceae; genus Sulfotelmatobacter. The sequence goes on along the minus strand of DATKFH010000011.1, from coordinate 56,590 downwards.
GATTATAGCCGGAAGCGCTGAGCGGCGTAACCCCCTTTAGTAAACCAAAGTATCGGCCTAAGAAGGTGCTAATGTGGGGTTCTCCATGTGGGGATAGTGCATGTGGGGACAGCCACCCCCGGCTGTCCGTCGAGCGAAGCTCGACCGCATTTCGCGCAGCTGGCAACTCGAGGCAACCCTTGATCATGAATCAACACACAATCAACTGCGTCACGCTTGAGTACACCTCACTGTTTTCGGCAACGTCTTCATTCGCGGCGACGAGAATGCCCTGCAGCGGGAGTTGGAACATGCCGCAGGCAGGCCCCGGGCGCCGTCCCGGTCGCAGCCTTTCTTCAGGCGAAGTGAGGGATTTCCCGTCCCAAGCCGCTGACTTCAGAGTCCGTGACCCAGGCAAATTTAGAATCCAATCACCCGCCGCCGATGTCTCATAGGTTGTAGCTTTCGCCCGTTATTCTCCATTGCAATGCACGCTGCCCAGCGCCCAAGCCGGTGGATGGTGATTCTTGCCTTCGGACTCGTGTACCTGTTCTGGGGCTCGACTTATCTCGGCATCGACATCGCCGTGCAGACCATTCCTCCAGCACTGATGTGCGGCCTGCGATTCTCAATTGCCGGAGTGGTCATGCTGACGGTGTGCGTCGCCACGGGCCGGAGAATTCTCCACTCGCCACGCCAGATTGTGCTGGCCGCCGTAGTCGGCCTGTTGCTCTTGATGGGCGGCAACTTGACCCTCTCGTACGCGGAACTCTCAGTCTCCACAGGGCTTGCTGCGCTCATCATCGCGATCACGCCGTTATGGTTTCTGGTTCTTGACTCTCTACTGCTTGGAGATCATCACATTTCCGGGCGAGGCAAGGCCGGCCTTGCCCTCGGGATCGCTGGACTCTTCGTTTTGTTCTGGCCCGAGTTGCAGGCGGGAGCGCTCAGCCACCGCGAATTTTGGGCTTCGCTCAGCCTGCTCGGCGGATCATTCAGCTGGGCCTTGGGATCGGTACTTTCCAAGCGCTGGCAGTCCGGCATGGACGTGTTCAGCGCCACTGGCTGGCAGATGACAGCCGCGGGCGTTGGAAACTTCCTTTTCGCCGTGCTGAATCGCGATTTCTCTCGCGTCACTTGGACCGCCCGCGGTCTGGGCGCGGTGCTGTACCTGGTGGTCTGCGGTTCCTGGGTCGGCTACAGCGCGTATATATGGCTGCTCGAGCACGTGCCCACGTCCAAGGTCTCGACCTACGCCTACGTCAATCCCGTGGTCGCGGTATTCCTGGGTTGGCTCGTCCTGCATGAGCGCGTCGACCGCTTCATTCTGGCCGGCAGCGCGATCGTCATCCTGTCAGTGATCCTCGTCACCAGCGCCAAGGTCAAGGAAAAAACGGTAGCCGAGGATCTGTCCGCCGTGGAGGCGGCCGGCGACTAACACTTGCCTTCGCGAGTTCGCCCCTTCCTCTTCCTCCTCCGCGTCGTTCACCACCTCCACAACATGCCCGCGCACAGCATAGGTCTCCTTCGCGCTGCCCGTCCCCTCGAAGCTGACCCGCGCTGGGTTCACGCTGCCACACTGGCGCGGGGCACGCCGAGTCGGGCGGCGCATCGGCGGGCAAGCCATCACGCGACAACGCCTTCTTCAGCACCGCCTTACGGCGGCTCAGCTGCGCCACGATGGCAAAGATTTTTTCCCGGCGTCAGAAACCCCGCAGCAGGCAACGTAATCCCGGTACCAGCTGGCAGCTGAGTAGAACCCATCGTACTCAGGACGGTTGATCGCAGAAGCGCGGCCCGTCGTGCGATCGACCTGCAGCCAGCCCCCGCGTTGCCACTGCCACCGCGCAGTCACTTCGTCCGCAAGACTGTCGTTCACTCGAAACGCGCGCCGCACCACCAATAAACGTTCGGTGACTTCTCCTGCTGCGAACCCACCACGTCCTCGCTGCGCCGTCCACGATCAGCGCCCGCACCTTCATAGTCAGCGGCTTTTCTCCCTCCGTGCTCCCGGCGGGAAGCCACTGCGCCGATGTCCACTCTCCGAACGTGATGACATGAACCTTGGCGCCAGCGCCAGCAGCACTGGCAGCCAGCATCGTCCACAAGACGAAGCCAACCACTAGGCGGAAAAGCACTGTAAATCGCATAAACCGAGCGTAGGCAGGAAACGCGGCCCGAAGCGAGGCTTCTCGTCACACACCGACCACAGTGGTCCCGGTGGTCCCGGGTGGTCCCGAAGTGGGAATAGCACCTAATGCAAAATGGTGCTACCGTTTGAAAAGACTGTTCCGAGCCCAGTCGAAAGTGGAAAATAACGGTAAAATCGAAAGTCGAGGAAAGGACGCGACCGGCGCCCCTTCCTCTCCTGGCACCCCGGCGCAGCCCGACGCGCGGACAACTTCCAGGGAAGTAGCCGCTTCTTATCAAGAGATGGGTGATCTTCTACCACGACGACGTGCACCTCGCATTCTGGTGGTCGACGACCAGCCCAGCATTGCGGGATTGATGAGCCAGTTGCTCAGCATCCGCGGCTACGACGTGACCACTGCCTCAAATGCCGAGCAGGCGGAAGCCGAGATCCGCCGCCAGCAGCCAGACCTGATCCTCTCCGACGTGATGATGCCGGGCAAGTCCGGTTACGAACTCTGCCGTAGCCTCAAAGAAAACGTGGCAACTCGCCTGATTCCCTTTGTCTTGATCACCGGACTCAGCGACAGCAGCGACCGGGTGCGCGGCATCGACGCGGGCGCCGACGACTTTCTAAACAAGCCCGTGCTCGCCGAGGAGCTGATCGCCCGGGTCAGATCCCTGCTGCGCCTCAAAGAATTCACCGACGAACTCGAAACCGCCGACTCGGTGCTATGTACTCTCGGCCTCATCGTCGAAGGCCGCGATCCCTATACCGAAGGCCATTGTGAACGGCTTTCGGTGCGCGCCGCCGATCTTGGCCGGCACCTCGGCATGGACGAAGATTCCATCATCGCTCTGAAACGAGCGGGATTCCTGCACGATCTCGGCAAGATCGCCGTCCCAGATGAAATCTTGAAGAAAGGCAGCAACCTCACACCCGCGGAATGGGCGGTCATGAAGCTCCACCCCATCACGGGCGAGAACATCTGTAAGCCTTTGCGTTCTCTTCGCCTGGTTCTGCCCATCATCCGCCATCACCATGAACACTCCGATGGCTCAGGCTATCCTGACGGCCTGACCGCGCCCGATATTCCAGTGCTGCCGCGGATTCTGCAGGTGGTCGACGTTTACGATGCCTTACGCACGGCGCGCTCGTATAAACAGCCCCTTACCCACGACCAGGCAGCCCAGACTATGGGCGAAGAAGCCCGCCGCGGTCTTTGGGACGCCGAACTCGTGGCCGAATATTTCTCCATGCTCGAGCAGAAGCGGCAGGTGGCGTGATGCAATTTTCGTTCTCAGGTGTGGGCCCGGCTTAGGCAAAAGTTTCCCCCCTGCGATATCAGGAATTCTCTTATCCCAAAACGCGCGCCCAAAACGTACAATTACGAAACTGTTGATTAAGAACTGAGAACTGGTTTTGGAGCCCATTTACAGCATCGTCATTCCGGCCTACAACGAGGGCGCGCGCCTGGGCGCGACCTTGGAAAAGGTGCTCTCCTATACCCACGCCAGGGGATGGGACGCAGAGGTCATCGTCGTCAACGACGGCTCTCGCGACAACACGTCCGACATTGTCCGCGAGTACGCGACAGCAAATCCAGCTCTTCGATTGGTAGAGAATCCAGGCAACCGTGGCAAGGGATTCAGCGTCCGCATGGGGATGCTCAGCGCTCGCGGACGGATCGTGCTCTTCAGCGATGCGGACCTGTCGTCCCCCATCGAGGAGGCGCCCAAGCTTCTCCAGGCGCTCGAAGCCGGTGCGGATATCGCTATCGGCTCGCGTTGGCTGCGAGCTGAAACCCAGACCCAGCGCCAGCCTCTCTATCGCCAACTTTTTGGACGAATCTTCAACCTGCTTCTGCGACTCACTCTGGGATTGCAGTTCAAAGACACCCAGTGCGGCTTCAAAGCCTTCAAGCGCCCCGCCATCCAAGCGATCTTCCCGCTGCAGAAAATCGAGCGCTGGGGATTCGACCCGGAAATCCTGTTTCTGGCCCGTAAGTTTGGCTTCAAAGTGCAGGAAGTCCCCGTAGCCTGGGGGCACAGCGGCGGCACCCGTATCAATCCCCTGATCGACGGTTCCCGCATGTTTATGGAGATGCTGCACATCCGCGGGAACGACTTGACGGGGAAATACGACGGCCAGTCGCCAACCGCGGTTCCTGCAACCAAAACGCTGCCCGGCAGTCGCGGGCCCCAAGCATAGCCAAAAGTCATTTCATGCTGGGGAAGGCGGTGGGTGGGTGGCCCGGCTTAACCCCTCGAGGGTGCCCCGTCCAAGCTTGGGCGGGGATTTTGACCTCGTTCGGCGCCACGACCTTTTTCCGAGCTCCCCACAAAAAGAATCCAATTTCCGCTGACGAACTACCTTTACCGAGAATATGGGAAAGCGCAAACTGGGAATATGCGCGAGGGCAATCGCAATCAACCCGGTAGCACCAGGACATTCGGCGGCTCGAGATCCGGAGATCCGCAGCGAAACTCCTTATTCGGGAATATCTTGCCTGCAAGTCCTTGCGGTTCAGGGTTTGGCGCAGATCAAGGCATACAAAAGCTTCGCAAGTTCGCAGAAACAAAGATTTTCGCGGGGCGTAAGAAAAAATTTGTGAAGGGATCTATCCCGCGCAATCACGCTGACTTCTCCGTCTGCTGTGACCTTGCATTCGCCGCCCTCACGGCTTCAACCACACGGTGCCCCATCTCTATTGTGGAAATCGCGGCGCGGGATTTGCCGGCAAGATCCGCCGTCCGCGCGCCTTTTGCCAGCACGGTCGAAACCGCGTTTTCGACGCAAGCGGCTTCCTTCTCCAACTGAAACGAATGCCGCAGGAGCATCGCCACCGACAGAATTGCGCCCAGCGGATTGGCAATCCTTTTCCCCGCAATGTCGGGCGCCGAGCCGTGCACCGGCTCGTACAAACCGACCGGCCCCCCGATGCTGGCCGAAGCCAGCAGCCCAAGCGATCCCACCACGCCGCCCGCCTGATCGGAGAGAATGTCGCCGAACATGTTCTCGGTGAGCACGACATCAAACTCCGCCGGCCGTTGCACCAGCAGCATCGCCGCCGAATCCACGTACTGGTGGCCGAGCTTCACCTCGGGATAATCCTTCCCCACGTGCGTCACAACTTCCCGCCACAGCCGCGAGCACTCCAGCACGTTAGCTTTATCCACCGAAAGCACCTGGCACCGGCGCTTCATCGCCAAGTCAAATGCCACGCGCGCGATGCGCTCGATCTCTTGCTCACCGTAGCGCATGGTGTTGACCGCGACCCGCGCGCCCGGGGCTCCCTCGATGGACCGCGGCTGGCCAAAGTAAAGTCCGCCGAGCAATTCGCGCACGATCATGATGTCGGTCCCGCGCGCAACCTCCGCCCGCAGCGGAGAACAATCCTCGAGCGCGGGAAAGAAAACCGCCGGCCGCAGGTTGGCGTAGGCGCCCAGTTCCCGCCGCAAGCGCAGCAGCCCGGCCTCCGGCCGGAGATGACTCGGATTGTGATCGAACGCCGGACTCCCCACCGCGCCGAGCAGCACCGCCGCCGAACTCAGGCACGCCTGTATAGTGTCGACCGGCAGTGGATCGTTGGTCGCGGTGAGAGCCGCCCCGCCAATGGGCTTCCGTTGAAGCTGAACTTTATGGCCGAAGCCCTCGGCTACCGCCTGCAAAACGAGAACGGCCTCTTCCGTAACTTCGGGACCAATGCCGTCACCAGGAAGGATCGTGAGATTCAGGAACATGGAGGAGATGGGGAATTGTGTAATTTGTTAATTGAGTAATTCAAAAGCCTATGACTGCTTTTCCAATAACACAATTACAAAATGAGCCAATATTCAAGTTTCCTAAACTCCCCAAAGATAGTCTTCCTGCTGCGTCTGCTCGTGGTGAGGATCAACATGAACGGGCAGCGGGGAGCCGAACGGGTTCGTCTGCGTCGTCGCGGGAAAGGGTTTGAGCGGTTCAGGAGCCGGAGCGGGCGTGGACGGTAGCGCCGACACATTCGCCGCACCAGCCGCCTTCGCCGGCGCGATCGGCTCAATCAGCGGCGTTGCCGAACCCGACGGCTTGTGCGTATCGCGAATCAGTTCCAGCAGGTGATGATCTTCCACATGCTTGATCTTGTCCGCCAGCCGCACAAAGCGCCGGTAGATGTCGTCCAACGCCCGCCGGTCGAACTGGTACCCCAGTTGTTCGCAGCGCAATCCCAATGCGTGGCGTCCGGAGTGTTTGCCCAGCACCAGCTTCGAATCCGGCACGCCGACTGATTTCGGCGTCATGATCTCGTAAGTTAGCGGATTCTTCAGCATGCCGTCCTGGTGAATGCCCGCTTCGTGCGCGAAGGCATTGCGCCCGGTAATCGCCTTGTTCGGCTGCACGGGCACGCCCGTAATCTCGCTCAGCGTCTGGCTGGCCGCAAAAATCTGCTCGCTCACTACGCCAGTTTCGAACGGATAGCGGTCCGGCCGAACCCGCATCGCCATCACGATCTCTTCGAGTGATGCATTCCCGGCGCGCTCGCCAATCCCGTTGATCGTGCACTCCACCTGCCGCGCTCCCGCCGCCACCGCGGCCAGAGCGTTGGCAACCGCCATGCCCAGATCATTGTGGCAGTGCGCAGAAATCACCACATTCTCAATCCCTTTCACGCCTCGCCGAATGGTCGCAATCAAATCCCCGAACTCCGACGGAATGGTGTATCCGACCGTGTCCGGAATGTTCAGCGTGGTCGCCCCGGCCTCGACGACTGCATCCAGCACCCGGCACAGGAAGTCGGGATCGGTGCGGGTGGCGTCTTCTGGAGAGAACTCGACGTCCGAGCAGAGCGACTTGGCATAACGCACCGCCTCCCGCGCCTGTACCAAACATTCATCGCGCGTGATGCGCAGCTTGTACTTCAAATGAATGTCGGAAGTCGCGAGGAATACGTGGATCCGCGGACGAGCCGCGTACTTTAGTGCTTCCCAGGCGCGCTCAATATCAGCCTGGCAGGCGCGAGCCAGACCGGCAATGATTGGCCGGCGCACCACGGATGCAATGGCCCTGACGGATTCAAAATCGCCATCCGACGCGATCGGGAACCCGGCCTCGATCACATCCACTCCCATGCGGTCGAGTTGGTGAGCCAGGCGCAGCTTTTCCTGCTGGTTCATGCTGCATCCCGGCGACTGCTCGCCGTCGCGAAGCGTGGTGTCAAAAACCGTGATGCGGGCTCGCTCTGCGGTCATGGATCTCCCTCAGAAAGAACTGGATTCTCTATGGTAAGGGCGGTTCTCAAAGAAGCAAAACTTATAATTCTTCAGTAATCATTAGGTGCAGTTGTATAATAAGTTTTGCTAATAGTTTTTAGAGATTCCATTAAGGACGAGCCTATTTAGGGACAGCCCATGGACCTTTCCCAGCTTGAAGTGTTCCTCACTGTTGCCCGCGAGCGCCGCTTCTCGCGCGCAGCCGAAAAGCTTTTTCGCACCCAGTCGGCGGTCAGCCAGACCATCCGCAAGCTCGAGGGCGAACTGGGAGAGGCCCTCTTCGACCGTTCTTCCCGCGAAGGCGTCCTCACCGACGCCGGCAAAGTTCTCTACGAGTACGCCGAAAAACTGATCAACCTGCGCAGCGAGGCGACCGAGTCTCTCGCCGAGCTGCGGGAACTCCAAAAGGGCAAGCTGGTCATCGCGGCCAACGAATTCACCGTACTGTACCTCCTCCCGGTATTGGCCGAGTTCCGGCGCCTGCATCCCATGATCAAAATTACGGTCGAGCGCGCGCTGGGCAGCCACATCCCCGACGACGTCCTGCGCTATCGCACCGAGTTCGGCATGCTGTCCTACGAACCGCAGGAACCCAGCCTGCATTCCGTTGTCGTGTATCTGGATGAACTGGTCTTCGTCGTCCCGCCAAATCATCCGCTGGCCAAGGCGCCGCAGATCAGCATTCGCCAGCTCGGCGCCGAGTCCTTCGTCGCGCACATTGTCTCGTCCCCTTACCGCGAGAAGGTGATTCAGCTCTTCAAGACCCACAAGACGCCGCTGCACATGGACCTGGAACTGCCGACCCTGCAGGCCATTAAACAGTTCGTGGCTATGGGCAACGGAGTGGCCTTCGTCCCCGAGATTAGCGTTGAAACCGAGATCGCAAGAGGAGAGCTCGTTCGCATCCCAGTCCGCGAGCTGCAACTAAAACGAAAACTCCGCCTCATTTACAGGAAAGATGCAAATCTGTCACACGCCGCCAGAGCATTCCTGAAGGTCTCGGAGGCCGTTGCTCAGAAACACAAAGGCCGCTACCGCTTTCACCGCGAGGACTAGCCCGCCCTTCCCGCAGTGTCGCTGCTCTAGTTCTTCAGGTTTCGGGTACATCGGTGCGCAGTTTGTGAGTCACATATTGTAAGTTGTATGTTTCCAGTAATTGCCGTACGTTGCCGCGATGGCACTCCCGCTGCGCCAAGTCTCCGCTCCAGCCACGGCATGGCGGCATAATTTAGCCCAGGGCGTAAGCCCTGGGTGCGCAAAAAAAAATGGAACCAAGTCCCGTAGGGACTGCACAAAAGGGCAGGCTTCGTGTTTCTCGCGTCGCGATGGGTCAATGCAATCGCTGTTCTCGACAGTTAGGGGTATGCTGGATGGTTAAGATGCCAGTGCAAGAGGCTCCACGCTTATGACACGACCAACGACGCAGGCGATTTCACCGTTTTTCATCGTCAGCAACGTCGATCAAACCATCGCTTTTTACCGCGACAAGCTTGGCTTTGAGACAAGATTCCAGCAGCCGGACCGAAACCCTTTTTTCGCCATCGTCGGCCGCGACGGGGCGCAGATCTTCTTCAAGTCCGATGAAGACACGTCGCCGCTGCCGAACCCAATGCGTTGTCCCACCATGAGGTGGGATGCCTACGTCTATGCACCAGACCCGGATGCGCTCGCCGTCGAATTCTCCGATCATGGGGCAGCCTTCAGCGTGCCGCTCAAGGATACCCACGACGGTCTGCGCGGGTTCGAGATTTGCGACCCTGATGGCTACGTCTTGTTCTTCGGTCGACCCAGGTAGATGGCGGGGTAAACAGCTACTCGCGGCTGCGCTAGAATTTTAGCGAGTCAGCCAACATTTCGCGTTAGGAAAGCTAATGCATCCGAGTCCCGCGACCGATCTCAAGACGTTCCTGCCCACCAAAGACGCCGAACTCTTCAAGAGGTTTTATACCGATCTGGGATTCCACGATCAATTGGAGCAACGAGCAGATTGCAGAGCTTCAGATCGGCGCGTTCCGGTTCCTGCTGGAAATTTCATGATGAGCCTGGCCGTCGAGGAAGCGGACGCTTGGTGGGAGCACATCCAGCGCCAGGAGTTCGCGAAGAAGTATCCCGGCATTATGTGCAAACCCCCGGCGATGCAGCCGTGGGGAATTCGCGTGCTTTACCTGAGTGATCCTACCGGGGTTCTGTGGGACATCACGGATATGCGTAAGTCATAGTATAGGCCTCAGGTAGGCACCGGGCCCGGCTAGGGCCTAATCGAAAACCGTTCCGTATTTCGCCAGCGCCTACGGGGTGATGCCGTGGAGACGTCGCTTCGCGGGACCCATCTGGGGTCGACAATGGCGTAACACCCTCATTTCCTCATTTCACTCATCCTATTGCGCCCGCACCTCCCCCATCTGCCGTACTCCAGTTCGGAAACGCGACTGCAGCACCAATGGAGCATGAAACAAAGTAACGGAGAAAAGCACGTTTGTTTTGGTAGCGTGGCCATCTTTGGACAGGAATTTAGTCATAGGGCGATTGCCTCGGTGCGGTTCGGCCCCCGTGTTCGTGCTTGAGCAGTTCTGCGCGTGTCCGGGCCATTGAGTAAAGGTCACGATTGAGTTCGAGCCTGAGCGACGGAGGAGGTTCTCTATGGACACCTGCCCGAGCACGAGCTACTTTTGCCGCTTAAGGGTGTTCCAAAATCTTGTACGCGGAGCAGGGTTTATCGAGGAAAAGAGACCGTCGGTTCCGGTCGCCTTTTCTGAACCCTTGTCCAAGATGTCCTCGGGTGATCTAGCGTGCTTTTTGGTCAGTTCCTCGAAAAGTAATTCGTCCGAAAGTAGAGGGGCGACGATCCGCAGGCTCTCGATTTCGTGACGGACGCGGGCAAGATCTGTTTCTTTCTGCTGCAAAACTTCGTCAGCATTCTTCATCGGCTCTCCTTGGGATGTTATATTCGGTGCACCTAAGTGACCCTCTCCATCGATGCCGCAACCTCGTCGTGTCGATAGGTCAGAAAGGACGTCCGGCAACGCACGGAACGTCGAGTTGCAGCGCGACAGGGATTTTTCATCTCATCTTTGCACGGATCATCGAAGGAACCGCAGTGCCAAGAAGAGTTGCATCTAGTTGCAGAGAGATTCGCCCACGATGCGCACCGCATTTTGGCTTGGGGGCAGCCGCTTGCATTTGTGCGCGATGAACTGTTCTTGGATGAGGGAATGTGCATCCTGAGGTCGGCCTATAGTCGCAGGATCTGCGATGAACTCGGCATTGCAATATTCACATACGCCAAGCACAGGAATATTACTCTCACGTTGCATGATTTTAAACTTGCGCTTCGCCATGCACCAAGTTTTCCAAAGAGCGGACTCGATTGCGTTCCCTTTCCCGCATGGCGATCCGAGAAGGCGACGATAAAGCCGCCTCCTCGTGCCAAGTGGCTTAGAGTGTCCTCTACGCTAGTACGGCGTGCTTTTGGAAGGTCGAGCTGACCACCTCAAAGGTGTGCACCTGGGGCGTTCCGTCGATGAATCTTGCCAGGGTCTTCAACACTGTCGGGTACGTATTAGTGTTGTAAGTATCAGCATCGTTCTTGTTTTCCCAAAGACTGATTGTGGTCACATCAACCCCGCCGGGGCCTGCCAGAGTGATTTCATCCTTGAAGCCATTCTGTTTTCGAAGCAAGGGGAGGACGTCTTTGTCAAAAGCGCGCGTGTAATCGGAGAGCATATTGGATTTCAGATGGATAGAGATATTGCGTGCAAACATTATCAACCTCCTAAGGTTGTAGTCGCTAGGGTGTAGTCGCTAAGAGGAGAGAACTTCAGATGGCTGACTTAGTTTCAGGGAACCTGAAAGAGGAGAAGATGCTCGCTCGGTTTAACTGTTGCATTTGAGTGGCCTCGGTGTCGCCGCGCAACTTGTTGAATCGATACGGCGGAAAGCAGAGCCTGGTGGTTTGATCGAGTACTTTTGACAGAAAGCAGCACAAACGGAGCCATGGGCCGTCATTCGTTTGGATTGTTGGCAAGAAATCGCGATTGCAGTTCCTCCGAGCCCTTTGGTGGGTTTGCGCCTCCAAAGTCTACTCGGTCCTGGGAGCCGACATTGTTATGGAATCATAATCATCTTCCCCAGACCAGAAAAGCGGCACTTGATCTGCGACGCCCTATCGTTGCCGTTTACTCTTCATTGCTTTCCGGCTAGTTTTACCGGAGTACAAGTGTTCGACAATTTGTTCCGGGGCGTCCACATCTGTATCCATGCGAATCGTACCAGTGAACAAGTACAGGACCGCAAGTGGCAGCCCTATGCCGGACACGCCGAGCAACCAGAACTACCAGCAACTCCCCATAAACCTGTAACGAACGATTTTTGACATGTGACTCCTCTCAGCAATTTCACGTGGGTATTCCAGCGGGGCAGTCGTGTGGCGAAAAATCGCCTCCGTGACCCAACTCGGCAATTCTCAACTTGCGCTATGGCCTGTGTCTGCGACAGTTACCGCGCTGCCACCTTCGGCTCGATGCAAAAGAAAAGCCGCCCAGACCTTGGGCGGCTTGCTCTGGTGGGGTTCCTAATCAGAGGGCAGAACGGATCCCGATTCCGTCAATTAGGTCCCGTGGCGTACTACTTCTGAGCTTCGATCTTCTCGATCACGAGCGCGGTCGATCCTCCCCGTGCAAACACCTTCCCACTAGCCGTAACCTTTTGTCCGGCGAACGGTAGGAGGCGATCGTTCTGCCCGCTGGATGGAGTCGTGTCGGCAATTGGCCAGTAGATCGCGCCACTGTCCGTCAAGATCACCAAAGGAGAACCAGCCTTAGCACACGCCGTGGCGCAATCGGCGCTGATCGGCTTCTTCAGACCCTTGGTGAATGCGCAAGCCGAATCCAGAACGTAGCCCTTGACAGTAGTTGACTTGCCAGTGTCGTTACTCCAGGCAAGAAGGCCGGCAAACAACCCCACCGCCAGCGAAATTCTCACACCATTGCGAAAACTCATTTGTCGGTCCTCCCTGGAAATGCAGCCCTAAGCTACTCGCTGCGGTGTCGAGGGACAATACTTCGAAAACACTATGATTCTATGGTATTGGGATTCCCTCATCGTGAACGTATTCTCTTCAAACCGAGCGATTCCTGATGAAAAATCGCATCTGCACTCATCCCAAGCCACAGCTTAGTTGACGGTTAATACGAGTACGCTGCTGGTACCTCCGCTGGTGCAGCCCACGTCGCCCGAGTTCCCACTGGGAGTAAGCACGCTCACCTTCACAGATCCCGGACCGGAGATCACATCGCTCGAAAGCTTTACTGTCAACTGCTGATCGCTGACGACTGTGGCGCTGAGAGACGTGGTGTTGATGACTACCTCGGATGCGGCAACAAACTGGCTACCGTTCACGGTCAGCGTGTGGCCCTGCTGCACCTCGGCGAAAGTCATTGTGCTTGGCGAAAGTGAACCGATAAGCGGCGCCGGCCTGGCACTACCGCAGAAGGGGTTTACAGTGTTGTTGCCGCAGCCTGGAAGGAGCAAGGGAGCCAGCAGGGCGGCGAGGGACAGAGCGCAAGTGCGGGAAGGCATGCGGATCCTCCTCATAAAGCGCCTCAATTTGTTAGACGAGACGCCTTGCACCCCCAGCTCTAGTACAGCCTTCTCGCCGGTGGCAATGCACGGCGGGTAAAGAGTAGCTCATCGGCTAACCACATGTATCCAGACTCGTTACAACGAGAAGTCAACTGCTACGGAAGCTAGATCTGGCCCGACAGCTGACCAGGCGCGATTTCATTCATTCCTGGTCAATGAATGTGACGCCCGTTTTCGAAAGGGTCTTTGCGTTAGGAAGCGATCACCAGTGGAGACAAAGCACCCCGCTCGATGAGACTGCGCATCGAGACTCCAAGCATCCCGGGAAGCCGAGAATTATTCGGCTTGCGAGAGCTGCGTAAGGGCAGCGAAGTCACGGACTAGCACGGCTTCGCGCCGGATACTGACGATTCCCAGCGTTTGCCAGCGGCACAGCAGGCGGCTGACCGTGAAGAGCGTCGTTCCCGTCAATTGAGCTAATTCATTGCGTGAGAGACTAATCTCCAGATGGCCGTTGGTGACGCGTCCCAGGCGGTTCGAGAGACGCAAGAGTTCGCTGCTGAGGCGCGAGCCAACTTTTTCGGTGGAGACTTCGCGAAAACGCTGCTCCATCTCCTGCAGGCGTTCCTCAAGAGCGCGAACGGTGTTGCGGCGAAATGCGGGATAGCGTTCCAGCAGTCTCTCGAAGGTCGCCGCTTCCCAGACAAGTGCCACGCATGGCTGAACTGCTGTGGCTGCCGAGCAATGGGTGCAGCCTGCGCAGAGCCGGAAGGCGCCTACGACTTCTCCCACGCCATTCAACCGGAGTATGACTTCATTTCCACTGAGACCGATCTGGGTGATCTTGACGCAGCCGGAAAGCAGCATGACGACCTGTTGGACAGGCTCGCCCTCAGAGAAGATGGTCTGGCGGCGCGCGAAGCGCTTCTCACGAGCGGCAGCAGTGATGCTGGCGCAATCGGCGGTTGATACATCGGAGAACAACGTGAATGCCTGGACTGCGAACGTCTTTTGACTCTGCAAAGTAGCGGTTTCCAATTGAACAGCTCCTCTAGTAAAAATGGGCCCGCGAGACCAATTGGTCGCGCTTGGTGCATTTCCTAAACCCAGTTCTTTTTCCACCTGAGACGGGGGACGAGGGAGCAACTACTGCGGACTACCAGTTCTGCCAATTGCAACGGTCGATTGCCGCTATTCCCGGCTTTCTCGCCGCTCAAATTACATCCGCATGATCGCCCGATGCTTATGCGGCCTTAAGAGAATGGGGCCTGGCGCTGCCAGGGTCAATACCACCATCGGGGGATGGATGGCACTTTTGGGTAGGGGTAAAACGCCAAGTCCAATCTTTGAGGAGTTCCTGTCTTCGGATCATGGGGACCGTGCGACTTCCGGTAACCAGAGGCAAGTTACCACTTTGGGGCAGCGCCGGTCTCTGCGTTGACAGTGGCCGAGGCCAGACGTAGAGTTCGCTTGAGGCATCGAAGATCATAGCCAGGAACACTTGGCCAGGGGGCAGGCATGTTGTCGAAGCTATTCTGGGCAGGGGTGTTTGTGTGTCTAGCCGGGGTTTCCAGCCTCGCGCAGGATCCTACCAAGGTCGAACCGAAGCACTACAAGTTGGACTTTGAGAATGACCGGGTGCAGGTTGTGTCGGTGCATTACGGGCCCCATGAGAAGTCGGTGCTGCACGACCATCCTGGTGGCGTGGTGGTGAGCGTTACGACGGCCCACCTTCGCTTTACCGACGAAGAAGGCAAGACACGCGAGGTCTTCGCCAAACCCGGCGAGGCGCGCTGGTATCCGCCGTTTAAGCACAAGGTGGAGAATCTGGGCAGCACCACGTATGACGCAGTTTACGTTGGGTTGAAAGGCAAGACCACCGCGGCGGTGGACTACTCCACGGACCCAACCGGCGCGATGGACGAAGAAACCCGAAAGATCGTCGCGGCGCTGGTTGCGGCGGCAAAGCCTTGAGCGCCATTCCGCATCGGCCAGTACAATACGGTTCAGGACCCTGCCGGACCATTGGTCTGAGGCTCTAAATTCTGATGAGCCCTCTCCCGGAAGACTCTCCTTCGCACTGGAGAGCCGCATGCCTGCTTGGCTTCGTCAGTCTTTTTTCGCTTCTCTACTTTTATGAAGGCGGGGGATGGAATCAGAACTCCCGCTTCGACCTGTTGCGCGCGATCGTCGAGCAGCATACGCTGCGCATCGACGACTACCACGAAAACACGCAGGACAAAGCCCACTTTCAAGGACACTATTATTCCGATAAGGCACCGGGATTGGTGTTCCTGGCCGTGCCCTTCGCGATGGTGGCTCGGCCGGCGTTGCGGGTTGCGGGCATCGATCCGGGGTCACCGCGAGGAGAGCTTGCGCTGTCGTATGTGGTGAGCGCGTGCGTGCTGGCATTGCCGACCGCACTGGCGGTGGTGTGCCTGTTCTTCCTTGGCCTGCGCTTCGGTGGGAGAATCGCGGGGGCGGCGTTCGGGGCAGCGACGATGGCGATGGGTACTCCAATCTGGGCGTACGCGAGCCTGTTCTGGGCCCATGCGTTGGTGGCGGCCTGCCTGATTTTTGCGTTCGCCGCAGCACTCAAGGTACGGGACAGCAGTGGCGCACGCGCAGACTTTCTCTGGGCGCTGGCTGTGGGACTCGAGGCGGGATGGGCGACGGTCACGGAATATCCGGCGGCTCCGGCCTCGGCCCTGCTGGCTCTTCTTGCCGTTTCGCAGGCCTGGCCGCGCGGGAAGGCGGCCCGGTGGCGGGTGATGGCGGGCGTGAGCCTGGGAGCTGCAATCTGCCTGGTCGTGTTGCTATGGTATTTGCACGCGGCGTTTGGATCGTTCCGGCCTAGCTATTCTTACTATGATCCAAATTCGTTCGCCTTCATGCAACAGCGAGGATACTTTGGGCTCACCTATCCCCATCCGGACCGGCTGCTGAAGCTGTTGTTCGGATGTTCGCGAGGGCTGTTCTTTGCATCTCCGGTGGGGTTGGCGGCTCCGGTTGGACTTTGGTGGTTGTGGAAGGAGAAGCCGCATCGGGCGGCGGCGCTTACGGCCGCGGCGATTACGCTTTATTACTTCTTGTTCAATGCGTCTTTCTACTGGTGGAAGGCGGGATTGTGTTTTGGTCCACGCTATGCGGGCGCTTGCATTCCGCTGTTGTGCGTCGGTCTGGCGGTGGCGTGGAGGCGGGCTCGGCTGGCGTGGCGGCGGGTGCTGGTTGGACTGGCCCTGTGCAGCGTGTTCCTGGCGCTGATGGTGATTTCGACAACCTCGCAATTGTCGATGCAGGACAATTGTCCGATCGCGCATTCCAGTTGGCCAGCGTTCTGGTCAGGACAGATGGCGCTGAACCACGACTCCATGCTCACGATTGCCGAAGCCGGACTAGGCGGAAGGTTTGGAGCTTTCAACCTGGGACAGTTGATGGGGCTGCAAGGGCTGGCGAGCTTGGTCCCGTTACTCGGGCTCTGGGGAGTCGCAGTGCTGCTTTGGTGGCGAATGCATCGGCGATGTCCGCAGAACATCTAACAACCGAGGGCCTGTTGCTCTCCGTGTAGGATATTCTCTAGAGGTAGGTATGGCGGAACTACACGCGGTATCGGCCGAGATTGAATTGCTTCAGCGAGTCTACGCAGCGTTCAACCGCCGGGAAATCGAAACCGTCCTCGCGACGATGCACTCCGACGTGGACTGGCCGAACGGGATGGAAGGCGGCCGAGTGTTGGGTACTGCCGCCGTGCGGGACTACTGGAAGCGTCAGTTCGAGTCCCTTGATCCTCACGTTGAGGCACAGGCCTTCGCAGTCGAAAAAGATGGACGAATCAGCGTCGAGGTTCACCAGGTGGTTCACGACAAGAGTGGGAAGCTCGTTGTCGATCAGATCATCCATCATGTCTATGCAATTCGTGACGGGCTGATTCAGAGCATGGAAATACGGTCTTAATTCACCATCGAGGAAAGTCATGGCGCACACTGTTTTCTGCGTAAAGTTCAACAAGGAAATGCCGGGGCTGGACGAGCCTCCCTTCGACAACGACCTGGGAAAGAAGGTGTACGACAACGTTTCGCAGGAAGCGTGGCGCATGTGGATGGAGCATTGCAAGATGTTGCTGAACGAGTATCGACTGAACCCGGCGCGGCGCGAGGATCAGGAAGTCATCGTGAAGCAGTTGGAGATGTTTTTCTTCGGCGAAGGATCGGCCAAGCCGAAAGAGTATGTGCCGCCGGAACAGAAATAGCCTGCAGTCGCCTGGTGGAGCGCATGCATTTCCGCGCCGGTGCGCTGCTTTTTCCCCGCAAGTTGCTTTCTGCTCCTCGTTCCTCATTTTGCTGGCGTGATTCTCCGCCGCCGAGGCATGGAGGGAGGCGTAATGAGGCATCAAACGGGCTTCAGCTTGATGGAACTGATGATCGTGATCGCGCTCATCGTGATTATTCTGGCGATGGCCATCCCCAGCATGAAAGAGGCGAAGATCCACGCCGACGAAGCGTCGGCTGTGGCGTCGGTGCGGGCAATCAATACGGCAGAAATAACCTATCAGGCAACGTACGGGGGATTTGCGGATTCCCTGGCGAGCCTGGGAGGGGCGGAGCCTTGCGCCAAATCGGCGCAGACCGCCTGCTTGCTGGATCAGAGCCTGGCTGGCGGAGTGAAGTCCGGGTACAACTTTGCGGCCACGGGCGGAAATCAGTCGGGCGGGGAGAATACGAGCTACGTGGTTGGCGCGGCTCCGGAGGTATTCGATCGCACCGGCAAACGGCTATTCTGCTCCACCGAGAAGAATGTGATTCGTGCCGATCTCAACCCAGGGGGCAGCACGACTCCTCCCAATGGGCAGCAGTGCGCGGGGTTCGCCGCATTGAAGTAGCGCGCCTTAGGGATTTCGGAGCTCTTATCCTTCGTTTGTGTGCAGGGCGCTCCCTGCCGGCTTGCCTGCCACATCGATGAGGCTAGCGGGCAGCAGTGCCCGCTCCACACGTGTTCTGGGCGTTACTTTCGCAGTTACCTATGCACCAAGATTGATGCACTATTCATCGCCCCGTAACAATCCCCTGATATAAGACAAACATGGATCCGCAGGTCTCGAACACGCTGATCCTCTCGGACCTGCACCTCGGTGCAGAGACCAGTCATGCGCGCGAGGCTACGCGTGTGCTGAAGGAGAACCGCTTCCAGCGGTTGATCCTGTTGGGCGACATCTTCGCCGATCTGAACTTTGCCCGGCTGACCAAGGAGCACTGGAAATTCCTGGGATATATCCGGAAGCTCTCGAATCCCAAGCGCAATATCGAAGTGGTTTGGGTGGAGGGCAATCATGACCACGGGCTGGCCAACATCATGTCGCACCTGGTGGGGGTTCGGGTTTACGAGCATTACGAGTGGGACTACCGCGGCTTGCGGCACGTCGCCATCCACGGGCACCAGTTCGACGGTTTTCAGGTGAACCGGCTGCGCCTCAGCCGGCTGGGGACGTCGTTGTATCTGCAGTTGCAGAAGCTGGACTTCAAGAACAAGCCGATTGCGCGGCTGATCGACCGGCTGAATACACGCTGGTTGCGGATGTCTCCGAAGGTGGCGGCGGGAGCGTTGGTGCACGCGCGCCATCACGGCGCGGACCGCATTTTCTGCGGGCATACGCACGAAGCGGTCCACGTGGAACGGGATGGCGTGAACTACTACAACTCGGGCGGGTGGGTCGATTCCCGGCTTACCTACCTGACTATCGACGAACAGGGGGTACAAATCCGTGAATACCAAGAGCGAACTGACGATCGTGATTCCGGCGAAGAACGAAGCGAAGCTGATTCCGCGTTTGCTGACCTCGCTGACGATGCAGGATTACTCGAAGATGTCGAGTACGAAGGTGTTGGTCGCTGACGCAAATTCGACGGACGGTACGCCTGAGATTGTGATGAGCTTCCGCGACCGCCTTCACGTGGGCATGATTCGTGGCGGAATGCCCTCGGTGGGACGAAACCAGGGCGCGGCGCAGTCCGACACTCTCTACATTCTGTTTCTGGATGCGGATATCGAACTGGCGGACCGGTCTCTGGTTCGCAAGTGCGTGGAAAAGGCGCAGGCTAAGGACCTGCACTGCGTGACGACGAACATTCTGTGCCAGGAGGGCAGTTGGCTCGACCAGTTGTTTTACGCGGGCCTTGATTTCTTTCAGTACCTTTCGTACCTGCACCGTCCATTTGCCACTGGGATGTTCATGCTGTTTGAGCGGAAGAAATTCTGGGAGCTGGGCGGCTTTCACGAGCAGATTCTGTTCGCGGAAGATTACCGGCTGAGCCAGCAGGTGGAGCGCAAACGATTCGCCGTCGTGCGGGGTGGGGTCTATACCACGAATCGCCGGTTCAAGAAAATGGGACACCTGCGCGCCGGCTGGCTCTTCCTGTGGACGGCGATGAACTTCTGGAATGAAAAGCATTTTCTGCGCGATCACAAGTATTGGGCGCACGAGGCAGACAGCGTTCCCCACGCCTAGGCTCTCCGAACCAGTTTTTGTTGGTGGCCACGGAAGACAGGATTCAGCCAACCAGCTGAATCCTGCTTTTACTTAGGACGATTCCCGCCCCCCGTCAAAAGCGGAAGACGATGCCGGTCGACAGGCGGAGATTGTTGTCGGTCCGGTTGAAGAATTTCGTGCGGACGTAGTCGCCCTGGAGCCGCCATGCGATGGGACGGACCATGGTGTAGTCGAGACCTCCACCCACGGAAGTTGCGAACGAGGTATCGGATCCGAAGCCGTTGGTGTTGACGTGTCCAACTCCGATCTCAAATTCGCCGAAGGGTCGAAACTTGCCAACCGGGACGGACAATCGCGGTCCGAACAGGGCTTCGTAGATATGCGCGTTCGCAGTCAGTGGGGGGCACGTCCCGCCAATGATGCAGGTTGCTCCAGGATTGGGGAACTGCTGCGAACCGTAGTGTCCGGTTATATCCGCGACGATTCCCAGCAGAGGGAAGACCTTGCCTTCCAACGTTCCTTCCCAACCATTCAGACTGCCGCTGCTGACGGAGAGCTTGGTGTTGTAGTAGGTGTAGCCGAGGTAGACGTTGCCCCCCGTGGGGATCTGGGCGGCGGCAAGTCCCGCCAACAAGAAAAACGTGCCTAAGATGATGACCAAGTTGCGCATCAGCGTCCTCCGTCTGCGACTGCTAACACAGGCCGTCGCAAAAAGTTGTTAGATGAGCAAAGGTCGAAATTCGGATGCCGGTAGTTGTACCAGCGATTTCAGGCCGTGTGTCAGAAGCGCCAGACGATGCCGGTCGAAGCGCGATAGTCATTCTGAGTTGCGCTGAGGTAATGGGTGTGCATGTAGTCGCCTTGCACACGCCAGGAGAAGCTCTTGAAGAAGATTTTGTAGTCCGTCCCGCCGCCGACGTCGATCACCAGCGGGTTATACACGAAGCCGCTCGAGTTCAAGTGTCGAATGCCGGCCATGCCGTGTACGAAGGGACGCCACTTGCCGTAAGTGGTCGACAAGCGCAGCCCGGCGACCGCGTTGTACTGGGTAATGTTGCCGGAATTCCCTTTGCGGTAAAAACCGCTGCCATCGATCACCACACCGAGATGCAATAAACGGGTGAACGGGAAGGCCTCGACGGAACCGTTCCAACCACGATAGCTCTGCTGAATAGTGACGTTGGTGAGTTGGCCGTAGGAAACGCCTGCGTAGACGTTTCCACTGGGAAGCAGTTGTGCCGACATCGGGATGGCGAACAAAATCACAGCGGCAACAGCCAGCACCGCGGCAGCAGTTTTCGACACGAATTATTCCTCCCCGGCGAAGACGCCGGCAAAAAATGCAATATGGTCAACGAAATCCGTTAGATGCAGTGTACCGGATGGCCAAGATGTCCCAGTTGACAAAATTTGTCCTGCGAAAGGCTCAACGAAGCTTCGGCCTTGGCTAAATTTTACAGGATTTTCATGGTGCCAAAACCAACCCAGGCGCGTCTATGTACTAGCATGCAAACTATGGATACGAATTGGCAAATGTGGGAGCAGCCGGCGGGACCGCCTGCCTTTAGACTGGACAAGGAGCCGACGTTGAAGCTCAGTTTGGAAACCCGAAACCGTGGCGACGTGATCATCGTGCACTGCCAGGGCCGCATTGTGTATCGCGACGAGGCGGCTGCGCTCTCGCGTCTTGTGGGCGAAGTCCTGCAACACACCAGCAAGCTGGTGCTCGATCTGACTGGGGTGAGTTCGATGGACAGCGCCGGGATCGGCGAGTTGGCCCTGCTGCAAACTTGGGCCCAGGGCAAGAACGTGAACTTGAAGTGCGCGGGGCCCAATACGATCGTGCGGACTTTACTGGACCTGACCAATCTGGACAGGGTGCTTGATGTTTATCCGTCGATCGAGTCGGCGCTCGACTCGTTTCGCGAAGAGCAAGTCTGCGCGGACTGCTGAAGGAGCCCGAGTCTGAAGTCAGGGGAGCAAAGATACTCTTTGCTCCTTTTGTCTTTTGTGTTCCGGTTGGTCGAGGTTGTGAGGTGCGGCGCCCTTCTTGTTGTGGTTAAGATAATTT
Source organism: Candidatus Sulfotelmatobacter sp. (assembly GCA_035511455.1). Classification (GTDB taxonomy): domain Bacteria; phylum Acidobacteriota; class Terriglobia; order Terriglobales; family Acidobacteriaceae; genus Sulfotelmatobacter. The sequence goes on along the minus strand of DATKFH010000011.1, from coordinate 35,096 downwards.
GCGCGTTGCGCGCGGTCAATTAAACGCGCAGGTTGTGACCCCGTTCTCCTGCCCGATCGAGTGCTGTCCGTATGGACACGGATCCGCCATCGTCTGGGCCGCAGCCGGTGACGGCGGAGCCGCACGCTGTTCCGGAGGTCGCCCCGGACTATTCTGGGCGGGCAACCTGCCCGGCCCAATCAGGCTGCTGGTCGTCGCCGTTGCTGGAACCGCAGCCGCCGGAACTTTGGACGGCTCGACTTTTTGAGGAGTGATCGGCGCCGGTGTAGCCGCGTGCTGGTCGGGCGTGCGAGCCGGAACTCGAGTCTGTTCCATGGCTCCCGGCGTCCGCGCTGCATTCTCCTTCCGGGGATCCTTGTACCGCACCGTTACCCCAGCTCCCGGGCCCAGATCGACCAACCGCAGATTGTCGTCGGTTACAGTCTGCGCGCGCACGATGTGCGGCGTAATGGCGAAGACAATCTCATTCTCCTGGCGTTCCTTATCCTCTTGGCCAAACAAATATTTCAGAATCGGAATCTTCGTGAGCCAAGGATATCCGCTCAGAGAATGCGTCTCGGTGTCCTCGAGAATCCCGCCTACCAAATTGACCTCTCCGTCTTGGAGGCGGGTTTCATGCTCGATGCGGCGCTGTCCGATCACCGGCTGGCTGATGCCGCCAATATTCTGCGTTCCGCTCACTGAAGAAACTTCCAGGGTCATCTTGAGCGTGACTTCGTTTTCCGAATGAATGTGCGGAGTGATGTCGATGTTCACGCCCACATCAAGATATTGAAACTGAGTATTGACCAGGGCACCGCCGGCTCCACCAAAGCTTCCCCCGAAAGAACCGGTAGCCACAGGCACACGATCGCCGATTTTCAAAGTCGCCTTCTCGTTGTCCAAGGCACGGATCTCAGGATTCTGAATCAGCTTGGTGTCACTATCGCTCATCAAAAAGGACATGGAAGCGCCGGGAATGCTGACTTGAAAATTGTTAGCTGTCAGCGAACCCAGCGAGTTCAGCGTAAACGCACCGCCCGATCCCGATCCCGATGCACCCGTGCCGCCCGTGCCGGGCACCATCACGATACTGGCCGAAGTAGGGGGATTGACACCCAATGTACGGATCCGATCGCGGCTGACTTGCAGAACCGCGATGTCGATGACAACTTCCGGCTTGGGTTTATCAATATCGGTCAGCAGTTTTTGGGCAAGCACCATCTGGTCGGGGGTACCCCGCAGAATGATTGCGTTTTGGTTGGGGATCAGTTGCATGCGGGTCAGGTCGAGGATCCCTTTGAGAGTGTTGGCCGCTTCCTGCAGCTCACTGGCGGCAGAAACGTTCCGCAGGTAGAACGTTTTCATCACCGTGTCCTGCATCTCTTTTCGCTTCGTGGCCGTGTCGGCCGCGACCAGGATCGTGTTGCTCGAAGTCGGCTGCCAGAAAGTCTTGGTCTGCATGGCTACCACATTGAGTGCCTCGCGCAGCGTCACGTCGTTCAATTCAATGGTGACCTTCTGAGGTTTGTAGTCTAGATCGAACAGCACATTGATGCCGGCGAGTTTGGCGATGGTCTTGTACACCATCGTCGACGTCTCGCTCAAACGCAGGTTAATCAGCGTATTTGAAATCGGCGTCAATTCGATAGGCCCAGCCGCTTCTTCCGCCAGTTTGTCGAGCTGCGACGGCGCGGGTCCTTCTTCCTTCTTGCGCGACTGCTTGCGGATCATATCCTCGGTTCGCCGCGCTTCTTCTTTCGCGACGAAGTTGGTGTGGTCCATGTCCGCACCGTGCCGGAACTCAATGAGTGCTTCTTGCAGCTTGCCACTATCGCGCAGCAGTTGGCCTTGCCGGATGTGCTCAAGCGCGGCATAAAATCGCAGGCGAGTATAAGCGGTAAAGTATTTCGGATCCTTGGGCTTCAGTGTATGGGCCTGATTGTAGGCCTGAAAGGCTTCATCGTACTTGTTGGCAGCCTCGGCCTGGACCCCGCGCTTGAACGCCGCGCTGGCTTGATCCGCGTGCCCCGGCAGGCTCACTGCCAGGATCAAAAACATAGCCCACAATATTTGCAGACGCTTCATCATCGTTGCTACCCAGATCCTAGGTTGAAGTAAATGAGGCCGGCTCGTGCAAAAGCTGTCTCCCTTGAGACGTCCCTCCGCCGAAACAATTGGGGGGAACAATCGACCGCTATCGGCGAGCCTGCATCACCGGTCGGACGCAGCGAGCCTTACTGATAAACCACCGGGCGGGCCGAGTATTTGATCTGGCGCAAAGAACCCAACGTTCTTTCGCCGGGCCAAGCCAGCCGAACCGCCCTCAAGGCTCCTTTTACGATCGCGTCCCCCGCCCGAAAAACCGCTCCGGATGCGCCTTTCCCTCAGCTGAGCCTAAAAATTTACAATATTTACATTTTATTAAAAATAATATGATTTGTTTGCCAATCAGCAAATAGGTAAACAAAAGGCCTAGTACTGTCATCCGCACAGGGTGCTGGTTTCTGCCAGCACCGTGGCGTGGGCGCTAAGGCTCACGCGGCCGGATGAGAAGAGGCGCCGCCTTCCACGGTTGTCGGCGTTCTTCACCCCTCATCTATCGCCGCGTACAGCCGATGGAGCCTGCTAGCTGGGAAATATCAAGATTCGACGCACCTGGAGGGCCGTTCGTCTTCCGGTGCGGGATTTACGTACCGATCGGCAGCGAAACGCTGCCGGTCGTTCGGAGCGGCGCTGCTAGCGTCCGCCCGCCAGGTTTAGGAAGGAGGCTGCACAGCCATGAGGAAGCCGTACCAGGTTTGGATGCCAATTCTTCTCGTCGCTTTCCAGACAGTAGCCGCGAGCGCCCAATCTTTCCGGGTTCAATGTCCGACCAACACCATCACCCACCCGGACACAACCCCGGCCCAGCTAGTCAATAGCGCCGAGCCAGCTTACTCGGGCCCGACGTCACTCCTGATGGGGCCGAGTGGATTTCTGATCCCAGATCCTGCGGCAAAAAACGCGAACGGCGCCATCAAGTGCCAGCAAATCTCGGGTGGCGACGGTTACTCGACGATGGGCGACGGCACGCAGACATACATGTTCTCGTTCGGACCACTGTCGGGTCTCGCGGACATCGCGAAGGGACTGCCGGGAACTCAATTCCCGAGTGTCTTTAATACGGTGCCGACCCGGACACTCTCCCCTGGCGATCCCGCTACCACGGACGGACCTTTTACTTCCAGTTCGTTTCCACTCGATCCCTCCACATTCACGTTTTCTTACAACGGCGCGGTGGGGCTCGCTAAGGACGTACCGAACCTCGTCACCATCTACGACATCGTTGAAATCGGCAACACAGTTTACGTTCAGACCAATGCTCCACTAGGCCTCAAAAATGGCGACCCTGTAGTCATCTCTGGGACCGGATTGGCCTATGACGGCACGCGCATGGTCGCCACTGCCAACTACACCTTTCCCACGGCGGGCGTCCCGGGCGTGACGAACTATGGCTTCGCCGCCGTCAACAACTTCACCTTCACGCTTTCGACCGCCTCGAATCTGGCTGACGTGAACACCTCCCAGACCGCAACCGCTGCGATTCCCGCGGGCTACGATGGCCACGTCGATCCCCGTCCGATCATGGACGTCGGGGTGATGAACGGCAACATCCCTGCGCCTTTGATGGCGATCGACGAAGACGACGAATTCTTCCTCACCCTGACCAACGTCGGCATGATCATGCGACCCGACTTGTTCGAACAGCATACGGTGCATTTTCACGGGTATCCCAACGCATCCTCCTTCTATGACGGCGTGCCGGATGCTTCGGTCGCTATCAACATCGGCGCCAGCTTCACCTATTACTATCTCGCGCCCGATGCCGGCACTTACTTCTGGCACTGCCACATCACTCCTCCCGAGCACTTGCAGATGGGCATGGTCGGGCAACTTTATGTACGTCCGCGGCAGAATCGCGTACCGACCACCATGACCCTTTACCAGGGGCTGAGTGCGCAACAGACCGATTTGCGCACGAAATGTGACTCAACGACAGACATTCTGTGCAGCAATCCGTTGCCGATCGGCGGTGACAACTCAGTCGCTGGTGGATTCACCGCGACCGGGCCCACCAAGATGTTCGCCTACAACGATGGCGACGGCTCGACCCAGTACGACGTTGAGTATCCGATCCAGATTCACGGTTTCGATCCCAACTTCCACTTTGTCGGCATGACCTTCAACCCGGAAGGTTTCTCCGACATGAAAGATAAGTACTTCCTGCTGAACGGACGCAGCTATCCCGATACCGTGACGGTCGGCCCGCTGGCCACCGTGTCGACCGATGGCAGCCAGCACTTCTCGCAGCCACTCTCGGCGATTATCAACATTCCGGCCGGCAAGAGAGCTCTCCTCCGCATCTCCGACCTAGATGTTACGGAGTACCAGACGCTGGCTTCGTTGGGAATCCCGATGCAGGTTGTCGGCTACAACGCCAAGCTGCTGCGCGATCAAGCTGGAAACAACCTGTACTACACCACCAACTCAATCACCCTGGGTGGTGGAGAGTCCCTCGACGTGATTCTGGATGCTACGGGATACACGGCGGGGCAAGTCTTCTATCTCTACACCCCCAATCTTGATCACCTTTCGAACGACGCGGAAAACTTCGGCGGATTGATGACCGAAGTCCGGATCAATTAGGAGCGCAGCCATGAGGGCAACGAACATGAAGAAAATCAATTTGAAGACACAACTGCTTTTGGCAGCGATGGTGGCCGTGGCCATGTTGTTCACGGTTTCCGCGCAGGCTGCGGCTCCGGGCATCACGGGTACCACTTTCGCCTTGACCGCGGCGGCAAACTACCTCAACCAGCCTGACGGACAGGCGGTGTATTCATGGGGATACGGCTGCACCACCGCACCTCCTGCTGCTTCCTTTGCACCGGCTGGTTTAACGAAAACGGGCTTCTGTAATACCATGCAGGTCCCTGGTCCCACGTTGATCGTCACAGAAGGTCAGACGGTCCAGGTAACGCTGACCAACGGCCTTCCTGCAGCCGCGGGCAACACCTCGATTCTGTTCCCCGGTTTTCAAGTGTCGACAACGGGCGGCGTAACTGGTCTGCTGACCCAGGAAGCCGCACCCGGAAGCACCGTTGTCTATTCGTTCGTTGCCAGTTCACCAGGCACGCGCTCCTACTACAGCGGCACACAGAGCGACCTGCAGGTGGAAATGGGGCTGTATGGTGCCATCATCGTGCTCCCGGCAGCTTCCAAAGTTCCCGCGAATTGCACTGCCGGCGCCCTCGCAGGTTCTACGCACATTGGTTTTTCGGGAGCGAACGGAACTGCTGAGAACTTCTGGCACGAAAACGATTTCCGGCTAGCTCCTGCCGCCTACGACCATCCCGACACTTGCTACGACCGTGAGTACTTGTTCCAGTTCGCCGAGATGGATCCCAACATTCACACGCAAGCGCTGGCGCAGGTAACCGCAACAACTGGCTGCACGGCCGGCGCTGCGGGATGCAGCCTGAATGTCCCGACCGAGCCTTACCACCCAGCGTATTTCCTGATCAACGGTCGCTCGATGCCGGATGACATGGATCCTAACTACGCTTCGGAATACCCGCACCAACCCTATAACGGCGATCCTCACATGCATCCGGGCGAATTGACGCTGATTCGCGTCATCGGCCAGGGACGGTGGCAACATCCTTTCCACGAGCACGGAAACCACGTACGCATTCTCGCCCGTGACGGGAACCTTATCGTAAGCAGCTCTACCCTTACCTATGCAGGCACGACTACTCCGGTGCAGGCGCTGGCCGGACCTCTACAGTTCACCACCACGACAACTCCGGGTCTGGCCTTCGACGGGATCTTCTACTGGACCGCCAAAGGTCTGAACTGGGATGCATACGGTCACAACCCCACGTCGAAAAATCCCAGCGCGACACTCCCCTGCACGCCGGATGGAAACGGCTATAACACGGGCGCGCCGACCGCGATTAACTACTACGAGTGGTGCCAGGATCACAATAAGCCGGTGCAAGCGGCCCCCTTCGGCGACGTCAATGGCGGCGGCCCGGCAACACTCCCCGATCCCAATCTCTTTACCAATGGTCCTTGGTATGGCGGCAGTCCCTACCTCGGGCCGGACGCGACAACTCGTGCGACCGGATGCACTGCCCCAGGTACGCAAGCCAACGGTCCCAACGGTACTCAAGCCGGCGCACAATGCGGCCAGACCGGTTCCACTCCTCCCTCGGGTACGATCGCGAACTCCCCGAGTTCCGAAGCTGGCTTCGCATTCATGTGGCACTCACACAACGAGCGTGAAATCACCACCAACAACATTTTCCCCGGCGGCATGCTCATGATGATGCTGGTTGATTCCCGGGAATACCAGATTGACGAGACCAACTAACTGAGGAGAACAGCAATGCGATCCAACTATCTCAAGGCAACTCTAAAGACAGCTGTAGTCGCGGTGACAGTGCTCCTCCTCGGAGCGGGTCTGGCAGTCGCCCAGCAGCAGGTCAACCTGACGGCTGCGCCGTCCAGTGTGATGACGCCCGACGGTAATACGGTGCAGATGTGGGGCTACCAATGCGGTGCGGCTCCGACGACCGCAACCACCGCGACCTGCAACGCGTTGAACCCTGGGCTCACGCCGACCACCGCCCTGACAGTTTGGTCGCCAGTGGTGATCACGGTGCCGACGGGGGCGTCAGGCGGTCTGCAAATCAACCTCACGAACAGTCTGTCGTTCTCGAATGGGAACACAGTGCCCACATCGCTGGTGATTGTGGGCCAGTTGGGCGGCGGCCTGGGAACCACGGCGACCTCTACGACCAGCCCTGACCACTCCACTACCCAAACGACCGCCACCTGGCCGATCGTCGGTGCGAATGCTGACACCGGCATACCGCCAAAGCAGGGAAACCGTGTCCAGTCGTTCTCGACCGAAGTGGCAGCCGGCGTCACGACGTCGCTTACTTGGGCGAACCCTCGCCCCGGCACTTACCTTATTGAGTCTGGCACCCACCCGTCGATTCAGGGAGCGATGGGCCTTTACGGAATCCTGGTGGTGACGACCGCGCCGACAAGCACGGCCGTTGGCACCGCGTATCCGGCCACTGGCGCAGCTCCGGCTGTGACCTACAACGCGGAAGTCCCGCTGCTCCTCAGCGAAATCGATCCGGTCCAAAACAACACGGTGAGCGCCGCGGTCAACACCGCTGGTTTTAGCGAGACAGCAGTTTGGTCTGGCCAGCCGGGCGGTTGCGGTAATCCGAAGTCTGGTGTTGTATATCTGACTTGCTATCCACCGGCGGTCAACTATACGCCGCTCTACTACCTCATCAACGGACTGGCATTTAACAAGAACGCCCCCGCCGCTTCGTTGTTCTCAGCTACACCTGGCACGGCGGCAAGCGCAGTGAGCGGCACCGTATTGGTGCGCCTCGTAAACGCCGGTCTGCGGATGCACGTGCCCTCGATCGTCGGATCACAAACGGGAACGGCCGCACCTGCGGCTTCCGGATTCTCGCTGATTGCCGAAGACGGCAATCCGCTTCCTGGAGTTCCTCGCGTACAGAGCGAAGTGTTCATGGCTGGGGGCAAGACTTACGATGTGATGATCAATGTGCCCCCTGCGAGCAGCAGCGCTCTCCCAATTTTTGACCGTGAACTGAGCTTGTCGGGTAACGCCATCTCCCGCGACTCCGGCATGCTGGCGTATATCGGAGTAAACGGCTCGCTGGAGCCGACAACTGGTGCGTTCGTAGCTGGGGCCGCGACGAAAGCGAACCCGGATACGTACAACCTGGTTGCAGGCCAATCGATGGTCGTGTCGGACATCTCCAAAGGTGTGATCGCCAATGACGTCAACATCTCCGGCGTCAAAGTCTCAACGCCTCCAGCGGGTGCAGCGCAATTCACGCTGAATTCGGACGGCACCTTCACCTACACGCCAAATACCGGAGTCACCTCCGATTCGTTCGGCTACTGCGGAAACGGCGCGACAACGGGTCCGGCTTGCACCACGGTGAACCTGGTCGCTTGCACGACCGGTAGCGGCTGCTTGGAAGCGGCTGGTGGCATCACGATGGGCAACATCAGCTACATCTCAAAGGTAGCCACGCACCTCAGCATCGCTCCTCCCGGAATTCTGTCAGTCGATAGCGACGGTGCGGGTCATCCTCTGACGGTAAACGCGGCGAGCGTCTCGGCACTCATGGTCGGCAGCACTCCAACCGGGACGGTCACTGTGGATGCCAATGGCGGATTCAACGCCAACGTTCCGGGCCCTGGCACTTACAGCTTTACCTACAAAGCGCAGAACTCACAAGGAACTGTAAGCTCCGGCGCCGCTACGGTTACCGTGACCTTCCCAGCCGCGAGCGGACTCGCCGTAACGGTTTACGACCCAGTCACCAAGGCTCCAATTACCGACTATCGCTGGGTGATTGAAGAAGACCGGACGTTCTACGTTGACCCTAACTGCACCACGAATCCTCCACCGGCGGGCTGTCCTGGTTCCATCAGCGGGAGCATCGTTCCCACTTTCGGCACGAACTTCCACACCAGCTACATGCCAGTCGTGGCCACAGGCTGCACGGGTGATCTGTCTTGCGAATCCGGCCAGACCGTCCTTGGTCAGCCTGCCGTTTGCGATGTTGGGAACGGGGTTTGCCGAACCACAGCCACAGCAGAGGCGGCCGTGAACCCTAGTCAGGTTAATCTGGATCCGAACAAGCGTTACTACATCTCGGTCCTCCCGGGCGATGCGGCTAATCCGTTCATCGGTGCCAATACGGGCGCTCCCGTGTGCACTAAGACCACTTCTGGCAACATCGATACCACCAACCAAGGCTGCGGTCACGGCATGGGCGGCGCTCCGATCCCAGCCCTTTGCCGGCCCAGTGCAGGCACAACTTGTGCGACAAGCTATCAGCCAATCACGATCCTGACCCAGCCAAGTCCCTTCCCACCCTCGAAGCTGTCAGTGTTCGTGTTTGAAGATGACTTCCCACTGAACGGCGAACAGGACGGCGGCGGCGGAATCGACGTGCTCTCGCCCAACGAGCCGGGCTTAGGCGGCTTCAATATCACCCTGTTCGACGATGCCGGCGGCTCTGGCGATGCGACCGGACAGATGACCTACGACATGTTCAACATGCCCCTGTCGAACAGCCTCGCGGGAACCGTGGATCCGGCCACCGGCCTCGATGCCTGCCCGATTGGCCACAGCAATCTAACCGCGGCCGGAAGTAACGCACTCGCGGCGCAAGAGACCACGGGTTCCAACAGCGTGCAAGGCACCCTGGGCATCACGGGCACGATCGTGACCTGTCCCAAGTACGAAGCCGACGGTGCGACTCTGTCTCCGATGGCTGGCCAGGCGGTCGTTGCCAACCTCATGCCCGGACGTTACGGCGTCGTGGCCACTCCGGCCGCGGACCGCATCGCACGCGGCGAAGAATGGCTCCAGACCAATACCCTGGACGGCCAGAAGGCCCACGATTCTTTCCTCCGAATCGGCGAGCCCAGCTTCTTCCAGGAATTTGGACCGGCCGGATACCATGTCTCCATCGGCTTTGCCAATCCTGCGATCATTAATGCCCGCCATGACTTCGTCTGCAACGGCACCGACCCGAATATTACCGGTACGAGTTGCACCAATACCGTCTCAGGTATCGCTACCACGGAGCGCATGAGCCGTACGCCCGACGAAAGGCTCTACAGTAGCGGTGACAATTCCAGCTTCGCCTTCACCCAGTGCTACGTCAGCTTTGGTGATGCAGACGGTGAAGACTTCGCCTTCACCAAGTGCAACGGCGACGGCAGCTTCAAGCTGACGAACCTGCCCGATGGCGACTGGAGAATCACCATATTCGATCAGTGGAACGACATGTTGGTCGACGGTCTTTCCACGCCCGTGAGGCTCAATCACCTCACCAATCCCAACTTGAATATGGGCCAGATTGCCATGAACCAGTGGCAGTCGAATATCTACACCAAGACCTTCTTTGATGCGAACGGCAACGGCACTCAGGATCCCGGCGAAGACGGACTGACGCTGGTGGCTACCAACAATCGCTTCCGCGATGGCAGCTACTCCAACTTCAACAACACCGACTTGGCGGGCAACGCGGGCTTCAACGAAATTTTTCCGCTGTTCAGCTGGTACGTCATCGAAGACGATACGACCCGCTACAAGAGCACCGGAACCCATGTCGTCTACGACGCCGGCGGTCCGGCCGACACTGCCATCCCGCTCGACTCATCGGGCAATCCATTGCCTTGTCCGACTGGCCAGCGCTGCAGCAACATTGGCGGGTTCTATGCGAATACACTCGAACAGATCCCTGTGCCCAGTCTTCTGCGGGTGCCGGGCGCGTTCTACTGCAACACCGCGGACTGTACCGATGCCACGGCTCCGTTTGCGCCGGGCGGCACTGGCGGATCTACCGGCCGAATCGACCCTCCAACCCCCTTCGGCGCTGAAGGCTGGCAAGGGTTTTCCGGCCAGAACAACTTTGTAGAGTTCGGCAAAAAGCCCTACGCCCCTGGCGAAACCGGCGGCATTCACGGCGAAGTCATTTATGCTTCGACGCGACCCTTTGACGATCCCGGCCTGCTCATTCACACGAGTTGGACGCCGGATGTCCCGGGAGTCACCGTCAACCTGTATCAGGAAGGTACGGCTGCGGACGGAACCACGAGCTTCAAGCTGATCGATCACACCACGACCAGTAGCTGGGACGATTGGGCCCAGGGCTTCCGCTCAGACGGCAATCCCAACATGAACTGCCCCGGACAGGGCACAGCTACCGGTACGAACGCCGATCTGTTCTTCTTCACGATCTATAACCAGCCGATGTGGCTCGACGTGTACGCTAACGGCGGCGCGGCTCACACGATCCCGAACAACTCCCAGTTCAAGTGCTATGACGGCATGCACAACTGGAACCAGGTGCAGCCGGCCCCGTACGACGGCTACTACACCTTCCCCAGTGTCACCAGCATCAACCCCGCCACTGGCAAGTGGACCGGTTCGAACTGCATTGGTTGCGTCCCGAATCCCGACACCACCGATCTTTTCCGCGTCGGAACCCCGATGCTGCCTCCGGGCAAGTATGTCGTTGAAATGATCGTTCCCCCGGGGTACGAACTGGTCAAGGAAGAGGACAAGAACATCCTAATCGGCGACAACTACATTGCCCCGGTTACTCAGCAGTTCGCTGGCTTGAGCGATATCTTCATCCTGCCCGACCAGGCCGAAGTCAGCTCGAACCCGGGCACTTGCGACCCGACGACCAGCCTGACCGTATGCAACGCGCAGCAGTCGACCCAGAGTCTGGGACGCTCTACCCTTCCCAGCCATGAAGGTGACACCGGGAGCGTCGAAACCTTCTGGCCCTGCGTCGGTGCGTCGCGCGTGGTTCCCGATTACATCAGCTTGTTCCCGCAGTCGAAGGAAGTCGCTCCGTTCGCCGGCACAACCCGTAATCTGTGCGACCGTAAGGAAATCACACTCAACGAGCAAGAGTCGGCGCTGGCCAAGTTCTGGATCTTCACCTCGGCCCACGTCGCGGCTCACTTTACCGGCGTCATCACCGATGACTACACGTCGGAATTCGATCCCTTCTCGCCTCAGTTCGGCGAGAAGTTCTCGCCGCCGAACCTACCCGTTTCCATCAAGGATTGGTCCGGCACCGAAATCTCTCGCATCTACGCCGACCAGTGGGGCACCTACAACGGCTTGACTTACTCCACCTGGGAAGTCAATCCGCCCAACCCGACCGGCTATGCGCCCACGATGATGGTGGTCTGCATGAACGACCCGGGTCCGATTCCTGACCCGGCACACCCCGGCCAGACGATGACGGATCCGTTGTTCAACCCGCAGTACAGCCAGTTCTGTTACGAGATTCCGTTTATGCCTGGACAGACCCAGTACATGGACACGCCCGTGGTGCCCACCTCCGCCTTCGCGGGGGCGGGATACGACAACCCCGATTGCGCCTACCCGGATCAGACCCCGGCAGTCAGCGAAGTCGACGGCGATGGCATTGGGCCGTGGGTGAGCGCGGCCGGCAACACTCTGCACATCCACTCGCTGGGTGATCAGACGGTGCCGAACAACGCTTACTCTGGCCCCTCCTTTACGGGTTCGGGTACGAACGGAACTTTCGGTCAAAAGACGGTTACCCGTCACTATGGCTTCGGAGCCGCGCCAGGGACGGTTGCACTTGTCGGCCCTGACGGCGTTGCTCATCCTCTGACGGGTGTGAGTTGGAGCGACACGACCATCACCGGCGGCGTGCCGACTGGCGTGCCAAACTGCGTACTGCAGCAACAACCGCAGTACTCAGGCTCAAGCGCTCAGTGCGGTCAATTACTCATCACCGCTGCCAACGGCAAGCAGTCGATCGACACCGTCACAGTCACAATCGGCGGCAAGAATCCCACTCACGTCGCGGCGTCGGACTCGATCCAGGCTGCCATTGATGGTGCTCAGCCGGGTGACATGATCATCATCGACCCGACTTGCGTCAGTTCAGGTAGCTCTGTTCCCTGTACCACGACGGGTGCTGTAGGTGGAAACTCCGGGATTCCCACGGGGGGCAGCACCACGCAGTCCGCCCACAGCGAACTACTGCTGATGTGGAAGCCGCTCCGGCTGCAGGGTGTCGGCGCTGCCTCAAGCATCGTCAACGCCAATACTCATCCTGCTGGCAAGATGGATACGTGGCGTCGTCAGGTCAACTGCCTGTTTGGCTTGGCGCTGAATGGTAGGCCCATCAGCAGCACCAATCCTTATGACGCCGCCAATGACACGGGCAATAACGGCCGGCCGTTCGTGTGCCCGTCGGCCATGCAGTTCCAGGTTGATCGGCTGCCGCTCGAAGCCACGGTCGGTTGGGATGCTACTCTCAACGGAAACCTAGCCGAGCTTTTGCAAGAACCAACCCTGATGGGAGCGCTGGAAGGCGCAGCCATTACCGTGCTATCGAAAGGCGTGCAGTTCCCGGCCGGAACCGATCCGTTCGCGGCAGACACCTTCCCGGTCGGCACCACGCTGCTGCAACAGGTCGGACTGATCTCCACAGACCATTGCACAGATGTTCCAAATCCTTACCCGAGCAACTTCGAATGCAATCCGTCCAGCATCGACGGTTTGGGCATCACCGACAGCTCCCAGGGCGGCGGCGGCATCTTCGTCCATGCCTGGGGCCATAATCTGCAGATTGCCAACAACCGGATCTACGCCAACGCCGGAACGCTTTCAGGCGGTATCAACGTGGGCCAAGGTGAATTTCCTGGCCAGTACCTTGCTGGCGCAGTAAACGCCGATCCGGGCTCCTGTGTGGTCGATGCTCTCGCGGCTGACACCAATCTCGGATTGCCGTACTGCTTCGACATGAACGTGAACGTGCACAACAATGCGATCACGTCCAACTCCTCCACGGGGGACGAACTGTTCTCGGCTACGCCAGCCGGAGCGGGTGGTGTCAGCTTCTGCAGCGGCACCGACTACTACAAATTCAACTACAACTGGCTCTGCGGCAACTTGAGCTCAGGCGATGGCGGCGGACTCGGCCAGCTTGGCTTCGTCTACCACGGCGACATCGAGCACAACTCGATCCTGTTCAACCAGAGCACCAACCCCACGATCCCGGCTAATGGTGGCGGTATCGCCATCATGGGTGCGCCCGACGTCGATCCGACTTGCGGCGCTACCACCGACCTGGATTGCTTGAACCCGCTTGCGGTTGGGCCAAGCGACGGTACCGGTCCCGGCCTCGTGATCAACGCTAACTTGATTCAGGGTAATGGCGCCGATAGCGGCAGCGGCGGCGGTCTGCGCCTGCAGAACATCAACGGTTCGGAGGTGATTAATTTCCCCACCACTCCGAGCAAGTGGAACGACGTCACCCTGACCAATAACATTATCGTCAACAACGTCGCAGGCTGGGACGGTGCTGGCATTTCGTTGGTGGACGCGTTGAACGTGAACATCATCAACAACACGATCATGTCGAATGACACGACAGCGTCGTCTGGCGTGCTCTTCAACACGATCGGCGCACCGTTAGCCGGCAGCCAAGGACCGTGCGCAGTCGCCCGCAGACCGGACGGAACGTGTCCGGTTCCGCTCACGACTTCCACACCTCAGCCCGCTGGACTGGTGAGCATCCAGAACAGCACAAATCTGACCTCGAACTTGCCCGCTACCATCCTTTGTCCCGTAGGGCACGGTGCAGGCGGATCAGCACCCAATGGTCGTACCAATGGGTCTTGCCGGAGCTATTCGGTCCCGGTCTTGGAGAACGATATATTGTTCAACAACCGGGCGTACTACATCGCTGTGGGAGGGAAAGGTACCGGAACCCTGAACCAGCAGAACATAGTCACCTTGTACAACGGGTTCACCACTACGCCGGCATCAAGCCAGCCCATCACCGGCGCCTGCGATAGCGATGGCCGTTATTGGGACATTGGCGTGCGCGGCGACACGGGGCCGACCAACCACGCCGGGGGGACGCTCTCCCCGAGGTGGTCGGTGCTGACCAGTCTCGCTGGCGGCTACAATGCTGCTAACGAACACAACACGGCAACCAACCCGACCGTGATCAGCCAGTACTGCGACGGTTCGCGAGTACCTCCCGAGGCGGGTGGCATGGGCTACCAGGTGCCTCCGGGCATTTCGGACGCAACCGTACCCAATCCGGTCTTCAGCTTGACGCCCGCGGCTACCGTAGACGAGGGCAACAACTGGATCAATATCAGCTGGGGGCCGCTATCGCTGTCCAACCCGCTCACCGGTGCGCAGCTTGGTAACTACGCGCCGGCGGCGAATTCTCCCATCATTGATTATGTGACCTGCGCGACTGCCGCCGGAGGTTGCCAAGGCGCGAATTCAGTGGGCTTTGCGCCGAAGCTTGACTTTTTCGGCAATCCGCGGCCGGATGGCAGCACGTCAATCGACCCCGGTGCGATCGAGCACCAGGCGGATACGACCGGGTCGTTGGCGCCGACGCTGACCTCGATCAGTCCCGCCGCGGGCTTGCAGGGTGCCAGGGTTACGGTAGTCCTGACCGGAACTAACCTGATCAGCGTAACTGCTGTGAACGTGTCCGGTACCGGAGTCACGGCTACCCTAACCTCGACGAACTCCACTACCGTCACCGCTACCTTCGTAATATTGGGTAGCGCAACGACAGGGGCGAGGAACGTCAGCGTCACCTCACCAACCGGAACCAGCAACACGGTTACTTTTACGGTCGCGGCTGTGTCCGGAACACTGGCCCCGAACCCGGTGGCGTTCGGCAACCAGTTGGTGGGTACCACAAGCGCGGCCCGGACCGTGACGTTCACTAATACGACGGGGGCCCCCATCACGTTGCGGAGTGGGACCGCTGCTGGATTGGCGAACGCGAATGGCCCAGCCCTGGGAATCAACGGTACGAACGCAGCCAACTTCGCAATCGTCGCCGGAACCACCACGACCTGCACTAACGGCGCCGTGATCGCGAGCGGTGGAACGTGCACGATTAGCGTGAGGTTTACGCCGAATGCGACCGGAGTTCGTTCTGCAACGTTGAATATCTACGCTGCCGGAGCGACAGCTTCGTTTGCTACGGATGCCCTTACGGGAACAGGCACTCGGGCAGTCGTGGCCTTCAGCGGCTCGACAACCCTCACCACGGGTACGGCGAACGGTACAACCAAGAATGTCTTGACAACGATCACGAACTCCGGTACGGCTCCGCTGGTGATCGGCAGTATTACGATTGCTCTCAACCCCCTCACCGGGCAAACCAACCCGGGTACATTTAGTGTCGCGAATCCAGGTTCGCTGGGAGCGACGGCTTGCCCGATCGGAGGAACGGGTCTGGCGCCGGGCACGGCGTGTCAACTCACAGTGACTTACAAGCCGCCTTCGGCAACGCCGCTCAACAACATCACGGGTACGCTTACGCTCACCGATACGGGAGCAGCGGCGCCGACCCAAACCCGCAACTACACGGGCAACTAAACCGCTAGCCAGGGCGGCTTAACGCCGCCCTGCAACGCCAACAAAGGTGAGAACCTGACATCCAGAAAAATTGCTGGATGTCAGGGCCGGAGTGCAATAAAACCCACATGATTAGGTCGCTTATCTCGTGCAATCTTGCCCTCTGCGCTGCTCTGCTTGCCCAGAGTGGCGTTCCAGCTTCCACCGAGGCAAAAACCAATGCGTCACCGTCTCAAACGTCAGTCCAGACTGCAAAGCAGGCTCCCACTCACTACCAGCCGAGCCGTTTTGCGGGACGAGCCGGTACCTACTACCGCCTCGTCTGGGGCATCGACGGGCTCTCGGTAAAGTGGGCTGAAGGCGGTGAAGTGATTCGTTTTACCTACCAAGTGATCGACCCAGGCAAGGCCAAAATGCTCAACGATAAGAAAATTGAGCCGTCGTTAACTGACGAGCAGGCCCAGGTGAAGTTGATAGTGCCGCAGATGGACAAGGTCGGGAAGTTGCGCCAAACCAGTGATCCCGTGCCGGGAAGAACTTATTGGATGTTGTTCTCGAACAAGGGCGGCCATGTGAAGCGTGGGGACCGCGTAAGTGTTGTCATTGGAAAATTCCGCGCGGACGGGCTCGTCGTAGACTAAATTTACCTCCTCGAAAATCGAATCTCGCTAGCTGTGATTCGAGGCCAAAAGAACGAACTTGAAAAAGGGGACTTTCGATGAGAGGGAGATCTTTGTCTTGCGCTGCACTCGTGCTCGCCTATCTTCCGCTGTCGACCGCGGGCACAGACACACCGATCAAGGCGACGGCGCCTGGTCTCACCGCGAAACAGATTGTCGACAAGAATGTGGCGGCCCGCGGCGGCTCGGAAGCCTGGCGCGCCGTGGGAATGCTCGAAATGAAAGGCAAGTTGCAAGCCGCGGTAACAACCGGTCGAGCCTGTCCGTTCCGGGCACAAAGAAGGAAGCTTATGTGGTCCCCCCTCGCCCCATGGAACAGGTGGAACTTCCTTTCGTGATGGACCTGGAGCGTGGATGCAAAAAGCGCGTCGAGATCGAATGCAACGGCCAGACCGCTATCCAGGTCTACAACGGAACTCGGGGTTGGAAGTTGCGGCCCTTTTTGAATGGTCATCAAGTGGAGACCTACGCCGGAAGAACTGAAATCGGCTTCCGCTGACGCCGACTTGGACGGCCTGCTCATCGATTACGCCGCCAAGGGCTCAAAGGTTGAACGGGCCAGCGTCGATCAGATGCAGGGGCGGAGCGCGTACAACCTGACCGTCAGCGACAAGAATTGCAACACTCGTCATGTCTGGGTCGACGCCGAGACCTTTCTGGAGATCAAAGTCGAAGGCACTCCCCGCCGTCTCGATGGCAAGTATCACCCGGTCTCGACCCCCCTCCGTGACTATCGATCATGCAACGGATTGATGATGCCTTTTCTCCTGAGACCTCGGTCGAGGGCGTAAAGGACAACGAGAAGATCGAGATCGAAACCATAGTCTCGAATCTAAAATTGGGCGAGACCAAAATTCGCAACGCCGCGTTGAGCCTGAGTCCTCCCCTAGGCGCTAGCCGACTATTCGATCTGACCGGTACTTCGGCCCCGGCTAGATCGAACGTTCTTGATCTGTCGTAAAGGAGACTCAGATGACTTTCAGAAATACAGCTGCAGCGATCGTAGTTTTGGCAGCGAGCACGGCGTGGGCCCAGAGTACCGCACCTGCGGTCCCCTCGTCTCACCCTCGTAGGGTCGCGGCCGAGAGCAATGTAGTAGGCCTGTCCGACAACACGCGCGCTCAATCCGCCACGCGTCAGCGTCGAGGATATGGGGAACATACTTACCAGAATGCACTTGTTGCTGAAGCAGATGCAAGCCAAGACGGCTGCAGATGCTGCAGAGGCTGCGGACAGCACCAAGGACCCGCTCATCAAAGCCAACCTTGAGATTTGGGGGCTGATGCTAGCCGATCTGGATAACCAGTATGCGCGGTTGAAGATCACCAGTCACACCCGCGATGAACTCGAAGCACGTCGCGCGGCCTTGTATAAGCAGGCAGAAGCTAGAGCAGCCCAAGCCGCAAAGACCGGGCAAGGAGTAGGCGCAGTCTTCGCAGCCGCCGATCAGGGTGCGCAACCGAGCCCGGCAGGGGCCAACGCAGCCGTGCCGACAACTCCTCCGACGCAGCCAGCGCCTGCAGCCTCCTCCCAAAATTAGGAGAAGGGCTTCGGTAGGCACGCAACCATAAGTCTTGTGGTGGGGGAAGAATTCGACGAAAAGAGCCCTGAGTGTAGCGGTGGCAGCACAAGTCCTCGACTTGCGACCACGAGCACCGTGCCCGCCACGTCCTTTACTGGGTGGATCCCATGCACCCGGACTACAAATCCGACCACCCGGGCGTTGCTCCTGACTGCGGGATGCAACTGGAGCCGGTCTACGCTCCCGGATATGCCATCTCCTGGAGTGGACAATATGAAGCCATGGAGCGGGTGAAGCACCGCCTCGGGCGCGTAGTGCCGCTCACTCCGGCGATCGTCCTGTTGCTGCTATACGCAGACACGCGTTCGCTCACCAAGACGATGATCATCCTCCTGGCGGTTCCGTTTTCCGCCGTCGGCGCGGTCGGCTTCCTGTATCTGGCCGGCTACAACATGAGCGTCGGCGCCTGGGTTGGTTTGATTGCCCTGCTCGGTATCGACTCCGAGACCGGCGTCTACATGCTGCTCTACTTGGATCTGGCGTACGAGGACGCCCGGCGCCAAGGCCGCATGCAGAACGTCGCAGACCTCGGCGAAGCGATTGTTCAGGGCGCCGCCAAACGCCTGCGCCCCAAATTCATGACCTTTGCCACCATGTTCATCGGCCTGTTGCCGACCATGCGGAGTACGGGGACGGGCTCCGACGTCATGAAGCGCATCGCCGCCCCCATGGTGGGCGGAATCTTCGCCTCATTCGTCCTTGAGTTGCTCGTCTACCCGGCGATTTACGCCGTGTGGCGCCAACGGGCTCTCCGCCACGAACCTGGAGGCGAAGGCACAGTCAAAGCGGAACACGCCGACCATCTCGAGCCCGAACGAACCGACTTCGTCACTCTCCAACTGCAACAGTCGTTAGATCGAATGCGCCTCTAACCCTCGATTGGCCGATCGAATCTGCCCGACAGTTACCGAATGATGGGCACTACGGGAATCCAGCCGCGAAGTGGCCACAGATTACAGCCCAAGGCGCAAGCCCTGGGGAGCCAAGTGGGATGGGAGCAAGCCCCGAACGGGCGGAAGAAAGTTTCTGGCTGCGACCGCCTGACCTTATCAATTCAGAAAGAATCTAGTTCTAGTGGTGTTCGTGATCCATTGCGTCGTGTGCTCCCTCCGACGGGATCACGCCTCCGCACGGGCCCAGTACTTTCGCCGGTTTCGGTCGTTTCTTGTCCAGCGCAGCCTGGCAGGAGTTGAAGACCTGGAGTTCCTTGGACGGAATCAGCTTGGCAATCTCCTGGTCCGTCTCCGCGTGAATTTCGTCGATCTTGGTGTGCTTCTGCTGCGCCGACGTTGCCGGATCATTGCACACCGCCTCGATCTTCATCTTGCTCTGATCTTCGATCTTCCACCGTCGATTGACCATGTCCCCAGTAAGGCCAGCCTGCTTCCAGCAGGGCACTTCGGCGATTCTGCGTGGGCGGGGCCGGGCGGGTGCCTCCGGGGAAGCCGGTTCGGTTGGTGCCGCTTGTGGAGCTTCCGTCGATTGCCCGAACGCTGGCACAACCAACATTAGAAACACTACGGCAAGAACTCCGTTGCGTAGAACTCTCATGGATTCAATCCCGGTTGGCAAAATGAACTTGATTGTGTAGCTTATTCCTCTCGCGACAGGTCTCGCAACGCCGGCACATTGCGCACCAATACTGCTTCCCGCCGCGCACTCACAATTCCTTGCGTCTCCCATTGACAGAGCAGCCGGCTCACCGTGAACAACGTCGTCCCCGTCAATTGCGCCAGCTCCCGACGAGACAGCGCAATTTCCACATGCCCGTCCTCCCGCTTGCCCACTTGATCCAGCAGGCGTACCAGTTGGCTGCTGAGCCGAGGCGCAACCTTCTCCGTCGAAATCTCGCGGAACCGCACTTCCAGTTCATTCAGACGACTCTCAAGAACGTACGCCATATTGCGCCGCAGCATCGGATAACGGTCCGAGATCGCGTCGAACTGCGCCGTCTCCCAGACCAAGGCCGACGACGGCTGCACCGTGCGCGCCGTGGAACAATGCTCGCATCCTGCGCACAATCCTACACCGCCCAGCACATCCCCGGGTCCGGTGAGCCGCAGAATGACTTCATTCCCATTTGCGCCCAACTGGGTGATTTTGGCAAAGCCCGAAACCAGAAGGACGACCTGACGGACCGGGTCCCCTTCGAAAAAAATGGTCTGACGGCGCGAGAACTGCCGCTCCTGAGCAGTCGAGACAATCGCGATGCAATCGGCTACAGGAATATCGCTAAACGCCGCAAAATGCTGCACGGACGCAGCCCGCCGCCTCAGCAGGGAGCCGGCATCCATGGTCAAGGGTTCGCGCATGGGTTGTGCACTCATATCGGGCCTAGTATTTGCCTCGTTGTGAAAGGACTGTGCGAAGTGGATTCTGGGGCGGTCGGCCGTGATTCTGGGGCGTGAAGCTAGCCGCCTGCGATGTCGCAGAGAAATGCTCCCGCGCGCGGCCGAAACGGCCCTGCACAAGCATCACTCCGGCGCCATGACCTGAATGCGCCATTCCACTCCCCACCACAGGAGCTCTGGGCTACTGGAACCCCGAGCTGTTAAAGATTTGGCGATCTTGAGCTGATTGGAAGGTTGCAGCGTGCGGCAGCGTTCCCGGCTTCGCCACCATCCTTACTGATCGCTCGCTTGTTTTACCGGCCCACGCGGAGGGGGAGATCCCGCAAAAAGCGTAATCCGAAGCAAGAGACGGACCTCGACCTTATATCGGCCGCTGGGGGTCCGGCTCTTTGTTGATATCGCGGAACCGGGCTCCGATGTTTGCTCTAGAGCAAAGACAGCCCAAGATTTCGAAAGCAGAGCTTAAAATTCAGCCAGAGCTCAAAATTCAGCTGAATTTCTACGACATTGCTCGGAGCAAATACTTGCCATGAAAGCTGGTGCTTGAACAGAAAAAGCCAGATTCATCGGCGAAGTGCAAGAATTTTCATATTTCTTCGTTTGTGCCCGAGCGGTTTCCACGATATTCTTCCCCACCCTGACGGCACGGCAACGTTTCATCTGGGTTGCATCGACGCGGGCATCTTGTCCGCCGCACATGAGGGAAAGGGGTAAAGGCGTGACACAAATCCTCCCGGGCTTCGCGAGGCACCAATTTCGCAGGTCCGGCCGCTCCAGCGACGTCTCGCCTGTGCCTTGAAGTTCTGATGGGGCTGGCGATTTGGCTTTTCGCTTCCTTGGCATCGGCTCAAGCCACTCCACGACCCTCCCGCATCCAGGAAAGAAAAGAGAAGCCAGCCAATCCCGTAGTCGTCGTTCCCGCCCAGCAAACGCCGCATCCCGTCGTGCCGATCTATGGGGCGGCTGCTCCGGAACAGACTCTTCCTCAACCGCCCGAAATAGACTGGGACGGCAAACTGCTCAGCATCGGCGCCGAGAATGCGAAATTATCCGATGTCCTTCTGGCAGTCCAGGCCAAGACTGGGGCTTCGATCGATTTTCCCGGAGGCGCTACCTCTGAACGGGTGGCGGTCCACCTCGGTCCAGCGCCGGTGCGCGAGGTGCTTTCCTCGCTGTCATACGGAACGAACTTCGACTACGTGATCGAAGGTGCGGACGACGATCAAGACGGGCTTCGCAGTGTGATCGTGACCACGCGCGGCGGGAGCATTGACGATGCAGTGGTCGTCCTCGACACTCCGGAGCACCCAGGAATGCGTCTAATGCCCGGCTATGCTGCTCCCGGCAAGCGCACGTTCCAGGCGGCCGTCGAGGCTGCTGCTGCCGCCCAATCCGACCAGCCCGCATCTGAAAACTCTGCTGCTGCCGCTTAATCCGCGGTTGCTGCCGGGGACGCTCCATCCCCAACGTCGGAGCCGGGTTCGGCACCCGCCGGCGCCGAATCGGCTAGCTCGCAGCCGGCCAGCACCGACACCCAATCTCCCAGCCCGACAGCGAATGCAGGCTTGGGGTTGAACGATGGGTCTTCTTAGCCGCGGGCCACCATCTCGTCGACCGCCTCTAGTGCCTCAAGTTCCCCTGGGTCGGGCCCGCTTCCACAAATGATTCAGGACACGACGCGCCTGCTTCAGCAGCGGCAGCAGATTCAAGCGCAGCAGAATCAGGCCACCAAGCCGCCAACCAATTACGCTCCGACAAGTTTCATGGTGGATCGCAAGGCGATTGCGAGGAAGGTATATTGGTGGGCCCACCAGGATTTGAACCTGGAACCAACAGATTCCCCTTCAACTAACAAAAATGAATGGTTTCAACGATTTCCCAGTCGTTTTGATAGCAGAAATAGGCGTTCTTGGGCATGGTTGTTACAAAGCTTGTTACAAAGTTGGGCGCTTAATGTTCGATGAGGTACACAAAGGGTGTGGCAGTGTCCCCCGCTTACACCACTGGACGAAGCTTCTAATCCGCTTTCCGTACAGTCTCGGACTTGGCGTCGAACAATAATCCACACTTCGGGCAACCATCCGCTGCATATCAACCCGCACAACTTCAGTTGGAGAAATCGAGTGTCCGCAGCAAGGACACATGGTATTCAGGGCGGCGAGAACCTTCCCTCGGTTGATTTTGTTCCGCTGCATTGGCGTCCCTAAAAGTGAGAAGCGGAAATGCAAAACTCGGGAAAGCCGCGCGGCTTAGTTTTTGCAGTGGAGTTGTCTGTCAGCATCAGGCAACTCACTAGCGGGAGCACTCAAGTCCATACCGGTCATACACAGCTTGAATAGCAAAAAGTTGGCTCTCCCCGCGCGAGATAATTCCTTCCACTTGGCGCGAATAACCGCAGTCTTTCAGTTTCAACGCTAGAGCCAACACCTTACAGGCCCCAGTCCCGACTTGCCGTAGTACTCCTCTTTCGCTTGCTTCCAATATTCGTCGTTACGGGCTTGTTCCTCTCGGTGCCTTGGTTCTGAATCTGTTGAATAAATAACGCCTGTGGGAGTGGCTTTTCCCTTGTCGCTTACCCATTTCGAAAGTACATCGGCTAATTGAGTAACGGGCAACTTGCAGCTCAACAGCTCAACACAGGCAACGAACGTTCGAAGTTGCGGTTCTTTCCGCGCTTCCGCGCATCTTCTAACCTGTCTTCTGAATCGCTGAGTGCTAGTGCCGATACTTTCTGGGTTTAGTTGCCAGTTTTGTGAAGACAATTCTCTCTTTTGATAAATAACCTTTTTCATGTTGGCAGCTTGATCTCTATACGCGAGAAATTGGGCGAGTATTATTGCGCCCACGCTAAATCCCACTCTTGCCCAGTGCGGCAGACCCGAATTTCTTGCCTTCTGGTAAATGCCAGTTGATCAAGTCAGAGGACGCCATAATCACACCGACAAGAAGTCCCCACCAATGCTGCAGCATGGCGTGGAGAGTAAACATTCTCGGGCACTTCTTTGGGAATCCGTGTTTTACCTGCATTTGATTGTGGGTTTTTCCTTAACGAGCACCGAATCCCCAAATCTAGCGGAGAAGCGTATTGCTTTAGCCAATGTGCGTGAAATGGTTACAGCGCACAATGCTAATAAATGGCCCGTATCCGGTTTCCCTACAGGTCGCCCGTAGGTTCATTAGGTCTGTGCGATCATGAACGGCGACAGCACGGGATTGTTAGCCAAGGCCCGATCTCCTGAGAGGACGCAAAGCGTAGGATCAAAAAGAGAGTATGAATTGCGGGTTGTGTGGCCCTTCGCGAATATATACGCCGCTACTCAGGCTATCGACAGGCACTCGAACGCGATGGCCACATAGAAATTCCCTGCGATCTTCGCCTCGACGCGAACGACCTTGCCCCGAGCGCTCAAGAGAGTCCGATGGGAGACTCCAATCGCCAAATCGACAGTGGAGCCCACTGGGATTGGAACAGCACTCGACAGGAGAATCCCGCCAACGCTGATATTCTCCGACTGAACACGCATTTCCTCGCGGTCCAGCTTGACCGAGACGGGAAGTTTAAAAGGATAGCGAGCGTCGCGACGTTCTTGCCGCTGAGGGGAGTTCATTGAGGTGATTATTGGGCAGACTACGTCAAGGCGGCTGTCGCAGCCAGTGACGGAACGGTTACCCGGCTTTTCGCTTCTCCGCTTCTATCGTCCTCCGATGCTCGATTAGTTCCTTTGCGGCGGATTCGGCTATGTCGCGAATCAGGGTTAGCCGTCTCGCGTACTCGGTGCCACGTTCTGTGCTTTCAATGAGCAGATCGGAATGGCCGACAATTGCCGTTAGGCTGTTAATCAGATTGTGCGCAATCACGCTAGCGCTCGTGCGGTTCTCTTTCTGAAGCCATCCGTGTGGCATCCCTTCTTCCCCCCTCTTGCGAAGAGTCTCCCAAACGTTTTTCGAACTCCGTTTACTATCTTTAAAGCGTTACGAAAGCCGGACAATTTGCGCGGCGTGGTTGGTTTGGCGCTTGACAGCCTATGCTTGGGGCCGAAAGCGCATAGAGGGCTTTGCCCTCCCCACGGTGGCAGCCATAACCCCTCCTGCACGTGCGTGCTCAGAGTAGACATTCCATAGCCCCTGCACAGCGCAGCGTTTCTATGATCCGGTTTCCGAACGAGCCAATTCTACAGGGTTTACCTGATTGCCGATTGTTTGCGATGTGCTAATTCTCGCTGGCAGGATTTGTAATTCCCTCCCCGCGCCAGGAGGTCGTACGTTATGGAGACTGCCACTTCGCCATATGAAAAGTGCGTATCCGTTCAGAGATTGAGGTTGTTCTCAGAAATCTCTCCGACCGATTGCCGCACTATCGTTTCTACCGCTCGCGAAAAACGCTTCTCACGACGTGAGACCATTTTCTTCGAAGGTGACCCAGTCCGGCAGGTCGTGCTGTTGCTCTCCGGCTGCGTCAAGATCACGCAGCTGGGTTACGCGGGCGCTGAAGTCATTCTCCGACTGAGTGGGGTTGGCGACATAGTTGGTGGCTTTTGCGGGCCGTTTCCAACTTGCAGCCATTGTTCAACGGCGCAAGCTATTCGACCTTCCACCGCTCTCGTTTGGCAGGCGGCAACTTTCGATAAGCTTCTAGATCGCTTCCCGGCATTTGAACGCAGTACCGTTCGCGCTCTTGAAGAACGACTGCAGGAGTTGGAACAGCGCTTCCGCGACGTCTCCACTGACATGGTAAGCTCCCGCCTCAGCAACGAATTGATCCGTCTCTCGAACCACTTGGCGAGCGCCAGTGGAAATGCGGAGATAGGCCTCTCCCGTTCGGAACTAGCTCAACTGACCGGTACGACGGTGTTCAGCGTGAGCCGCCTACTCACCCGGTGGCAAACACTAGGAATCGTCAGTGGTCGTCGGGAGGCAGTACGGGTTCTTGACTTCGCCGCCCTCGCGCAGTTCTCAGAGCGCGAAGGGCGAAAAAGCGGATGCCCGCCACGCCCGTGCACTGCATTGGCTTCAGGGCCGGTCTCTCATAATGCTTTGACCAGTGCCTCATTTCGTGGATAGGGATGTTGATGTTAAGGATTACTTAGACTGTGGGATATGGACCAAGATAGGGGTCAGCTAAATTAGGAACGAACCATTGGGAAGGCCGGGGAAGGCAAAGGGGTCCTATTTTTGATTTCTGCCACGCCGCGCTTGCCCGGAGTTCTTAAAGTACTGTGAGTAGGTACGTACCCGTCAACGGGCTATAATAAGAAGTACCTTAGGGAGGCATCAGGATTTCGAACGCCGTATGGGATTTGGTGGGCCCACCAGGATTTGAACCTGGAACCAACAGATTGTTCTTCGGCGTGTAAAAAATATTGATTTCAGCGACTTCCCGACGCCGATTTTGGTCACAAGTGGGCAGATTTGGGCGCAGTTGTTACCCCAGATGTGACCTTGAAATTCACAAGAAACAACTCGCCTTTACGCCGACTTCTTCTGGGCAGCCTTTACCTTTGCCCATCTCGCTCGTTGAGCAGCGGCAATTTCCTCCGGGCGGCGGCTGACATCGTTTTCTTCTTGGGCATGCTGACGACGTATTGTTTCTGCCTGCCATTGCCCCGCACCTTTGCCAAGCGTGCTCTCTGCGTAGCCGCGATCCTCGCCCTTGCAGCCGACACATGCCTTCGGCTGCCAACCGCTCTCCCACCTCCGTCGAGCGCCGCGAGTGCACCGTCAAGTTGTTCGACTGTCCTCGCCCGCCTGATCCCGTTCTTTCCTCGACTGCTGGACAACACCAGCCAAGTTCATGTGATCCCCCTCGGCGGGGATCGTATCAGTCTGCGCGGCGAGCTAGCTTGGCGACCGCGATTGCAATAGGCTAGCCAGCAGTCCCGATTACCGCTTCTGCGGACGGTCGTTGCGGACGGCGATGCCCAGCGCCCTCTTCTGCCCGACCAGCACGAGCAGCCGCTTGCCCCGCGTGATTCCCGTGTAGATCAGGTTACGTTGCAGCAGCATGTAGTGTTGCGTGGCGAGCGGGATCACTACTGCGGGAAACTCCGACCCCTGCGACTTGTGGATCGTGATCGCGTACGCCAGCGAAATCTCGTCCAGTTCGCCGAACAGCGATCAGTTTTGCCGCTAACATCACGCAACCATCGATTTTCTCAACATGATCGATCCGTGTCTCATTCCTGCTATCGATGCTGAGCTTGCGACATACAGCAATAGTTCAGGTGAGGGTGCGAATTCGTTATCTCTCCATCTCGGCATCTGGTCGCTCTCAACCCTTTGGTTGAGCTAACGGCTGATCTTCCGGAGTTCCTTCTGGCGATGCAGGGACTTCTCGGCTTCTCTCAAGCTACGCCAAAGCAGCCGACGTTTTCTCGACTGGCCGCTTCGCCGGAGCCAGTGCGATCAATGCCACACCGACGATGACCAGCGCAGGTACGTCGCCCAGCAGATGTCCGTGTTCGCTTGGATGCTGGAATGCCTGAACAGCCATAATAGCGGCGTGAACGAGGCTCGACCATGCCGTGAAGGCGATGAGGCTGCGATTCTCGGACGGATTACGTGCTGCGAGCAGTAGGAAAATTCCCAGCGTGGCATAGACCCCAAGGATCATCTGCTCGTATTCCGGTTGGTTCGGCTGCCATCGCCACCCGCTCGACCAAAGAAACATCATCAACGGGTAGACACCAAACAAGAAGATCAGTCCCACCAACACCAACACAATCTTTAGCGCCCGTTCTCGATTCATAGTGCCCTCCTGTTAAAGAACTGATGATGAAAAGTCCGGTATACGTCCCTCTCGTGCCAGACCACAACGGGGAATGTTAGGTCGGACAGAGGGAAACTTCAATCGCACGCTATGAACCCAAGAGAGGCAGCTATTGCAGCTTCGCGTATTCGGCTTTGCTTCAGAGCTGGAATCATGTACGCTTACGTCGGTTCCGTGACGGCGAACGGCGTTGCTTGTGCGCGTTCACAAACTTGTGAGCCATGCCGAGCAAGTCCTGCAGGACATCAGCTGTGACGCGGGACAGGCGAACCAGCACGGCGCTGTAGTTGAGATAGTGGTCGGTCACGTAGTAAACATCGGGAGCCGCTGCAAGCAGTTCGGCCCGGTCGTCGAAACCGACGCGAACGGCAAGCGAATTCGGCTCAGCCGAGCGATGAGTAGGCGCGCACGCCAGCAGTTTTCCGCGAATCTTGAGCGCGGGTGCGCCGTATGCCGTGCTCTCTTCCACGCCGGGCAACGCCAAGCCGATCTTCCGCACAATGTCGAAGTTGACTGTGCTCCCGTGTTTCCTCGAGGTTTTGATTTGCTCCGACGATCTTCCAGCCGCTTTTGATCCGGGCTTCGACGTTCGTGCGCCCGGAATTTTGCCGATCCGAGGGTCTCCAGCCAGCACAAGCTCGCATGCCCGCATCGCCGCTGATTCAAAGTCGGGGGCATCGACTGGTAAGACCTGCCAACCCGTTACGCGTTTGCCCAATACTTGAATGGATCGCATGTTCGGGAACTCGTGCCGCAAGCTCTGGTGGTGTTCTTGGGTGGTGGCGAGCCATACTCCGTTATCCGCAGTGTTCGTAGGCTTGTCCCGCAGGATCAACACGATTTTGTCTTTTACATAGATTGCAAGGCAGCCAAACATCGGACGCGTGTACGGCGATAGTGTGGAAATCGCATCAAGCACGAATGCATGTGGAATGGGTTTGCGCTGCTTGGGCAGCAAGCTCGCATCCAGAGCTTCTGAAGAGATTCGTTTTCTCTTAGTCATACCCGGATACCTCCAGAGCGCCGTCTCCGAGCCTTTCGTAGACGCAGCAATGCGAGATGGGCTGCTCGATGAGTTGGGAATATGGAGCCATTGGCGGGAATGTTATGACGCTATTGTGGCTGGGTCAAACAGGGCTATGGAACGGGGCAGCTTGGAAAGCGGTTGCAGATTACGCCGCGAATCCCTCAGAATCTTCTGCGATGCAGGCTTGGCAAATCTTCGCGGTCGGTGTGGCGGTGCTCGTTGCTGCTCTGCTTCTGCCGTCATACGAGCCGATGTTGGCAGGCTTGGCGGCACTTGCCATGGTCACGGTGGTCGTGACGGGTTTTCTGTTCCGACCCCGGAAGGATGTTTTCTACCTGCGGACAACGCTCATCGTCTCCGAGCCGGACTACCCGATTTCAGTCGAGCATGACCGGATTGCCGTCCGCGTCGAACTTGCGAGACTATGGCTGTTGTTTCTTCCGACCTTCGGCGCTCTGGCGTTTCTCATAGTTACGTTCGCGAAGGGCAGTACGTGGAGCTTCAGTCTGCTGGATCGGTTCTGGGAGCTAGGCTCTTATCCCATTTTTCTTGGAATCCGAGTATTTCTGGTCGTCGTGGTCGGGCTGCTGTCTGCATGGGGGAGCGGTGGGTGCTCCGAGACGCTGAAGCGTGCAGTGCGGATTCGATATCCAGTACGGGAGGTCGCCTTCTGTACAGCTTCAAAGACCGCATCGGTGAATACTATGGCGGCGAGGCGTTTCCCTTTGCCCTAGTTCGCTCCCCGAAGCTGGCAAGAATTGTTTTCTATCGACCTGCCAAGCCGGAACTGAACAAAATCGCGATGGGTTGCCTTTTTCATCGTCCCGTGATCATTGGGCGCGGGGTGACCGACTTGGACGAGGCCACGGTCTCTGCTCATTCCGCCAAAGTGCAGCCCGCAGCACAGTGGTTCTGACCTGCCTGACCAAAACCCAGCAGGATCAGTATTGGTCAAAAAGGTTGCGCCACGGCAG
Source organism: Candidatus Sulfotelmatobacter sp. (assembly GCA_035511455.1). GTDB lineage: Bacteria > Acidobacteriota > Terriglobia > Terriglobales > Acidobacteriaceae > Sulfotelmatobacter. The sequence goes on along the minus strand of DATKFH010000011.1, from coordinate 5,716 downwards.
CCGCAAGTAGTCTGTTTTCAATGTCCGAATTTTCGCTGGAGAATGGTTTGCCGGGTATACCTTCTGAGGCGACGGCGGTGCCCGTGCAAGTCTCGTGGTCGCGGACTAGAAAAAGGCGTGGAACAAAGCCGCATTGCGGCACATAAACTTACACTACGCGCATCGCGGAGGCTCCGGTGTCATTGAACAACTCACTGCGAACGGCAAGCTTCCCCTTGGCGATTCTGTTGACGTGGGGCGCGAACGTCCATGCTTCCCCCGCCAAGCCAACGGCTGAGATCAGCAAGGTGATGTCAACGTTGTACGAACGCGGTCAATTCAACGGTGCCATCCTCGTTGCAAAAGGGGGACAGATCGTTTACAGAAACGCGTTTGGGAAAGCCAACCTCCAAACAGGGGCGGATTTCACTCCCCAGACCCCATCTGATGTCGGCTCGGTCACGAAACAATTCACCGCGATGGCAATCATGATGCTCGCTGGGAGGAATGAACTCAACTATGACGATCCCGCTGCGAAATACATTCCTGAGTTCTCCCGCTCAGCGCATTTCCGCGAGATGACCTTGAGAAACCTACTAACGCACACCTCAGGAATCCCCGACTACGGCGATTTGGGGATCGACGATTCCGGTCTTGAACCGAAAGGACTGATAGCGGCACTCCTGAAAAAGGAAGACCTTCTTGTGAATCCCGGTCTCAAATACAGATACAGCAATCCGGGATATGCACTGTTGGCAGTTGTAGTCGAACGAGTGTCCGGCAAGTCCTTCGGCATGTTTCTGGGACAAGAGATTTTCAAACCTCTTGGTATGAGCGACACCTTCCTTTATGACAGTCGAGGCAAGAAAGACGCACGGGCAGCCGTTGGCTACGACCAATTTGGGCAAGTGGACGATGCCAGCACGACCGCGATCCCCGGTGACGGCGGCATATATTCATCAGTCAATGATTTGTTCAAGTGGGATCAGTCGCTATACACGGATAAGCTCGTCCCGCAACCCGCGCTAACGGAAGCATTCACGCCCGGCACCGTAGAAGAAGGCACGTCAGCGTACGGTTTTGGGTGGAATGTGCGACAGGATGGGAACGACAAATATGTCTGGCACACCGGCAATCAGGCGGGCTTCAGAGCTTTTATTGAACGGCGGCTCAGGGAACGATTGACCGTCATCATGCTAACGAATAGGGGCAACAGCAAGCGCCAAGAGATAAACACGGCTATCCAAAACATTCTCGCTGGAAAATCTTATGTGCTGCCAGAGCGATCTGGTGCCGAGGAACTTTATAAAGCGATCCATGCTTCTGGAATCCGGGCTGCGCTCAACAAGTATGACACGCTGAAGAATGGAAGTGAATACGACCTCGGAGAATCCGAATTGAACACCCTCGGATATCAGTTGCTTTATGGAGACAACAAGGCGGGTAACGCCATCGCGATTTTTGAGTTGAATGCAACCGTGCATCCAAAATCTTCAAACGCATTCGACAGTTTAGGGGAGGCGTACCGAGTAAACCGTGAAACAAATCTTGCGATCAACTGCTACAAAGAAGCAGTTAGTCTTGACCCTACAAACGGGCATGCTGCGGTGATGCTGAAAGAGTTGGAACTTGCCCGTGCGGGTTGGGTTGCCATACTTATGGCATGCGTACTCGGAGCGTTGATTCTAGCGGCAATCCTCCTCAGACGACAGGCGCGTGCGTATCGTCGCAATGGATAAGGGCTTCTCACAACGTATTCTGGATGAGCCTAACCGCAGCATCAGGATCATTTACTTCAACAGCCAACTCGTTGTAGCGTTCGTCATGCAGGTCAATGAGAATTGGTCTTCTCCGGGCGGTTCACGTCCCAGAAGACTCTCTTGCCTTCCTGATAGAAGGTTCCCGCCGTGATGACTCCGGTCACATTGGTTCCCGGCATCCTGATCCCGTGATACCACCCCCGTGCCGCTTCCGGGTCTGCGCGAACCCCAGAAATGTGAACTAACTGTATTTCAAGACTGCTCTTGAATGCCCAGAGCTTGTCAGCGGCCCTGGACATGTAACGTCAGTTTGCCTTCGGCTATCGACAAATCCACCAAGGTGACGCTCCTGCGGTAAGCCCATCTCAACGACGACTGCGACATCGAGAGGGGGGATCATGCCGCCAGGCGAGCGCCTATCTCTTCGCTGCTGAAGCAAAGGTCGGCTCCGTGCACGATGCAGGCATCCATTGGCTCGTGGACATCACGACGCAATGACCGAAGCTTGAACAGCTTCCCCGTTCCCATGGCTTTGCCCAACGCTTGTTCCAACTGCGCGTCCCGCATCCCGATGCATGAGTAGATCGCGACAAAACTCACAATCTTCGCGGAAAAGCCGTTTGCCTGACGTGTGACCTTCGCCATCACACCCTTACCGAGATTCGCGCCCATGCCCATTCCGGCAGCCACCGTAAGCGGCAGAACTACGCTCCCGCGGTCATGCAGCCTCTCCAGCCACAACGGATGTGGATGCGTGACACCAGCATTGATTAGCATGGCATCGCATTTACCCATGTCGAAGTCTGTTCCATCCCCACTGTGCACCGAGACATTCGGATACGCCGCAAGGTTCTGATTGGCACGTGCTGCGAGTTCGGGATTAATTTCACTGGCTAGAACGCTTCCGTTTCGCCCCACAACTTCAGCCATGATTGCAGTGAAATATCCCACGCCACAGCCCAAATGATAGACGCGCATACCGCTCTCGATTCCTAGAGCGTCAATCCACTTGGCAAGTGTAGCGGGTTGCCCGTTATTCAGGTCGCGGGCTGGATCAAGCGCCACAGGCACATTGTGATAAACGTGTCGTGGATCGGCATCGGGAGTTTGAATGTAGGTCGTTCCGCCAAGCCCAAAATCGACCGAAGCGACCTTCCACGGGCCAGAACCAAGGAAGTTTTCTCTTAGCACGCGAGCAAACGCTTCAATAAGGGTAGCCGACCTGATGTTTGCGGCGAGGCTGATTTCCTCCGAATAGAACCGGCGACAATCTTCGAGTGTCATGGACAGAAGTATGCCACCGCACTGAAATGCTCACAACTGCTGCTAACACCACGCGGAAATGACGCTGGATTGGGTAGAATCGCCGATAGACTTGTCTGTCATGGAGCAGCCCATGTCCGCTGCATTTCCGATCTATCCGGCTCACACCGCCGTTCTGAGCATGGATTGTCAAACCGGCATCGTTTCCATCTACACCAAAGACGACAAAGACGCCTTTCTTACGCGTGCCGCAAGCGTTCTCAATCACGCACGTACCACCGGCTCTACAGTTATCCATGTTCAAGTCGGCTTCCGCCCGGGACTTCCAGAAGTTAGCTCTCGAAACGTCCTCTTCGGTGCCATTAAGTCCTCCCAGCATCAGAAATTGTTTCAGGAACCGCTGGGAGCGATTCCCCCTCTCATCGCCCCAAAAGAAGGAGAGATTGTCATCACCAAGCATCGTGTCAGCGCCTTCACGGGTACCGATCTTCAGATGATCCTTCGCGCTAATGACATTGACACGCTAGTTCTCTATGGCATCGCCACCAGTGGTGTCGTCCTCTCAACTCTCCTCGAAGCTGCGGACTCAGATTTTCGTTTGGCAGTCATCAAGGACTGCTGCGCCGACCTCGACTCTGCTCTCCATGATTGCCTCGTCACCAAATTCTTCCCATCTCGTGCATCGGTTCTCTCGGCGCGGGAATTCGTCGATGCTGGGTGACAACTGCGCACTGCCGTTATCCGGCGATGGCTTTCACCACCGGTTGTGACATCGCAGCTTCACAGTACAATTCGGTGTACCGCTCGCCCTGAGATCGGGATCACGATTGTTTTCTCCGGGTGATGCACGTCCCAGAAGACCCGCTTTCCGTCCTGATAGAAGGTGCCCGCCAGCAAATACCCTGCCCATGAATTGGCGGCGATGGGCTACAAGAACGTGGCGCACTATCCAGAAAGCAAATAGGGCTGGGTGGAAGCAGGTCTTCCGGTGGAGAAGGCTGCTCTGCCCAAACCTTAGCCCCGTCGTGAGCAACCGAAGTCACGGTCTTGGAGATGCAGCTTCCGTTTGACCGTTGCAGTGCTTATGTTGGATATTGAGACGGAATGGACGTTGAACGCATCATTGACGACATCGAGCAGCTACAGGAAATGTTCGAAGCGCCGGACATTAGACCACTCAGCGCAAGCGACATCTCTGCTGCCAATCGAAGGCACGACGAGATGCTCGCATATAGCCCTTGGTTCCGGCTCTGGCAGCATTACGGCGTCTGCTGCCGGACTGAGGCTCCCATAATCCAACTGCCCGAATAGCTACGGCTCAAGGGCGACAACTGTTATCGCTCTTGCGTCTGCAAGTCGCCTACGAGTGACGAAGACTTCAAAGGGCGGCAGATTTGTTGCGCTGGCAGGAGATTAACGCCGTGCTCCACTGCGACGCTATTTTCATTTGCCAGTGAGCGCCTGCCATGCGGCGAGAGAGTCCATGTAATCTCTCCAGCGAACAATCTTTCGATTCTTGATGGTGACGATGGACGCGAATCGGTTGTTATACGCAGCGCCCGTTTTGACGGCTTGGCCATGAACCTGATATTCCAGAGTGACTACACCGCGTTCCTTGTCATGGTGAACCCCAAGCCCATCACCTTTTTCAAGCACGATGTTATTGCCGTAGCCGGAGTAGGCGGCAATCAAGTTTTCTTGCCCGCGAATCACCTCCGCCCAACCGGGGAACCGATATAGGAACTCGAATTGGGCATCCTCGGCGATAGCGTCGTAATAGTGCTCACCATCAACTAAGCCATTCAGCCCCTTCATCACGACATCAAAAAATGGTTTCAGCGCTTTATGTTTCGGATATTTATCTGTAGCCATAGAGTTTCCCGTGTTTCGCAGAAACTGCGAATTTCATCAGGCGATGACAACGCCACCGCTGCTAAGGAAGATTGTCGAAAAAGAGATAGATCGAAGCAATGCGACCGTTCCGGGCGACGATAAAATCGGTTCCCGCGTAGGCTGGTGGTTTGCCGGGAGTGCCAGATACCCATCGAACCCGTCCGGCATCACCTAGTTCCTCTGGAGGGAAGAGGGGCTGATATTCGAAATCTGGATGTGTTGCTTTTAGCACACCAGCAATACGATCAATCTCGTCACGACCACGAAATACACCGCCTTTGGGGTCATAGAATACTGCGTCTTCGTGAAAGATTTCGTCAATTGAAGCGCGACGACGCACGGGGTCATTTTCGCCAAAGACGTCGCTCAGATTACGAAGTAGCAACGTCGATATGGTGTAGGACATGGCTTGCCTCCTCTCGTCATCAGATCCCGAGGAAGGAAATCGGCCTCGCTGTTCTAGATGCACGCCTCCAAGGAAAGTTGCAGCAAGGCGCGGTGATTGATGTTTCAACAGCAATCCTTTTGAATACCGCCAACTTCGCGGCTTTCACTAACTTGTCGACGCTTTTCGCCGTAGCAGTTCTGCACTTGATCTGCCAGAACATCTCGCACCTCGTATCGGTACCGCGCATCCGAGCGGCACTCAGCTGCGAATCCGCCTTTATTCTCGATACGAAGTACCGAAAATTGCCTAGACACTCCCTTGACACAGTGATGCCGTCGGCAGATAGTGGGGGGACCCACACTCGGACAAGTCCGCCACCTTCGCCTCGGGAGCTCGCTCCCACCTCGCGACTAACTCAGCCTTGAGCCGCCAG
>DATKFH010000010.1:0-3752 GCA_035511455.1 Candidatus Sulfotelmatobacter sp. | reverse complement strand
CGAAACACCGTATAGGAATGGGTCTGATTCAGGCGGATGTGTGACTTCGCTGTGTCACCCAGTTCAATGGGATTCGTGCCGTAATGTACGACTCCGAAATGCTCGTCCGTGCCCCCGGGGTTGTTGCTTGTCCACGTGATGATGGCAGATTTATCGTCGGCCATTTCGAGCTCGGGCCCCTGCATGACCCGAACGCGCGCAGCCCTCGGCGCAGGAGGAAGTATCTGGGGAGTGTAAGCGCTATCTTGAGCGAGGATGGAGTTTGAGAAGAGCAGGCTGCCTGCAGCAGCGATCATCAGTAGCTTTGCATGGACTCTATTCATACCTGGACCTCCTAGAGATTCACATAATGTCGTGTGCACATAGAAAACCAAACAAGACGCATGGATGTGACTCCATGCGCCTTGTTTCTTCCGCCATCTAGCGCTGATTCATAAGCTCCCTGAGCTTGATGGCGGAAATTATTGTTGAGTTCCCCTGCGTTGCGGCGGTACCGCCCGACATGCAAGTTCCGGTATAGGTACCGATGTCAGGGAACGGCGTGGTGAAGCCGTCAGTGAGGGTTTGGAGGAATGCGACGATCTGATTCTCCTCCGCCTCTGTCAAACCGAGCTTGCCGACTGTCATGTCCTCATTCGCTGGGACCTCCGGCTCCGGCCAGCAGTTCACCTTTTCCACGGTGCCTGCCGGGCAATTGCCGGACTCAACGGCAAATGGGTACACGTCACGCGTATTGTAGAAGTGGACGAGTTGTTTCAGGCTCTTGATGTAGCCATTGTGGAAGAACTCCTTCTGGAAGTAGGGGCCCGGTGCCTCGGTAGTTGGACACTGTGGCGGCACCATGGCCACATCGCGCGCCGTAGCCGTTTGCATCTGGCCGTCCGAAGTGGATGCGAACGGCCTCCAAGCCGAGTTGGGGTTGGCTGCGGAACCGAAACCGCTTCGGAGGAAAGTTCCTAATCCCAAGTCGGTGTAGGTGAAGCCTCCCGGATTGGGCGTAAATCCCAGGGAGTCCGGCGTGGTTTCATAGTAAAAGGAGTCTCTCGGGTTCTTCGGCAGACCGAGATTGGCCGAACCGAAGCAGGTGAAGACTGGAGTTACATCGGCGGCGACGCCCGTGTCCACGGCGGTCGGAGCGGTTGGAGCAGGGGCGGTTGATCTTCCGTCGAGGTGGCATGAGTTGCAGTTGCCTTTCCCTTTGAACAATTCGTAGCCGGCGCTCTCCGCTGCTGTCAGCTTGTAGGTGCCCTTGAGGAAGGCGTCGAACTTCGAGGTAAACGGGCTAACCGAGAGGCTGTGCTCGAAGGCACTAATCGAGGCCGCCCAGTGAAGGTAATCATTGTCGGACAGCGTGCGGTCTGCCGTACTCAGGACCACAGGTTGGGTGTTCGTGCCAAACACGGCAGCTCCTCCCGGAGTAGCGCAGACCGACGCGACATTGGCGGGCCAAGTGATGCTGCTCAACGACCCGGCACCCCAAATTTCCTCGAAGAGAGATCGGTACGGAGCCAGGGAAAGTTTGTAGGTGATGCAGGCCGTGTCGGGGTTGGCCATTTCGTTAGGGTCGACCGGAGGAAACTGTGCCTGCTCGGCATCTGGAGCCCTGGTTAAATATCCGGTCGCACGGGAATCCCAGAAATTTCCGCCAAAGAAGGCGCCCTGGGTGGCGTTGTACTGCAGCGGAGGGAAGTAACTGGAATACGTATATCTCTGTGCCGTCCGCTTTCCAGCCCGGAAGGGAGCCGATGCGGGGTAGGCGATCATCGTCAGATTCACCGACGGGATCGGCCCACTAAAGCCGGCATATGGCATGTGGCAAGAGGCGCACGCCTTATTTTTGTTGGGCGAGATCGTCCTGTCATAATTCATAAGCTTGCCGAGTATTTCGACCAAGGGAACTCCGGTATTTTGAAGTATGGGCGGGTTACCAGACACCACCGGAGGTGGTATGGCGTGCCACTGTCGAATGGCTTCAGCTTCGATACCATCGACTTCACGCAGCACCCTGGCTAGTTCTGAAGGCAAATCGGACGGCAGGATCCCAGGCGGGTAGGGATTGTAGATGGGCTCTGCAGCCGCCGCTGCATTCTGGGCAGACACTTTTCTTCCGCCCACCGACATGCATAGCGCCACTAAACAAAGCACGACGACCGATATTATCGTCAACCTTACGCGAGTCATAGATTCCCTCTTTCGTGATTTGAAGTTTCTGTGTGGATACGTTTTCGAAGGCAAGAGTGCCGGCTTCTCTTTGGGCGCGCTTAGCGGTGCGTGACCGAAGCCTGGCCACCTGAAATCTGGCGTGTGTGTTACCGAATGCGCCGACCCTAAAAATCGGAGTTTCCCGGCGCATGGTGCTTCCTCTTTGATTTTCTGGTGTGCGTTGCCGCGAGGAGGGTGGTGACAGAACGCGGAGATGCGTCCGGAAAAACAGACCACCCAGAAACCACTTTGGAGGGTGTAGTGACAGCCTTACTTATCCGCTAAGACACACCCCAAGCAAAAAACGGTCCGAAGCATAATCCAAAATATAAGCGCGAACAATCCGGACGTTTCCCGATTAACTATCCTGGTAATAACCTAAGGGTTACAAAGTCATCGTCAAGCAAATTGGCGAAGGCCGCCGAGGCCGCTGGGTTAGGTCTAACGTCTAGGAGGTGGCCGAAGGCCGCTGACACCAACGGGTTAGCCTTCGGGCCCAAAAGGCTGGCAAAGGCTACCGATGCCAGTGAGTTGGGTTCAACGATCGTCCACGAGAGCTTACGCTGACACTCGATCTATTTCTCTATTTCTTTCACCTTACCCCTTCGCCACCCGCGCGACCCGGCGCCACCCGGCGCCACCCGCCTCCCACTTGTAAACCCTCCAGCCCGCGTGCTAAGGTGCGCCGTTCCCGTGTTTCAAGTAGGTTACTAAACAGCGTCAATATTTATATCCGGCTTAAGAGGATTCCGCTTATGAGCAGTCCCGTCCCCCCCGGCCCAGAAACCGTCGCCCGGAAGCACGTCCCATTCGTTCCCGAACACATGGAGATGAAAGAATTCACTTTGCGCGCCGTTCTTCTTGGACTCCTGATGACAGTCGTCCTCGGCGCCGCCAACGCTTATCTCGGACTGCGCGCCGGAATCACCATCGCAGCAACCTATCCTGCCGCAGTGATCGCAATGGCAGCAATGCGCGCCTGGAAAGGATCTCTGCTCGAGGAAAATATCGCTCGCACCGCAGGATCGATCGGCGAGTCCGTCGCCGCTGGCGCAATCTTCACGTTGCCCGCGTTTCTTCTCGCCAAAGCGTGGCCATCATTCCGCTTCGCCGATGCGTATTGGAAATCCACCGCCCTAATCATGGTAGGCAGCATTCTCGGCGTCCTCTTCATTTCTCTAGTTCGCCGCGCCATGGTGGAAGACCCAGAGTTGCCTTTCCCCGAATCACTTGCCGCGTCGGAGATTCACAAAGCCGGACAGCGCGGCGCCCAAGCCGCAAAATATCTCTTCTGGAATATCGGCATCGGCGGCGTGGTCTACATCTTAGGAAAGTTCGGGTTGTTCGCGGCTGACACCGATCTTCATTTCGGCGTCGGCAGTCTCGGACATACTCAGGTTCGTCTCGGCTCCACCGGAAACACGCACGTCCTACCCACCGGTGGTACCAGTGTTTTCGCCGCGCCCAGCGTCAGCCCGGCCTATCTCGGAGTCGGTTACATCATCGGCGTCAGGCTGGCGTCGATCCAGTTTGCCGGCTCCGTGATCGCC
>DATKFH010000009.1:0-25868 GCA_035511455.1 Candidatus Sulfotelmatobacter sp. | reverse complement strand
ATCTCCGGCCCGCTGCAATTGAAGTCGGCCCAGGCCCGCCGGCAGGCGTTTCTCAGTTCGATGGCAGAAATCGGGCTGGAGGTCGATCCCGCTTTGATCGTGGAAGGAACGCATACCATCGAGGGCGGAATCGTTGCCTTGAGCAAGCTCCTGGCCGGCCCGACCCGTCCGACGGCCGTACTGTGCTCGAACGACATGACCGCGATCGGGGTGATGCGAAGAGCCTATGAAGAAGGAATCCGGATTCCCTCGGATCTGTCGGTGATCGGCTTCGACGACATCCGTCTCGCCCAATTTGTCTTGCCCGCGCTGACCACGGTGCAGATGTCGCAAGCGGAGCTGGCCCGCTTGGCATTCCATGCCCTGCTCACCGAGGTACAACGGGAAACCCCATCGCCTACAGGAACCGAGTACATCCTGAAAACGCACCTTGTGCTGCGCGAGTCGACCCTTCTGGTGCCCAGCAACCAGGTGCTGGGCAATCAGAAGAATTCATTAGGGAAAAGACCAGTCCGGCCTTAACGGCCGTGCCGGCAGCATGGCTTGGGACGCCACCCGTCAAGGACGCCACCCCGGCCATCATCAACGCATACCTTCGGTGGGTTACGAAAGGAAGTGCATGGAGACTCGACGTCTTGGAAACAGCGATCTGGCGATAACACCGATCGGAATTGGCGCGTGGGCCATCGGCGGTGGCGGTTGGAATGGCAGCATGGGGCCGCAGAATGACGGCGACTCCATCCCCGCAATTCACGCAGCACTTGACCATGGGCTTAACTGGATTGACACCGCCGCACTTTATGGCCTCGGCCATTCCGAAGAAATGGTGGCGCGCGCGATTCAGGGGCGCACGCCCAAACCATACATCTTCAGCAAATGCGAGCGCGTCTGGGATAAGGACGGCAATATCGGAGCCAGCCTGAAGGCGGAGTCGGTCCGCCGCGAGTGCGAAGACAGCCTGCGCCGGCTGAAAATTGATGTGATCGACCTCTACCAGATCCACTGGCCCGAGCCCGACCGCGATATTGAAGAAGGCTGGACGGAGTTGGCTCGGCTCAAAGAGGAAGGGAAGGTTCGTTACATTGGAGTCTCCAACTTCACTGTAGAGCAGATGAAACGCGCGCAGGCCATTGCTCCCATTACGTCGTTGCAGCCGCCTTACGCGGTTGTACGGCGCGAGATCGAGCAGGATATTCTGCCCTTCTGCCGGCGGCAGAACATCGGCGTAATCGTCTATTCGCCAATGTACGCGGGGCTGCTCACGGGGGCGATGACCCGGGAACGAGTTGCGAATTTCCTTGCCGAAGATTGGCGAAGGAATTTGCCGGGGTTCAAAGAGCCGGCGCTGTCTCGCAATCTGCGGGTCGTGGAACATCTGAGAGAGATTGGCCAACGGCATGGCCGCAGTCCGGGTGAGGTAGCCATCGCCTGGACGCTGAACCATCCCGCGGTTACGGGCGCGATCGTAGGCTTTCGCAACCTGCGACAAGTAGCAGGGATCATCGGCGCGGGCGACTTCCGCCTCGATCCAGATGGAATCGACGAAATCGAGGATGCTCTGAAACAAGAGAACGCGGCTTGAAGAGGTCGTTCTTGCCGGGCCGGGAAGTCAGGCTAAAGCGATTGACAAACGAGAATGAGGCTCATAGGCTCTTTCCTAGTAAACGATTTCTCGAATTCGCTTTGAGGTCAGACCTATGCACTCTGGAATGGATCGAAGGACTTTCCTGAAGGCGTCCAGCCTCACCACGGCAGGTGCATATGCCGCCAGCGTTCTTCCAGCTTGGGCAACATCCGGCGAGACCCTGGTGGCCATCTCTACTCCTCTGACTACTTTTGCCTATGCCGATGTCCAGTTGCTTGACGGACCGATGAAGCGTCAATTCGAAGAGAACCACGCGCGCTTCCAGAATCTCGACGACGATCGCCTGCTCAAGGTTTACCGGCAAGTCGCCGGCTTGCCGGCGCCCGGAGGAGACATGGGCGGATGGTACGACCTTACCGGATTCAGTCTGGAAGGGAACGACTTCCATGGTTTCATCGCCGGCCACAGTTTCGGACAATACGTCTCCGGACTTGCTCGAGCCTACGCGGTCACGGGATCAGAGGCCACGCGCGCGAAAATCAATCGCCTGGTGAAAGGCTACGGAGAGACGCTGGATGCGAAAGCCAAGTTCTTCGTCGACTACCGGCTTCCGGCGTACACCTACGACAAGCTGTCTTGCGGCCTGATCGATGCCCACGAATTCGCTCATGACCCGATGGCCATGGACATTCATGAGAAGCTGACCCGGGCGATCGTGGCGTACTTGCCGGAGAAAGCCTTGTCTCGTGCGGAACAGCGCTCGCGGCCGCATAAGGATACCTCCTACACTTGGGACGAGACCTATACGTTGCCAGAGAATCTCTTCCTTGCTTATCAGCGCAGCGGAAAGTCTTTCTACCGCGATATGGCCAAACAGTTCCTCGAAGACGACACGTACTTTGACCCGCTCTCTCAGGGCAACAATGTGCTTCCGTTCGAACACGCATACAGCCATGTCAACGCATTCAGTTCGGCGATGCAGGCCTACATCACGCTGGGGAGCGAGAAGCATCTGCGGGCAGCGAAGAATGGCTTCGAAATGCTGGAATCAACCCAAAGCTTTGTCACCGGTGGCTGGGGACCGAATGAAGCCTTTGGAGAGCCGGGTACGGGACAGTTAGGAGCAAGTCTCACTACGACTCACGCCAGCTTTGAGACTCCCTGCGGGGCCTACGGTCACTTCAAGATTACGCGCTACCTGCTACGGGTCACCAAGGATGCGCGGTACGGCGACAGCATGGAGCGCGTACTCTACAACACCATCCTCGGTGCCTGGCCGATTCAAGCCGACGGGACGTCGTTCTACTACTCCGATTATGCTTCGACTGGCAAGAAGGTTTGGTACCGCGACAAGTGGCCGTGCTGCTCCGGAACATTTCCTCAACTTGCCGCCGACTACCACATCAGCACCTATCTGCGCTCCGCAGATGGCGTGTACATAAACCTCTACACGCCTTCCACCGTGCAATGGAAGGACGCGGGTGGTCAATATGGTCTCAAGCAGGAAACCAAGTATCCCTTCGACAACAAGATTCAGATCCAGGTATCTGGCTCCCAGCCCAAGGAATACACGATCTATCTCCGCATACCCGATTGGGCCCGGCCCAACCCGGTGGTCGCAGTGAATGGCAAGCGAGTCTCAGATGGAGTTGATTCGGGCACTTTCGCCAGCATCCGGCGCACCTGGAAAGACGGCGATCGTGTCGAACTCGAACTTCCCATGCCGTTGCGGCTGGAAACTGTGGACGCAAACCACCCGAACATGGTGGCCCTGCTGCGAGGCCCCCTGGTGCTGTTTGCGGTGGCCGAGTCGCAGCCAAGCTTTGATCGAAATCTATTGCTGCAAGCTAAGACGACCAACAACGCTACGGGAGATTGGGTCGCAAGTTCGATCGATGGCAGCAGCGTGACGATGCGTCCATTCGTGAACATCGACAAGGAAAACTACAGCACGTACGTGATGCTGAAGTCGTGAGTGAGAGGGCCTGGCTACCGGGGCGGCGCTTCGCCTTCGACTAGCTTGTAGCGGTACTGCTCGCGTTCCTCCTTCGCCGCTTCCTGGCGGAGGAGGGCGAGCCGCTTGAGCAACTCGGGGATTTCCGTCTTCCTCCCGCCTTTCCGCAATGCCTGGATCAGGTGATACAGCGCGGCCTGATCCTTGGGATCGAGGTCCAGCGCCTTCCGGCATTGGGCGACCGCTTCCGGGTATTTCCCCGCCTGCAAATAGAGCTTGGCCAGCACACTCCGAGCCGGTTCCAGCGTCGGACGCAGGGCCACGGCCTTTCCCGCCGCATGCAACGCGGTTTGAAACTCCGGCGTGCCCGGTTCTGCTCCTTTCTGCCCGAGAATGTCCGCCTGCAGGTAGAGCAGAATCGGGTCGTTGGGTTTGTGGGCCAGTTTCTCCTGCACATCGGCCAACGCATGGTCAAGATCGTTCTGCTGCACGGCCGCCAGTCCCTGCGCCGCGGCGCTTAAGGATTGGTTCGGATCCAACTCGTACGCGGTTTCAAAGTCGGCCTGCGCCTTGCCGTATTCGGCCAGTTGGACGTAGAGAACACCGCGCGCAAAGTAAAGAGGCGCCGCCTTTGGTTCGAGGCCGATCCCCTCATTCACTGCGTTGATGCCCACCTCAAATGACTGGTGAGCCGCCGAGATGGCGGCGAAGTCCAGGTAGAGATTAACGCGCTGCGGAGCAAGCAAGATGGCCTGGCGCAGACAATCGACCGCTTTTGCCGTATCGTGGGCGCCTTCGTACGCAGCAGCGGCGAGTTCCAGAGTATCCACGTCTGGGCTGGCACCAAGCGGCGGCTCGAGGGTGGCAACCGCTCCCTCCGGATGGTGACCCATTAACTGAATGGATGCCAACAGTTGCCGCTCATGCCGGTCGCCCGGGTTAAGTGCCACAGCACGCTCGAAGACCTCGGCTGCCTGATCGAGCCGCCTGAGTCGGACCAGGCAGGTGGCGTACGCATGGAGCGCCTGGAGTTGTGAGTCGAACAGGGAAGCGGCCTTTGCGAAATGGACGACCGCGGCTTTGCATTTCCCCTGCTGGTACTCGAGTACCGCCAGCATGCCATGGCTGGTTGAATCACTGGGCCGTAAACGTAGCAGATGTTCGAGCAGCGGAATCGCCGCGGCGCTGCCGGCTTCGTATTCGATTTCGACCGCCCCTTGCAGCGCCGGAACGCTGTCCGGGGCTATCTTCAGGGCCTTGTGGAAGGACGCAAGCGCCTCTTTCTTCTGTCCTCGTCCCACATACGCCACGCCTTGCATCGTCCATAATGTATCGTTTGCGGGGAATTCTTCGAGCGCGGGCTGAAGAAGCTCGAGGGCCTTAGCAAACTCCTGGTTCCGCAAGGCCGAAGCGATGGCACCGATGCGGTCCCCCGCACTTTGGGCAAACGCAATGGAACAGAACAAGATCGCCACGACGATGACGCTCGCCTTGCGAATGGGCAGCAATTCAGTCATTGAAGAAACATCGTAATCGAAGGCGGGCTGCAAAGATCAGAATGCGAGGCTGGGGCTCTCGGAAAAACTGATTCCGCTATTCGCAAAAAAAAACAGCTGGCCCGCTTCGAGAAAGTGGGCCAGTTGCTGTGCTCTGTTGGGGGACAACTCAGAAGGAAATCTTGCCTCCCAGTTGCCAGAATCGGGGCTCATGGGATGCCGTTGCCTGGCCGAAGTTTCCATCGGGCAGATTCACGTCGACGCCGCTTCCCGCGGTGCCATTCCAGGCATAGTTTGCCCGGTTGAAAAGATTGAATACTTCAAACCGGAATTGGAAGTTGACTCTTTCGGTGATACGCGTGTCCTTGTAAAAGTTGGCACTGGTCTCGATAAAGTTTGGTCCGCGGAACGGCGCCGCCTTCTCGTTTCCGTTCTGACCAAAAGCAGGAATCGCGAAGTCGCTCTTAGGAATTGCCCCCGTCAGCCAAGCGCCATTGGAGGTTAACTGATGGTAGCTAACCGCATCCGGATACGAGGCGGTAGTTTCCCCGTCTGCATTGTAGTTCCCGCTGCCCGCCTGATAAGCAACGGCTGGGTCCGCTGCCGAGCAACCCGTGACGTTGCTGAGCGCGCCCGATCGGCAGACCGCCAGAAAGCCATTGGTGTTATTCACGGTTAGCGGATAACCCGACTGTACGATGCTGGTTCCGCTGATTCCCCAGCCGCCGGTCAGGTAGCCCACCGCCCCTCTGCCTCCATTCAGACCTTTCAGCGAATAGTTGAAGCTGAGGGAGAAGCGGTTGGGCGCATCAAAGATCGATGGACCGTAGTACTGCTGAGGATTCAGCCCCTCGGAATTGGGATAGTACAAAGCGTCGTCCTTGGAACTGGAACGGGTGTAAGACGCATCCACGTATCCACGCGAGAAGCGTCCTCTGACATCAAAGATCACAGCATTGTAATTACCGTGGCGGTCGTTGTCCGCGTAGGTAATTGCCCCGAAGCTGTGATTGAGACGGGTCGGACTGGGAATGACCGGGGTCGCACTGGTGTTCATCTGCTGGATCAGATCGCCTGGAACGGCATTGATATCCACTCCATAGGAAACACTCCCGATGGTGTTGCCGTTGCCGACGATATTGTAGGAGTGGGATCCGTTATAGCCAACGCTGGCGGCAAAGATTTTTCCCAGCTTCCGTTCCACGGTGATCGACCATATATCCGATTTCGGGGACTTCAACAGCGGGTTGATGCCACCGATGGCGAAGCTGGCACCCACCACTCCGCCCTGCGCATTAAGGCCGCCTCCTGATTGCGGCGTCGGGCCTGTACCCGGCCCGAAAGTCGGGAAGGTGAATCCAAAAGGAGGCTTGCTGCTGTTCCCCAGGACAAAGATTGGAGCCTGGGCGGAAGCCGTTCCGCCCTGAACAAAGGTCGGAGCAACTTCTCCCGGCGGGCTGCCTCGGAATTCTTCCTGCACATTCGCCTGGGTCAGCCAGTTGTTATATATGCCAAACCCACCGCGCACTACCCAGTCGCCATTCCCCGTAGGATCCCACGCCACACCGATGCGCGGACTGAATAGATTGTCGACCGAATGCAGGAGGGCGTTGTGGGTAGCCTTGGCATAGCCGTTCGCCACCTGCTGTTGCTCCGTTGTACCGGTACCCAGGTAGAAGTTTCCGAACACGGTCGACGGGCTCTTCGACCACGGGTTGCCGCTGTCGTCGTAGCGCAGCCCCAAAGTCAGGGTCAGATTCTTCCTGGCTTTCCAAGTGTCCTCCACAAACAGTCCGAAGGTCCTCGAAGCGGCATCCCAACTCCACAACTGCTCTGTGCCGGTCTGGGGGTTGTAATAGATGCCGTTTTCGTTTGAGGGCGCGTCTTGGGCAAGCGTCAACAGATTGCTGAATGAGAATTTCGGCTGTGACCAGGGCCCCTGAAAAGGCTCGACATCATCCCCATACCAGCCTTCATAACCGATTTTCAGAGTGTGAGCTCCTTTAACATGCGTGAGTACATCGCGCCAATGGTAGTTGTGCTGAATGAAATCTCCCTGCGCGAAACCCACTCCATACGCCTGGTTGGAATCGACGTTAATGCCGTTCACGGATATGGAAGGTACCGTGTAGTCTTTCGCCCCGCTTCCCAACACTCCCTCTACCCGGCTCTGACCTGCGGTAAAGTCGTTCAGCGTGGTCGGCGAAAAGGTATGCGTCCAGCTCGCCTGCCCCGCCACTTGCCAGGTGTTATTCAGGGCAGAAAATTGTGGCATGGGCGACGGCGCGCCGGTCAGAAGAAGAGTGCGGAACAGGCTGACGTAGATGCGGTCGTTCTTGAATCCCTGATCGATGCGTGCAAAATATTGCGTTCCATTCCGTCTGGAGGTTGCCCCATAGGACCCATTGTCGATCATCGGGGTTGAACAAGGAATGAACTCAACGACTTTCGTCCCGCAAATTGGATTCCCACTTGCGTCCGGACCAAAAACGGCGCTCGCGGTCTGAGAGACCGTGACACCGCCTATGCCGGAAGGCAGGTAGGTGGTTAACACATGGGTTCCTACCGTGTTCGGATTATTCGTCTGGGCGAACTGGATGAACTCGGGCGCTGGAAAGTTCACCGACCCGCCGGCGCTCGATGAGGATCGCAGCGGCTCTACCGCAAAGTAGAAGAAGCTATTGTGGTGCGGAATGATCGGACCGCCAATCGCGAAGTCCATGTTGTTGGAATGGAAGGGCTTGTATGAACTTTCTGAGGAACTCACGAAGTGCTGATTGGCGAACATTCCCTGGTAGTTGAAATAGTCCGACGCCGAACCGTGGAAACGGTCCGTGCCAGACTTCGTAGTAAACATGGTCTGCAGCCCGGCAGCACGGCTATATTCGCTAGTGAATGTGTTGGTTTGAACGCTGGTTTCCTGGATCGCCTCAGGTTGGGGCGTCAGATTCAGGACGCCTTGGCGGATGCCGCTGGTCACGTCCAAGCCATCGACAACATACTGGTTGTTATTCTGACCCTGCCCGTTGGCGCTGGCGTCAACCTGCTCCTCGGTAGAGAAGTTGTCCACGCCCGACGCGGGGCTTCCGGAGGCGCTCGTACCCAAGCCCGAGACTCCCGGTGCCAGCGTCACTAGCGTGACGAGGTTGCGACCGACAATGGGCAATTGCGCCACCGCCTGATTCTCCAGGGTCAGTTGAGTACGACTGTCCGCGGTGTCAACCACGGGACTTGTAGAGGTCACGTTGATAGCCTCGGTTACGGCGCCGACCTTCAGCGTGATGGGTACGTTGAGATTCTGCTCCGTGAGAAGCGTGACGTCGGCTTCAGACTTTGCAAAGCCAGCCGCTTCCACTGTGACCTTGTATCGGCCCGGGGCAAGACTCAAGAAGCTGTAGTTGCCGGAGGTATCGCTCGCCGTAGCTGAGGTGACTCCAGTCGCCATGTTGACCAACTGGATCGCGGCTTTCGCGACCCCCGCGCCGCTCGGGTCCTGCACCGAGCCCTGGATACTGGCGGTGAACTGTGCGAAGGCCGCACTAGCGATGAACAGGACAAACAGGGCAGGGGAGAGTAAGCGGCGAAACGGCATGCATCCTGGCATGGCAGTCTCCTAAATCAAGGTGCTTGCGCTGAAAAATAAGGGCACGAGAACGTTATGTTGAGAAAACGTTTACTTTGAACGGCTAATGTATAAATAGTATCCCCAGCCACTGTCAAGAGCTTTTTTCGGAGGCGGTTCTTCTTTGGATGGTGTGGTACTTGGAGCCATCAGCGTACTTGGCGGAGCTGCGATACGCTTTCACCCGCGAAGCGGCGCAAGAATAAAGCCCACAGGGCAAGCTGTGGGTGCAGTTGGGAAAGGAACAAGCCCCGAATGCGTGCAAGAAAAGGTGCGGGGTGAATCGGAAACGTTCCCCCGAATCTTCTACCCCCGGCTCCAGCCTTTGTTGCTTACAATCCCCGCACCTTCCCGCAGGGTTATGAGTTGGTTTGCTGGAATCTTTTTGTGCTGTTCGCGCAGACCGTTGGGCCAGTACACTTCGACGTCGGCCACCGTGAATGCTCCCAGGCCAAAATGCAGGCGCGGATCATTGCACGAATAATAGCTGGACTGGCTGAGCACCGCCTGCGCCTGCACCTTGCTCCCATAGTGCACCAGGACCCGCGCTCCGATGGCGCTGCGGTTTGATTTCACACCTTCGAGTTTCACTTTCAGCCAATGCTGCTGATCCTTCAAGTCATTTCGCAATAGAGACGGCGGTTCGTTCATGTTGACGATCAGAACGTCCACGTCGCCGTCATTGTCAAAATCTCCGAAAGCGCACCCTCGACTGCTGTGAGGCGTGGTGATTCCTTCCCCACCCTGCGACTCCAGTTCTTCGAAGGTGCCGTTGCCCAGATTGCGAAACAAAACGCGAGGCGTCTTGTAGGGATATTGTGGCAACTTTCGCTCCACTTCCGGGTAGACACTGCCCGTGACGAAGAGCACGTCGGGGTAACCGTCATTATCGAAGTCGACGAGTCCGGCTCCCCAACTGGTAAACCGGGTTTCGACCCCGACCTTCGCCAATCGAGTGACTTCGTCGAAGTTTCCCTTACCGTCGTTGCGATAAAAGCCAGCCGTGTCGCCGATGAAGTGGGTCTTGAACAGGTCGAGGTGCCCATCAAGGTTATAGTCGCCGATCCCGACGCCCATTCCAGCCTGTTCCATGCCATCGTCGCTCAACGCAACGCCGCGCATGACGCCTTCTTCCCGGAAGGTCCCGTCGTGATTATTCATGAAGAGCAGGCTAGGAGTGGAATCGCAAGCCACGAAGATGTCCGTCCATCCGTCTTCGTCGAAGTCGGCGGCGACTACCGTCATCCCGTAGCTCTCCGTCGCTGCCGCGATCCCCGCCTGCTTCGTGACGTCGGTAAACGTGCCGTCGCCGTTGTTGCGGTAAAGAGAATGGCGGCCAGCGGGAAGGCCTCGCGGTCCGCAATTGACGGGGATGCCCTTCCAGTTGCAGGTCGAGTTCTCGCCCGGAGCCGGGGCATGTTCGAAAGAGAATCGAATGTAGTTGGAGACAAAAAGATCGAGATGACCGTCGCGGTTGTAATCCAGAAAGGCACATCCTGCTCCCCAGCGCGCCGGGCCCGCTTCCCACAATCCGGCCTGCTTGGTCACATCCGTGAATGTACCATCGCCGTTGTTTCGGTAGAGGCGATTCTGTCCGTAATAGGTGCAGAAGATGTCATCGAAGCCGTCGTTGTTGTAGTCGGCTACACACACACCGTTAGCCCAGCCCACGCCTCGCAGCCCAGCTTTTTCGGTCACATCTGTAAATGTTCCGTCGCGATTGTTCTTATAGAGACGGTTGGTGGCTTCGGGCGGATCTCCCTCCAATCGCGTGCCGGAGAGCAGGAAGATGTCCACCCAACCGTCATTGTCGTAATCGAGGAAAGCGCAACCACACCCGTTGGCTTCCATGATGTATTTCTTGTTCTCCACCCCTCCGTAAATGACCGGCGCGCGCAAACCGGCCGTGTTGGCTACGTCGGTAAAGTGCGCATGGAATGGGCGGCCGGATGGGGCAGGTTTCGCCTGGGCCTTGACGTCGCGTGAGGCAATGCCTTGTTGGCCCAGCATATGCCGGGCAGAGGCACAGAGGGACAACAGAACAAACGAACGGCGGGTGGGCATCATAACCTAGGCACTGATCAGCGCTTCTATTATGGCGGCGACCGAGCATTCGAGTAAAGGTTTACCCGACTTCACGGCAACAAGAATCCCTCGCCTTGTTAGTCCGGATGAGGGCCCGGTGCCACTACCAGCTTGTACCGATTGTCCTGTGCTTCCTTTTTGGCGGCGTCCTGGCGGGCGTTCGCCAGTCGCTGCAATAGGTCTGGGATTTCGCTCCGGTCATTCGTCTTCCGGAGCGCGAGGACCAGGTGATACAAAGCTGTCTGGTCCGTCGGATTGTCGCGCAAAACCAGCCTGCACTCCTTGATCGCGAGGGCAGTCTGTCCGGCCTCGAGGTAAAGCTTTGCCAGAACGTTGTGCGCGGCGGTAAGAGAAGGCTGCAGGGTTACGGCCTTCCGGCCCGACTGCACCGCTTGCTGGAATTCAGTACTCTCCGGCGCCGGAGCTTTCTGCGACAGAATTGCCGCCTGAAGGTACCAAAGAAAGGGATCGTTCGGTTTCTTGGCCAGTTTCGATCGCACGGTCGCTAGGGCCTGGTCGGGATCGTTCTGGTTATTCTCTTCTGCGATCATCCCCTGTGCCGCCGCACTTAGCGACTGACGCGGATCCAATTGCTCCGCCTTTTCGAAGTCGGCTTCCGCCTTCTCGTAGTCGGCAAGCTGCACATACAAGACGCCACGCGCCAGATAGAGATCCGCAGCGTTGGGTTCGAAATTGAGGCCCGCGTTGATCATGTCAATCCCGGTCTTAAACGATTGATGGGTCATGGCGAGGTTTGCAAAATCCACGTAGAGACCGGTATCTCGGGGGTCTTTGACGATGGCATCGCGGAGTATTTTGACGGCGCTGGGTGTGTCTTTATTGGCCTCGTAGGCAGCGGCCGCCAGTTGCATCGTGCTCACGTCTGGACTGCTCGCCGCCAGCAGGGGCTGCAACGTAGCCAGCGCATCTTGCGGTTGTTCGCCCGCGAGTTGAACTGCTGCCAGGGCCCGCCGGGCACGCGGATCGTCAGGGTGAGATGCCAAAATCTGTTGAAAAACAGGAATCGCCTTTTCCGTTTGCTTGAGTTCCACCAGACAAGCGCCATATTCCTGCAATGCTCCCGGCTGCGAATCGACCAGAGAACCACTCTGCGCGAAATGCTGCACCGCTGTGCTGCAGTCCCCCGTCTTGTATGCAAGCACGGCGAGCATGGCATGGCTGGTTTGGTCGTTCGGATGTATCCGTAGTATATGCTGCAATAACGGAACGGCCCTGACGCTGCCAGCGTCGTATTCCAGTTCAGCCGCGCCTTCGAGGGCCGGAAGATAATCGGGCGCAATTTTGAAAGCGCTTCGGTACGAAGCCAGTGCTGCTTTTTGATTTCCTATTCCCGAATAGGCCAATCCCTGAAAGAACCACAGTTGGGGATTTTTCGGGGACTCCTGTAATACCGGCTGAAGCAGCTGCAGTGCCTTCTCGAATTCCCGGTTCCGCAGAGCGGAAGTAATGGGCCCGACGCGGTCCGTCGGCGTCTGCGCAAACATCCCTGAGAGGAGCGTGACCAGCACAGTGGTCAGACTGAGGTTCTTCCGGGTGAAAACGGACATAGTCGGTTTTGAGTTCAGCTCCTAATTCCGGTCTCTCGCCTTTATACTTCATGCGAGTCCGAACCGCGTAGTAATCTAACGCCACACCGCAATGGCCGTGCATCCCATGTTCGTCGGAACCTCCCACTGTGGTAGGCAGCCGCGCACGCATCATTGTGCGCATCTGCTTCTGAGTGCGTATCTGCTTGTGATCGTCGTCTTTGGGGCCGCGCTGTCACGATCGCAAGAAGTTCCAGAAAGCGTCGCCATTCATGTGCGTGCCGACCAGTCGGATGGGACGATCGCCCCAATCTGGAGCTTCTTTGGATACGATGAGCCGAACTACACCTACGCTCCGAACGGAAGAAAGCTTCTGGGCGAATTGTCAGCCCTCAGCCCGGCGCCGGTTTACGTGCGTGTGCACAACCTCCTGACCACGGGCGATGGATCTGCTTCTCTGAAGTGGGGCTCGACCAATGTCTACTCCGAAGACGCGGCAGGAAAGCCCATCTACAGTTGGGCCATACTTGATCAGATTTTTGACACGTTTCATGACGCCGGCAGCAAGCCGCTGGTCGAGATCGGTTTCATGCCGCAAGCACTCTCCACCCACCCCGAACCCTATCGCCACAATTTCCCGCACGGTGAGATCTTTACCGGATGGGCGTACCCACCTAAGGACTACCAGCAGTGGTCGGAGCTGGTCTTTCAGTTCGTCGTCCATTTGCGTGAGCGCTACGGTGAAGCCGAGACGCGAACCTGGCTTTGGGAAGTATGGAACGAGCCCGACATTGGGTACTGGAAAGGGACGCCAGAAGAATATTTCAAGTTGTACGATTTTTCTGTGGACGCGATTTTGCGCGCGCTGCCCGGGGCGCGTATTGGCGGTCCCGACAGCACCGGCCCCGCGAACCCAAAAGCCGCTGAATTCTTACGCCAGTTTCTGGACCATTGTGCTCATCAGAAAAATTACGTGAGCGGGAAAACTGGCTCCCATCTGGACTTCATCGCTTTCCATCCCAAAGGCTCGCCGAAGTGGGAGGACGGTCACGTGCGGATGGGCATCGCGCGTCAACTGGCTTCTATCCAAGCGGGCTTCCGTGTCGTGGAATCCTTTCCGGAGTGGCGCCACACACCGATCGTGCTGGGCGAGTCTGATCCCGAGGGCTGCGCCGCCTGCTCCGCCAAGGACAATCCCCAGAACTCATATCGCAATGGGCCCTTGTACGCAGCTTATACCGCCGAAGTGCTGGACCGGATTTACGCATTATCGGAGAGCGAACAGGTTAATTTTCTTGGCGCGGTAACCTGGGCGTTTGAATTCGAGGATCAGCCGCCGTTTGAAGGCTTTCGCGAGTTGGCCACCGGCGGCTTCGACAAACCAGTGCTGAATGCCTTCCGTATGCTTGGCTTACTCGGGCGCGAGCGCATAAAAGCAACAAGTGCGAGAGCGATACCGACAGAAGAGGTTGTGCGCGACGGGGTGCGAGGGCAAGCTGACATCAATGTGATCGCAACTCGCGAGGATCACGAAGTCGAAGTCTTGATCTGGAATTATCATGACGATGATGTGGCAGCTCCACCAGCTTCCATCGATCTGACGTTCGAGGGCCTCGCGGCGTCTGCAACCCGCGGCGCGCTGGAACACTTTCGCATCGATTCAAATCACAGCAACGCATTTACGGCATGGAAGGAAATGGGATCGCCTCCAGCTCCTTCTCCCAGTCAGAGCCGACAATTGGAGAAGGAAGGGCAGTTGCAACTGCTTGGTTCTCCGGAGCGGATAACGATCGAGAAAGGCTCGGTCCATCTGAAATTTGCATTGCCGCGGCAAGGTCTCTCTCTGGTGCGCCTCGCGTGGTGAGACCTCGCGCAAATTAGTTCTTTTGCACCGACTTCACGACTGCGGAAAAGTCCAGGTCGCCCAGCCCCTGGTCGACGGCGTGTTTGAAAACCTCTAGTGCGGGAGCAGCCGTTTGGAGCGCAAGGCCGCACTTCGACGCTTCGTTCATGGCGTACCCGATGTCTTTGGTCATCAGCTTGAGAGGAAAATTCGGAGTGAAGTCGCCCGACTCCATGCTTGCCAGCATCCTTTTGATCAGCGGGCTTGCCAGGGCGCTGTTCGCGAGTACAGCAACGCACTTCTCGCGATCAAGGCCGCTCCCATTCACTAGAGCCATTGCTTCGGCAAACGAGGCTGCTTCGACACCGCAAACGAAGTTGTTGATCAATTTTATGAGCGCCCCACTTCCGTTCGGGCCGACATGCAGCACCTCCCTCCCAAGAGCAGACAACACGTCACGGGCTCGGGCGAAACCTGCGGCGGAGCCTCCCACCATGAAAAACAACTCACCGGACGCAGCATGAGGCTTGGTTCCAGTAACGGGTGCGTCAAGAAACTCGCACTCTTTCCGGGCGGCCGCAATGGCGAACTCTTTCACCCAGCCGACCGACAACGTGCTCGATTCCAACAACAAGGAACCGCGCACGACGCCTTCCAGCGCCCCCTCTGCCCCAAGCCACATGGCCCGCGAGGCATTGTCGTCCGCGACCATACTGATAACGATCTCAGCGCGGGCCGCAGCCTCCCGTGGTGAAGCCGCAACGAATGCGCCGCCCTCCGCGAATTTCGTGGCCTTCTCGCGATTTCGGTTGTAAACCGACAAGGGAAAACCGGTGGAGAGCAAACGCCCCGCCATACCTCCGCCCATAATGCCCAGGCCTAGAACTGCGACGTGTGGTTTTGACATGAATCCTTCACCCTAAAAAGTCGACTTCGATCGGTGTTGACGTGGATTTCGCCACATGAACCGGATTGCGCAACGGACGTCCAAAGCCCTCGAATGAGACCTGCATCACATCCCCATCTTCAAGTCGGATACCCTCGCCAAAACTCAAGCAGTCGGTCCCGAAGAAATGCACGTGGACGTCTCCGGGGCGGCAGTGAGCCTCAAACTTAAAGTGATGGTGTTCAAGGTTCCGCAAGCTGTGGCACATCTCCGCCTCGCCAGTTCGAAACCTGCCCGACCAGAGCACACTCCCGTTCCGATCAATCTTTACTTCTGCAGCCACCGAGGAGAACTCGGGGTCCACGACGAGTTCAGGACCGAGCGCGCACGTTCGTAGTTTCGAGCCCGCCAGGTTGAGATAGTTCTTCTTCTCGAAACCATGATCTGAGAACTCGTTGCCTCCCGCCATCCCGATGCGGCGCGGCGCTCGGTCTGGCCCAATCACATAGATGCCGGCAATCTCCGCTTCCTCGCCACCATCCTCGGCATAACAAGGAATGTCGAGCGGTTGTCCGTGCCCCCGCAACGTGCTGCCGGTACCCTTGTAAAACCACTCTGGGGGAATTCCGATCTTTCCCGGCGCGGGACGACCTCCCTCCTTGCCCCAATGAAACATTTTCATACTGTCCGTCATTTCGTTGCTCACGACCGCGTGCATCGATTGGCGGTCCCGCGCACTGCCCAGATGAGTAAGGCCGGTTCCGGAGATCATGCAACGCGAGGGCTCGTCGGGATGGTCAATAGGCGGCAACATCTGCCATTCCGACCGGCCGCTATACACCTGGTCATAATCCAGGCGCTCGGTCGTGAGTCTCTTCTTGGTAAGATCGCTGAGCTTCGAGCCCGCCTTCATGGCCGACAGCGCAAGCTCGTAAACAGAAGTGCAGCCGTCGAGCACACGCAGGTATGGTTCTTCGACCAGCGCCACGCGTCGCACGGGGCTTTTCTTGATTTGAACCAGCCGCGTCATGAGATCCGACTTACCCCTTTATTCGATAACCTCGAAGTCCTGCAACTTCGCTTCGTCAAGGGTCAGACCGAGACCCGGTACATCGTCATCCAGATCGATGAAGCCGTCTTTCGCCTTCGGCTCGCCCTGAAACAGATACCAGAAAAGTTCATTCCCCACCTCCACATCGACCATGGGGAAGTGCTCGGCCATCGGAGAATTGAAGCTTGCCATGACCACATGATAGTTGTGCATCTGCCCGGCATGAGGAATCACAGGCACGGAGTACGCCTCGGCCAGCGCCGCAATCTTGCGCGCTTGCGTGATGCCGCCCACGCGATTGGTATCGAACTGGATGTAGTCAACCGCGCGAGCCTCGAGCAAATCGCGAAAGCCATAGAGAGTAAATTCGTGTTCCCCGCCTGCGATCGGGACCCGCCCGGAGGATTTCAACTCCGCGTAGCCCTGGATGTCATCAGGAATCACGGGCTCTTCAAGCCATCGGAGGTGAAATGGCTCCAGCAAGGGAAGCATTCTCTTGGCGTAGTCGAGCGTCCAGCCCATGTAGGCATCGGCCATCACATCGATGTCACTCCCCACGGTCTCGCGCACGGCCCGAACCAGTTCGAGATTGCGCTCGATGCCCGCGGCGCCGTCCCCCGGACCCCATCCGAAGCGAAGCTTCATCGCCTTGTATCCTTCCGTTTTGTAGCGCTTCGCTTCCTGCCCGAGTTCGCTCAAGTCGGTGGCATACAGACGGCTGGCATACACTGGAATGCGCGGCTTCGTTCTTCCCCCGAGCAGCCGATAGACAGGTTGCTTGGCCGATTTGCCCAGCAGGTCCCAAAGGGCAATGTCGACGGCACTGACGGCCACCATCCCGATTCCTTTGCGGCCAAACGCCATGGTCTTGCGATACATGTGCTGCCACAGGAATTCAATATCCCACGGATTCTGGTTGATCAACAACGGCTTTAGATAGAGGTCAATCGTCTGTTTCGTGACCTGTGGGGCCAGCGCAGCATTTCCGATCCCGGCCCAACCTTCGTCCGTGAAAATCTCGATGACGAGCCATTCGTGGAAGGTGAATGTACCCATGGATGCTTGTGGCAACTGCAGCAGATCCATCGGATTGGTGCAGAAATGTGGAGGCAAGGGTGTCGTCCGGCCACGCCACCGGAACACGCGCGTGCGAATTTCTTTGATCTTCATCGCGCTCCTTGATACATCAGTCTCCGCTCAATATCGGCCGGCTGGAACATCGGAATCGCCACCAGAATAACCACGAAGGCAACAATGTGAAACATTCCGGCCAGCGTAAAAACCACCCCGTAGCCAATGCCATGGTCCAGCAAATAGCCGGCCAGTTGCCCAAACCCGATTCCGCCCATTGCTCCACCAAAGCCAACCAACCCCGCCACCGAGCCCACGACGCGGCGCGGTAGGAGATCGGTGGGTAACACCATCACCAGGGTCGACCAGGATTGCTGCCCGAAATATGCCACGCTAAAGATCACAATTGCCCAGGAAACGGAGACATGGGGAACGAACATGATCAGGGGCATGACCGCAGCGCTCAGCCCGAGCGCCACCTTTCTCGCCACGCCCACGGAGAACTCACGTTGCACGAGGTAACTCGACAACCACCCGCCAATCAGGCACCCGATTCCTGCCGCTGCATAAGGGATCCAGGCAAAGGTGCCAACCGACTTGATGTTGAATCCGCGGGCGTCATATAGATATTTCGGCAGCCAGAAAAGATAGAAATACCAGGCTGCGTCGCTCAGGAATTTCGCGGCCACCAGTCCCCAGACCTCACGAATGCCCAGCAAGTCAATCCAGCGTACGTTCGCTTCCGCTTCGGCAGCACCAGCGGGAGTCACTTCCTGAGGTTGCGCGGGAGTAAAGTACAACAGTCGCCACCATGCCGTCCAAACAAGTCCAAGTCCTCCAGAGATAACAAAGATCCACCGCCAACTCACGAAACCCAGGATGATGGCGATCAACGGCGGCGCGATCACACCCCCAACGGCGGTTCCCGCGTTGATGATGCCCATCGCTGTCGCGCGCTCATGAGTTGGAAACCATTCCGCCACGGCCCGTGTCGCCGCCGGAAAGCCACCTCCTTCGCCCATGCCGAGCAAGAACCTGCTCGCGGACAGCATTACGAAGCTCAACGCGAGAGCATGACTCGCGCAGGCCAGCGACCAGAAAATCATGATCACAGTGAACCCGACACGCGTTCCCAGGACGTCGCTAAGCTTTCCTCCACCGGCATACATGAAAGCGTAGGAGAACAGAAATGCAGATTGCAGAGTCGAGAACTGCTCGTTCGAAAGGGGGATATCCCGCCCAATCGCACTCACGGCAACCGGAAGAGTCTGGCGATCAAGATAGCTGATCGCAATCGCCATACTTACCAGAACGGCAATTCTCCACCGCATCAAGAGTCCGATCCTCGATTCAGTTGATCTCTAGCAGGTGAGTCCGCGTTACCTCTGACTACCATCCCTTGGTCAAGACTTGAACAGCGGAACCCACACCTGCATCGAAGTCGCCTGGCGGTTCGCCCACGCATAGTAAGGAATGAACGTGAGTGGGACTTTCCTGGTCCTCGCCATTCCTCCCGTGTACCGTGGATAGAGCATGCTCGCCGACCGACTTCTGTCATAGGACACGCCGCTGTGGTGAAGCAAGAGAACGCCACCCAGCAGGTCACTCTTCATCTCGCCCTGGAACTCGGAGTCAGGGCGCTTTCCCAACTCGAGCGCCACATCGCTCAGCGTCACCCCGCTTGACTGATCGAGTTCCTCGAGACAGTAGATAAGCGGCCCGCGCTGTAGCGCGACTCGGCCCGTATCATCGGCCACCCGCGGGTTCGCTTCGAGGACCTGCGGAACCATTTCCATCTTCAGACTGATGCGATCTCCGCCCGACCAGCGGCGCCGTATGGGCAAATACTCGCCCGGTTTTGCGTCCGCGAGGGCCTTACCGTTTACCGACACCTGCGCACTGTCGAGCCAGCCAGGAATTCGCAGATAGAGGACAAACTCCGCCGACTGCGCCGGGGTTACGTTGATCTCTACCTTGCCATCCCAGGGATAATTTGTTTTCTGAGTGAGCTTCAGCCCCGTGCCATTCTCCAAATGCCAATCCAGTTCGGAATTGTCATAGAGGTGTACATAGAGTCCGTCGTTGCTGGTGCTGTAGAAATAGCCCGGCAACGATCCAAAGGTACGCTCAAGATTCGGCGGGCAGCAGGTGACGTCGTACCACGGATTACGAATCTTATCTCCCGTTGTAGAATCGAAGGCCAGCGGATTGCGGTAGCAGTACATCGTTCCATCGAGCGACATTCCCGAGTTGATGCCGTTGTAGAGGGCGCGCTCGATCACATCCGTGAACTTCGCGTCCCCAGTTGCGGCCAGCATGCGCCAGTTCCACATCATGTTGCCGATGGCGGCGCAGCTTTCTCCGTACGCGCGGAAGTTCGGAAGTTCGTAGGCATCGCCAAAAGCTTCTCCATCCGACCGCGAGCCCACTCCCCCGGTCACGTACATCTTGGTCGTGGTCATATCGTTCCAAAGCGTGTTCAGGGTCTTCCAATAGGAGTCATCCCCCGTCTCCAGGTAATAATCTGTGGCTCCGCAGCACGCGTACATGGCTCGAACCGCATGGCCTTCAAGTTTTGTCCGCGCCGTGAACGGAGTGCCGCTGAACATGTAGATCGTTCGCCGCTCCGGCAGGTCCATTCGTTTGTCTCCTTGCAGGATGTAACCGGCGAGATCGAGTTGACGCTTGTCCCCGGTGATCCGGCTGAGTTCAATCAGCCCCATTTCAATCTCAGGATGGCCGGACACGATGGGATTCTTCGGAGCCGGACCATAATTGGGAATCAGGAAGTCGTCGACGAAGCGGATGCCGGCATCCAGCAACTTGCGGTCACCGGTCGCACGGTAGTAGGCAATCGCGCCCTGCAGCATGTGCCCGATGTTGTAAAGCTCATGGCCGGTGGTCTGCGTTTGCGGCAGCATCCGCAGCGCCTTGCGATCATCCACATAGTAGGTGTTCAGGTAGCCGCTGGGCTCCTGCACGGCGACGACCTCGTCGATCGCCTTCTGAGCACTCGCCCGCAGTTCCGGACGATCGCCCGACTGCAGCACAAAGCCAACGGCTTCCGTCCACTTGTAGACGTCGGAATCGGAAAACACGGGACCGCGCTGTGCCGCGTCGCTCTTACCCACGAGCCGACGGAAATTGTTCATGCGGCCATTCGCCTCGAGCAGATCGTGCATTGTGGGGATACTCTTGGTGACGTTGATCTCGCGGCGACTCGCCCAGAAGCCGCTCTGGATCTTCACCGCACGCACCGGAATGTTTCGCAGTTTGGCGTGAGGCGATTTGGCCAGGTTCTCCACCCCTTGGTCTTTCCAGCCCGGGTTGTCAGTTAAGGCGACCGCGGTCTGCGGTGAACCCGTTGCCGGCGGCACCTCTTTTCCAATCGCAGCAAATGCATCCCGTAGGGGAAGGGAAGAAATAGCGGCTGCGGCGCCCGCCGAAGTCACAAACTGCCGGCGTGAGATTGCTTGCTTCTGCGTCATGAGCTTCACCTCGAACTCTGGGGTCAGGGCTTGCCCACGAGATTATAACGCGGTCTATAGTAATCGTTTACTCCAAGCCTCACCGTCGCTGAAGAAGTGTGAGTTGCGATGCGCATAACCGCCGCGAAAAGCAGCGCCAACCGGGAGAGAAAAACGGGGAAGGAACACGCACCGAGAGGGCGAAAGGAAAGCTACAACAACGGTTTCGGTTCCGCCCGATGGCTTCCTTCTTCAATCCACGGTTCGAGAAATAATTCTGCCTTCCGCCTATTGTGAGATTACGTTTACCCGAATGTTTACGGTATGATCGAAAAACGTTTCTCGCAGCGTTATCGGCGCAGCCTACCGATGACCAGGATTACAGATGAACAAACTACGCAGCCAATCGTGGTACGGGCGACAAGACAAGTTGGGCTTTTTGTATCGCAGCTGGATGAAAAACCAGGGTTGGCCACACGACTTGTTCGATGGCCGCCCCGTGATCGGGATTTGCAACACCTGGTCGGAACTCACACCCTGCAATTCTCACTTTCGCGAGCTTGCCGAGTTTGTGAAACGCGGAGTCTGGGAAGCCGGCGGCTTTCCCCTCGAGTTCCCGGTCATGTCGCTGGGCGAAACCCAACTCCGCCCCACAGCCATGTTCTTCCGCAACCTGGCCAGCATGGATGTGGAAGAGTCCATTCGCGGTAATCCCATGGACGGTGTTGTCCTCCTCATGGGCTGCGACAAAACCACTCCTTCGTTGTTGATGGGTGCTGCTTCTTGCGACCTCCCAGCGATTGGTTTGTCCGGCGGCCCCATGCTCTCCGGAAAGTTTCACGGCCGCGACCTGGGATCGGGGACTGGCATCTGGCAGATGCACGATCAGGTTCGCGCCGGCACCATGAAACTGGAAGAGTTCTTCGAAGCAGAGAGTTGCATGCATCGATCCAAGGGCCATTGCATGACCATGGGCACGGCCTCCACGATGGCGAGCATGGTGGAAGCGCTCGGCATGAGCCTTCCCGGCAACGCGGCAATCCCGGCCGTTGATGCGAGGCGCAACACCCTCGCTCAGATGACCGGTCGACGCATTGTCGAAATGGTCCGCCAAGATCTGCGCATGTCGCGGATCCTGACTCGGGAGGCCTTCGAAAACGCGATTCGCGCCAACGCCGCCATCGGTGGATCCACCAACGCCGTGATTCACTTGATCGCGATCGCCGGCCGTATTGGTGTGCCCCT
The DNA here is from genome assembly GCA_035511455.1 of Candidatus Sulfotelmatobacter sp. Lineage (GTDB taxonomy): Bacteria > Acidobacteriota > Terriglobia > Terriglobales > Acidobacteriaceae > Sulfotelmatobacter. Next base: position 4,016 of record DATKFH010000009.1, on the reverse strand, counting down.
CATGCTCGATGATTTCGACCGGCTGGGATCAACCCTGCCTTGTCTCGTCAACATCCAGCCCTCTGGGAAATATCTCATGGAGGATTTTTTTTATGCCGGCGGCCTGCCCCGCGTTCTTCGCGAACTCAGTGAGGCCGGTGCGCTCCATCGCGACGCTTTGACGGTCAATGGAATGTCGATCGGCCTAAACGTCGCTGAGGCCCCCTGCTGGAATTCCGACGTGATTCACCCGTATGCAACTCCGTTCAAATCGCACGCCGGAATCGCCGTCCTTCGCGGAAACCTTGCCCCCGATGGCGCTGTCATCAAGCCCTCCGCGGCCAGTCCTCAACTTCTGCAGCATCAGGGGAGGGCAGTGGTCTTTGAATCGATCGAGGAGTTTAACTCCCGTATCAATGACGAGAACTTAGACATCGATGAAAGCTGCGTGATGGTTCTCAAGAACTGCGGCCCTCGTGGTTATCCTGGCATGGCCGAGGTGGGCAACATGCCGCTGCCTCCGAAACTGCTGCGCAAGGGTGTGACCGACATGGTCCGCATCTCCGACGCACGCATGAGTGGCACCGCCTACGGTACGGTCGTGCTACACGCCTCGCCAGAAGCCGCGGCCGGCGGCACGCTGGCGCTCGCACACTCCGGCGACATGGTTACTCTGGATGTGGCGCGGCGCCTGGTTCAACTCGAGGTCGACGACGCGACTTTGGCCGCCCGACGAACACAATGGGCGCCCTCCGCTCTCCCCGAACGCGGCTGGGAGAGACTCTATGTCGAGCACGTGATGCAAGCCCATTTGGGAGCTGATCTGGATTTTCTTGTGGGCCAAAGTGGCGCCCGCGTTGCTCGCGACTCCCACTAACCAACGGAACTGAAGGCAATGCATGAAAGAACAATGGAGTCGACGTCATCTTCTTAAACAACTAGCCGCGGTGTCGGCCACTCTGGTTTTGCCGACCGAAAGGTCGGTCGCAGAGGGGGCCGCTCAGGGCGCTGACCAGAATTACGAAGTGCAAATCTCCTCGGTGAGTGCACAAACAGCACGATTGACAGTGCTTCCCATCAGAAGCGGGAAGACAGGAACTATTTTCTTCGATGGCTCACTCGTGCGCGAATCCTGGGGTGCTCCAATCGCGAAACTGCGTGGTGACGCACCCGCACAAACGATTCAAGCCGGCAACCTGAAGATTCGCGCGGCTTCTGATCCTCTCGCTTTTGCTATTTCGACCGCCGGCGGAATGGTGATCCAAACATTTTCCGTCGACCGCTCAACCGGGATCGTCTCTTTCAACACCGGAGAATCCCCACTGCTGGGACTTGGGGAAGGCGGTCCGCAATTCGATCGGCGCGGTTCAATCGACACCATGGTGAGCGGCCAGGGTGGCTATAAGCTCGAAACCCACGGGGGCCGCGTTCCCATCCCCTGGCTCATCAGCACCGCCGGCTGGGCTATCTTCTTTCATCAACCATTCGGAACCTTTGACTTTACCGGACCTCAAACCAAGTTCGCCCCGGCAAGCCCGGACGCCGCATTCCCCCTGGACATCTTCTTCGTCGCTTCCCCTGACCCGGCGGTAATCATGGCGGAATATGCCCTTCTCACAGGGCACGCCGAATTGCCTCCACTCTGGAGTCTGGGATATCAGCAGTCGCACCGCACGCTGGCCAGCCGCGAAGAGGTACTCGCAGAGGCCAAAACATTTCGTGAGAAAAAGCTTCCTTGCGATGTCCTGATCTACCTGGGCACCGGCTTCTGCCCTTCGGGCTGGAATACAGAAAACGGCTCGTTCTCGTGGAATCATCGAGTCTTTCCTGACCCGCAGCAGATGATCGCTGAACTTCACAAAGACAATTTCCGCGTTGTGCTCCACGACGTAATCCTCACCGACAGACTCCGAGGCTCCGTCCAAGACGCGTGCAAATTGTCCGAGTTCGACGAGCAGGAAGCGAGCTGCTACTGGGACGCACACCGCAAGGATTTCGCTGTGGGCATCGATGGCTGGTGGCCTGACGAGGGCGACCCGTTAGACATTCCCTCCCGTCTCACGCGCAACCGGATGCACTGGGAGGGGCCGCAGCTCGATCGGCCCGATGAGCGTCCTTATGCACTCCATCGTAACGGCTACGCCGGCATGCAACGATACGCCTCGTTCCTATGGTCCGGCGACGTGTACTCCACGTGGGAGACGCTGAAGACGCAGGTTCCCATCGCCATCAACACTTCACTCACCGGAATTCCCTGTTGGGGAACCGACATCGGAGGCTTCGTTCCTACGAAAGAGTTCACCGCCGAGCTCTACTTGCGATGGTTTCAGTTCGGAGCATTCTGCCCTCTGTTTCGCTCGCATGGCCGTACCTGGAAGTTGCGCCTGCCTTGGGGATGGAATACCGGCGACCCCGGTCCGATCGAAACTCGAAACTACAACGGTGCGGCGATTCCGGATCAAAGCCAACTGTACAACGCGCAGGTCGAGCCCATCTGCCGCAAATATCTGGAACTCCGCTATCGGTTGCTCCCGTATTTGTACAGCGTCATGCATGAGAGCACCCTAACTGGCCTACCTGTGATGCGTGCCTTGTGGCTCCATTACCCCAGCGATCCGAATGCGGTTGCGTGCCCGGATCAATACTTATGGGGTCGGAATATTCTAGTGGCGCCCGTCGTGGAAAAAGGAGCAACTTCTCGCAAAGTCTACCTGCCACAAGGTGCTTGGTATGACTTCTGGACGCGAGAGAAGCTTGAGGGCGGCCGCGAATTCATGCGCCCGGTCGATCTGGAGACCATGCCGCTCTACGTACGGGCTGGAACTATCCTCCCACTCGGTCCCGTGAAGCAGCATACCGGCGAAAAAGTGGTTCCACCGCTTTCTATTTCTATTTATCCAGGCGCCGACGATTCGTTTCTGCTCTATGAGGATGACGGCCGCTCCTTCCGCTACCGCCGCGGCGAATGGATGGGAGCGGAGTTGCAGTGGGCGGATTCGAGACGCGTACTCACTTTGCGTCTGGCCTCAGGTTCCCGCATGCTCCCACCGTCCCCCAGGCGCATCGAAGTCAAACTCGATTCGGCCGTGCAGACCCTTGAGTTCGATGGCAGACCGGTTGAGCTGTCTTTCTAGTCCGCCGGGTTTTCTGAACTCCCAAATTCGCGAGAGAGAAGTACGCAGCCGTTCACGGCCGAAGGAAAGAGCCCGCGGCCGGAGCCGCAGGCGCTGGGCGGAAGCGACCGCCTTAAGAATAGATTTTGGCTCCGAGTTGAAGTACGCGAAAAACCTCCAGGGCCGCGGTGCGGGAGAGCCTTTTATGTCGATTGTGCTGTGCAGGCGCCGACTTCTCTCTAGGCCACGTGTCGCAACCTTGCGTGCATCCGCTTCGGACTCAATACCACGAGTCCGAGAGCGAAAGGCAGTTGTAGTTCCGTACCGAAACCTAATAGCCACCTCCGGTCAGCTTTTGTCCTGAGCGTTAGTGCTAGTGGGGACTGGCTTTTCTTGATCCGTCATGGCTGATTTGAAGCCCCGGATACCCTCACCGATTCCTTTGCCCAGCTCCGGCAGCTTTTTGGGTCCGAAGACGAGCAGAGCAATGCCAAAAATGACCAGAAGGTGCATGGGTTGAAATAATCCTTCAAACATACTTGCTCCCTTTAATTGAAAAATGACTTGTCGCGACGATAGTAAATAAGCGGGCACCTCTGAGCCACAAGTGCCCGCCGAAAGCACAAACAGGCCGGCGATTACCCTCAGCCCTCGCGTCTAGCTGCATCCGCGTTTTCCGCAAGATCACGCAGGAGGCTTAAAAATGCTTTTGACTGCCCGATGAAAAGCCCGTCAGCCGTTAGGCTTTGGACGGCTCCCATTGCTGCGCCGTTCGTTGCCGTAGGGCGAATGATGGAACATGCCGGTAGCTCTTTGCTGAGGAACACAGTTGGCTCGGGCATGATCAGGTTGGTTTGAAAGTCCTCTCCGCCCAGCGGAGGAGAATTCAGGTCCGGGAAGGTCACCTTTACACCTGTCACGGGA
>DATKFH010000008.1:0-2890 GCA_035511455.1 Candidatus Sulfotelmatobacter sp. | reverse complement strand
AAGCGTTCCCCTGGGACCACTGGTGCCGATATCTTCTGCGCGACCGAGATGCGATCTATGGCGCTGATTTGGTAGCCATGACGAAAGGCATGGGGATGGAAGAAGTGATTACCGCACCACGCTCTCCATGGCAAAATCCGTTCGTCGAGCGGCTGATCGGTTCCATACGGCGCGAATGTTTAGACCACATCATCGTGTGGAATGAAAGATCGTTGCGCCGAACTCTGCGAAGTTATTTTGTTTACTACCAGCGCTCCCGAACTCATCTGGCGCTGGCCAAGGACGCTCCGGAGTCGAGAGTAGTAGAGGAGCCAGAACGCGGGCGCATCGTAGTAATTCCTCAGGTCGGAGGACTTCACCACCGCTACCAGCGTCGGGCCGCTTAGAGATCGTCGGTGCCCGGCGGTGTAGTTTCCGGTCGTCTTGTAAACCAAAGCAACATCCTCGCGGCCCGACACCCAATTTCTTTTTGCACCGCGCTTCGCGAATGAGAACACCGCTGTATTGCCTTGCTGCTTCAAGCTAGCCTCGATCAGTTCCCGCAGCAGAGGGGGTCGGCATGCAGACAACGTTTTCGGTAATCACAGCACAAAGTTTGAGATCGCTACGTTGCGAGAAGCTCTGGGTCCGAAGCCTCGCAGGAATGATCGCTTTAGGGAGCGATAGCCCTCATCCTAATCAATTAGCCGGGGTGCTTCTCCGGTTACAGCTTACGCATGTACCGCACCCGCTGACCTTCGGGAAGTTCGCGCACTCCAACTCGGGCGAAGCCTGCTTTTTCCGCGACACGAATCGAGCGAGTGTTCTCCGGTGCGATCTGCAAGACGATCCATCTGGCCTCCGTGGCGATGCGAAGATATTCGGCCACGAGGTCGATGGCACGCCCGGCGAGTCCTCGTCCTCGCCATGGAGGGAAAGTCCCATAAGAAACATTGACCTCCGCAGGATTACCAAGAAGCCCCAGGTTTGCTTCGACGAAACCGATTAGCTGACCGTTACCATGGTTGAAGACACCGAAGGCGCGACGCGGGCCGCCGATCCGCCACTGCTCCTCGAACTTTTCGATGGCAGTCTGCACCGTGGCGGCCGTGCTGCGCCCGCCACTGAGCCATTTCGCAATCGCCTTATCCTCACCAGCCAAATGATCAGCTGCATCCGCTTGTGTCAGCGGACGCAGTTGGATGACTCCGTCGCTGAGGCTTGGCATGGAAGTGCCTTCCATGACTCTATGTTGTGACAGGTGTGACGGACTTGTCCGGTTAGCGGAGACACTGGTGCGAATCGGTACGCAGTGTTCACACTTGAGTTCCGGTCGAACCTCCCAAATCGGGAGATTCCTTCTGGAACCGCCGGTTCGAGCGAAGCCGAGCCTCCCGGCGAGACGGAGTGAAGGATAGTTGTCATCGGGGATGGTGGCGCTGATTGTTGAAACTCCTGGCTGGCTAATGGCCCAGTTGATCACCGCCGCTGACGCCTCAGTCGCGTATCCTTTCCCGCGAGCATCCTCGTTCAAACCCCATCCAATTTCCACGTCGCCGTCGGCATTCGGTGGGCCTTTTAGGTTAATTGACCCGATGACCGTATTAGATGACCGCTCAACGATCACACGGATCCGCCACGAAAGCTGGTTGCGATCAGCCTGCAACGCCCTGAAATGCCACGACAAATCAACACCCCGGTTCGGATCATCTGGTGGAAATGTGAAGCCAGTCAGGAACGCCACATGCTCGGCCTTGCCAGCGATGAGAGCTTCAATCTCTTCTGGCAGCAGGGTCACGAGAAGCAGGCGTTCGGTCTCGATGTTTGCTGGTCGTTGATTCATAACGACGTAGACCCGTTAGAAACATCAGTTCGGCGTAAAATAGCGCGTACGCAAAATATGTATCACACGAGGCCCGGCCCTTCTTTCGCCGTCTCCTACTCAGAACTGAGATGTGAACAGCAATGTTCAAGCGTACTCTTCAATTGACGGTTCCGTGCTTACTGATGGCTACACTGTGGGCAGCGACTGACCCCCTTTTGTCGGTGATTGGAAGCTCAACCCTTCCAAAAGCAAACTCGTCGACCACATGAAGGTTGAGAGCCTCGGCGGCAACAGGTACGCGTTTGACTTTGGCGGCGGCCCGGAGATGATCGCGGTTGATGGTACAGATCAGCAGGCAGTTCAAGGAACCACGCTGTCTGTGACCGTCGATGGGCCTGACAGTTGGAAGGTGGTGCGCAAAAAAGACGGCCGCGTGCTGCTTACTGCCATCTGGAAACTCTCCCAGGACGGCAACACCCTCGCCGACAACTACACAGAATTCGCACCGGACGGGTCTCCGTCCACGGTGAAATATCTGTATCAGCGAACGGGAGCCGGGGCGAGTTTCGCAGGGATTTGGGAAAGCGCGGTGCCGGTGATCTCGTCGTTTATCCTTCAGATCCGCCCCTATGAAGGGGCTGGGCTTTCGTTCATCCGCTCCCCGCAAGATATGCGAAATTTGAAATTTGACGGTAAAGATTATCCGGTTGACGGCCATGGCGCTGCCCCAGGCTCGACGTCGTCAGCACGCCGGGTGGACGAGCGCACTATCGAAGTCACCGACAAGGTCAATGGTGAGGTGTGGCTGGCGAATTGTTATTTCGCCCCACAATTCATTGGGCATTTCGGTCCTGCTAGGATTCTGTGATGCGCAATCTGGTCGTCCTTTTCATCCATTTCATCGCTACCCTGGCTCGTTTGCTCGGGCCTGGCGGGGCCCGTTCTATCGTTGCCGAGTCGCTTCTGCTCAAGCATCAACTCCTGATCCTGAATCGCTCCAGGCACCGATCGCCGAATCTGTCCGCGTCGGACCGGATCCTTGCCGGCTGGCTGACGCTCTGGCTGCGTCCCACTCGCCTGCTTCGG
>DATKFH010000007.1:0-2637 GCA_035511455.1 Candidatus Sulfotelmatobacter sp. | reverse complement strand
GCATTGACAACGGGGGGTGAACCCTAATCCCTCCTTTGAAGGGGCCGACAGGAAATGAACCTCATAAAAGGCTCTGTCATGTCTGGACGCCGCTCGCTGATCAAGGGCTATTTTTGGCGTTGCGCGGGTCGTGGGAGCGGTCATGTCTTCGGCCTCACATGAGGGCTCCTCCGTCAATAGTTTTCTTCCGATGACGATCCGAGGTGAGCTCTCTTTCCCGCAGGGCATCCCCTGCTAACCTCATATGTGGAACGGCCCGCGGTGCAAGGAGCTTCTCAATCGATTTCACCCGCGTGGACGGTGCGTTCATATGTACGGCCTTGAAGCACGGTACATGACCGCTGGCCTCGATGAGATCCGCGAAACGAGGAGCTAAATCACATCCACGCACTTTAAGTGCAGTGAGGTTGGCGGCTTCACTCGTTCCGGGATTTCGTCCCATGGGTTCATCGTCTGTAGTTGCACCTTGCATCTGCCGGCCTTGCGCCGGTCAGATTGGTTTGTCGGTCATAACCCTCATCGGGCAACCGCAGCGATCGAGAGCGGCTCAGGACGATGATAAATCCCGCCCTTATTCAGAAGCGCCCAAATGATCCGGGCCATCTTGTTGGCCAACGCGACTGCGGCCACCTTGAACGGGCGCCTAGCGAGTAGCGCTTTCAGCCAGGGGCGCGCCCGATCATCGTTCCGGGCAATCCGCAGAACGGCTGTCGCCCCGAGGACCAGGAGAACACGAAGTTCGGGATTGCCCATTTTAGAGATCCCGCCGAGTCGTTCCTTGCCTCCGCTGGAATGGGGCCTCGGTGTCAATCCCACCCAGGCGGCGAAGTGGCGCGCCGATTTGAATCCGCCGGGATCCGGAACCAGAGCCTTTATGGTCGCAGCGGTGATGGCGCCGACGCCGGGGATCGTCGTCAGGCGGCGCATGTCTTCGTCGCGCTTTGCCTCCGTAACGATGGCACGTTCGAGCTTGAAGATCTGATCAGCCAGGGTGTCGATCTGATCGGCAACCGCCATCAGGGCGAAGCGTGCCGCTGCGGGCAGTCGAGTATCTTCACCTTCCCGCACGATGGTCATCAGCGCCGCAACGCTGGGAAGGCCGCCGGCCGCGATGATGCCCAGTTCAGCCAAATGTGCACGTAAGGCGTTCACCGACTGCGTTCTCTGCTGCACCAGAAGAGCCCGCGTTTTCAGCACCATTGCGTCTGCTTGTTGTTCGGCGGTCTTGATGGGGACAAAGCGCATGGTCTTGCGGATCACCGCCTCGCTGATGGCTTCCGCATCGGCCGCGTCCGTCTTACCGCGCTTGACGAAAGGTTTGACGTAGGCTGGTGGAATGAGACGCACATCATGGCCGAGGTTCGCGATCTCGCGCGCCCAATAGTGAGCGCCACCGCATGCCTCCATGCCAACCAGACATGAAGGCAGTTTTTCGAAGAAGCGCAGCACTTCGCCGCGACGCAGTTTCCGATTGAACAGGGGCGAGCCTGCAATATCGGCACCGTGAACCTGGAAAACGTGTTTGGCCAAATCGAGCCCGATGGTGCTAACATACTTCATGGAACGGTCCCTCCTTTGTGGCGTTCGAGCAACGACCACGTTTTAGCACTAGATGCTGTCGGAGCGGGCCGTTCCACCTCATCACATCCGGCGGGATCACGATCCCGGCCACTGTCCCGCATTCGGGACGGGAGAGCTTCGAAGGAACGGCACCACTCTTTAAGACGACGCTAGGCGCCACGCCGAAGATCGGCGACGTTCCCTCGGATCACCGGACTGCAATGCCGTCGCAGTGCTGCCCGGTTCCGGCGACGGTTAGATGGAGGGCTTCATAACTGCGCCCTCAGGCATCACACCATCAATGACAAATCGCCATAGAGCGATCAGGAGCTTGCGTGCGAGAGCCACCACCATAACCTTGCGAATACGGCGGCCGGTTGAGCCGACGCGATCGCGGAACCAAGCCACCTGGGCGGCGCCCGGTTGGTAGCGTTGCCAAAGCCATGCCAACTCGACCATCACCGTTCTGAGCCGTCGGTTACCTGCCTTCCCGATGCCTTGCTCGCGGTCGATTCCTCCGCTGCTATACGGAGTCGAAGTAAGGCCGGCATATGAGCCTAGCGCCTTGCCATTGGGAAAGTGTCGTACAAAGGCCTCGCGAACCAGCACGGTTGCGCTTTGCACGCCGATGCCGCGCAGGCTGGCGAGTTGTTGGATCATCTTGCCGGCCCGGTCCGGAGCATCGGCCGCCGCAACCTCATCCCGTTCACGCTCAAGCTCTGCAATCTGCGCAAGTACGAGCTCCAACCTAGCGAGCAAACGCTCAATTTTGGCCAGTGCATTCGGTGGGATTGGCTCGTCGAGGCCCGTTCGCAGTTCAGCCAGCCGGCGACGTCGACTTTGAAGAAGCGGATTATAGTCGTTGACCCCAAGCGTCGCCAGAACAGCGCCGATTCGGTTCGTGAGGCCGACACGATCGGAGAGCAGCTCGGTCCGTTCGCGGACACACCGCCGAGCATCCTCATCGGCTTCGTCTGGGATCGGGACCATCGAACACACGCGGGGCTCGCCGCGGAGCCAAGCAAGCAAAGTGCGCAGGAGCAGCTCGGCATCGATGCCATCCGATTTCGCTCGGCG
>DATKFH010000006.1:0-8887 GCA_035511455.1 Candidatus Sulfotelmatobacter sp. | reverse complement strand
GCGAATGGGCCTGGCAGACCTTCCGAGCGCTTGGTCAGCGTGTGCCGTTTGTTGGTGCTCGAGCCCTATGCTGAGATGGTTGGCACGCCCATGGGGAGTGAGTTTGTCGAGGTCTGTGAGCGGATCGCCCCCGAGAGTGAGGCACTCTATCGCAAGGTCGCGCTCGGATGCGTCGTCGCCATCCTGGGCGACGAAACGAGTGCCGAGGTTTTCCTGCTCGCGTTGGACGGGTTGCTGGCGGACCGGCCCTCGATGGAGGTCCTCGAACAGCGGACGCAGCTCCTCGCAGCGCGCTTCGCTCCCCGCTCGACGAAGAAAGGAGCACAGTGATGACAGCGTCAGTTGAAACCCAAGAGATCGTCATCATAACGGGTGCGTCCAGCGGCATCGGCGAGGCCACGGCACGTGAACTGGCTCGGCGGGGGTTCCACGTCCTGGCGGGCATCCGGCGCGATCAGGACGCGGACGCAATCCGCGGGTTGAATATAGAGCCACTGATCCTCGACATCACCAATCCGGACCACATCCGGGCGCTAGCTGATCGGGTACACGGCGACCCGCAGGGGCGGGCAGTGCGGGCACTGATGAACAACGCCGGCATGGGGGTCAACGCACCGGTCGAGGTCTTCGCGCTCGACCAGTGGCGACACCTGTTCGAGGTCAACTTCTTCGGCCACATCGCCGTTACCCAGACACTCCTGCCGGCCCTGATCCGCAGCAAGGGGCGCGTGATAAACATCAGCTCTGTGGGCGGCAAGATCGCCATGGCCACGTATGGTCCTTACGCGGGCACGAAGTTCGCACTCGAGGCGGTCAGTGATTCCTTGCGGCGCGAGATCGCTCCGCTCGGCGTCCAGGTGGTCGTGGTCGAACCGGCCGCTGTGCGTACGAAAATTGGCGACCGGGCGATCGCCAGAGCCCAAGAGGTGGCGTCGACCATGACGCCCGAGCAAAGCGAGCGCTACGGCAGGTTGGTGGAAGCCATCACCGCGCAGGCCGCGTCGGCAATGGAGTCGGGCCTGTCCGCCGATGCCGCGGCAAAGGTGATCGCCCAGGCAGTGACGGCGCGCAAGCCGCGCACTCGCTATACCATCGGTCGCGAGGCCGCACTGCTTTCCCTGCTCACGACCCTGCCTGACCGGATGCTCGACCGCATCCTCGCCGCCGCTCTGCGTCCCCACTTCCCAAGGAGACCAATTGAGCACTGCGACTCCGCTACCGCTTGCCGGTAAGACCGTGCTCTTCACCGACGCGACCAGCAGCGTCGGTGCTGAAATCGCGCTCACCTAGGCACGAAGAAATGCCAAGGTTGTTGACAAGCGAACGATCAGTCCTGAGAAACGCGCCAGGCTCTAGGAATGCCATTGAGCGCATTTCGCAGCGGCCATTCACTCGGGCGAATGGTCACCATCTTCGGCCAGCGACCCACAAACCTGTTGCGGGCTCGCAAACCGGGTTGTGAATGATAAAGGACGCTTCTATCGCCAACATCGTGCGCAATCTCGAATTCACCGAGTTCCAGACTTCTAAGCCGCATCGTCTGCGACTTCCGGAGATGCCCGTTCTGGACAGCGTCCTGTAAAGTTGGACCGGCGTTTGATCAGCACCTCGCTACCGATCTGGTGCCCTTTCAGCTGAGGTATTTGTTTCCTTGGTCATCGGTCCTCAGAGGCTGAGGAAGTGCACGCGCATCGTCGGCGTCTACTTTGTCATCGGTCTAAACGCACACCTAACTCACCGCGGCCCGCAGTTAAACCTAGCGATCAAACCTTGTTTTCGCGTCCCAGCACTCTCAGCATCTTCGCTCCCGCCGAAAAATACTATTGGCATCGGCCGGCGAATAGAGGTACACTCGACCCGATTATTAAGGGCTTTCTTCCCCGTTAGACTTAAGGCCTCTTCCCCAGTAAGGAGGCCGAGTGCTCGGTCTCACAAGGTTTCCCCTAAATCCGAAGTCTGCGTCTGCTACGACGCGCGGGAAAGGACGCATCCGCAACACTTGTCTGGTTGAAAACTTTCGCGGGGGTTTGCCGCAACCAAGCAAAAGATTGCGCAGGTGCGATTGGACCGGGAGTGTAACGTCATGACCTACGACAAACACATCTTTATTAGCTATTCACACCTTGACAACCAAGCGTTAACACCGGAGCAAGACGGGTGGGTTAGCCGCTTTCACGAATCATTGCAGAATGTCCTTACCATGCGTATGGGGCGGCCGGCGAAGATCTGGCGCGACAAAAAACTATGTGGCAACGACTGCTTCGCCGAAGAGATCGTCGCGCAGTTTCCAACGACTGAGATACTTATCTCGGTCCTGAGCCAATGTTATGTGGCATCCCAGTGGTGCCAGCGCGAAGTTGAGGAGTTTTGCAAGCGCGCAGGGGAAATTAGAGTCGGGAACAAATACCGCATCATCAAGGTAATTAAGTTACCCCCCGACAATTTTGGTCCCCTGCCAGCTTTCATGAACGAAATGCTCGGTTATGACTTCTTCAAGTATGAAGACCCGGAGCAATTGAGAAACCCCCTGGAGCTAGACTTGGATTTCCCCGACCTTAAGGCCTTGTATTACAGGCGCTTGTGCAAGATGGCCGACGACGTCATCGACGTGATCAAGAAGCTGGAAAGCTCACCGACGGATGTACAGAGTGTTCCACAAGTCACGCCATCGCGGCCGCCCGTATTCCTGGCCCTATGTAGTTGGGACCGTAGGGAGGCCCGCGACGTTTTGGAAACAGAACTTCGACCTCATGGTTATCCCATCTTGCCTGATCGTCAGTTGCCAACCGAGGAAACGGACTTCGTGGCCGAGGTTTCTCGTTTGCTCGCGCAATCCAGATTGGCCGTCCACCTCGTCGGCGGTTTTCCCGGCTTTGTTCCCGACGGCCCAAGTCGGAAAGCGGCGGTGGTCCTGCAAAACGAGTTGGCGATTGCGCTCGCGAAGAAGAATGGCCTTCGGCGAGTGATCTGGCTTCCTCAAGGCACCGTCTCCCAGGATCCCGAACAGAATCGCTTTATCGAGGCCTTGCAGAGGGATGCCGATGCCCAGTTTGCTGCGGAACTCATCACCGGGGATGTGGAAGCGTTGAAGGCCGCTGTGTATCGCGCTCTCCAAAGCATCGAAAAGTCAGCAACGCAGCCCATTCGCGAGGCGGATGAGAATGATGGGCAATTGATTTACCTGATTTGCGACGCCAAGGACCGGGACGCGGTCCTGCCTCTGCGTAAACTGTTGCGAAGCAAAGGATTCGAAACCAAGATTCCTCTGTTTGAGGGCGATGCCGCCAGTATCGATCGCGCGAAAAAGGAGATGCTTACGCAATGCCAGACTGCGCTTGTGTTTTATGGCAAAGGCGATGAGGCGTGGAAGCACTCCATCGACAGCGACTTGCAGAAATCCAGAGGTTATCGTGCCGGCAAGGACCAACTCATCAAATTCACCTATCTCTCTGAACCCACTACGACAGAGAAGACGGAGATGATCGAACTCGGAGAACTCAATCTGGTGAACGGACTCGGAGGCTTCTCAGAGACCACGGCCAACACACTATTGGAGATGCTTCAGGCGAGAGTGCGCCGGGCAGCCTAACGTTATGAGCACAATGATTGACGTTCAAGTACGCAAGCCCTTTCCCGGATTGAGGCCCTTCCACCAGGGAGAAGAGCACCTGTTCTTCGGGCGCGAGAGCCAAATCCACGCCATGATCGACAAGCTTTCCGACGCCCGCTTTCTGGCCGTGGTGGGCACCTCGGGAAGCGGCAAATCGTCGCTGGTCAACTGCGGTCTCCGCCCCGCGCTTCATGGAGGCCTAATGGCAAAGGCCGGCACAGCTTGGCGTGTGGCTCAATTCCGGCCCGGTGGAAATCCTCTGCGCTCGTTAGCATGTGCGCTTTCGAAAGAGGGGGTGCTTTTCAACGACTTCGATTCCAGCACCCTGGCCCTGGTCGACATCATCGATGCGTCCCTTCGCATGAGCAAGCTAGGCTTGTCGCGGATCTACCACGACGCCCGATTGCCCGAGGATACGAACCTTTTGGTTGTGGTCGATCAGTTCGAGGAATTGTTCCGCTATCGGCAGATCCCATCGGCAGCGGGGGACGAGACGCAGCAACGCAACCAAGACGCGGTAGCATTTGTAAATCTCTTGCTCGATGCCAAGACTCATCCAGAGATTCCCATCTACGTGGTTTTGACCATGCGCTCCGATTTCCTGGGGGATTGTGCGGAATTCGAGGGCTTGCCAGAAGCCATTAACGAAGGGGAATACCTAATCCCCCGCCTGACCCGCGACGAGCGAAAAGCTGCCATCGCTGGGCCGCTGGGCGTAGGCGGTGCTGAGGTCAATCCCGTTTTGTTGACGAAACTGCTGAATGATGTTGGGGACAATCCCGACCAACTATCGATCCTGCAGCATGCTCTGAACCGGACCTGGGCGTATTGGGAGAACGAAGGGCATTGCCACGGGCCGCTCGATCTTCAGCACTATGAAGCTATTGGAACTATGGCCCATGCCCTCGATCAGCACGCTGAAAAAGCTTTTCGAGAATTACCCGGCGAGCGCCACCGAAAGATTTGCGAAAAAATATTCAAAACGTTGACCGACAGAAGCACCGATTCGCGCGGCATCCGGCGCCCTACCAAGTTTTCCGTTCTCTGCAAAGTCGCGGAGGCGATGCCGAGCGAAGTGACCGACGTGCTTAAGGTATTCCGCAAGCCCAGCCGGTCGTTCGTGATGCCGCCTTTGCCGGAGGATCTGGAAGACGAGACCATCATCGACATCTCGCACGAAAGCCTGATGCGGATTTGGCAGCGCCTGATCACCTGGACCTATGAAGAGGTGCAGTCGGCGCAGTTATACCGGCGCCTGGCCGAAACTGCAAGCTTGAACGCCGAAGGCAAGGAGGGGCTGTGGAGAGATCCCGGATTGCAATCTGCGCTGGATTGGCGGGCGAAGGAACGCCCGACGGAAGCCTGGGAGGAACTTTATGGCGGCGATTTCAGCCAGACCATGAGTTTCCTCGAGCAGAGTGAACAGCAACGAAATCGGGAGAAGCGGGAAAAAGAAGAGCGCCGGCAATACGAATTGCAGCAGGCACAAGCCCTGGCCGCAGAACGCGAGCAACGGCTCGAAGAGCAGGCGCGGGCAGGCGCGCGCCTGGGGAAGTGGCTTAGAGTTCTTGTCGCTGCCTCTATCTGCTTGATCTGCTTAGGCCTCGTAGCCGGGTGGTTGGGGTACAAAGCCAGTCGCGCGTCAATGGACAAGGACCGGGCTCTCGCGGATAAGAGCAACGCTTTCGACCTCGCGCAAGAGCGCGCTCGTGAAGCCGAAGCAGCAGACAATGAAATGCGACTCGAAGCGTTGCGCGTGCGCGATGTTAATCTCGACTCGCAGATCCGACTGGCCGAAACAGCAGACGAATTGCTGAAATACACCGACCCTCAACTTTCCACTCGCTGGCGTCTTACGAAGGCCCATGCCTACTTGTCCGTGGGCAAGTATGATGACAGCATCGATTTGCTTTCCCGTGTGCTGGATTCGGTCCCGGACGATTTCGAAGCGAGAACTTCGCGCGGGTACCTGCAGTTGCTTCGGAGAAAAACCGGAGATGGTTTGGGCG
Organism: Candidatus Sulfotelmatobacter sp.; assembly: GCA_035511455.1. Taxonomy (GTDB): domain Bacteria; phylum Acidobacteriota; class Terriglobia; order Terriglobales; family Acidobacteriaceae; genus Sulfotelmatobacter. Next base: position 3,268 of record DATKFH010000006.1, on the reverse strand, counting down.
ACTTCGAGTACATTCGGGATAACATCGATCGCTTGTCCCCGCTCAACAATCTGAATCTGGCTGTGACCAATGCCGTGCTGGGCCATGATGCAGCCGCCAGGGCCTCACTAAGGGCAGCGATTGACGGCATGCACATACGCGAGTACGAGGGCGGTGGCGACTCGTCCGTCCCTCCCGAGATCACGTCGGCGACCGGTCGGGCGACGCTCGTTTCAATCGGGGCGACCTTTGAGACGGCTTTGTATTATATGCGTGCGAATCTCGAATCCTATGCGGGAGATGTCCCAGCATTCGAAAAGGCACTGGCCGAGGCGGATGGAAAAGCGCAATCGCTTTCTCGAGTTGCGAAAAAGGACGCCTATTTTGGCGCGATGACCTGGGCATGGTTCGAATGTCGGGAGCCCGAGAAAGACTGCAAGGATTACGGAGCGTTGGCAAGTCAAGCCGCGTTATGGCAGAGAGCCGAATTCAAAGACTGGGCAAACTGCTATTACGAGAGGTTCCAGCAGCAGAACATGCGGCTACATGACAGCCGTTATATCAATCTTGCGAACTGGGTTAAACACGCCAAGGCTGCGCTTGGCCCGAGTCGATCCTGCAGCGATCTCAAGGATCCTGATGATGACGTGCTCGCTCTGGAAGTCAAGGCCCGGGAGGCTGAAGCGAGAAAAGATTTGCCTGAAGCTCGTAGGTTACTGAATGATGCTTTGAGTAATCTGTCTAAGAGCGGCCCAGCCGAACGGAATCGGTTGCTTCTGGCGAAAGCCAATGTCCTGCTTGAGATTGGGGAGCAAGAAAGAGACGCGGTCCTCGCTGATAATCCCCGGTCGCACATGCCAAAGTCCAGGACGGCGCTCCAGGAACTGGAAGAGGTCTGCACCGAGATTTTGAAAGCCAATCCGAGGTCGTCTATCGCCCACATCTACTATGCGCTTGCAGAAAGCTGGATCGATCCCAACTCCAGGGAGAAAGTGCTGAGTGAGCTCGGCAAAAGCCTGCGACTTGATCCCAGCAACCCGGAAGCGCTCAGGTTGATTGATCAATTGGTACCGGCCAGCGAGCCTCAGCAAAGCTCTTTTCTTGCAACGTATCGCAAATATCTGGAGCGTTATTACAAGACCTCGCCCTACCAGGCGTCGACACTAGAACATGAAGCTCGCTTGGCGAAGATGGACAAGCGATACGGGGATGCCCTCAATATCGTAGAAAGGGCCATCGCTATGGATCCGATTGACTCACGTGACTTTTCTCTTAACAAGTTGCATGCCGAGATTCAGCAGGCCATGGGCTTTGACCTAGTTGAAGTTGAGCGGAATCTGGCTACGGGTTATCAGCAGGCCAGATTAATGAGAAAGATGCGCGAAAATGCACATCCGGAAGAGGCAGAAGCCAAAGCGTGGGAAACATTTGCCGAGTTGGCCAAGAAAGGTCCCAATGAGCGGCTCCGATGCAATTCCGAGGTAACGGTCTGCAACGTTACAACGACCATTGAGGTGCACAGTGAGTCGGTAGTGAGCGGCATCGTCGAGCTGCATCAGGAGGGAGAGAACGTAAAATCGCTCGTGGCGAAGATTGATCGAGGGCGCGACGATGGCGTCATTGTGGGCTCCAATGGAAGCGTTTGGCCCCAATATTCAAAGGGCGGCGACGGCCACGAACGAGCTCTGTCACAACTCGGCAATGCAGAGGTGCTGTCCCTGAATGCCCATTCCGCCCTCGTTCGGATTCAACCGGGCCAGCCGAAAGGTGATGTTGTGCGCGACCGAGACCTGGTGATGCTGAACGCGCGTGTCCCTTTGCTGTCGGACCGTTCATCGCTCTGGTCGGCCGCCAAGTTCAACATCACGTTTGTTGATGCTAACGATCGCGCTTTCTTCGATTATGGTGCGTTGTATTCCAACGAAACACCTCAATCCGATGCCAGAATGCTCCAGAGGATGGTGGAAGACATTCAGCACGCCGCCTCGGCCTATACCGATGATTCGAAACCTCTGGAGAAAGGCGGTTTTGCAGGCCAATCGCTACAGCAGGCGCTGCAGCATTGCGACGAGTCCAATCTCAAGAAACTTCTCGACTATGTGGTCAAGAACTCGAGGAATCGGGCGGGCAAGCGAATTACGCTTTCCAAAGAGTATGCATTATGGGCTCAGAATGGAGCTCCTTCGGAATGATGATTGAAACAGTCAGCGAGCCGATCGCGGCACCCCACGCCAATATTTCCCGATCCGCACGCACTCCTTACTCCAAAGGTTTAATACTTGGAAGGCAGGTGTTGCAACTGGGCAATGCTCACTTAGCGTGGTCCAGCGAGCCCCCCGCGACTCGGTGCGTTCCGCTAAATGGGCATTTCTAGACCCTAGGGCGTTTATCAGGACTTACGTATGAAAGAACTGAAAACGGCGTTGTACTATATCGCATGCTTCCGCGTCGCCGCTTTCTACTCAGTTCGGTTGCTCTTGCCGCGTTTGAAAGCTTTCCCGCAAAGCTTCTCCGGGCTGCGGCACCCGTTTTCAAAGCCCTCCCCGCATGGAAGCCAGGCATACTTGAAATCCACCAGATCGCCACCAATCGCGGCAACAGTACGTTGTTGGTCCTGCCCGATGGCACCAGCATGATGGTCGATGCCGGTGCCATTTATGGCACCACGCCATATCTCAGCGATCCGCTTCCTTCAGGCCAGCATCGTCCCGGCGAGTGGATCGGCCGCTATGCAAAGCGGCGCTTCGACGCCAGTGGACTTACAACCATTGACACCTTCCTGCTCACGCATTTGCACGGCGATCACGTCGGCTATCTCCCGCCGGACGGTCCGCTCTCATCCGACGGCACTTACCGTCTTACAGGCGTTTCCGACGTGGCCGCCATCGTCCCGATCCAGAGGTTCGTTGATCGCGCCTGGCCGGACTACACCTATCCAGTAGCTGCTGATATCGATTTCCAGAAGAACTATCGCGCGTTCCTTCAAGCGCAAATCGAAACTGGCAAAAGAGTCGAGCGTTTTCGCCCCGGCTCCAAAGACCAGTTTGCCCTGCAGCACAAATCGGCCGACTACCCCAGCTTTGAGATACGCAACCTGATTGCCAACGGCGAGGTGTGGACCGGCAAGGGCGAGCAGACAAGAAAGCTCTTCACAGAAGTATCAACTCTCAAGCCTGCCGACTACCCCGCGGAGAATCCCTGCTCCTGCGCCATTCGTCTCCGCTATGGAAAGTTCGGCTACTACACCGGCGGCGATCTCACCAACGACACCAACTACGGCCGCGATCCT
>DATKFH010000005.1:0-34110 GCA_035511455.1 Candidatus Sulfotelmatobacter sp. | reverse complement strand
CAGACCCATCACCACTCAGGGGCACATCGGCGACGTACTGCCTGACAAGATCGTCTATGACGCCCAAACCACCTCGGGCGGCTCGGGTGGCCCGCTTTTCAATGACGAGGGCAAAGTTATCGGAATTAATTTTGCCATGGTCCGGGAATTCGGCGGCTCGAATTTCGCCATTCCGGTTGGCTATGGGACGTCACTTCTGAACCTCAAGCCGCAGCCGCAAAAACCGTGAAGCGCAGGCTTCGTCTGGGAGCTCACGACCGCTGAGCAGGGCAGCTTCTCCATCGGCGTAAGACTCGGACCTTGAAGGGCTATGCAGGCTTCTTAGCCTCGGCGCAGAACACAATGACCTTTCCTTTCTGCGACTGCGCAATGAGCGGCTCTCTTCTTTGGAATTTCGCAGGTACGTAGAACTCAATTATGCGGGCCATTACCGCCTCCTTCCTTCCTGAAATCCTTTGTGCTTTGGCTTTCCCAATCGCACATTGGTTTGGAGCGGAGCAGCCAGCCACCACCAACAGACAGAATCATGTAAACGAGTCTTTCCATAAGTGGCTTCCGTCGAGCGTCCGTCCTCATCCAGATGTGATTCCCCAATTGACGATTCCCCAGGACGGGGTGGAGCACTTGGGTTGCCAAAGGTCAGAACATGAGCCCGCAGATGGAGAGCGAATTGCTGGAGCAATAACTCGTAACACATCGATGAAAGATTTTGAGCAACTCGCTGGCGGTGAGATAGAGGATGAGTGTTAGGTAGCAGCTTTTGTCATTTCTAGGTTTACCTTATGTCGGACCGAGCTCCAACAACTTGGTTTCACAGCAACCGTTACAGTGCCCAGGCCGCGTGTGAGCACTGCGGCGGTGCCGTTCGCCACGAGCCCTGGTGCATGACGCTCAACACAGAGATTTTTTATGCCTACAAGATTGTTATGGATCCCACCGCGCTGACTGTAGGGGATGCCCTCATACTCCACTCGCTTGGCGCCGCGTGGTCGAAACAGGGTTGCCAGGGTGATTGCGGCCAGCAATAAGTAAATCGGTAGTCTCTCAGAACCTTTTCGACCGCAGAGGAATTTTCCTTAACCCAGAGGGCCAACGTGCGCATGCAAGAGGGAGCCGGAAAATGGAGAGCAAATTGCCCGGGAAACAAGTTGTGAAACTTCGAGTACAGACCGTCCTCGAGCGGGTCTTTGGCTGCTGGCATCGCAACCTGAGCCGTCCATTCACGATTTCAAGCCGGACTTACGAGGTGTGCCTCGATTGTGGAAAGCAGTTTGCGTACGCTCGCGTTGACTTTCAGCACAACGCATTGGGTGGAACCCGATGACTCTTAAACTCGAAAGCTACCGGTCCAACAGCTCTCCCGGTTTGGCGCACGGACCGCTTTATCGCGCAACGAATGGGCAAATTTCTCGGTCAAAGCGCCGCGCCGAGTGGGGCTACTGCGGCTTGAACCAGTGGGGGAAGGCGTAGAGACTGGACGGCGAGCATCCCTCGTGGATGAAGGTACTCCGACTCTCATCGAAAGGTGAGACAGATCGCATAACCCACAGGTCGGCGGTTCAAATCCGCCCCCCCAACCATGAACGCCACTGCAGAAATGCACTGGCGTTCGCCTATTATAGAGAAGCGTTAATTCTTTAGAAACCGTCCTCGATAAGCGCATCCGTGCTGATCGGTTGTAGGGAACGCGCTGCGTGACGGTCTTCAAAAGCGGCGGAGCTTCTCGAAAGCAATCTATTATCTCAACGAATTGTGCGACCATTTAGCGCCAACCGAGGGCTGGAGCGACCGTAGTCAGAATTGCCTCAATGACATGCGCATTGTAGGAAACACCTAGTTGATTTGGGATGGTTTGCAGTAGCGTGTCGGCCTCCGTGATCGCCTCGTCTTTCCTAAGCTGCTCGATGAGAATATCTGGCTCAGCGGCGTAGCTGCGGCCGAAGATCGCCCGTGTGCTTTCGTCAAGGAACCCGATTTTGTCTTCTTCCCGAGAGCCTCGTCCGAAATAGCCACGATCGCGGTCATCGATCAACGCAAAAATACTGCGGCTAACGGAAATGCGCGGAGTACGTGTGTGACCAGCTTCCTTCCAGGCTGCGCGAAAGGCGCGAATCTGGGCGGCTTGTTGGATGTGGAGCGACTCGCCGGTCTCGTCGAATTTGAGGGTTGAGGTCTGCAGGTTCATTCCCAGCTTCGCGGCCCATTCTGCTGTCGCGTTCGAAGCAGACCCCCACCAGATTCGATCACGCAATCCTGCAGAGTATGGCTCAAGGCGTAGCAGTCCCGGCGGATTCGGAAACATTGGGCGCGGGTTAGGCTGAGCAAAGCCCTTGCCGCGCAGCAACTCAAGAAATTCTTCGGCATGCCGCCGGCCCATATCTGCATCGTCCTCGCCTTCAATCGGGCGGTAGCCAAAATAGCGCCAACCATCGATGACCTGCTCGGGGGAACCGCGGCTGATTCCCAACTGCAGACGGCCGCCAGCGATTAGATCCGCAGCCCCAGCGTCCTCCGCCATGTAATGAGGATTCTCGTACCGCATGTCGATCACGGCGGTGCCAATTTCAATCTTTCGAGTTCTCGCACCAACCGCCGCGAGTAGCGGAAACGGTGATGCCAGTTGCTGCGCGAAGTGATGAACACGGAAGTAGGCTCCGTCCATTCCCAGCCGCTCGGCCTCCACGGCGAGGTCGATGGACTGCAGGAGCGCGTCAGTCGCCGACTGCGTTCGTAACTGCGACGAAGGTGCCCAATGACCGAATGAGAGAAAGCCAATTTTCTTCATGCAATCCAATTCTTCCGTTCCGGATGATAGCTAATCCTGGTTGCTTAGTTCGGTATTTGCGCCATAAGGCGGCAACCGCTGTTCTTCCACCTGCATCATTTCACATCACCTCCATGGTATCGGTGATCGTTCGCTCCACGGTTTCACCCTGTTTTCCACTCTGCGATGGTGGAATACCACGCTGGAGTTCGATCAATCTTCGGGTCGACAGTCATTTTCTCGAATTCTGCGCGGTAGGCTTTGCTCATCTGGTTCTTCATGAACGACTGGGGACTCTCATTCCATACTTCATAGTTCAGAATGCTCCGCGGATTTCGCACGTCCTGGACCAGCGAAGCCTCAACGAACGTCTCCTCGTTCACAATGTTTGCGAAGATATCCCTCATCTTCGCGACGAATCCCTGCTTCGCTGACTCTTCCGTATGAAAGTGAACAACGAGGGTGATCTTGTCTGCCATGCCATCTCCTTAGATCACGAAGAACAAAAAAGCCGTCTCGCCAGTCCCAGGCATGGACTAGTGGCACATCAGAACGCAACTCCCCTTCATTGAATCGTGGACACACGCGCTCCGTGTTTGAAGGACGCTCGTTAGCAGCGGAATCGTCCATCAGGCGGTATCGATTCGGCTCATGCTGGTGTAAGCAACAAGCCACGCGCGACGAATGCGGCGAAGCATGGCTGGATACAGAATGCGACGAAATGGTTCGATCGCGACGAGGTACGGTCGCGTAAGCCACGACACCCGGCGGACGTAGACTCCCCAGTACAAACGGTACCCGTTCGGGCAGCTCACCAAGGCAGTGCAGATGAACCCGTGGACAGTCCTGTTGCGGGTTTCACGAAGAGCTTCTCCCGGAAATTGATACAAGACCCAAAAGGGGCCATCCGGAGTACCTGGTGTTATTTCGGAGTCGCGTCGGTCGCGTTCTGACAGGCGTTCCAGAAATGAGTCTTCCGGCGGCATCGGTTCTCGATCCCAGCCGAATACCTGGCCGAGAAAATATCGGAGGCCGTAAAGAAGAGTCGCGATGTGGCTCGGAGCCGTCTCGGACTCGAGCGCACCAATGTCCGCGACGGTCCGCCCGCTTCCGCCCCCAGGAAGATCCACAAACGACACGTCATAGAGCGGAACGTCACGAAGAAGTTCGTGTCCACGAAGAGGCAAACTCCGATACTCGGCTGCGGACGCACGCATCGAGAGTGTCGACCACCAATTCTTCACGCGCGCGTTACCTCGCTGAACGAGCCATGGTAAGTCCGTTCCTCACGCAGGACGCTTAAACGCCGGCACCTGCATCACTATTCTGTCTGAAGTGCCGCGCTTAGAGCAGCTAGCAATTCCACATGCCGCCATATCTGATTGAACGAACCATTTCTTTGTCGTAAGGACTCTGAGGAATCCGAGCTCGAGTCGGCTTGCTCGATCGAGGGATTTCAATTGTTCGGCGGAGAGTTCCAGATCCAAACTGGCGGGGTTGTCCTGGAGTTGAGATACCTTCCGCGCTCCGATGATGGGGATTACTGGCACCGTTTGATGGCGCAGCCACGCGAGCGCGACGTGCAGCGTAGCTTTGATCTCTCCTGCGAGCTGAGATTTGATGCCCGGGCTAGCCTTGTAAAGCTCCCCTTTGGCCCGCGCCACATGTCCCAACATTGTCCGCATCCGCTTCGGACCCGACACGACGAGTCCGAGCGCGGGAAGCAGCTGTGGTTCCGTACCGAAACCCATGAGCCACGTCCGGTCAGCTTTTGCCCCCAACAACTTTGGTGCCAGTGTCGATCGGCTTCTGTTGATCCGTCATGGCTGATTTGAAGCCCCGGATACCCTCACCGATTCCCTTGCCCAGCTGCGGCAGCTTCTTGGGTCCGAAGACGAGCAAAGCAATGCCAAAAATGACCAGCAGATGCATGGGTTGAAATAGTCCTTCAAACATACTTGCTCCTTTTAATTGAAAACTGACTTGTCGCGACGATAGTGAGTAAGTGCGGGCACTGTGAGCCACAAGTGCCCGCCGAAAGCACAAGCAGGCCGACGATTACCCTCAGCCTTCGTGTCTCGCTGCATCCGCGTTTTCCGCAAGATCATGCAGAAAGGTAAAAAATGCTTTTGACTGCCCGATGAAAAGCCCGTCAGCCGTTAGGCTTTGGAGGGCTCCCATGGCCGCGCCTTTGGTTTCGGTTGGACGAATAATGGAACATGCCGGTAGCTGTCTGCTAAGGAACACAGTTGGCTCAGGCATGATCAGGTTGGTTTGAAAGTCCTCTCCGCCAAATGGTGGAGAATTCAGGTCCGGGAAGGTCACCCTTACCCCTGTCACGGGATCCACGACGTCGGTCAGCTGCGGTGCGTTACCGGCCTTGTCATGCCAGGTCTGGAAGTGTGCGATCTCGGCTCCGCCGATGCTGAGCAGGATGCGCAGAACTTCCACATTGCTGACTCGCTGCGCCAACTGAGGGTAGAGGCTGGTTCCACCTTGTTCGATAAAGGCGAAGTGAAAACCTGCCGTGTTGACGATGGCCTGAAAGAAGTTCGCATCGTTGGCATCATTGTCAGTCCGTGGAATTGCCGGATGCTGCCCGACGGCCAAGGCTTCGCTGGGATTCCGAGCCGGCCGCAACGGCGTGGGAAACCTTCACCACGCGCATGACAGCCGCCGATCGCCTAGGTCTCTTGCGACAGCGGACGCCTGCGAGGGGCTTTTCCGTGTCGTATACCGCTTTGAGAACGAGCAACTCGTTGAGCTGATCAACCGTGCCGCCCACGCCGCAGCGCTGAGCGCCCTTGTCGAAACGGCAGATGCGTACCGTTTCTATTTCGCCGTTTACGTGCGCAGCGTCAGTCGCTTCACGCCGATCTACATGGCCCTGATCGACCCGTTCCGCAAGCTGATCGTCTATCCATTACTCCTGCGCAGCGTCCGCGCTAGATGGAATCAAGCATTCGGAACAGACTGACAACGGAACACTTTTCACAAGAATGCTGCGGTAGCGGACAGAAGCGATCAGAGACACGGAGGCATTCGGACTGGCCTTGCAGTGCTCGGAGCACTGGCGCTTCTCTTGGAGCCATCGGAGCATCTGACACTAACGGTTGACTTAGCGCTACCGAGATGTTTGTCCATATGTCCCCGTTGCTGACTGATAAATGCGGATAGACAGCCGGCGCGCAGTTGGGGAATCCCAATCGTGTACGTGCGCCGGTTCTCCAACAAGTGGCCGCTCACCCTCAAGATTACTTTGGCAACTCGCGATGGTTCTGAGAGCGAATTCCATCTTTTCAGCGATACGACGGCGATGTGGACCGGTTCCAGCTTGCCCAATCGACGATCTTGTGGTCCTTGAGATTGTAGATTCCCGTAGTTTCCGAGTGGGCAACAAGCGATCCAGAATCGACCGGATCTGCCGCAACCTGACAGCACGGACTATAATGGCGCGGCACGGATGGACATTACCTCGGGCACGACACTCGGCCCTGAGAAAACCAGTCTCGGCTGGGCGCATGTGGCATGGAATGCCTCTTATACCCGTACCCGCGCTGGCGCCCGTTGTCTCGAGGCTGCTTGCGGGTGTTGGACAAGAGAGTTTAGAAGTATCGGGAGCAAAAACATGAAAGTCACGCGACGAAGTTTTCTCGCAACGACTGGAATGGCGGCCGCCGTAGGCCCGTTGGTTCTGGGCACCGCCGATAAAGCTGGCCTCAAGGCGCCCGTTGTTGGAGAAGGGGACCACAAATACGAAGCCACGCATGACTGGGCGCAACTCCCTCACAACATTAAGTATGGGAACACTCATGGAGTCTGCGAGGACGCGCAAGGTCACATTTATATCCACCACACTGTTCATGCCACGAGTGACAGCCTGGATACGATTGTGGTGTTCGATGAAAAAGGCAAGTTCGTCAGGTCCTGGGGAAAACAGTTTAAGGGCGGCGCACATGGTCTCATGTTGCGGAAGGAAGGGAGTGAGGAGTTTCTTTACCTTTCCGACTACGCCCACGGTATTGTCACCAAACGAACGCTGAAGGGGGAGGAAGTTTTCACGCTGGGATATCCGGTCGAATCAAGTGCGTACGACAAGGGTCACAACAACGGTCTGGTCAATTACCAACCAACCAATGTGGCGATTGCTCCCAACGGCGATTTCTACGTTGCTGACGGCTACGGTTCCAGCTACATCAACCAGTACAACAAGGACGCTCAATTCATACGAACCTTCGGGGGACCTGGCAAAGGACCGGGCCAGTTGGATTGCCCTCACGGCCTTTGGGTAGATACTCGTACGGATTCAGCCGTCCTGGTCGTGGCGGATCGCTCGAACCAGCGTCTGCAACGATTTACGCTCGACGGCAAGCACATCGACTTCATTCTGGGCACCAGCAAACTGCCTTGCCACTTCCATGAACGAAACGGCGAAGTTGTGATCCCGGACTTGTGGAGCAAGGTGGTGGTCCTTGACCGGGACAACAAGCTGGTCGCTACATTAGGGGATGGCCAATACTCACGGGACGACTGGAACAAGATACGCACTCAGGAGCGAGAGACTTTTGTACCCGGAAAATTCATTTGTCCGCACAGCGCCTGCTTCGACCACACCGGGAACATTTTCGTAGTGGAATGGGTCGAGGTCGGGAGGGTCACCAAACTTCGCAAAGTCGCTTAGAAAGCAAAACACCTCGCTCTCCTGGCTGCAGCTCCGGGGTGGCGCCCCACGGCGCTCAATGCACAATGCCAAACAACTCAGAACAAGAGCTTCTCTTTCACCGCATTGGAGCTGGTAGCTGTTATTGCAGTTTGTCCGACATAGACGCGCTGCAACTTGGGTAATCGCGCCAAGGCCGGCAGTGCGGCAGGAGTGACCGCGGTGTCGAAAACGCTCAAGGATTCCAGCTGATCCAAATCAGTGAGCGATCGCACAGTGATGTCGCCGATCCGGGTGTGCATGAGACGCAGCGTGCGCAGTCGCTTCATTCCAGCGAGGACGGGCGCAGAGTTGTCGGTAATGGCCGTGCGCGAGAAGTCTGCCATGACAATATTCTTGGACAGAGGAGTTAAGGCCGCCAAATCATCGTCTTTAAATTTGTCGCCCATCACAAGGGCGTTCACCACCAGATCCGCGGAGCCTCTTGACTCATAGTCCAGAACATTCGGAAAACGCTGCCGTAGCGTCGCCAATGTAGACGCAACGTCGGCCCTGCGTTTTGCAACTTCAGCAAAGTCAATTTTCCCGAAGGTTACCTCAGCCCTCGCGCTCGACTCCACACCAGCGGGTGCACCCTTGATGGAATCCAATGACGCGGTACCTGACGCTCCGTCGGCGATCCAAAGTTCAATCAGCTTTACCTGATCTGGCGAAAGTGGTGGCTTACCTCCCCTGGGCATGAAGTTGTCGTCAGTCGACGATAGCGTGACGCGGCGAAATAAATCGCTGCCCCGAAGGTCGCCGGCTTTGACGACAGCACCATGTTTGCCTCCCCGCATGATCCCGGCGTAGTTGTCTAACCGCAATCCCGCCTTACGTTTCTCCGGGCTGTGGCACGCCAGACAGCTGCGGGTGAAGATGGGCTGTATCCGCGCGCCGTAAAAGGTGTTCCCTCCCCCGATTGCTGGGTCCGTTGCGGTGCGCGCCGGCACCCCCAGCAGTTTGCGGAACGCCCCGGGCATATGTTGAGTCAGGTGATTTTCGCCCAGAGAAATCTGGCCACCGCGATAGCCCGTCCAGGCGACGGCACCGACAGCAGCCCCAAGGACGATCCAATAGATGACCTCGAGCCGACCACCGCGCCCGTGCAAGACCCAGCATAGCCAACACAGGGTTATCAAGGACGCTCCGCTCCACATGTGCTGCGAGACCAGCGGCCCAGAAAAACCGCCGCTTCGCCCCAGGCACCATCCGAGGAGCGATGCGACGATGCCACCGATAAGGGCAAGGACAAGAACAAAGGGCGCTGAAGCGCGCAGATAGGGGAAGCGCTGGTCGCGCCCCACCAATTCCATGACTGGTACCAGAAGAATGAGCGCAATGGGCAGGTGCACCACCAGCGGATGAAAGCGTCCGATGAATTGCGCCCAGGCTGAGCGCTCAGTACCGTCAGGCGGCAAGAACACCAGGAGAACAAGCAAGACCAAAATCGGTGCCGCGAGAAGTCCGACGCCAGTCGATGCGGATAGTCGATGAGGCAGAGTCATGAGACATCAGATCTCTAAAAAGAAACGGAAGACGGCGTGCCGGAATTGCTCATGCCAGGATTTCCGCAACGACGCGGGCCGGTTTCACGCTGGTCAGTTTCTGTTCCAGGCCCTGAAACCTGTAATTCAGCTTGTGATGATCGAAGCCCAGCAGGTAGAGCATCGTCGCGTGCAGGTCGCGGATCTCGACTGGGTCTTTCACGATCTCGTATCCCATGTCGTCGGTCTGGCCATGAGTTATGCCCGGTTTGACTCCGCCGCCGGCCATCCACAACGTGAAAGCACTGGGATTATGATCCCGGCCGATATATTTCATTTCCTGACCGCCGCGGTTTTCTCGCATAGGTGTGCGTCCAAACTCTCCACCCCAGACCACGAGCGTGTCTTCGAGCATGCCGCGCGACTTCAGGTCGGCCAACAAAGCCGCTGTCGGTTGATCTACTTCACGACAACGATCGGTGAAGCCGAGGTTCAGAGCCTCCTTGGCGTCTGCGCCATGCGAATCCCAGCCCCAGTGATAGAGCTGAATGAATCTCACGCCCCTCTCCGCAAGGCGCCGCGCTACCAGGCAGTTGTTCGCGAAGCTAGCTTCGTCTGGTTTCGCGCCGTATTGTGCGCGCACTGAATCGGGCTCCTTGCGAATATCCATGGCGTCGGTGGCGTCCATCTGCATCCGGAACGCCATCTCGTACTGCGCGATGCGCGTGACGGTTTCCGGATTCCCGAACGTGGCGTAGGTCTGTCGATTGATTTCGTCAATCGTGTCGAGCATTCCGCGGCGTAAAGGCCGCGTCACACCCGGTGGGTTGTCCAGATACAGTACGGGCTCACCGTGAGAGCGGCATTGCACGCCCTGGTAAACGCTCGGCAGAAAACCCGAGCTCCAAAGTTGCTTGCCCCCGTCAGGGGACTTGCCTCCGGAGAGCAGCACGATGAAGCCGGGCAGATTCTGGTTCACAGTGCCCAGTCCGTAAACGACCCACGACCCTAGCGAAGGATACCCGAGGCGCGGATTGCCGGTATGCACCAGAAGTTGAGCCGGGGCGTGATTGAACTGCTCCGTGCGCATGGACTTGATGAAACAAAGATCATCAATGTGTTTCTCGATATGGGGCAGGCGATCCGAGATCCAATGGCCGCTCTCTCCGGTTTGATGGAATGGATATTGTGATCCGAGGAGTTTGGGAACTCCGCTGATGAAAGCAAAGCGCTTTCCCGCGAGAAACGAAGCCGGGCAGTCCTGGCCATCGAACCGTTTCAATTCAGGCTTATATTCAAAGAGTTCCAACTGACTCGGCGCCCCAGCCATGTGCAGATAAATGACCCGCTGGACCTTTGCAGGAAACTGCGGCGGCAGCGCCGCTAGGGGACTTGAGGCATCGCGTGTGAAGTCGAGGGCTTCGCCTTCGGGCGACACTCCTGCAGCTCTTGCAACTTTCGCCGCCAACGTCCCCATGAAAAGCGTGCCCAGCCCGCCGCCCAATGTGCGTAAGAAATGGCGGCGAGTTCGCGCTCGCAGCAGCGCCAACTCAACTCCGGGGTGCAAACTCTCGTCGACTTCCAGATCGCTCGGAGCGCTCGGACGGATTTCGGAATCTGGCATAACGATCACCTGGTCAAAGCTGCATCAAGATTGAAGAGAACACTTGCGACGGCAGTCATGGCCGCCAAGTCCCGGGATCTTTCTTGCGGTCTCACAGCAGCCAGCTGGAGAGTCGGCATGCCAGCAGCCTTTTCAAAGAATGAGTGCAATGTTGCCAGCTCGCGATCGGTCGGGTCGCGGGATAATACCAGGCGTGCGCCGTAGATAAGCCTGGCGTCGAGACCCTGTTTCTCCTTCATCATTCGCTTGGCAAGAGCTTCTGAAGCTTCCTCGTACACGGGATCGTTCAACGTTACCAATGCCTGGAGTGGTGTGTTGGTCGGTATGCGCCGCGCCAGACTCGTATCATGGTCTGAAGCATCGAAGGTGAGAAAGCTGGGATAGCCGCTGGTGCGCTTGATGTACGTATAAACCGCGCGTCGATAGCGATTTCGTCCAGTCGCATCCTTCCATTTGCTGTCATTGTAGACAGTGTTCCATACGCCGGGCGGCTGGGGAGGCATTACTGGAGGGCCACCCATGGCACTGCTCAGTAATCCACTTGCCAGCAGAGCCTGATCGCGGATCATTTCTGCCGTAAGCCTCTGTTGTGCTCCACGTGCCAGGAGCCGGTTGCGAGGATCTCGTTCCGTCAGGGCGGGAGTTGACACAGCGCTTTGACGATAGGTAGCGCTCGTCACCAATTCGCGCAACAGCGCCTTCATGTCCCAATGCAGGTCGTTCTGAAAATGGAGTGCGAGCCAGTCGAGTAGTTCGGGATGGGTTGGCTCCTCGCCCACACTGCCGAAATTCTCCAGGGTTTCTACGATTCCTATCCCGAACAGCTGCTCCCAATAGCGATTGACCGCCGTGCGCGCAGTCAGCGGCTGGCCCGGAGAAAAGAACCATTTCGCAAGTGTCAAGCGATTGCGGGGTGCGTCCGCGGGGAGGTTTGGAAATATGCCCGGGACGTCGGGGTCCAGTGGAGGGCCGATCTTGGTGAGAAAGTTACCGCGCTCGAACTCCAGGGTTGTCCGCTGGTCGTAAGCGGGTTCCTCGGCCATGACCGGGAGCTCAACTCTGGGGATCTTTGCTAATTGCCGAGTCAACCTTGTGAGTTGTCGAAGCTTGGCGACAAATTGCAGATCGTCAGCCAGGTCACGCCACCTCAGATCACCACTCGCTGACAAACGCGCGCGTCGCAGGGGAGCCGGTTTGTCGGTGATCTCCTGCGTCTGCGTGAGGCGGAGCTTGAGCCGGCTGCCGCGAACAAGTTCGAGGGCTGAGGCCGGAACTCCTACCGTCCAGCGCGCCCGGAACAAATTGGGATTCGCCCGGAATCCGTTCGCCCCCGGATCAGCAGTGAGCTCGCGCTTCGATTCGACAGCATCGGCCAGAGCAGCTTCCAGATTCGCTTCGGAATCAGGGACGAAATATCGAAAGGCGATTTTCTTCTCTTGCCCGTCCGGCCGCACGATCCAGGCATCGATGCGATCGACGATGAACCCCGCTTCGGGCGTATGGCGCGCAGTTTCGCTATTCGCCGGCGCGACCTCGATGCGGAGTGCAGTCATCACCGGCACATCGATCTCAGCCGTCAGCTCGTAGACCACCTTACCCGGAACGTTGGGACCGGCTTGAACACCTCCATCGTGGATCGGGAGCGCAGTCACCTTGCCTGCCTTCGCTCGAGCCGACTTTCTGGTCTCGGCAATCGCCTTTACCAAATTCTTACGCACGGACTCTTCCTTCTTCGGCCGCAACTTCTTTTCTTTCAGGTGGGCCAGCTGCCGCTCCAGTTCCGATGTTTCCCACCGCAACGCGAGTGCCTCGCTGGCTGAGGCCGCGTTGATTGGCTGTGGCGTCCATTGCGATTGCGCCTCGGTTAAGCGGCCCTGGGACACGACCGCTTGCCTCACCTGCGCAAGCTCCCGCTGAAGTTGAAAAACCTCAGCGTAGCGCGTTCTATCCTTTGGAACGCGCAGAACAGGGGTATCCTCGGGAAGGTCCGCATCTTCAGTGGTGTTGAAGAATGCAAGCGACTTGTAGTATTCAGCGTGGCGGATGGGATCATAGGGATGCGAGTGGCATTGCACGCAATTGATGGTCAGGCCGTTCAGCACGGACCATGTCGTCGCCGACCGGTCCATCACCGCCACCATGCGGAACTCCTCGTCGTCCGTACCGCCTTCGTCATTCACCGGGGTCTGGCGGTGAAAGGAAGTAGCGATTTGATCCTCAAACGTGACGTCAGGAAGTAAATCGCCGGCTAACTGAGTGATCACGAATTTGTCGTAGGGAAGGTTGCTGTTAAAAGCATCGACCACCCAGTCGCGATATGGCCAAACACCGGGACGCTCCATATCTTTCTCGTACCCTTTGGTGTCTGCGTAGCGGGCCAGATCCAACCACAATGAGGCCCAGCGCTCGCCATAACGGGGCGATGCCAGAAGGCGATCGACCTGCTTTTCATAAGCATCAGCTGAGCGGTCAGACAGAAATGCCGCTTGCTCCTCCGGTGTCGGCGGGAGTCCGGTGAGGTCGAGAGAAACCCGGCGAAGCAGTGCAGACTTATCAGCTTCAGGCGACGGTGCGAGTCCTTCTTTCTCCAGACGCGCGAGAATAAACTGGTCAAGTGGCCGGCGAACCCAATGGCCACGTTTGACCACAGGCAAGGGCTGCGGTTTCGGACCGACGAAGGCCCAATGATCTTCCCACTTTGCCCCTTCCTTGATCCAGCGGCGCAGCAAGGCAATCTGCTGGGGAGGCAGAGGCGGCGCGTGATAGGGCATTCGGGTCTCAGGGTCCGTGGAGGTGACTCGCGCTATGAGTTCTGACTCGTCCGGTTTTCCCGGAACGATGGTTCGACGTCCGGACTTGCCCATGCCCAGGGCTTCCTCACGAAACAGAAACGAGACCCCATTCTTTTGCCGCACGCCGCCGTGGCAGTGCATGCAGTTTTGATTCAGGATGGGACGGATATCACGGCTGAAGTGCACCTGGTCGCTGGACCACCTAGGAAGTAGCCGCGGCCCTCGCACCAGTACTCCAATAGTGAGCAGCACAATGATCAGGAACCCTGCTAATTTCCCACCGGAGGATATGGTACTTCCAAGCATAAAATGGCAATTATATTGCCAATTCCTTACGAACGATGCGGTGATTTGCTGGCCGCAAGCTGAGGGTCAGGAAGAGTCTCCGCCAGAGGCCTGACCTGCAGCCCACCTTGTCCATTAGTGCCCAGGGCGGCCCCGGACTGCGATGAGCGATACCTGCTCCAGGTCAGGGTAGTGGTCCTCTTTGTCGGGTTTGCGCTCCGTGGAGGCAATTTGTTGGAAGGCGGTTCGGGATGGCAGCACAGGTCTGAAATACTGGGTATACACTTCGTCGAACGCCTCCATATCCTGCATATCATCGAGGTAGACATTCGTGGCTACAACCTCGTCGAAGCTCATGCTTGCTTCCTCAAGGTTGTCGAGAAGATTGCGCATGGTTTGGCGAAGTTGATGCCGTGTGGTAGAGGCATAGACGCCGCCGTGCGGCCCCGGGATGAAGCCACTCTTCGCCGAACAATACAAGGTATCACCGGCAAAGACGCAGGGACTCGCCGTCGGGCTGGGTGGCATGTTCTTCGGACGCACAGCTCGTCTTTGCTGTAGATCACGCACAGCCACGCCCGTGTACTCGATCCGAACGCCACCGGGCAGGCTCGCTACTTCGATCGTGGCGCGCGCTGGCGTGTTGCCAAATTCAAACCGCCGGGCATAGCGCTCATTCATGACCCGCATCGGGATCTCCGCAGTCAAGTACGGATTGACGAAAACCATGTGGCTGAGCTCGAGGCCGGCGGCTTTCACGACTGCCTGCACGCGGTCGAGGGCCAGATCGACTTGCGCTGCAGGATCGTCAGGAATCTTGCCACTCGCGGGATCGCTGCCGAGCATGCCGGACACGAACAGCCTGTCGTGGGTAAGGACGCCTGGTGCGGCGGACTCCTCCGACTTGTAGTTCGGCGGATAGACGGCATGCTTGTCCGCCAGACTGCGTACCGCAACCGCAGTGATCTGAATCGGCGGCTCGGGAATCTTGGCAACTCCCAGCACAGCCCGAGCCGGCGGAGTCTTCCCGAAGTACTCGGCGAAGACTCCGTTCATTTCTCCGTACTTGCTGATGTCCTCCAGATAAACCTGGGTGTAGACCACGTGCTCCATGGTCAAACCGGCGGATTCGACGATCGCTTCAACGTTGTCGAGCGCCTGGCGGGCTTGTGCAGAAAAAGTAGGCGCCAAACTGCCGTCTGGACGACGAGGCCCCTGCCCGGAGATGTAGACGTAGTCTCCGGCATCAACCCCTGGCGAGTAGACACGATTCGTCGGAGCAGAGGTCTCGGCCGGAACGAGGGCTCGCACCTGCGCCAGCGTTGCTGGCGCCGGCGAGAGCAGCAATCCAACCAATAGCAATCGCATTGGGGCCTTCCGGTGGATTCTTTTCAAAACAGACTCCGCTTCCCGCTTATGCTCCGGACTTTTTTTGGGCGGCGCCCAGAATCGCCCGCAGTTTTTGTCCCACAATAATTTCTTCACCCGGTTTTATGGTCATCGACACCAATTCGATATGGTCGGGATCTTTGTGTTCTTTGCGGTTGGGATTCGGATTCCCTTCGCGAACCGCCGTCACCAGGCTTGGGTTGTCCACTCCAACAACTTCGATGACAGGATCGCCCTGGCGCAACTCCCGTACACAGTCGACCAAACTATAGCCCCATGCTTTTTGATCCCACGAAACTTTCAAAGTTGGATAACGATTCCCATCGTCGGGAATGTAGATGTCCGTTTTGACGCCGGGGACTGTATCCGCCAGTTTCCGAATGCGATCCACCCGCCCGTTCCATTCGGCGTACAGCTTCTTCTCGTCCATCTTCAGCCAGGTCTCGAGCGCAGTCAGGCAACCAATGACCTCTTCTTTTCCAACCTTCATGGGACGGCACACAGCTCCTTCCCGCGGACTGGAATTCAGCAGGGCCGCCTCGATAAGATCTTTTCGACCCAGAAGCAAGCCGCTGCACTGCGGCCCGCAGAGACCCTTTCCGCCTGAGAAGCAGTAAAGATCAAGCCCCATCCGGGCGTAGAGCTTGGCATTATCGGCGGGGGGAATTCCCGCCGCATCATCGAGCAATATAGGAATCTTGTGGTCCTTCGCTATCCCCAATTGTCGCTGAAGTTTTTCTCCCAGATCCGTGGTATAAATCATGGCCGTATTTTCGTTGATGGCGTTGGTGAGTTCTTCAGGGGAATACACGAGCATCAGTTTGGCGCCGGTCAGACGAATGGCACTATCAAAAGCGCTCCTGCCTCCCATCATGATCACTTCGTGCTTCAGGCCGGTGGTATCGGGGAGTTGCCAGATATACTTGTCATTGGTGCCGGCCATGCATCCGGCTGTTGCCGCGGCCATTGCGCCGGCCGAACCGGAAGTGATGATGCCGGACTCGGCGCCCGTCAACTCCGCCAGGCGCCGGCCTACAGCGCGCTGCAACTCGAGCATGTTAACGAAGTGATGCGCCGCCTCCACTTGGGCCTGGCGAACTTCCGCAAACTCCAGAGATCCACTGAGATAGGTCCACGTGCCGCGGCAATTGATAACTGTCTTCACCCCCAGGCGAGTGTATACATTCTGGCGCGGGTCCCTACCCATCGCCGTTGCCGCCTGCGCGTAGAGATCGCGTGCGGCAATCTGGCTTAACAGTGGAGCAGCGGCCAACAATTTCACGAATGATCGACGACTGGAATTACGGATACGCATCGGCGTCTCCCATTTTGGCCAGACGGCAGGACAGTCCACTGGCCTAACGCGAATTTCCGTATACCACAGAATGTTCTTGACGCAAATCGACATCTTCCGTTTTATTGAGTTTCGTTTCGTTTCCGCAGTCGAGGACGGTTTGAACATATCCGGGTGCATCGTACCCTCGATGCGGGTCCGCTTTCAGAAAGGCGCAACCATGGCACGAAAGTTTCGGCCGACGAATCTGATGCGAGATCTCGTCATGTTTTTCTTTTTCATTTCGATGGGGTTAGAGATGGCCTATGCTCAAGCCAACGGTTCACCAAAACCATCGGCCCCCTCCGACTGCCGGGTCGAAACCGTGGACTACAAGGGTTGGCACGCGCAACAACTCTCCAATCGATGGGTTCAGCTCATTGTGGTGCCGCAAAATGGCGGACGACTGATGCAAGTTAGTTTCGCCGGACACCCGTACCTTTTTGTCAATCCAAAATATGAAGGCAAGTATCTGCCTCCAAGCTCACGCCAATGGTTCAACTACGGAGGCGACAAGCTGTGGCTGTTGCCCGAGGGGAACAAGGACGAACAACATTGGGCGGGAAACTCCGACGTGCTGGATGACGGGCCATTCGACTTTCGGAAACTTTCGGAAGGGAAAGAGTGTGAGATCGAGCTCACCGGGCCAGCCGATCCCCAGACGGGAGTTCAGTTTGTCCGCACCATTCGACTCGATGTCGATTCTCCGCGAATCCGGTTTCACGCCACCATGAGGAATATAACTGGTCACAGTTTGGAATGGTCGATGCAGTCCGTTTCGCAATACGACACCGCGGATCGGTCCGCTCCTTCGGGATTCAACCACGACTTCGGCACCTTCACCCCGGCGAATCCTGCCAGCAGCTATCTTAGCCGCTACCACGTCCGCTTCGGACCAGCGGAAAACCCCGCTGCATCGATACGGGACGACGGACTCTTTATGTTGCATTACGTTCACATGGCCGCCGAACTCTGGCTGGACTCGACCGCAGGCTGGCTGGCGGTGGTGGACGGTAGCAGCCGATATGGCATGGTGGAGCGCTTCCAATTTGAAGGATCCCGAACTTACCCGGGCAAGGCATCGGTCATTTTTTGGACGAATGGCCCCGAGGTGAAGTTGAGTCATGACGGCGTTCCGTCCATGCCTTCAGGGGATGACGCATCGCCCTACTACCTGGAAGCTGAACTCAATTCTCCTCTCTGCCGGCTGCGTCCCGGAGAGGCCTGTAGCTTCGACACCGAATGGTTTCCCACCCGAGTCGGGAGTGAATTCCACGGCGTAACTGACGCGGCTGTCGTGATACGGCCCTTGCAAGGCATTCGTCTGGAGAATGGCAAGATCAAGCTTTCAGGTTCTTTCGGATTGTTCTTCTCCGGACGCCTGCTGGCGCGGTTCTACGACGATCATGGAGCAAGTCTTGGAACTGTGCCCGTGGTCGATCTGAGTCCAGCCGAGGCGGTGTCGCTCGAAACCGAAATCGCTCCTCCCGGAAAACCTGCGCGACTCTCCCTTCACCTGGAAGATTCAAATGGGGTGGACCGCGGTTCTCTCTCGGAAGTTCAAGTAACCGGGGAGAATCGCTGAAATGACGTCGTGTGAAAAGGCACGCATGCTGCTCCTGCTCGTAGCCGTCTGCGCTCTGCCGGGATTGCCCACGGCGGCGGCGCAAGGGAAATCTCCTCTCACTGCCGTCAGCAGCGTTGGCGCAGAGGACTTGCTGGCGCGTCCGGTCGGCGTCAACTGGACTTCCTATCATGGCGACTACACCGGGCGCCGTTACAGCAGTTTGCATGAAATCAATGCCGCAAATGTCTCTCAGCTGCGCGCAGCGTGGGTGTTCCACCCCGGCAACTCCCAGCGGCTAGAAGCCACGCCCGTGGTTATCCGCGGCATAATGTACGTCACCTCGGCCAACGATGCATTCGCGCTCGATGCCCGGACCGGACGGGTATTGTGGCATTACCAACGGCCAGTGAGTTTAGGTTTACTGGACGATGCTGCAGCTCACAAAAGTCGTGGGGTGGCGGTGTGGCAGAACTTTGTTTACATGGAAACCGATGATGCCCACTTGCTCTGCCTAGACGCTCGTTCGGGAGGTCTGCGCTGGGACATCCAATACGCCGACAAGGCGAAACATTATGGTGCGACCAGCGCTCCCCTCGTGGTGAAAGACGAAGTGATCGTCGGCACTTCAGGCGGCGATTCCGGCGTTCGCGGATTTCTTGCCGCCTATGACGCGCAGACGGGCAAGCCGAAGTGGAGTTTGTGGACCATCCCGGCTCCGGGAGAGTTCGGATCCTCCAGTTGGCCCGGCGATTCCTATCTGCATGGCGGCGGCACAACCTGGATGCCTGGCACCTATGATCCAGAACTCGACACGCTGTACTGGACAACCAGTAACGCTGCGCCTGATTTTGCGGGAGCCTCCCGCCCGGGCGACGACCTGTACACGGCCTGCGTCCTGGCAATCGACCCCAACACCGGGAAATTGAGATGGTATTTCCAGTTCACACCTCACGACCTATATGACTATGACGCCAACGAAACGCCTGTATTGTTGGATCTCGACGAGAATGGCGTAGCCCGTCGCTTGTTGGTCCAGGCCGACCGCAACGGTTTTCTCTATGTCCTGGACCGGACCAACGGCAAGTTCTTGAATGCTGCACCGTTCGTGGAAAAGCTGAACTGGGCCAAGGGCGTCGACCCAAGCGGCCGCCCGATATTGTCAGGACGAATACCCACTGCGGCAGGCACTTACATCTGCCCGGGTATCAACGGAGCCACGAATTGGTTTTCGCCTTCTTACAATCCCGACGCCAAGCTTTTCTATGTAATGGCGCTGGAGAGCTGCAACGTATTCTTCGCGAACCCGAAACCGTTTGCACAAGGCGAGACCTACTACGGTACAGGTACGAAGCTTCCGCCAGATGAGCACGCTCAGAAGATCTTGGTGGCGCTCTCCCTGCCAGACGGAAAAGCCGTCTGGCGTTGCCCCCAGGCCGGCCAAGGTGATTCCTGGGGCGGGACCCTTACAACGGCGGGGGGATTGGTGTTCTTTGGGGATGACACCGGATCTCTGGAGGCGGTCGACGCAGGCACCGGACGCGCCCTCTGGCACTTCAACACCGGCCAGACGATGCACGCTTCACCGATGACGTACGCAGTCGATGGGGTCCAGTACGTCGCGCTCTCGGTTGAAAGCGACGTTTTCAGCTTCGCGCTTCCTCATTGACGACTGGTTTCCCGGACGTTCTCGGTTCAGATTGGGCGAAATTGGTATCGATTCTGGTTGCCGGCTTACGCTACACCATCAGAACTCGAACCTGACTCCGAACTGCAGTCGGCGCGGAGTGTATCCGGTTGCGGTGGAACTAATAATACCGAACGTTAGGTCGCCGGGAGCCCAATTCGTGTTAGGCGGAAAAAAGCGAGGGTGATTGAAGCCGTTAAACACGTCGGCTCGCAATTGCAGCTTCATGGATTCCCTCGGCGTGAATTCCTTGTACAAGCTCATATCTACGTTATGAATGCCATCGGTGCGCAGACCGGAGAAGTAGCGCGGGCCATTGCCCGGCATCTGGTCACCCGGGTCCGCGAAGCAGTTGACATTCAGAATGGGTGTCTGATTGATCGCAGCCCTGTTACTGCTGATTCCCATGCCACCACCGCAGAGCACATCGGGCCGCTGGTTGCCGTCCATCAAGCGGGGATTGGCCATGGGGATCGACAACGGTTGTCCGGACTGCTCCGTGATTAGTGCGGAAATGTTCCAGCCGCCAACGACCGCGTCGAGAACACGATTCATATCGCCGCCGATCCAGTTCTTACGCCCGAAGGGCAGATCGACGATGACCGCCGCCGCCAGCCGTTGTGGCGTGTCATTGGCGCCGATGCTGTGTTCCGCTTTCAGATTGTCCAACTGCTGTGGGTTCCCATTGTTCAACGTACCCACGAATGCATTCGCGCCCACCGACGAGTCATCTGTCAGTTTGGATAATGTGTAGCTTCCTTCAAAGCTTACGTGGTGAGTTGTGCGCTTCTGGAAGCGAATCTGCATCGAGTTGTACCACGAGCTGGCCTCGAGCACCGGCAGCCCCTCAAAATCACCGTCGAACTGAGGGAAGGGCCGGAGCAGGTTCACCAGTGGAAGCATCGGTTCTTTGTAGCGGGAGTCAGGCTCGTTGAAAATAGCGCGGCCGGAGGTCAGGCATCCTGTTCCGCCGAACATCGGACAAAAGGGGTTTGCGACGGTGTTTGCCAGATCGTTGCTCACGCAACTGTCCAGAAGGTCGCAATTGACTGGGTCCAACGCGTGCCGCCGAGCCGAAATCTGCGCCAGCAATTTCGACGAGATAAAATCCCGGTTGCGGGTGCTAGTGTACCCGCCCCACGGAAGATGCGTGCTCCGGTTGGCCGAATAGTCGATCCCGAGGACGATCTGGCCTGGCAGCAACCGCTGGATTCCTAGATTCCACTGGTAAATGTCCCCATTTTGCGCCGCTGTCGTTCCCAGATCATTTCCGTTGCCATAGCCCCACTCGGCCAAGGAGCCGTATTGTTTTCCCTGGGGCCCGGTTAAGCCGCCGGGGAACGGATTGGCTAGGCTCGCGGACCGCGAATTAAAGTTGTCCAGCGTAAAAAACATCGTCGCGCTCTTGCGGAAAGCGGTTCCGGGATACTGGAAGTTCGTAGCCACGCTCATGCCGTAGTAGACCCCGGCGCCGCCCCGAATGACCGTGTTTGAATCCAGCTGGTAAGCAAAGCCGAGGCGGGGCCCGAAGTTATTCCGGTCCACTGGGACATTTCTCATTCCAGACGTAGCAAACAATGTAGTCCCCGTCAACGCTACCGTGCCCAGTCCCGAAGTGCGGCCGCCACTGCTCAAATCGAGGGTTATCCCGCTGTTGCCCGTGAAATCGCTGAACTGAGACCGGTTGAAACGCTCGGTATACGGCGTGCTCCATTCATAGCGCAATCCCAGGTTGAGCGTCAGTTTGGAGTTCACTTTCCAATCGTCCTGGAAGTAGAAACCAGTTTCCTTCGATTTGTTCGCCACTGCCGGGTAAATGTTGATCACACTGCTGTTATCCGGATAGCCGAACAGCAAGCTGGCAAAGGGATTTCCTTGTGTACCACCTCCGGCGCCACTGTTCGGAACCTGCGACGTAACGTCGTCAGTAAAGTTGAACAGTCCGGTGGGGTTCGGAGGCTGAAAGAAATTGTTGAAGAATATCCGTTGTTCGCCTCCCATCTTCATTAGATGGGATCCCTTGGAGATGACCAACTGAGAGGAATAGCTGTAAAGGGTGTGGGCAAAGGTCGTGTTGATGCAACACTGATCGTAGAGGCTGCTCCATTGCGATGCCCCGGACATTTGAATCGTCGGCATTCGGTCGATTCCGTTGGCTTCCAGCACGGTCGGTAAATTAGCGCTTTCCAGGGTGGGCAAGTTCGTTGTCTCACGCTGCGCGGCCCGGTCCACGGCAATATGGTTGGTCCAAATAATCCTGGGATTCAGTGTCCATGAGTATTCCAACGAGCCGTTCTGTACTGTGAGGGGAGCATTTCCGTACCCGCCGTTATCCCCCGTGTTGTCGCCGCCGTCTCCCAGGTCGGCTGGAGTTGTAGAGTTGTTGTGCAGCCGGCTGTACCGCCCGTTCACTTGGTGCTTATTCGAGATCTGATGGTCCAGCTTAATATCGAACTGATAGCCCGGAGAATGTGACAAAGTGGTCTTACGATAGTTGAGGAACTCCCCGGGCAGGTTGGGCTGCGGGTACTGATTGATGATGGCCTGTCCAATTGTGTCTATTTCGCTCCCGGGTATTACGTTCAAAACCCCGCCGGGTTGGGATCCGACTTGATTCCTCGTCGAGCAGTTGGGGGGAACGGTCTCACTGCAGCTAATCGGATCATAAATCGGATTCGCTGCGGCTGAGAAATCGCCGGCTCGCTCATTCGACGTCCCAGGAAACTTCCCGTTCATCGGCACGGTGGCTACAAGGTTAATCGGTTCGTTATCTCTCACCCTCTCCAAATCGAAAAAGAAAAACGTCTTGTCTTTCCGAATCGGCCCGCCTACCGAGAAGCCGTACTGGTCGCGTTCGTGGTTAGGCTTTGCGCCTGGTTCCGGGTTGAAGAAGTCACGCGCATCTGTTCCCGAGCGTTGCCCGAACCACCACCCACTTCCATGAAAGGTGTTCGTTCCACTTCTCAGGACCATGTTCACCACGGTGCCGCCGTTGTTGCCGAACTCCGCGGAAAAACTATTGTTCTGAACTTTAAACTCTTGAATGATCTCCACCGAGGGCTCGTAGTAGACATTGCTGGTCGCCCCTTCGCCCTGTTCCGGCGCGCTGATCAATGCGCCGTCCAGCCGTACCTCCGCCGTCGCATTCCGTTGACCATTGGACACGAAATTGGTTCCCGCCGGATAGTTGTCCTGCGTGCCGGCTCCGGCAACCTCGGTTACTCCTCCCGACATGAATGTGAGACCGAAGAAGCTGCGGTTCAGCAAAGGGAGGTCCTTCACGTACTCGTTGGTGACGTTGGTTCCGAGCGTCGCGCTCTCTGTATCCAACAGCGGAGCCGTCGTCGTGACCTCCATTTTCTCGTTAACACTCGCCGGGATTAGTCTGAAGTTGAGTGTGGCTTCCTGATCGACGGCGAGCACCACACCGGTCCTTTCCTCGATCCGAAAACCCGGCACGTGAACTTTTAGCGAATACGTTGAAGGCCGCAAACCGGAGAAGTAGTATGCGCCCCTGTCGTCGGTGTGAGCCGTGCTGGAGATATCGGTTCCTACGTCCGTGATGGTCACGGTCGCGTTGGCAACCACTGCTCCCGAAGGGTCTGAGACAACACCTCGGAGTTGGGCCTTGTAACTACCCTGTCCGACTGCGAAGTTTAGAAAGCTTCCGAAAAAGCAAGTCACTAGAACCAGAGATAGAAGTCGTCTAGTCGTTCCCATAAGGAGCCCCCGTTTGATTCGCCGGTAGACGTCGTTTTCCGCGGCGCGCACGCATATTCGAGAGAACTGCCGCAACAAAGACTATTAGCCTGCTGGATCGATCATGAAAACTTCCATTTCCCCACCCCGCTCGGGCCGGGCGATCGCCCGTCACGGCTCGTACCAAAACACCGCACCTTTCTCGATCGCAGGCAGCTTGTAACTCATGCCGGCGTCGACAGCCGTTCCATTCAGCGTTTGTACTTCTCCAAGAAACGGAAGAAAGAATCCATGCCCGTTAGCTGCGCCAGACACCGTGACCTGAACGCCGGTCTGTGGCATCTGAATCGGATTCACTCCGCCCTGCAGGCCCGCGAAGTTGGCAAGAAATACGTGGGTCTTTCCGTCAACCTGGGCAATCGACGTAGCGATCATGGGCGAAGCAACAACCCGAACCCGCGCCTCGGTTTTCAGGCTGGTCAGAAATTCGTGTTCTCGATCAGGGTGGGATTCCTCGACGCTCTTTTCGAATGCCGCGTAGTAATCCTTCCCGGGGCACTTACCGAACCGGATCACATTCGCACCTGCGCCGATGTGGGTCACGTCTTCTCCCGTGACCACCAGCGTCTTACCTCCATCCACGTACTGGCGCAGCCACGCTCTTTCTCCCTCGCTCATCACCCGCACGTCGGGGAGGATCAAGGTCTGTCCCGAGAAGTCGGCAAGCGTGCGGGGAATGACGACCTGAAACTCCAGGTGCTTTTGCATGAGGAGGATGAGAACCCCACGATAGGAAGAGATGAATTCGTTGGCGTAGTAATTTCGCGTCTGGGGAGAAAAGTAGACGCCTATGGGAGCGATCGTTGCGCGTCGCCGGTAGAAAGTGTCTTCATGAGCCTTGATCCAGGAAAAGATTCTCCTCCGAGTCGCAGGATCGTTCGATCCCGCCATGGAATGTCCCGGCGCATCCCAAAAGTTTGCACCGGCCATGATTTCCGAGGCGGCCAGGTTCATCATCGCCTCCCGCCGATCGACTTTCTTGTCGCCGTCCCATGAGTAATTCAATATCCATGTCGCCTTACCCTGCGCAAAGGCGCGAAACGAGTGCATCCCCACTTGATAATTGAACCAATCCAGCGGCGTTCGCGATGACGCCATATGGTCACCCTTGCCGAACTCATATTCATGGGCAACGGCATCGACAACTCCGTACAAACTGTACACATCCGCTCCAACCCGAACTGCCTCTTCCTCAAAGCCCGGGTAAATCTCCGGGATCGTCTTGATCGCTGGATTTACACCCTTCGCGTTCCTATCAATTTCCTGCATGAAATCGGTGAAAGTTTGAATTCTGAAATCGACCCACTTCCTGAAATTGCCGTCCGAGAAGTCTCCCAGCTTGAGATCTTTCTTCGCATCAAGGCCTGTAGCTCTTCTAAAAGCTGCCACCGTGTAGTCGTCGAAGCTCGCCCAGGTGTCTTCCCAACCGCCGAAATGAGTCATCCAATACGGAATGTCCACGTAAATGCCATCAATCCCCGTGGCTGCAATCTGCCGCACCCGTTCCATGTAGGTCTTGCGCCAGTCCGGCGCGTAAGGACTGACCCATACATCCTCATCGCCTTTCTTGATCCAGAAGGCGGTGCCACCTCCAAAAACCGCGGGCTCTCCGGTGACCTTCCGCTGGAGCCAGTCCGGATGTTCCTTGGCCAGCGTGTGTGGAGTTTTATCGGCGTTTGCCGTAATACACTCGGTTCCGGCGATGTATACGAAGGCCCGGTTGCCCGCTGCGTGTGCCTTCTCCGCCACTTCACGGATGGCTCTTAGCTTTTCTTCAGGATTGACAAAGCTTTCATACCGCCCCGGGACATCGTTGTCGACTTCGATGCCGAACACGCCGTCTTCCTGGGCGCTTCGCACGATCTGGTCGGCGTTGTCGCTCCGCAGCCCGTACGCCCCAATGCGTACGTAATGAGTCCAATCCTGTTCCATCGAATTGTGACTGGCCTTCAGAATCGGAGATAGCAGCAACAAGGCAACTGCGACGGAATGAGACTTGTGAGACATGTGTAACCGGTTGCGCTTACAAAAGACGAGGATCGAGGACAAGCCAAGCATAGTTTCGCAACATTACGTTTCGTAACTTTTACTTTCGCGGCAACTCACTGTCAAGGGTAAAATGCGGTCCGCTGACGGGAGAGGTCTCGGCCTCGAAAGCTAACGGATCGGGTAGGAGTCGTGAGGATATCGCACGACCTTAGAATCAACATCCCCGTCGTCTGCGATAAACGGCTCCGCAGCCGCTGCTACGGTGGGGGTTGGCACCTTGGAATGAACCTTCCCGGCGGTACGGTCCGGATTTATTCCGACCCGGAGGTCTTAGGGCTGGATCGGAAGCGCCCACAAGAGGAAACGCGAAGTGATCGTGACGCATAGGAAATACAAGAATCGATTTCACCTTCCCGAACTGCCCCAGATGTCGTGGAAAAATAGGCGAGTTGTGGGCTAAATAGCCGCTCCGCGGCTGAGCTCTCGATGGCAAAGGACAGCAGGCCTAGCTTCACAAGAAATCTATTTGCTGGCCGCGCCCGCCGGCTGGGCCCCGGCGTAATAACCGCTCTTGGTGCGCACGGTCATTTTGCTGTGGCCCTTAGCCTTGGCCTCGACCCGCACCAGGCGGAAGCCGCCGGAGCCCCGAGGATTGGTGGGCTTGTAGCCAATCAGGTACTGATTGCGGATGTCGCGCGCCACGGTGCGGCTGATCTCATCCACTTCGTCCAGCGTCTTGGGAAAGAACGCGATCCCTCCGGTGCGCTGCGCGATGATCTCCAGCGCTCTCCGGGCGCGCTTGGGATGCTCTTCGTCGCCCAGGATTCCGATGGCATATACCTGGGGGCCGTTTTCTTCCTGGAGCTGCTTGACCGCCTGCTCCAGCGTTTCGTTGCTCGCGTTGTCCTCGCCATCGGTCACCACGAACAAGACCTTTTTTTCCAGGCGGGCGTTGTGTTTCAAATGCTCAGCCGAGGCCACGACCGCATCGTAAAGGGCTGTGCCTCCGCGGGCGTCGATTTTCTCCAGCGCTTCTTTCATCCTCAAAAGATCGTTGGTGAAATCCTGGTCGAGATAGTATTCGTCGTTGAAGTTGACCACGAAGACTTCATCCCGCGGATTGCTGGAACGCACCAGATTCAGTGCGGCCTGATTCACCTTGTTGCGCTTCTCCCGCATCGAACCCGAGTTGTCGATGACAATACCCATGGCCACCGGAATGTCTTCGTGGTGGAACGAAATGATGCTCTGCGGCTTGCCATCTTCAAATACTGTGAAAGCGCCACGGTCGAGGTTGGTCACGATGTGCTGTTTGTCATCCTGCACGGTGGCGTGAAGCAGGACTTCGTCGACGTGCTTCTGAAAGACGAAGACTCCCTGGTCATTCAGGTTCGAGTCCTGTCTATCTTTGTCTTTATCTTTATCTTTATTTTGATCTTGCGTTTTGGGAGCGTCTGAGTTCTTCCCTTGTTCCGGCGAAGGCTCGGCAAGTTTGCTCTGGTCCGGGGCCGGCTTTTCCAGAGACGTCTGAACCTGAACAGGCTGCTTCTCAGCAGGTTTGGAGTCGCTCGCTGCTGGGGTGGACTGTGTCCGGGCAGGCGTAGCCGCCAGGATCCCGGCCCAGATCACAACGGTGGAGAGAAGCAGAAGCGTGGCTCTATTCGGCAGGCGCGTAGTATCCTGTCCTGGCATACACCCGTAGAGGCGGCAATCCTTTCGGTGGCAGAAGCTTCACTTTAATCTTACGCCATTTGCCGTCGCGCACAACTTTGTTCGGGCGGTACCCCAGCACATACTGATTCCGGAGTTCGACTCCAATCTTGGTCGCCACATCCCCCAGGTCGTTGGGATTGTCGATGGTAAAGGCTCGTCCTCCGCTGAGCTCGGTGATGTCGCTCAGCAGTTGCGGTCCCAGTCGCTCTTCTATGGCGGAGGCATAGCGGTCGTAAATGCCGATGGCATAGACCATCACGTCGGCTTCCTTCACCACCGAACGGATTTCGTTCTCCGTGTAGCGGCTGTGATTGTCGCCTCCATCGGAAATAATGAGCAGAGCCTTTTTGGGATATTTCGCCTGACGCATCTTGCTCACGCCCATGTAGATGGCGTCGAGCAACGCCGTGCGCTTGCGCGGGACGGCGAAGACCAGCTTGTTCTGAATCTCATCGACAGAATTAGTGAAATCGCTGACCTGCTCCGGTTCATCGGAGAAGGTGATCATGAAAAACTCGTCCTGCGGGTTGGCAGTCTTGAAGAACTCGATGACCGCATCCTTGGCGCGATCCATCTTGCTGCTCATGCTTCCGCTGGAGTCGAAGATCACGCCCAAAGAAACCGGAGCATCCTCGCTCGAAAAGGTACGGATATCCTGGGCGGAGTTGCCCTCGAAGAGCTGGAAGTTTTCTTTTTCCAGGCCGGTGACCAGGCGGTTCATGGGATCGGTGATGGTCACCGGAACCAGCACCAGGTCGACGTCGACCTTCATCGGGCGCACGTGTGCGCTCAGCCCGGACGTGGACGACACCAGGTCCTGCTTGGGTGGCTCTTTTGGTTTCTCCACTTCGCGCGGCAGCACGTGCACATCATTGACGTCGGTTTGCCCCACAGATGGGAGACAAAGGCACAAGAGAACGCATACCGCGAGAAGGATCGGGTTCCAAAGCCGCATGGAGTTCCCCAGTCGAGGTTTCTGGCGCAGCTCTATCGTGGTCGGATTCGGGGCGGAACCCGGCCGGGGGATTCGAACTTGGGTCTCAGGGCGAGATGACCAACGCCGATCGTTCAGGCGGGCCATAAGTACTACCTCAATGGGCCGGATGTTACCACAGCTTTTACCGCGCGCAGCAGGCTTTTTGTCAAAAATTAGTGACAAATGTCCAAACGGCACACCCACTTTTCATCAGGCGGGATTACCCGTCTGGCCTGCGCCCGCGGGCGGCTCCGCTATCTTGTTACAATCAAAGGTTTCCTATGGCTGACATACTTCCATTTCGTGCTCTGCGGTACGACCTGCAGCGGGTAGCCGCCTCGCAGGTGGTGACTCAACCCTACGACAAAATCACTCCGGCGATGCAACAGCAGTATTACGAAGCCAGCCCGTACAACCTTGTCAGGATCATTCTTGGCCGCGGTGAGGCCGATGACAATACAACCAATAATGTATATACGCGAGCCGCTGGCAATGCCCGGCAGTGGCGCAAAGAGGGAATCCTGCGGCAGGATTCCCTGCCCTCAGTTTACGCCTGTTCTCAGGCCTTTACCGCGCCCTCGGGAGCGAGGTTTGAGCGGCGGGGGTTCATCGCGCTCGGCCGTGTCGAAGACTATGCTGCGAAGGTAGTTTTCCGCCACGAACAGACCCTGGCCAAGCCCAAGGCTGACAGGCTTGACCTGATGCGCGCGACCCGCGTCCACTACGAACAGCTATTCCTCCTCTACGAAGACCCCGGTGAGATCGACGGCCTGCTGAGTTCGGGTCCGGCAGCTAAGCCCACGATCGAGGTCGTGGATGAATACGGAGTGGCGCACCGCATCTGGCAGATTTCCGATCCCGCGGTAATTAAGTCGGTTCAGGATAGAATGCGCGACAAGAAACTGGTCATCGCCGACGGCCATCACCGCTACGAAACGGCGCTTAATTTCCGCGACGAATGCCGCGCCGCCGCACCGGCCGATGCCCAGGCTCCGTACGAATTTGTCATGATGACCTTCGTCAACATGAACGATCCGGGCTTGCTGGTACTGCCCACGCACCGCCTGGTGCATTCGCTCAAGTCGTTTTCCGTCGATGAATTTCAGAGTTCCAGCCGCAATTTCTTTGAGGTTGAAGAAATCGATCCCGCGCTTGACGCCGCGCGCGCCACCGCGATTTTGCGCGAGCGCGGCCGCGCCGGGACCGCGCTGCTGGCCATCACTGCGAACCGGGCTTTCGTGCTGCACTCGCCCAAGCCTGCCGGGGCAAAATTCTTTGACGGGCTCTCCCTCCGGCAGCAATCCCTCGATGTCGTGCGACTGCACAAATGCCTGCTGGAAGGAGTATTGAAGCTCTCGGAGGAATCCATTCGCAACCAGCAGAACCTGGCTTATCTGCGCGAGGCCTCCGAGGCGCTCGCGCAGGTTCGCAAAGGCGCCGCCGACATTGCATTCCTCATGAATCCGTGCCGTGTGCAGCAGGTTCGCGACATCGCGTTCGCGGGCGAAGTCATGCCCCAGAAGTCGACTGATTTCTACCCCAAGCTGTTGAGTGGGTTGACCGCATATGCGCTGGACTAACCGGCTCAGTCTCGGGAATCTGGGGGCGCTGGTGATCCTGATCCTGCTCTGGGCGATGATTCTGTCCGGCGCCGGGCCGGAAAAACACCTTTCCGTCTATTCCGTCGCGGCGAATTACTCTCTCCCCCTGGTCCAGCGGGATGGGCGCGACTATGTCGGGCTGCTCGAAGTGCTCGAACCTCTCGGCAAAGTAAGCGCGCGCACCGACGGCACGCACTGGCACCTGAAGTACTACCGGGAAGAGGATGATTTTCAGGTGGGCAAGACGCGCGCTCGAATCCAGGGACGCGACCTGGAGCTGCCGGGCAAATTCCTCGTGGAAAACAATCGCGGGCTTGTGTCGGTCTCCTCATTGAGTACCCTGCTGCCCAAGATTCTGGGCGGACCTGTCACTTTGCACGAGGATTCCGGCCGTCTTTTCATCGGCAGCGTAGCCACGCACTTTACGGCTTCCCTGGCAGGGGATAATCCTCCGCGCCTGGTCTTCAATTTCACCGCGCCGGTGAATCCCACCGTGGCCACCGAACCGGGAACGCTGCGGATGACGTTTGCGCGCGAACCGGTCGTGTCGCCAGCCTCGCCCACTCTTACTTTCGGCAGCAAGGCCATTCCCTCAGCCAATTACAGCGAGGGCAACGGAACGGCGGTCGTGACGGTGCATTCCACCATTCCGGTGATGGCCAGTTTCAGCAACGATGGTCGGACGATTACCATCGCCCAGACATCTCCGGGCACGCCGGCAACTTCACCGGCGCCGTCAGCGACAACGCCTGCCCCCGGGACCTCAGCCGCCTCGCCCCAACCGCCAGCCCAACCCGCAGGGCCGACGCCGCAAGTCTGGCGCCGTTATTTTGCTGTGGTCGACGCCAGCCATGGTGGCGACGATCATGGAGAGACCCTCAACTCTTCCCTGCTGGAGAAAGACGTCACCGTCGCTCTGGCCCGCGGCCTGCGCGAGGAACTGGAGAGCCGCGGCATCACGACCCTGGTGCTGCGCGACTCTGATGCGAATCTCTCACTCGACCAGCGAGCCATTTTTGCCAACGCCGACCATGCAGCGATTTACATTGCGTTGCATGCCGCTTCCAACGGCCACGGCGTGCGCGTTTACACCGCATTGCTTCCCTATAGTGAAGACGACCGTGGTCCGTTCCGTTCTTGGACCACTGCCCAGCATTCAGCGCTGGCTCTGAGCCAAAGCGCAGCGTCGGCGGTGGCTGCCGAATTCCAGAAGCGACAGATCCCGGTTCGCACTTTGGCTGCGCCGCTCCGCCCGCTCAATAACATGACCGGAGCCGCCATAGCCGTCGAGGTCGCACCGCAGGGAGCCGATTCTTCGCAGCTCACCGCCCCCGACTACCAGCAACTGGTCACCAGCGCAGTGGCGACCGCCATCGCGACCGCACATAACCAGTTGGGAGCCGCGCCATGACGATAAAGCCCGTCATCGGGAGCCACCAATGATCCCACGCCACCTACTGATTGCGCTGGCGGTGCTGCTTGTGGCTGTGCTGGGGATGAGCATCTACGCGTGGAATATGCGGAAGACGGTCGCCGCGACTCCGGCCGCCTCGGTCGATACCCGGCCCCTGGCGCCACCGGTTGCGGGACCCACCGAGATGGTGGCTTTGTTCGTCGCGAACGATGAGGATGGCAGCCTGCGCCCCCGGGCAGCGCAGATTCCCATGCCATCCGGGCGCCAGCAGCGCGCCGAAGAACTGCTGCGCGCCCTGCTGTCGATTTATCTCGACAAGGCGTCGCCGCACGTGCTCGGGGCCGGGGCCGAGGTCCGCAGTGTATTCCTGGTGGACCCGGGTGTGGCCGTCATCGACGTGAACGCTGCCTTCGCCGACACGCACCGTTCCGGCGTGCTGGTCGAGGAACTCACCGTGGCGTCGCTGATCCACACCGTCTCCGCGAACACGCCCGGCATTCTCCGGGTGAAGATCCTGGTCGACGGCAAAGAGCGCGACACGCTAGCCGGACACGCCGACATCTCTGATTTCTACGACGTGACCGCGGTCAACCAACTCGCCACGCAGCTAGCCCCGTAAGCCCGTCGCAGATCGATCCTCGGACGTAGGCCAGTTTCACAATTGCGGTATCCCAGGAGCGATTTGTCATCCCGAGAACAGCGAGGGATCTAGGTCTTGCCGGCAGGAGCCACACTCTTGATTTGAACTTGCTTTCGCCGGCAAATATGCTCATCGATGACATCCTTGCAAAGACCGCAACGGTTAGGCACCCAGCCGCAAAGGAAAAGCCCACCGCCGGACGGGTTGGTGGGCTTGGGCCATTGACAGGGATTTACGCCTGCGATTTGTCCAGGGCCTCGATTTCGTGTTTAGTCCGCTCCAGAATCTCGCGGATCTTGGCAATCTTCGCCGAGTCGTGAGACCCGCGAGTCGCGGCCCGCAACGCGGTCTTCATCAGTTCAGCCGCGGGACGGAATACCTCGGCGCCCTCCATGCCGATCCACGGAGCCCAGTCTCCGGCCTGTTCGGCGCGCTGCCAGATCTTCTTTACCGTTTCGGCTTCGCGCTGTAATTCCGCCTTGCCAGCGTCGGTCAGCGAGTACGTCCGCTTCCCTGACGGCTGGTCGGAGGTCACCAGACCTTCGTCTTCCAGTTGCTGCAGCGCCGGATAAATCGCTCCGGCGCTGGCCTTGTAGATGCCGCCCGATTTTGTCTCCAACTCTTTCATCAGTTCATAGCCGTGCTTCGGTCCACTCTCTAACATCGAAAGCAGCGCCAGCCGGATTTCTCCCGGCCCAAAGAACCGGCCCCAGCGACCGCCACGACCCCATGGAAAACTTCCACCCATAAATGGCATTGCCACGCCGCCCCGCCACCAACTTCCGCATTTTCCGTACATATCTGAGAAACTCCTCTTTCGAGATCGATATTTCATTCGATCTGTCGTTAACTATATCTATAGATATATCTACTGTCAACATAGATGCTCTCTTTTTTCTCAGTCATTTACAATCCGGATTATGTTCTACCGCTCCGATAACCGCTTGCCCGACCAACTCCGCCCCGTTCTCGTCACCCCAGAGTTCATCACCACCGCGGAAGGTTCGGTTCTGATCGAGGTAGGCAATACGCGCGTTATTTGCACCGCTTCGATCGAGGAAGCGGTACCGCAATTCCGGCGCAATTCCGGCAAAGGATGGATCTCGAGCGAATACAGCATGCTTCCCCGTTCCACGCTGACGCGCACGCCGCGCGAAGTCACGAAGGGCCGCGCCAGCGGGCGTACGCACGAAATCCAGCGCCTGATCGGCCGCAGCCTGCGAGCTGTCACCGACCTCGCCCGCCTCGGCGAGCGCACCATCTGGATCGATTGCGACGTCATCCAGGCCGACGGCGGCACGCGCACCGCCTCGATCACCGGCGCCTTCGTCGCGCTGGGATTGGCTCTCGAAAAACTGGTGGACGCCGGAACTTTGACCGCGGTTCCCCTGAAGGACTTTGTTGCCGCCGTGAGTGTGGGAATTGTCGAGGGAGAGATCCTGCTCGATCTCTGCTACGAGGAAGACTCGCGCGCCGATGTCGACATGAACTTCGCCATGACAGCCGGCCACAAGTTGGTCGAAGTCCAGGCCACCGCCGAACATCAGGTCTTTGACGACCAGCAGTTCGCCAAGATGTTGGCCGTGGCCAAGCAAGGCGTGCATCAACTGATCGCCAAGCAGCAAGCGGTGCTGAGCGGGCTCACGCTGCGGCAATAGTTTGAGGGGCGAGGCACTGGGAGCATCGTCGTGAGCCACCCTCAGGCAGGGACGTCATACGCACAAACATTCTGACGCACAAACAATCTGATTGAAATTCCTAAAAAAGTGCTCTTCTGCTACTCCTTTTCTCGATTTATCGAGCGCAGGAGTGATTTCGGAGTCGGTCTGCGCGACTCACCCCTGGCCCGCCGTAACCAATGTGTTTCAAGATATGGGCGCCCTTCGCCTGAAGGTTCCCTGCGCAGCTAAACGGAGGTTCCTATGGGTGGTCCACTCTCAGTAGGATCCGTGAGTAGGATCCGCAACTACTTCACCCAACCAAGTCGCCCTACTATACCGTTGGCCTCGCGGCATCCGTCGCGCTTGCGCTGGAATGCGACGTAACCAGCCTTGGGCGATGGTTATCCCTAGCCATCCCCTGCATTTCTCGTCGCCATTCTTACCTTCGTACTCTCTCTCGACAGCATGAACACGCTCACCGAAACCGAGCATGAAGAGCAGCTCAGATTTGCTCGGAGCACTTCGATCAGCGTCGCCGTATTAGCCCTGGGCTGGGTAGGAGAATATATAGCGACGGCGGGCGGATCGCTCTTCATCTTTGCCCTGAATACAAACATGTGTTGCCTGCCGGTGGTCCTCTTCCTCCTCTACAGCTGGGCCCTTAACAGGCGAAACCTGCTCGGGGCAGATCACAATTACATCCAGCTTACGCTGCTCACGCGAGCGTTCTTAG
>DATKFH010000004.1:0-63163 GCA_035511455.1 Candidatus Sulfotelmatobacter sp. | reverse complement strand
CGTTTAATCTGGTGCGAGCCTTCACCGATGCTGGGATTCCGGGGGGCGTGGTCAACATCGTCACCGGCTTCGGTGCCGAGGTTGGAACACCGCTCGCCGAGCACAAGGATGTGCGCGCCGTCTCGCTGACCGGGTCATCCGCTGTTGGGCGCATCATCGGCGGCATCGCCGCGAAAAGCTTCAAACATTGTTCGCTTGAACTTGGCGGGAAGAACCCGATGATTGTCCTCGACGACGCCAATCTCGACCTCGCGATCGAAGGCGGGCTCTGGGGTGGATTCGGCACTACCGGCCAGCGCTGCACCGCGACCAGCCGCATCATCGTGCAGAAGGGCGTGTACCGCGATTTCATCGACCGTTACGTCGAGCGCGCCAGGAAACTGAAAGTCGGCAACGGCCTCGACGAAACCGTGCAGATGGGCCCGGCCGTGAACGAAAAGCAGCTTCAAACCGACCTCAGCTACGTTGAAATCGGCAAGAACGAAGGCGCCAAGCTGGTCTGCGGCGGCAACCGTCTGGACAAGGGCGAGTACCAGCACGGCTGGTTCATGGAGCCGACCGTATTCACCGACGTCGATCCCAAGATGCGCATCGCGCAGGAAGAAATCTTTGGCCCAGTGGTCGCGATCATCCCCTGCAACGATCTCGAGGACGCGATCGAAATCGCCAACGGCATCGACTACGGCCTGTCGTCGGCGCTCTACACCAAGGACGTGAACAAGGCGTTTTGCGCCATTCGCGACCTGTATGCCGGCATCACCTACATCAACGCGCCGACAATCGGCGCCGAAGTGCATCTTCCCTTCGGAGGAACCAAAGCAACCGGCAACGGCCACCGCGAAGGCGGCATCGGCGCGATCGATTTCTACACCGAGTGGAAGTCGGTCTACGTGGATTACTCCGACAAGCTGCAGAAAGCGCAGATCGACCGGGAAGACTAAGCCGGTCGTTGTCGTCAGGCAAAGTCTTGTCATCACGAGCGAAAGCGAGGAATCTGCTGTCTGCCAGAGGCCCCCCAGAGCAGATTCCTCGCGCCAACAACCAGCGCTTCGGAATGACAAAAACCTCCCCAGAAGTCTCGCCAAAAAATGCCACTATCGAAAAACGGTTTTGCCTGCCCCGAATTCTCTGCGCCCTCCGCGTCCTCTGCGGTTAGAATTCATTCATGCCGCTGACACAAGCCCGCGAGATTACTGCCGCCTCCCGGCTCGAAAACGTTCGCTATGCCATCCGCGACCTGGCGTGCGTCGCCGACGAAGTCACCAAGCTCGGCCACAAAGTGCTCCCGCTGAACGTTGGCGACCCGCTCAACTTCGATTTCCAGACCCCGCCCCACATCATCGATGCCGTCTACCAGGCCATGCGCGAGGGCAAGAACGGATACGCACCGTCGCCCGGAGTTCCGGAAGCGCTGGAAGCGATTCGAGGCGAGGCCACCCGCAAAGGCATCACGACCGTCCGGGATGTATTCGTCACTTCCGGCGTGAGTGAGACCGTCGATCTCTGCCTCTCCGCACTGGTGAACCCGGGGGAGGACGTACTCACACCCAGCCCCGACTATCCGCTGTACTCCGCGGTGCTGTGTAAATTGGGAATCAAGCTCAACCCTTACGATTTAAATGAAGACGATGCCTGGCAGCCCGAACTCGCCGACCTCGAACGCAAACTCACGCCGCGCACCCGCGGCGTCGTGCTGATTAATCCCAACAACCCCACAGGCTCGCTGTGTACGCGGCAGATGCTCGAACAAGTCGCGGACTTGGCGCGCCGCCACAACCTGATCGTCTTCTCCGACGAAATCTACGACAAGCTGATTCTCGACGGCACGCCGCACCTCGCGTTCGCCGCGGTCGCGCCCGACGTGCCTTGCGTGACCTTCGGCGGCATGTCGAAGAACTACCTCGTCCCCGGATGGCGCATCGGATGGGGCATCGTCTCCGGCGACGCCGCGTCGGTGAAGACCTACACCGAGGGCGTGCATCGCCTGCTGCGCGCGCGCCTCTGCGCCAACCACCCCGAGCAATACGCGATCAAGCCCGCGCTGGAAGGCCCGCAGCATCATCTCGTCGAAGTGCAGCGCAAACTGCGCTCCCGCCGCGATCTCACCCGGAAGTGGTGCGAAGCGACTCCGCGCGTGAGTTGCGTCGCTCCCCGCGGCACGTTCTACGCCTACCCGCGCATCGACATCCCCGAGAGCGACGAAATTTTCGTGAAAGAACTCATCCGCCAGAAGCACGTCATGGTCGTCCACGGCTCCGGCTTCGGCCAGAAGCCCGGCACACAGCACTTTCGCATCGTGTTCCTGCCCGATGAGCAAACACTCTCGAAGGCTTACGCGGGGATCGCAGATTTCATTAACGAGCGGTACCGGAATCGTTGAGGGTGCCCCAGCCTTGTCGCGTTTTGTGCGACAGGGTGGGGACTTTGACTTTGCGCCGGGCGAGGAACATGGAACGTCAGCATCCCCGCAGTGTCCCGCCCTGTCTCTGCAAATAACGCAGAGATCAGGACGGGGCACCCCGGCTTCCGCAAGAGATCAACATCTCATGACCATGGCATAATGACCACGATCTTAACGAAGCCTTCATGAAGACCATGGCAGCGGGGAAGTTCAAAGTTCATAGTCTCGCGGTGATGGACGAAATTCAGTCCAAGCGCGAAGCTGTCATCATTACCAAGCGCGGCAAGCCGGTGGCCAAGCTGGTCCCCGTCGGCAACGAAAAAGACGAAATCTATGGCTTCCTCAAAGGAAGAGGGAAGATCTTGGGGGATATCGTGTCTCCCGTGCTGACTCCCGAGGAGTGGGGCGCCCTCTATTGATCGTTGTCGACACTCACGTCGTTCTCTGGCTGGCCTTTGATGAGACCCGGCTGTCCCAGAAAGCGAAGCCTCGATTGATCGAGCCCGCCGGAGCGAGAGAGGACTGGCAACCTCTGACTTCTCCCTGATCGAATCGACCATGTCGTTCCAAAAGAAACGTTTTAGGATTGATGTCAGCCTGGAATCCTCCCTTTACGAGGTGGAACAGAAGTTCGTCGTGTTGCCGATAACCAGGGCTGTTGGCGTGCAGACTCTAGCCTTCCCTCCCGATTATCCCAACGACCCGGCTGACAGAATCATCGGCGCCACTGCCGTCGTGCAAGGACTCACGCTCGTCACTGCCGACCAAGCCATCCGCAAATCGGGAGCGGTGCCACAATCTGGTGAGCATTCTCCGCGCCCTCGCGGCGCTGTCTGTCCTGGCTTTCTCTTTCCCCGCGAATCTGATTAAATCAAAGGATACGCAACCCCGGCGGCGTGTCGGTGTTCCCTACAATCGTGGTCGATATTCATTCCCACATTCTTCCCGAAGTAGATGATGGCCCCAAGTCGTGGGACGTCTCGGTCGCCATGTGCCGCGCGGCCGCCGCTGACGGCATTACTCACCAGGTCGCCACGCCCCATGCCAACGACCGCTACCACTATGACCGCGAATATCTGCGAGGGCTGGTCGCGCATCTGCAACAACTTGTTGGCGATGCGCCGAGACTCAGCCTGGGCTGCGACTTTCACCTTTCCTACGAAAACATTCAGGATGCTCTGGCCCATCCCACCCGCTACGTCATCGATGGCACGCGCTACCTGCTGGTCGAGTTCAGCAACTACAGTGTGCCGCAGCAGACGACGGAGTCTTTCCTGAGGCTCGGCGACTGTGGGATCACCGTGATCATTACCCATCCCGAGCGCAACCCGATTTTGCGCGAGAGCCTGCAGCGCGTGGTGGAGTGGGCCGAGCAGGGCTGCGTGATTCAGATGACCGGCTCCGCCCTAACCGGGTTCTGGGGCGAGCGCACGCGCCGCGCCGCGCAATGGCTGCTCGAACGTCAGGCCGTGCACGTAATCGCCACCGACGCGCATGACCTGGAGAAGCGGGTCCCGATTCTTTCCACTTCGCGCGACGCGGCCGCCGAAATCTGCGGAGCTGAAGTTGCCGAGGCCCTGGTCGAACTCAATCCCCGCGCCATCATCACGAATCAGCCGCTGCCCTATTTCCCGCGACCGCTGGCCACCAGCTACCGCAAGAGCGGCAATTAGCAGTTACCACCCGGCAGTGAGCCGCCGGCCAGCGGACCTGGCCGGGCTCGTGGGCACGGGAAATGCCCGGCATGGCGATTCTCGTGACCTTATTCGCAAGGGAAACGGGCACGGTCGAACCGAGAATGGTTCGCCTTTCGTCGGCCCGCTGCCGGCGAGCTCAAACGGCTTATATTACAAAAATAAGTGCCTTGTTTTCATCCGCTTATCGTCATTACTTACGATAGGAGACGAGGATTCAAGAGATTCACGAACAAGCTTGCGGGACGGCTACACCATCCCTGGTGCAGCGCTCTATTGCGGGCCCGAGGGATCGCTCTTACCAGGAGCCTGGGCGGGTGTGTGGTCGGCGGCCGGAACCTTCTGGGAGGCAACCCGCGGCGCATCCGGAGCGGTGGTCATGGCGCTATCCGGATTTAGCAAGTGATCGTTGCTCGGTCCCAGCCCCAGTTTGATGAGCGCGCGAGAGTCGGGAACTTGTTTGGTCTGCCAGCCGTGATCGCCTTGATAGCGCCGCATGGCTTCTTCACTGGACTGGTTCCAGGTACCGGTAGGCTCCCCGCTCAGATAATGTTCGCGAATCAAGGCCTCTTGAATGGAACGCGCTCGCTCGGAGTCGATCTGCTGCTGTCCACGCACCCGCTTCTTTCGCGAACGTTTTGCGGTGGAGGCGGTGTGCGTTGTGCTCGCCGCTTTCGCGGAACCGGATGACGAAGACGTCGTCTTGTGATGCCGGCGCGGCTTGGCCGTGGCGGTGGCCGGTTTCTGGGTGGCGGAATCGCTGGCCGCGCTCTGCTGTCGCGCCAACGCCGCCGGAAGGCAGGCACACATCAGCAGCAGCGCACAAACCGCGCCGTATCGCGCCAAACGAATTCTGCCGAAAAACCCTGTCATAAATCTCAGAAGCACGACCTGGCCAGAAGCCCGGGTCATTACAAAACTTCAGACGCGTAAAGGCTTAACCGCAAAACAAAAAGCCCAACCGTGGCACTGTAATCATCCTCGATCAATGGCTACAGTGCCAGTTCCGACTGGGCTGACTGACGTTACGGAAGTGTACCGGCCAGGAAGATCGTTCCGTCCTGCCGTGTCGAACCCCGCTGCCGCACCAGGAACACGACGTCCTGGCCGCTCTTCAGGTTCGACTCGATGCGCGAGAAGTCCTCCTCGCTGTTCACCGGCTGCTTGTTTATCTCGAGGATGATGTCGCCACGACCGAGGTTGATATCCTCGGCAAAAGAATTTGGCTTCACATCCTGCACAATCACTCCCTTGCCCGTACCCATGTCGAGGCGATCGGCCATTTCCGGGGTGACCTTGCGTACGGTTATGCCGAACTTGCTTTGCTTGGGCGTATTGGAATCGTCGTTCTCCTGATCGTCTCCGAGACGGGAGGCAAACAGCTTGGCGCGATCGGCGATGGTAACGCTGGCGTCCTGACTCTTGCCGTTGCGCAGGAAGCCCAACTCGACTTTCGATCCCGGCTTGCGCGAGGCGATGTCGCCCACCAGTTCGGAGCCCTTGCCGACCTTCTTGCCGTCTACCGTGGTGATGGTGTCGCCAACTTTCAATCCGGCTTGGTCGGCGGGACTGCCCGCCACCACGCTCGAGATGGTCACACCGCTTCCCGACCCGTAAACACGCGTAATTGCCGGGTTCTCCACGGCGTCAAACATGATGCCGATGGAACCGCGCGAAACCCGGTGGTCCGGACCCGTGAGCTGGTTGTAGACGTCGACCACGGTCTTCGATGGCAAGGCAAATCCCACGCCGGCATAGGCGTTGGTCTCGCTCAGAATGGCCGTGTTGATGCCAATCACTTCCCCATTCATATTCACCAGCGGTCCGCCCGAGTTGCCGGGGTTAATGGCCGCGTCGGTCTGAATGAAAGTCTGGAATTGGCGGCCGGGAACGATGTCCCGTCCCTTGGCCGAGACGATTCCGGCGGTAACTGTTTCCGACAAGCCGAACGGGCTACCGACTGCGAGCACCCAGTCCCCAACCTGCATGCTGTCGGAATTGCCCATCTTGGCCGCTGGCAACGAGCGGTCGACGTCAACCTTGATGACGGCGAGATCGGTTTCCTGGTCCGAGCCGATCACTTTGGCGTCGTGCTGCACTCCCGGTGGATCATCCTCGAAGCGAACGCGAACCCGGTCGGCCTTCTCGACCACGTGCCGGTTGGTGACGATATAACCTTTGGAGTCTACGATCACGCCCGAACCCAAGGAGCGCTCGCGGATCGGACCTTCACCCTGCCCAAATTGGCCTCCCCCCGGACCACCAAAAAAGTGATTGAAGAAGTCGTCCATACCGCCGCTGTCGTCATCCTGCCCGTTCCCGCCGCGACGCTGATGAAAGTTCTTAATCGTTGATTCTGTGTTGATGTTGACGACGCTCGGTTCCATTTGCTTCGCGATCTGGGAGAACGCATTCGACATCTGCGACGGCGAAGGCAGGGTAAGGGGCGTGGCATCGCTGCCCTTCTGGCCCCCTTCTTTTCCCTTGACTCCATACGAGATGACCGTCCCGATCAGAATGCCGACCGATAGCGTAGCCAGAATACTGAGTGTGTAGGCCCAGCGATGAGCCTTGATGCGCTCCCACAATGCGCCCGAATCCATAGGTCTACTTCCCTCCAAAACTCACAAACCCTTTATAGTATACCCATTTGCCCGCCATCGCCGGAACTGCCGTAGAGGCGATGTGACCCCCGTTTGATGGGCTTAAGTTATTAGACGCATAAACCGACCAAACCGTTTTGATGCCCAGCAAGTTGAGTGAAAACGTCGAGTCCCCGAAAGCGCCCCGCGGCAGCTAAAAATGGCGCTGGGAATTGGCATGTTCATCGCGACAATCGACCGTCCGAACAGGAACGGCCTGCTGCGCTTCACTGCTTCACTTGGTTTCGTACACCGTCTTGCCACCTACAACGGTGCGCAGAACATTCGTCCCAAGAATCTTCTCAGGCGACGACGCGGTCAGGTCGCGATCGAGAACCACGAAATCGGCGAGCATGCCCGGCAACAGCTTGCCTTTTTCCTTTTCCTCGAACTCTGCGAACGCTGACCCGGTGGTGCAGGCCGCCATCGCTTGATCGATGGTGAGCCGCTGCAGCGGGAAATATTCCTGC
Source organism: Candidatus Sulfotelmatobacter sp. (assembly GCA_035511455.1). Lineage (GTDB taxonomy): Bacteria > Acidobacteriota > Terriglobia > Terriglobales > Acidobacteriaceae > Sulfotelmatobacter. The sequence continues at coordinate 55,956 of DATKFH010000004.1, read as the reverse complement.
TTGCCGTTTTCGCTTTTGCGCGTGACCGCGGCATAGAGCCCGCGGAACGGCGACACGGGCTCGACAGGATAGTCCGTACCAAACGCCAGGGTGACGCCCTTGTTCAGGAACGCAAGCCAGGCATACGAAGTAGCCGCCCGCTGCGGCCCCAGCCGATCCTGCGCCCAACGCATGTCGGTCAACAAGTGACTGGGTTGCATGGAAGCAATGACTTTCAGCTCTTTGAAGCGGGCAATCTCCTGCGGGGTAGTGACCTGGGCATGCTCGATACGCAGGCGGAATTCGTCTCCGCCGCTCGGGCCTTTGACGTTGGCCTCGCGCGCCGCTTTCTCGGCCTCGGCGAAGGCATCGAGAGCCATCTCCACTCCCTTGTCGCCGATGGCGTGAAAGCCAATCTGGAATCCGGCGAGCACGCGCTCTTTCGTCAGGTCATTCAGTTTGGCCGCGTCATAGCGGGGCAAACCGGAGTTCTGCGTATCATCGGCATACGGCTGCAGCAGCGCTGCCGTGTGCGATCCCAGCGAGCCATCCATGTATCCCTTCAGCATGCCGGTGTGCAGCATCAAGTCGGTTTGCGGATGCGAGTTGCGCTTGCGGGTCAAGTCCTCGATGGGATCGTCAAAGGGAAGCCACTCTGTGATGCGGGCCGTCAGCTTGCCTTCTTTTTCGAGTTCTTCGTAGATTTGAAAATCTTCCCAGGTCGAGCAGGCTTTCTCCGAAGTGGAGCAATCCTGCGCCGAAGTCACGCCTTGCGCCGCCAGTTCCGCGAGGGCCGCTTCAATGGCCTCGCGCCGCTGCTCGTGTGTGGCCGCAGGAATGACCCCGCGCACGGCAGCCTGCGCCGTCTCCCGCAGAATGCCCGTGGGCTCGCCATTTTCGTTGCGGTCGATGTGTCCGCCTTGCGGATCGCGGCTGGCCAGCGTGATGCTTCCCAACTGCAATGCGCGAGTATTGGCCACCGCAATGTGGCCGTCAATCCGTTCCAGAAACACCGGATGTCCGCCGGAGACCTCGTCCAGATCCCAACGGAGGGGAACGGCTTTGACCGGCCACAACGTCTCATCCCAACCGGCGCCGAGGATCCACTCGCCTGCCTTGGACTGCTCGACTTTCTTCTGCACGCGGGCGCGAAGGTCGTCGAGCGACTTCACGCCCGTCAAATCCACGCTGAGCTTGGTGGTCCCGGCATCTTCCAGGTGCAGGTGAGCGTCGTTGAACCCGGGCATGACAAAATGCCCGCCCAGGTCGACCACCTGCGTCTTGGGACCCTTGAACTTCTCCAGGTCAGCTGTCTTGCCGGTGGCCAGGATGCGGTCGCCGCGCACGGCCATGGCTTCTTCCCGCAGGATGGAACTGAAGGCGGTGTTGGCGGGCACGCCGGTGTAAATGTTGGCGTGCATGAAGATGACGTCGGCCTTCGCTACCGACGGAGCGGGCTCAGCGTTTTGCGATTGACCCTGCATGCGCTGGAACAGCGACAGCAACAACGCCGCGAACACGGCCATCGCGACCGATCTCAGCTTCATTCTCCCAGGCATTATTCTCCCACCCCCGCCAGAGCCAGCATGGCCAGCAGAATCCTCTTCAATCCCAGCTCGCGCCCATTGGAGTCGAACCACTCCTGCAACGTGTGAGCGCCGCCACCCGATCCGCCGCCGCCGATAGCCACCGCTTCCAGCCCTAACGACAAAGGAACATTGGCGTCCGTTGAAGCGCGCTGGATTTGTGCCGCGTTTGACAGTTGGGCATCGACCGCGCGCACTACTTGCAAAATGCGTGCCCCCGCCGGCAACTCGCCCGCCGGACGATTTCCGATGATCACCACCTCGCAGCTCACGCCGGGACGTTTCTGCGCCGACGATCGCATCTCCGCCGCCATGGTCTCGTCTTCCACCGCGCGATTGAGCGCCAAACGGAGCGACTGCTCCAGCCGTTCCATTTCCGTCATCGAAGTCGAGCGGATGTCGACCTTCATGCTGGCCGACTCGGGAATCGAATTCACCGAAGTGCCGCCACGGATCACTCCGATGTTGAATGTGGTCTTGGGTGCATTAGGCACAGGAGTCGCGTGGAATGTCTCAATCGCCTTGGCCAGGATCACGATGGGATTGGGCGCGCCAAAATCGCTCCAGGAATGCCCGCCCGGGCCGCGCACGATCACCTCAAAGCGCCGACTGCCGAGGGCCTCGGCCACGATGGTGTCGGCGCCGGCTCCGTCGAGCACCAGGCTATAGGCAATCGAATCCTTCCACCGGGGCGTGGAAAAAATGTGGCGCATGCCGCGCAGGTCGCCTTCTCCTTCTTCGCCGACGTTGCCGATGAACACGAACGGCAGCACATGCCGGACGCGCACGGCCCGCAGCAGCGAAGCAATCCCCAGCATCGCCGCCACGCCCGCGCCATTGTCGGATACCCCCGGCCCGTAGATGCGGCTTCCCTGCTGGCGAATATTCAGCGGCGTGTTGGCGGGAAAGACCGTGTCGATGTGCGCGCTGAGCGCCACGTAGCGCTTGCCGAAGCCGGGATGCGTGCCGAATACGTTGCCCACGTCGTCGATGCGAACGTCGTCCAGCCCGACTTCGCGAAATCGTTCTGCCAGCCATTCGCCCCGCGCCGATTCGCCGAAGGGCGGCGCCGGAATGCGCGCCATCTCCATCTGCCAGTGCGCCAACTGGGGCTCCTGCAAGCGAAACCAGTTGAACGCCGATCGTACCTCAGGCGAAGCCGCCAGATGCGCCACTTCCTGTTGCACCGCAGGGGCGAGTTCCGGCATGTCCGGACGCTGGGGGGTCGGGCTCATGTGGGTATGTGCCAGTTTACAACCCAGAGGAAAGATTAGGATTGGCTAATCTGGGGCGGAATATTACGAACGGGTGGTAACCACCGCGTGTGTCAGGGACCTCTTGTCATCCTGGAGCATGCGGTTAGCGCAAAATGGCACGGGTTCCTTCGACTAAGTGGGGAATTCACTTCGTGAATTTCACCACTCATCTCAGGATGACAGAGGAGGGCTAGGACGCCAGCAGACTCCTTGTGGCACCGATCCGGCGCTCCACCATCGCCACCAATTCTTTCGTGCACGGGATTGCGATCCCGTGGCGGCGGGCGCCGCGGACGATTGGACCGGCGATCGCGTCCAGTTCCGGAGGCTTGCCTTGCGCCACATCTTTCTGCATGGAGCTCCGCATGTTCCCCGGCATTTTCACCACCGACGCGATCACGGTGTCTGCGTCAACCTTCGCTCCCTCGGCAACAGCTACCGCGCTGGCTTCCCGAATTGAGGACAATCCCAAGTCTCTCCAGTAGGGGTCGGTCAGGATTACGCCGGTCGTTATGTCGCCCGCAGTGGTCGTCAGGGCGAAGGCAGCCAGAAACACGAGCTTGCTCCACATCAGCGTGGATTCGTCGTCGATGAAGCGGCATTCGAAGCCGAGGCCCTGAAACTGTTGGACAGTGCGGCCCAGCAACGGGTGCCCCGCTGATAAGACGTTAAGGCGGGCAAACGACGACCGGTGGATGATATGCCCGGGCGCAACCCGCTCCGATTCCACTGCAATCGTCGCAGGAATGACGCGATCCGCGCCGTACTTCGACCGCAGCAACGCAAGATGATCGACGCCATTAAGCAGCGGAACGATCGCTCCCACGGACGCCGGATTGTTGAGCGCAGCTAACGCCGATTCCAACTGAGTGGCTTTGACAGTCACCCAGAGCACGTCAACCGGCGGCACTTCCGCGACACAGGAGATATCCACCTCGAAGTTGCCGAAGGGACTCTCCAGACGCAACTGCCGCGGGTAACGATCGAGCGACTCACGCTTCAGGATCAGCGTCACGGGAGCGCCCGAATGGGCCAGGCAAGCGCCGATCAGCCCTCCCACACCACCGGCGCCAAGAATGGCATGTCGCAATTGGTCGGTCATTGCGGTCAGATATTCTTCGCCGTCGCGGTGCTGATGCACTCCAGGATTTCAGCCTCAGTGAGAGTGTGGTCGCTCTGCTTGGCGCGCTGATAGATGCGATCGACGGCTTCATCAGTTGCAGGGAGGCCGTGCCGCTCCAGCCAGAACAGCACGTTGGACTTCCCGCTCATAGGGCCGATGTCGATGATCTGATCGAGCCCGAACACATGCGAGGGCACACCGGAGTACACGGTGTTGGCGAGCACGACGTCGTTCTTGTGATACGCCTTGATGATCGCGGCCGCGTGTACGCCGGTCGCCGTGCGGAACGCGTCTTCCCCGACTACCGGATAGTTCTTCGGGATGGGCACGCCGGTCGCCCGCGATACTGCCTGGCAATACTGCTTCAGCTTGGTCAGGTCCTGCTGGTCCCAGGGCGCGATGCCCATGAGCTTGAGATTGACCAGCATCTGATCCATTTGGGTATTGCCGACGCGCTCGCCCAAGCCAATGGCACAGCCGTGAACGCAATTGGCACCCGCGATGATCGCGGCCATCGAGTTAGCAATGGATAGGCCGCGATCGCTGTGACCGTGCCAATCGACGCGGACTTGTTCGCCTGAGGGCTTCACGACTTCAGCAATCACAAACCGCACCAGCGCCAGCGCCCCCATTGGAGTTGCGTGACCCGCCGTGTCGCAGATGCAGATGGCGCGAGCGCCGCAGTTGATGGCGGTCGCGTACAGCCGCTTCACGGTTTCAGGATCGGAGCGGCTCGTATCTTCGGTGACGTACATGCAGTCGAGCCCGAGCGAGACCGCGTACTTGATGGCCTTTTCGGTGGTGTGCAGAAGAAAGTCGTCGGTCCACCCCTCGGTGAATTGGCGAATCGGACTCGATCCGATGAAGGTCGCTGCCTCGATGGGCAGTCCGGTTTTCTGAACGATGTCGGCGATGGGGCGAATGTCGGTCTCGAGAGTGCGCGCCGCGCAGTTGGCGCGAATCTTCATCTTGTGGGTGACAATCTCGCGCGCCAGCGCGGTCACCGCGTCGACCGCGCGCGGGCCGGCACCGGGCAGTCCGAGATCGAGCGAGTCGATTCCCAGCGCCTCCATCAGGTGAAGGATTTCGATCTTCTCCACGATCGAAGGGTCGCGCACCGACGGCGACTGCAGCCCGTCCCGCAGGCTCTCATCGTTAAGTAGCACCGGCCCCGGCGGTTTCAGCTCCGGAGGGTGATTCTTGTTCCAGTCGTAGATGAGGTCGGGAGTGTTCATGAAAAAAGCTTCTAGCTGCTAGCTGCTCGCTCCTAGCAAACTCGTGTGGGGACAGCCGCCTCGGCTGTCCCGCCGAACGAAGTTCGGCTTGTCTTTGCCGCCGCGAGAAAGCATGTTGGATCCCAAACCCCGGTCTCTCCCGCGTTAGCTAGTAGCTAGAAGCTATTTTTCCTTCGGCGGCAGCGTCAATCCAAAGACCGAAATCATTCCCTTCCCGGCGACATTCACCTTGGTCTCTCCAGGGGTTGGCAGATACAGGGTCTTGCAGTTTTCGCAGCGATAGACTTCGGCATTCGGTCCCCAGGCTTTTTCGACGTCGCCACATTCGCGCTCGACCGCGTCGGTCTTATAAAACCAGAGCTTTAAATGCCCGCCGCAGAATTTTCCCTTCGCGTCTTTTTCGTTGCAGGCGCGTTGCCCGGCCTTTTTGACCTTTACCTTGTGGTTGGGAAGTTGCGGGACATTCTGGGCTGAAGTGGTCACTTCGCTCGTCGCCAAAGCACATACCCCTCATTCGCGCGGCAAACGCCGCCGGATTCGGCTGATGCGGCCATTGTAACCGAAAATGTGGCGCGGATACTCCGCCGCTCGGGTCCGCCCTCTCGACCAAGGCGGCCCTGTCGTATTCTAGGCAGGTCGCTACGGGCATTCACCTGCCAGATCGAGACGGCATGAATATCTGCAAAACTGCTTTTGTCGGCGCTCGCATCCTTGTCCTCTGTACACTCCTCGTTTTGATCCTGCCAACCCGCGCCCAGTCGCCGCAGAATCGGGCTGCGGTGGAGCAGGAACTGGTTCATACCGAATACGGCTTCTTTGAGGCCTGGAAAGCGAAAGACGTGGCGTATTTCCGCAATCACATTCCGGAGAATGGAGTTTTCTGGGGTGAGTACGGCACGTTTTCGCGCGAACAGCAGCTCGAGGAGCAGCAGAACTCGGCCAAAACCTGCACCGTGCAGGGATACACCTTGTCGGACTTCGGCATGCTGTCAGTGGCGAGCGGCGTCTACCTTCTCACCTACAAAGCCGAGCAGTTTGCGACTTGCGGCGGACAAAAAGTTCCGCTTCACATGAATGGCAGTTCGGTCTACATATTCAAACAAGGCCGCTGGCAAGCCATTTACAGGGCCGAGGTGCCGATTCGGGAACGTTAGGGCCTCGATCACATTGAGGTGTGATTTCAATCCCATGTCCCGAATTGAAACAGGACGACACTTGCCAGGCAGGACTGAGAGAGTAGAGACCTGAATGTTGAAGTCGAAGGCGGGAAGCTATCAGCCTGAAGAAGCGGGTGACTTCCTGTTCCCACGGTGGAGGTGTCGAGTTCTGCCACTTCTGCCGGCCCATGGCGATCGACAACGCCCAGTCGAACAGATCTCCGATGTGAGCCAGGATCGGTCCCGACGTGCGCAATCCTTCACCGCCGTGAAAATCGGAGAAGCCGGCGGGCGCGTCGCGGACGGCCTTCCCGCCACGATAAGCGAGCGTGGCCAGCGTGTGGCGCAACAAATCTCGGTTGGGATCAATGGTCTGCGGAGACCGAGCGGGCGTCGTCATGGCCACAAGGTTACACTGGTCGTGAGGAGACGAAAAGCATGGCGAACGATGTCCCACCCGCACCCGCTCAGCCCGGCCCGGTGAACCGTGGCAACGCCGAGCACTATCGCTGGTGAGACAATTGCGATGCCTGGTATCTGGTCAGCGATGACCAGCTCACCGTAATCGAGGAACTCATGCCGCCAGGCGCTGCCGAGATTCGTCACCATCACCAGAAGGCGCAGCAGTTCTTCTACATCCTGAGCGGCGAGGTCCTGATGGAGGTCGAGGACGAGACCACGTTGCTGTCGGCAAGAACTGGCATCCGCGTGCTCGCGGGACAGCGTCACCAGATTCGCAATCCGTCGTCGGGTCCAGTGCGATTTCTAGTAATCTCCCAGCCCCGAAGCCACGGGGATCGCCTTAACGAATGATGCGAGCGGGAAACACGAACTTTCGGGGCTAGGACCTAGGATCTGCCGACTCAATGTTGTTCGTAGGTGTGATTACGATGTCGGGCTCTTAGGGTTCTGTTGCACCGACGCCCATTTCGCGTGTTCCTGCGAGACCAGAGACTCAATCCTTTCCGCCAGCAGCGCATGCGGGTCGGCCGCTCCGGAGTAGGGAGCGGCCTTGCCCAGGTAGACATACTTCTCGTGCTTAAGCGATTCACAAGTGGATCGATAGGCAATCCAATTCTGCTGGTACTGGTTGAGGTGCAACATCCCCTCCAGCACAGTAATCAGGGCGCCGAGTCCTCCGGTCACCCAAAGCACACGGTCAAATTTGAACGCCGAAAGAAGCGGTATCAGTGCTGCAGCCGAAATCTCGACTACCTTGATCCGTTTATAGTATCTCTGGTTGGATATGCTCTTTCGGTCATACCATGCGATCTGATCTTCGAGCCGCTCCATCGTCGGATCAGGTCCAGGTGCTTGCGTGGCCTGAGTGCCCATGGCGGCGATTCTAACCCGTTTCGTGCGCTCCCAGATACTAACTTTCTTTCGCACCAACAACGGTTCCGGTCGAACATCGATCGGCGCGCGCAGTGGACGCAAAACGGAGTTATCCACCCGTAAGAGAAAAGTTGACGGTAATTTGCGTGTTTACCGGCACGGCTTGGCCGTTCATCACATACGGCTTGTAGCGCCAGTGCTTGACGGCGTCGATAGCCGCGGGAACCAGGAGCGGGTGTCCAATCACCAATTTTAGTTTCTCGATGGCACCGTCTTTCGAGATGTCGGCATCGAGAACTACCGATCCCTTCACGTGAGCTTGCCGCGCCAGAGGTGGATAGTCGGGCACGACTTTCTCTACGAGAAGACCAGCGGCATCGTCTGGCGACAGGCGAATGCGCTGGAGAGGTTGTACTTGGCTTTCATTTTTCGCAGGCGTTGAAGTCGATCTGGAGATCTTGGCATCCGGTTCGGCTGCAGCAGGAGGGCCGCCGCTATTGACCAGGGCGGGTTCCGCAGTCTGCCTCTGCTGGGCCGAAGTCGGTGTCTTCCGGGACGAACGCCCTTCTGATGTTGCCAGCCGCTCACCAACAACGACAACGATCGCCAGCAACAGCACGATGACTGCTCCACCCACGAGAAGCAAATACTTTCGCTGGCTTGATCTGGTTTTCGCGGTTGTCGTCGGGTTCGCCGTTGTGGTTAGCATCGCCCTTGTGGCCGGCGGCGGCGACATCTTCGGCATCGCCATTGCCGTTGGGGCAGTCCTTGACCGCACTTCTTTCGCTGCGGCGACCGCCTGCTCTCCGACCATTCCTACTGCGCTCCTGGGCTGAGCTGGTCTTGAGCCTGAATCGGATACGGGAATCGGCCGGTTCGACGCATACAGTGAGAGGAATTTCTCGCGTTCCGCTGGTGAGTTGATCTCTTCCGCGACCTTACGATAAAGATCTTTGGTCGAAGTACAGCCGGAGGCAGCGCGATTCACAAAAATATCGGCAATCGGACCAACATACAGCGCAAGGTCCCGGCTAACACGCTGCAAAGTCGCGGGATCGATTCGCGAGTCTCCGCATGGCCTCGAGGCTTCAACTGCTCTCGGTTGCGCAGTGACGGGTGCGGTCAGGACCTTTGCTGGAGCGGGCCCGGGCCCTTTCTCGACTCGAACCTTGTCTCCAATCAGACGCCGCAATGCCTCAATCAACAGCTGGGTATCCGACTTCCATCGGGCATGAGTCAGTTCAATGCAGTTGCGATACGCCAGGTCGGTGAGGTTTTCTGGCAGTTGCTCGGCGCGAGGCATCTCGGCGCCGTGCACCAGCACTGGAATGACTGGAATGTCGCGCCTCAGTGCCGACGCAGTTTCGATGCGAACGAAGTCCCCGGGATCGTCCAGACGGCGGGCTCCGTTTTCGTCTCTCGCGTCGAGCCATTGCGGGCCCATCACCACCAACAGCACGCCGCACTTCGATACGCTCTCTTCAATTGCTTTGCGAAAGTCGCGTCCCGCTTCGATGCCGGCAACATCCATGAAGACCATGTCTTCGCCAAAGCGCTGGACCAGATCGTCGAACAGTCTTCCCGCCTCACCCTGCGAGTCATTTCTACGATAGCTAATGAAGATGGCGCCCAAACTGCCCCTCCTTTAGCGAGCCGCATATAAAATCGGCTGCCTGCCCCGAGCATGGATATCCCAAGCAGTGATTGGAACAAAGTTTACTCTTTTATAAGTATGAGGGAATACAGAAGTATTAGGGAATAGCTGACTGGCTGCTCCTTTCCGATAGTCACTTACGCGGGCGACTTATAGCGCGGCTATCCAAGCAGTGGTGAGGACAAGCCGTTGCCAACAACGTCTCTACGAGACAGGCGCAGGGGCGTCGTCAGTATCAGGCACAGGTGCGCTGCAAAGGTTCGCACAACTCCGCCAGCGAAACGCTCGACGCGATCGGTAAGCCACGATTCCGGCAGCACGCGATCCCCCGTCAGGCACAGAAGTGAAATGGATCCCGGCGTGATCGGCGGTTATCCAGGCCACGGTGCCTGAAACGCATAGCGTAGCCCCACTCTCCGGCAGAGCAAAGTGCAGATCCAGTTCTTCTCCCGCGGTCAGAAAAGCGCGCGCGCCGCCATCAACACGCTGCAGCTTGATCCCGACGCCGGCCCCGCTCAAGTTCACCACCGTCACCTCCGAACAAGGCCGGTTCCGAGCACCGACGAACGCAGCAAAGTTCACGGACTCGCGGTGGTGCCTGCGTCGCCGGGCCACGGTGGCGGAGTAGGCTGCGCGGAGGCAGCGTTCGATCTGGATCGTTGACGGTGGCTTATGAATCAGAAACTTAACTCCCGCGGCAAACGCCTGCCGCAGATCGGGCAGATCGCGCACGATCGCCACCAGAACACACTCCTGGTTCAGTTTCGACCGTCGCACCGAGCCAAGAAACTCGCCCAGGTTGAGGACCTCCCGCCAATCCACCACGATCAGGTCAAACTCGTGCTCCTCGATCAACCTCAGGGCTTCGTCGCAGCTGCCCACGACCTTCGGCGTCACCTGAAACTGGACTCAGAACGCCACGGTTTGTCCGCAGAAACGGAACGTCGGAGCAGAGCAACAAGGTGTGCATGGCAAGTGTGGTCTTCGGATTCTCCATAACTTTCTCCACTCCGTCTCTGCCGGTCGTAAGCGCCCAACCGTTCGTCATTCACTCCATCGGCGCGCGGCCCTCCGGGTTGAATTGCCACCTCATCTCCGGGAACTGGGCCGGGTTACCTGGGTTCGCCCGCCCGCTCAAGGCTTCGACGACCCGAATTCGGGCTTGCGGCTTGCGCCGGCCCAGCCGACAGTTGCAAACTGATAGGGTTCGCGCGGGATCATTTTCGTCTGGATCATTTTCGTGCGGATCGTCGAGGCACGCCGCGCCCCGTCCGCCAGTAGGAGGCCCACCTCATGAAGATTCCAGTTCGAGGATCGGCAGCGCTATTGACCGCGGCGCTGATCGTGGCAGTCACCCTGGTCTGGCTGCCGGCCTACCGCCTGTTCTTTGCCATCAGCGTCGGCTTTGGACTCGTCGTGGCCGGAGCCCTCTATCTCTGGCACAAATTCCGCCCCGTGCGGGAAGAAGACATCGAGAACAAGCGCCCCTTGGGATTGAGCTAAGGGCGGGGACCAGAAAGACACGGACCAGCAACTGTGTCTGCCAGGCAACCCCGGCTTCGTGACTCCGGAATGATCCGCGCCGGTCTCGGAATCATCCTCGTCGTCGTCCCGCTGATTGCAGCAGGGGCGATCGTTGCTTTCGGTTTTGGGCACGACTTTGCAGTTGGGTCTGCAGGCATCTGGGCATTCCTGTGGCTGGTCCTCGGGACTGGCTTCGTGATTGGGGGCGTCGGGCAGACCGTCATACGTCGCAGGAAGAATCGCGGGCAAAATTAAATCGCTCTCCCGCCCTTGCCAATCTTTCGTTCTCCATTGCAAACTTGAGCATGAGGGTTCTAGCGCGGTTTCTCGCGGCGGCTACCGATGCCGCCCACTTCCCTGCTCCCAGCCTGCCGGAGGTAGCCTTCCTTGGCCGATCCAATGTCGGCAAGTCGAGCGTGATCAACTCTCTGGTTGGGACCAAGCTGGCGCGCACCAGTTCAACTCCCGGCCGTACTCGCAGCATCAACTTCTTTGAGATTCGCTGGCCCGGCAAACCGCAGCCGGAGCTCATTTTTGCCGACCTGCCCGGCTACGGGTACGCCAAGATCTCGCGCGAGATTTCGCAGGAATGGCCGAAGTTTATCGAGCCCTATCTCACCGATCGTCCCACGCTGGCCCTCTGCGTGGCATTGGTCGACGCCAGCGTTCCGCCGCAGCAGAGCGACCGGCAACTCGTGAGTTTTCTCAATTCCATGGGCCGCGAATTCCTGCTGGTGGCGACCAAGAGCGACCGGCTTTCGAATAATCAATTGCACCAGGCGCTGCGCACGTTGACCGACGAGCATCTCGCAGCCCGTCTCCTTCCCTATTCCGCCAAGACCGGCGCCGGACGCGACGAACTGTGGAAGCGAATCCGGCAGGCCGCGCAAGCTGCGACCACAAGCGAGGCCACACTCGGGACCGCGCTCGATTAGAAACCGCGAACCTGGATTCCTCTACCCGGCTAATCTTCCGCCCAGTTTGCTCCGATATGAGCCACTGAGTTCCGGCAAGGCTTGTCCGTCCACGCGGCAGCGTCAGGAACTGACCTTCGGTGATGGCGGATACCGTATTCCGCGTCAAGGACCTATGGCACAGGAACCCAACCACGGCATTTCGTATCTGATGGCTCTGAAGCGCAATGGCTCAGACGCAGCTAGCGCAGCCGCGCCGGCCCGCGAAAGCAGTCCGGAAACACAGCCGGGCGGCACAGGCAACTACCAAAGCGCACCGGCACAACCCTCCTATCACGGAGCGGAAAAGCGCCGCAGCCCTCGTTACAAGTGCGAAGGCAGCGCCCAGATGCGCGAACTGACTGCGAAGTCCACACCTGGGCGAGCTTTACCGATATCAGCCTTCACGGCCGCTAGGTTGAGGCCCAGGCCACCTATCCCGTGGGAACCCGTCTTGCAGCTCAAACTGGAAGCCAATGGCGTCAAAGTCGAGGTCACCGGCAACGTGCGCGTGAGCTATCCCTACCTTGGTATGGGGATCGCCTTTGTAAACATGACCGACGAAAATGAGGCACGCCTGCGAGACATGCTCTCCACCATCTTGCGGCCCTCGGTGATCATGGGACCGGGCATCGCTTCGTTACTCCCTACCACTGGACCGCTGGAGGCGGTAGCTCTGATCTCCGACCCCACGGCCGCGATCCAGGCGCTCGTTGAATTCTTTGAAAATCGCGAGATGTTGATGCTTGCGACGATTTCCTAAGAATCCTCCGCCGGAGTCAGAGCACTCGGCCGAAACCGACGTAGCTTGCTACGTCTTGCCGAGCGCTAGCCGGACCGGTTTTCCTTGCGCCCATCGCGGGCTCTTCGCGGCCTCGAGAGGGTAACAGTCTTGCGCACGAAGGACTCGATCTCTCAGACGAATTCATCGCCGTTCGCTATGATGGATCGTCATGTCTCTCTACCTCATCACTGGGATTGGAGGCTTCATTGGATCGTCACTCGCCCGCGCTCTGCTCGACCGCGGCGAGCAAGTTCGGGGCGTAGACAACTTCTCCACCGGCAAGCGGGAAAACATCGCAGAAATTCTGGATCGCATCGACTTTCGCGAGGCCGACCTTCTCGACGCCGACGCCATGCATAAGGCCTGCGCCAGCGCAGACTTCGTCTTACATCAGGCGGCGATTCCCTCCGTGCCCAAATCCGTTCTGGACCCTCTCGGCAGCAACCGGGCCAACATTGACGGCACCGTCAACCTGCTGGTCGCGGCGCGCGATGCCAAGGTGAAGCGCGTCGTCTATGCCGCTTCGTCGTCGGCCTATGGCGACACACCAACCCTGCCCAAACACGAAGAAATGAAGCCGGACCCGATCTCTCCCTATGCGGTGGCAAAACTCGCCGGCGAACATTACATGGTTTCGTTCTATCGCTGCTATGGCCTCGAAACCGTGTGCCTGCGCTATTTCAACGTGTTCGGACCGCGGCAGGACCCATCCTCTCCCTACTCCGGAGTGCTGGCCAAGTTCATCACCTTGATGCTGCGCGCCGAGCAGCCCACCATCTTCGGCGACGGCGAACAGAGCCGCGACTTCACCTATATCGACAATGTGGTGCACGCCAACCTGCTGGCCTGCACGGCCCTCGCGGACCAAGTTGCGGGACGAATGTTCAACATCGCAACCGGAGACAGAATCACACTCAATGAAACCTTCAAAGCGCTACAGGGGCTGACCGGATTTTCTGGACAGCCCGTTTACGGTCCGGAACGCAGCGGCGACATCAAACACTCGCTGGCGGATATTTCGAAAGCAGAAGCCGAGTTCGGGTATCGAGTCACGGTGGAGTTCGAAGAGGGCCTGCGCCGCACCGTGGACTGGTATCGCGGGAGGTGAATCCGAGCGCCGGATTTGCGTGCCGGTGAGTGCAAGAACTCAGTCGTCGAGTCGCAAACCTTAGGCGGCCAGCGTTCACTGGACCCTGATTGTGGTTGGAAGGACTGATCCTCACCACAAGAGACTGCCCGGGCACGAGGTCCGCGAATTGCCCAGTCAGTCGCGAATTTTCAAACGGACAACCGGCGACGGACTCGATGAGGTCTCGGAAAATGCAGCACAATTTCCCGGTTGATTTTCATAGGTTCCGGCTTCAATAGCTCTGCGCGATTCTTCGGCATCTTGCCGCCCAGAATCCGGCAAATATTGACCAGTGAACGGCTGCCGCAAACCATGCAGATGTCATGCGGGCTGTCGCTGACAACGTCGCATTCAGCGCACAACACAGCGTGCTGCAGTGCTACAGCATTCAGAGGTTGGCCAGCCGCAAGCAAGTTACCAGCGTTCGATTGGTTCATCACAGGCCCCTGGGAAGAGGTTCTTCATACAGAGCATTTTGCTGGAGATTGCTAGGGTGTGAGAATGGCCCATGTGGGTCATTCTGTGTTTATTCTCCACTAGGAGAGTTTCTGTTCCAGGGCGGCGTTCCCAAACGCCCAAGCCAAAGACAATTTGCATTCCTCGTCTGCTGCGAAATTGCTGACCAATGTCTGATTGCCGATCCTGAGGCTTTTATTGCCATTTACCTCAATGCATTATGAAAGAGGTATTACGCCAGCTGGGCTACCATGGGAGTGGTTGAGCCGCGTCAGTGAGCCACTCTGGCTTGACCTCTTTCAGCTTAAGGTGCTTCTGTACGCCATAAGCCATCGCCATTTGGCCCTTGAGAGTCAACATCTCGTCCGTGTTGCGTGCTGCTTCCCCTGTTTGTCCGAAGTCCAACCACACGCCACCGGGCCAACACCGCGCTTTTACAGATCGCTCCACTCCGCACCGACTTACGTCGTTATCGACCCAGCCCAATTTTTGATTACCGGCGTCCGCTGTCCGTGTTAGATCAAGACTCAGGTTCTGAAGTAGCCACTGGCCCGCACAAAACTGAAATTCGGGCGGACGAATGGAATCATCGTTCGGGCCTGATTGCCAATTAATCACTCCGTCAAGGACGATTGAAGCTGCTCCGGCCCGAGCCAATGCCCATGCAAAACGCAGTAAGTCGCCATCGTTGTCGGGGCCGTGGCCGAGTGCGAGAAAACGATACTAGGCAGCAGTTCGTTTCCATCAGGAATGAAGACCGTAGCTCCTACGTTTCCGCTCTTTTCCATCACGGTGAATCGCTGAACGGTGATGGCTTCAACGTGGCCAACATCGGAGGTACCACTAACATGGATGAAGTTGCTGAGCGGTACATGCACCGAACAGACCGAAGACTGCCATGCAATGCACGACCACGCGGTTCATTCGTGCTAGCCTCCGTTCGTCCGCACCCATTTTAATCCTGTTGAGCGACCAGTGTTTTAACCAGGCGTTTCACTCAGAACCCCGGGTTGAGCGATTTATCTCTCGCCTGGGCGTCACGGACTTCCGAAGCCGCAAGCCCCTTCATTACGTTGGTTATCTACGTCCCCATTACGCCGGTCGCTACAGTGAAGGCATGCCTCTTTCCTCGATGGTGGTTTCGCGCGACTGGCAGGAAGTCAGTGTTCTGGAATGTATCCTCGGCAGCCTTCACATGGATGTTGCGGTTGAACAGGAACCGCAGCGCGCCCTAACCCGCATCACCAAGTCAAAAATCGATGCCCTCATCGTCGATTGCGATCTGAACGGAAGTTCGCAGTTCCTGCATCAGTTGCAGCGCGAGGAAAAGCGCTCCAACACCGTGCCTCTCGTCATCATGGGCGGTCCGCATTGCAACCGCACTCTGGAAGATACTGGCGCCTTGTTTGCTTTCGAGAAGCCAATCTCCGTGGAGCAAGCCGTGCGCACGCTCTCGGCCGCGCGCAGCATGATCCTCGACGGACGCCTGCGCTACCATCGCGCCGGCCTGGAAGTGCCCGTGTCGTTAAACTACCGCGGCCGCAAACAAGCGGAAGGCCATCTGGTCAACGTGAGTCAGGGCGGAATGCAGATTCATACCGCAACCGCGGTCGAAGCCGATAAACCACTGCAAGTCTCGTTCGAGCTTCCCGGCGCCAGATCAGGCTTAAGAGCACAAGCCGAGATTGCGTGGCAGGACAAGCGCGGTAACCTGGGCATCCGCTTCGTAAAGATAGCGCCGCGCCAGCAACGCACCCTGCAACTCTGGCTAGCTCAGCAATACTTCGCCAACTGAAATCGTAGAGACGTAGCTGGCTATGCTCTGCCGCCCGCTCAACGGAAACGTGCGTCGTCGTCGCGGTCAGCCTCCGCGTCCGCAGCCGCCAGACGCGCCAACCGTGTACCGAAGCTTGACCCTCCGAACGTCTTGAAGAACGCCCAATACAGGCCGCCCAGCACGATGGCCGCGCCCGTCGTCATCGTGAACGGCCATTTGGGCGCCTCTCGTGTGACCGAGAGAAACACCAACCCGAACAGCAGCAAGGCTGCGATCACAATCAGTGTGTTGACCGTCCAAGCCAGGCCGCGACTGGAAAGCGGTTGCGACAGCCAATCCAGTGCGGGCTCCGGCATCGGTCGAGCCGTGGCCGAAATGGCATCCGGCACCGCGGTCGATTCCTGCACCGGCAACTCAATCACGTTCACGGGTGCTGGAGAGACGATGAGCCCTGCTTCTTCTTCCGCTTCTACAACCCCGGTAGCCGTTCCCGAGGAGCGGTCCGCAGCCGTGGAAGGTCTTGCGACGGCTGCCGACGCAGATGCCGCCGCGCCCAGCCCGGCCTGGGCCCCCTGCCAGGGAACCGCAAGCCCGGAAAGCAGGTCCCCGAAAATCCACTCATCAATCTGCCGGGCCACGCGCGGAGACAGGTCGAGGAAACGGATGCCGCATTGTCCCGAGAAGGTGGACCAAACCACCTCACCCCGGGTCTCCACGCGCAACCGGGGATAGCGCAGTTCGAAGCGCACTCGCACTTGCTGCCGCGGACGAATCGCCGCCACCGCCTGCACCCCGATGCCGCCGTGCGTAAGATTGCGAATGATCCCGCCGTTCGCCTGGTCCAGTGTGACGTAGCTCAAGATGCGCAGTTCGTGCCTATGCCGGGTTCGCCCCAAAGGCGGGGGAGACGGTCCTGCTTGCATGCACCTACCTCCGGGGAAAGTCGCAGGGGTGGTTTGTTTTAGCCAGAAATTATTGTCAGAATTCTATGGCCCGGACGGGCCATGGCTTAGTAACTCGATTGGTACCGCCCGATAAACCGGCAGGGGGGCCTCCTCCGACCGAAAAATGGCGTAAACTCTCGCACATTGGGTAGCTTCGGCGTCTTGTATCGGGGCCAGGGGATGGGAGCAGAAGTTGACCACGGGCAACAATCTCAGCCGCGAAACGCGAAAGAATGTATATAGGAAGCGATCCCAGCCGCAAAGCGGCGATAGAATGCTGCCCGCAGCTTGCCCTGAGCTTGCCGAAGGGGCGCAAGCCGCGGGTTAGACAAGTGAAAACGGCAAGCCCCGCAGAGTCTGCCCTGAGCGCAGCCGAAGGGGGCGAAACAGAGGCTAGGCGTAGGCTCCAAGGTACATGCCCAAACGGTCATGCCAGGTAATTGCAACTGGGGCCAAAGACCGATAACTTACTTTGTGAACTGTCTTTAATGGCAACCATACCCACCAAGCCGGGCGCGGACATATCGACGCCCGTCACCGCAGCCAGCGTGCCCTCGTGGCCGCGCGGGGAGAATCCCGCTTCCAGCGTCCTCTCCGGCCAAGTGGTTGGAAACCACTCCGGCAATGGCGATTCGCCACAAGATTATTCTTGGCAAGATGACGCCATCGAGAAGCCGTCTCAACGCGACGCGCTGCAGGCTTTGCTGGCTTTCTCCGCGCTGCACGAGCAAGTGCGCCGCAGAAAAGCGCTGGCCGCACGCCACCGTAGTTTCGACGCCGGTGCTCCGCTGGCCGAGTTCGAAGAGAGTGAACTGTTCGTTCTCGACGAGGTGCTGCAACTCGTCGCCGAGCGCGCGGTCGCGATCACCGGTGCCGATGGCTTGGCCATTGCCCTGGCACAAGACAACGAGATTGTGTTGCGCGCCTCGGCAGGCACGGTCCGGCCCGACGTGGGCGCGCGCATCGACCGCGATTCGGCGTTCTCCGGAGCCTCCTTCCGCATGGCGCAAGCGGTGAACTGCGACGACACCGAAACGGACCCGCGGGTCAACGTACAGGCCTGCCGGCGCCTGGGCGCGAGGTCGATGGTCGCCGTCCCGCTGTGTGGGCGCCGCCGCGTCATTGGACTGCTCGAGGCGTTTTCCTCCTGGCCTTTCGGTTTCAACGAAAGCGACGTCCGCAACCTAAGCCTGCTCGCCGAACTGGTCGTAAGCGCGCTCAAGCCGGAGGATGAAGATCGTTTCGCAGAAGCGGCCGAGGCAGCCGAAACCAAGCTGAAGGTGCCTCCGCCCACGGCAGCAGAGTCGCCGGCGATCGTGACACCAGTTGTCGCTCCGCCAGCCCCGCCGGTTGTTGCTCCTCCTGCCCGGACGGCTGTCGCTCGGCCACCGGTACCATCGGAGCCGCCCGCTCCAGTCGTTGAATCAAAAACGGCTGAACCAAAGACGGTTGAGCCGAAACCAGCCGAGTCGAAACTGGTTGAGCCGAAAACGTTTCAGGCGCCCATCCCCGCCGCGACCACCACATTCGCTCCCGCCCCAATTCGAGCCCTCCCAGTGCCTGCTCCGGCACCGGTTGCGCCTGCGCAGAAGGCGGCGAGCCTCCTCAAGTTCGAATCGCCTAAGTTTGAGCCGCCTGAGTTCGAACCACCCATCTCAGCCGAGACCGGGACGGCGCGCGTTCTCAGCCTCGGACGAGAACTCGAAGAAGCGCCGCGCAAGCCCCGTGCCTTGATTCTGCTGATCTGCTTTCTCATCGTGGCCGCGTTTGCGGCCGGCTTCTGGTGGAAGTGGAGAGCAGCGCAACTCGGCGAACAAATGGTGACCGAACCGTCCGTCTCAAACACCGCAGGCGGCGGGCTCGGTACGGCCTCATCAAATGCCTCCGCGAGTCCCTCGACCGATGGGAATTCCGCTCCGGATGCGACTGTGGGGGCCGATGAACAGCTCAATGCGCCGGCTGCTCCCCAGGATCTGGCAAAGTTTCCACACATCACTGGAGTCCGTCACTGGTCCTCGGCCGACACGAGTACGGTCGTTCTCGACCTCGAAGATCAAGTGCAATACGAGGCACACCGCCTTGCCGGACCGGACCGCATCTATTTCGACCTCCACGACACGCAGCTACCGCCCGAACTCACTGCGCGGTCGATCGAAATCGGCGATGCCTTGCTGAACCGCGTCCGCGCGGCGCAACCGGTGGCCGGCATGACCCGCGTCGTGCTGGAAACGCGCGGCGACTCGAATTTTTCCGTCAGCCTGGAGCCGAATCCCTATCGCTTGGTCGTGGAAGTACGAAAGATTGGTTCGAATCCTAAGGGTGCGGTGAATCTGTTCCCCAACGCCGAAGCGGAGAAGAGCCGCCTCGCGATCGTCATTCCACCGCCGACGAAAGAGGATCTGCAACTGCGCGCCCATGTGCCCAAAATGCGCATCGTGGTCGATGCCGGCCATGGCGGCTGGGACCTCGGCACCGTGGGCCGCCGCGGCCTGCTCGAAAAAGATCTTGTGCTGGAAATCGCCGAGCGCCTGGGCAAACTGCTCGAGACCCGCCTGGGCATGGAAATCATCTACACCCGCCAGGACGACAACTACCTTCCGCTCGACCAGCGCGCCGAGATTGCCAACCACGCGCAGGCTGACCTTTTCGTCTCGGTTCACGCCAACTACAGCGACCTGCCTTCGGCGCGCGGCGTGGAGACGTACTACACCAACAAGTTTTCCGCTCCCGGCTCCAAAGAGGCTGGAGCCAAGGATGTAGACAGCCACGGAAACGCGGCTTCCAACAGTAAGTCCGGCGTGATGTCCGCGCTCTCGCCCGCCGACCTGCGCGAACGCGTCGAACAATCGCGGCACCTCGCAGCCAGCGTGCAGCGAGCTTTGTACGGAACGCTGGCTGTGCAGAACCCCGGCCTGCGCGACCGCGGCATCAAGGAAGCCGGATTCGTAGTGCTGACCGAAAGCGCCATGCCCGGAATCCTGGCGGAAGTTTCCTTCGTCAGCAGTCCAGCAGACGAACAGAAACTGCGCAGCGACGGCTACCGCGAACAGATCGCCGAAGCACTGTACAAAGGCATCGCGCGCTACGCGGCCAGCTCAAAAAATGTGAAAGTCGCGAGCGCCGCGAAGTAGTACATGCGGAGCTCAAGATTTTGTCCAGTTCTCGCCATATCTCACGGCCACAAGTCCTTAGAAATTAGGATTTTAGGGGAAGACGAGGAAAAAACTGTAGAGATATATATCAGGTCACAATCCCCACCCTAGTCGCACAGAACGCGACTAGGATGGGGCACCCTCGGGATCGAAAAGATCGAAGTCAGTTCCCTGCTGGCACGCCCCCGTACTTTTCGAGCCACTTCAGTTCTTCGCGGACTTTGATTTTTCCGTGCCAGGGATTCTTGGCCAGCGAGTGTCCTTCGCCGGGGAAGATCAGCAGCTTGTTCGCAATGCCGAGCGAGTAGAGCGCGTGCTCCAGCAAGTAATCTTCGAGCACGGCGACGCGGATGTCGTCGGCGCCGGCGACCATGTGTGTGGGGGTGCGGATCTTGTCGATCTGGAAGATAGCGGCCTCGTCGTGATAGCGCTGCGCCGCTTCCCACGGACGTCCGCCGAGGAAGTAGGCGTCGTCATACGTCGTGTCGTCGTTGCCCCAGTTCCCGACGTGCTCCACCGAGCCTGCGCCCGTGACTGCGGCTTTGAAGCGCGTGGTCTGGGTGATGAGCCAGTTGGTCAAGTATCCGCCGTAGCTGTAGCCGCCGATGGTGAGGTAATCGGGATCGGCGATGCCGTCTTTCACCAGCGCGTCGACGCCTTCGAGGATGTCTTTGCCCGGACGCGACACGATCTGGGGAACGATCTGCATGAGAAACTTGTCTCCGTATCCACTGGAACCGCGGTAGTTGGGCTCGAAGACGAGCCATCCGTTGGTGGCGGCGAGCGCGGCCCACTGGTACCAGTCGGCCTCGAAGTGATTGCCGTCGGCGTCGGCGGGGCCGCCGTGGATGAAGGTGAGCATGGGCAAGTGCTTGGCTTCGAATTTGCCGGGAGGATAGATCAGCATGCCTTCGACGGTGGTGCCGTCATCAGTCTTCCACCGGTAGGGCTTCCCTTGCGGAAGATCGCGCTCAGTAAACAGTTTGTTGAAGGAAGTGATGGCGCGGGCGTCATCGAGTTTGCCGGAGCCGTCGGCGAGATAGACTTCTTCGGGCTTGCCCAGAGAAGAATAAACGAAGGCAACGCGCGGCGAGTGTGCGGAGACAGAAAGGTCGCTGTAAGTCCCCGGCCATCCGCTGAGGCGGTGCAGCGACTCGGATGGTTTGTTCACCGAGTACATCTGAACGTCAGTGCCGGCGCGGGCGGCGGTAAGCACAGAGTCGCCGGCGACGGCGTAGTGCTCGACCGGACCGATGAAATCCTTGCTCCATTGCTCGACGGAGTCGGTGTCGGGCTTTTCTGTGTCAACCCAGTAGAGATGCGGCTGCAGATCGCGGTAGGGGCCGGAGACGTCGCCGATTTCGACGCTGAAGAAGATGTGGCGGCCGTCGTTGGCCCACTGGGAATGAATTTCGACCGCTTGGTTGTGGGTGATGCGGCGGGGTAGGGTGAGCGTCGGCCCAGCTTTCGCGTCGCTGCTGGCAGTCGCGGGCAGGAGTGCCCGCGCCACACTCGGCAGATCAATAGTATAGAGTTCGACATCTTCGACCTTTTCCTGGCGTTGGTTGATGGCGTTGGTCAAGAAGGCGAGTTTGTTGCCAGTGGGCGACAGGAGCAGGGCGTCGACGCGCAGGGATGTGGTCGCGATGGCCTGAGCACCAGGAGTAACGTCCTCTTTGTTCTTCTTTTCTTTCTCGGAATCTGGCGTCACTTTGGCGGCCGTGGCCTCGTGGCGGGCGAGTGCGGAGCCGAGGTCGAGTGCGAACATTGCGTCGCCGCGTTCCGCGGTGCGGTACTGCACCACGTCTTTCCATTCTTCTTTGTAATCGTCTTTCTGTTGTTTGCTCCAGGGCTGGCGCGTGGCGAAGTAAATAGTCTGCGAGTCTGCCGACCAAGAGAATGCGTGGACTCCTTCTTCGCCTTCGGTCACGGCAAAAGCCTCGCCGCCGTTGGGCGAGATGAGGTAGAGCTGGCTTGCCTCGTCGTCTTTCGAATCAGAGTCGGAGTCGCTATCGCCGCCTTTTTCGGCGGAGTTCTTGCGCTCCGAGAGAAAGGCGATCCAACGGCCGTCGGGCGACCACTTCGGGCCGGAGTCGTGCCCGGATTGCGTCAACTGGATCAGCACGCCGCCCTTCGCATCGTCGCGGTAGAGCCACAAGTCCTTGCGAAAGAACTTCTGATCCCAGTCGGCGCGCTCGGTGACGATCACCACGGAATTGCCGTCGGGCGAAATCTCCAGCGCGGGAAAGCTTACGGAGTTGAAGAACTCGTCGAGGGTCAACTTCGGCCTGGCTTTCGTTTCGGTTTGGGCCAGAACGACAAGCGCGCAGCTCAAAGTCATGACCACTACAAAAACCGTTTTACAGATTCGCATTGGGCCTCTGGGGAACAAGGTTTTTACAACGCGGGAATCGGGTGAGGCAAGTAAGGGGGCGCCGTTGGGCGTGCTCACTTCTGCGGATTGGCGCCATAAGGTCCACAGCAACGCGGCAATGACCGGGACCGAGAGCTGGACATGGGTCCAGAGCGAGAGAGGGCCGGGCAACGGCAGAACATATGCGAGATACACAAGCAAGAAAAGCGGGGCGGAGAGAGGGCGCCGCGGGTTGCTCAAGGTCCAGTCCACAAGCAGTGGCAACACGGAGGCAAGAACCAGCAAGTCGTACACGAACAGATGCGGATTAACCAGCACCGCCGCGAGTGTCAATGCGGCGAACCGCAGTGCCAGTGGGGACGAAGATCTCCATGTGCCCGCTGCGATGGAGACGACCGCGATGGAGCTGACAACATACAGCGGAAACGCAACATTGGGCCACGGAATCAGCAGCGACCAGAACGAGCGCAGCGAATGCATCTGAATGGGGGCGAGGTTGAGTTCGACGGTGCCGATCCAGCGTGGGATATGCGAGAGGGCGTCGAAGTAAACGCGCATCAGGGGAGAACCGAAACGGGCCCATGTCAGAACCAGCTGAGCGCTCGCCGAGCCGACCAGAGTGGCGCATGTAATCCACGACCGCCCCAGCAGCAACACCAAAGGAACGGCAACCAGAAATTGAGGTTTGAAGATGAGCAGACCCAACGCAATTCCCGCGAGCCAATCCCGATCCGAGCGAAACGCAAGCCAAGCAACCGTAAAACAGGCCAGTACCAGAACGGAAACCTGGCCGCGAACGAAGAAGTGAAACAGCGGAGGATAGGCCACTGCGGCGATGGCGACAATCGCGGAATAGGGAGCCAGGCTTGAACACGTTTTCACAACCGCATAAATGCAGCCGCTGTAAATGAGCAGGCTCAACGTCACCCAGATCAATGCTGCGACCGGAAACGAGAATCGCGTGAGCGGAACGAACAGGAGCGCGACTTGAGGGCCGTAGAGATTTGGCAGGCGCAGATCGGATTGCCGGCCGATGATCTGGAATTCCTCGGTGGCGATCACCCCCTGGTCGTAGAGTTCCGGGGCGCGGCTCTGCGCGATCATCCGGGCTGATACGTAGAACGGGAGGAAATCCTGAAACTTGATGTTGCCAGCGCGGTCGAACAGTCCGGGCGTGGCAAAGTCAACGGCGCAGACTCCCCACAGGCAAAGAGCAAGAATAACGGCCTGCGCGCGAAGCCGGCGCGGAGTCAGCCACGCCACGGCAGCGCCAAGCCACATCGGGATCACCGCACGGGGGGAGGCCGTCACGGCGCTGGCTCGGCGTGCTTGAGCGCGTCGTCGAGTGTTTGGGCCACGTGGGGAACGCTCGGGGCAACGACAATGCGCCAGCCGTCATCGTAGTTGCGAAATCCGGCCGTGGATTTGTAATGCACTTCGCTCGAGTAAAGAGCGGCGCCGATCTCGTTCAGCGGAACCCATTTCCAGGTGAAATCGACATCGGCAACGTTGCCCTGTTTGCTAACCCCGGTGATCTCCAGCAACTCTCTTCTTGCCACCGGGATTGCGAATGAGGGCTTGCTGGCCTCGTCGGTGGAGACGAGGGCGCGAACCGTATCCACACCGGAGGGAGTCAGCAGAATGTCCCAGCATGGCGGGGGAGCGAGTCCGGTCCTGCAGGGGGAATTGGTGGCTGAGATCCAGCCGTGGTGCTGCAGTACGAGATACTCAGGCGCGAGATAGACTTCGTTCGACACCAGTCCGGTTTGAAGGACGAAATGCTGCGGATCGCGGAAGGCGTCGGATGAGGAGATCAGATCACGGGCGAGGCGCCGGGACAGGAAATCGCGCGGAGAGCAGGATGCGAACAAGAGGAGACCGACCAGACAGAGGATGGATTTCTTCCACATGAACTTGGGGATGAACTTGAAAGACCAAGCCGGGCTTCGCCCGGCGGACAGCCGAGGGCGGCTGTCCCTACATGAACCGTTCTTTCCACGCGTTGCCTTCGCCACACGAATCAACGAGTGATTGTAAACAAACGAGACCGTTCGTGCGGGAGGAAAGGACGCGCCGTAATCTGGCCGGAGAACTGCGTGTCCCAGCGACCTGGAATATGGCGGGCGCATCGAGGGCAGCGGCCTTCGGGCGTGAGGCGATACTCTTCGATCAGATATCCGTAGCGGTGGATGAGGACCTCGCTGCACTGCGGGCAGCGAGTGTCTTCCCAGTCCTTAACACGTCCGGGCAAATTGCCGGCGTAGATGTAGCGCAGCCCGGCGGCTCGGCCGATTTCGGCGGCGCACAGCAAGTCTTCCATGCTGGTGTCGCGCTGGCCATCGTCCTGCATTTTGTAGTCCCTGTGAAAGGCGGTGACGTGCCAGGGAATGTCGGGCGAAATGCCCGCCAGGAATTCGGTGAGGCGGCGGATTTCGTCGGCAGAGTTGTTGAAGCCGGGGATGAGCAGGGTGACGATCTCCAGCCAGAGCCCCATGGCGTGAATACGGCGAATGCTGTCGAGAATCGGGGCGATGCGTCCACCGAGTTCGTGATAGTGGCGATCATCGAAGCTCTTGAGATCCACTTTGTACAAATCGAGCCACGGCCTCAGGTACTCAAGAACCTGGGGCGTGGCATTGCCGTTGGACACGTACCCGGTAAGCAGACCGGCGGCCTTTGCCTCTTTGAAAACAGCGACCGCCCACTCGCTGGTGATCAACGGTTCGTTGTAAGTGCTGACTAGAACTTTCGCACCCTGATCAAGAGCGTCGCGCACCAGGTATTCCGGCGACACTTCGAGCGGTGGCGAGATTGCGTTGGGGTCGCGCAGTGCCTGCGAGGTCACCCAGTTCTGACAGTAGCCACAATGCAGATCGCAGCCGAGCATGCCGAAACTGTAGGCTAGCGCGCCGGGGTAGGCGTGAAAGAACGGCTTTTTCTCGATGGGATCGCATTGCATTCCGGCCGTATATCCCCAAGGCACGTAAAGCGTTCCAGCGCGGTTGTAGCGGACTTTGCAAACGCCGGCCTGGCCTTCGGGAATCGGGCAGCAGTGGCCGCAGGAGAAACAACGAACGCGATTGTGCTCGAGCTTCTGGTAGAGAGCTGCGTCTGCCTCGCAGACTCTCTCATCGAGAACATCACGGAGCGTAGGCACGGGACCTCTAGCTGTATTCTAACGCTGCGGGAGAAGTCCGGGCCTAGTAGATAGGGATCAGTGGTTCATGATCGGAATCAGCGCCCGGCCGCCGGTTTCGCTCTGGCGCCATGTTGCTGGAGCCATCGGCTGGCATCCAGTTCGATAGCGGTAACTTGGTCCCGCGTCAAATGGGCGGCCACGAGGGGCGCAAGAACCTTGCTGTTTTCGTCGCCGCTGGCGCGAGCCAGAGCCATCCAGAAATAGGCTTGATTGAAGTTCTGTGGGATATCCCTTCCACGAAAGTAAACGGACCCAAGCTTGGACTGGGCTGCAGTGTTCCCCTGCTCGGCAGCCTTGGTGAACCACCGCACCGCTTCGCGTTCGTTCGGCGTTACGCCGTCGCCGGTGGCGTAGCGTAGTCCCAAAGCATTCTCGGCGGTAGGATCGCCTTGCAGCGCCATACGGCGCAGTTGGTTTAAGGTTGCGGTCTCGACGATCGCGCTGTCGACGGCGGGATCGCCAGCAGAACGATCGACGGGCTTCGGCGCTTGAGAAGAGGCCAGCACTGTCTGCAGTTGGCCACGTCCGTGTTCACTCAGCTTGCTCTGAATCAATGGCGCGGAGAAATAGCCCAGAACCATGGCGATCACGCCTGCTGCGAAGATCAGCAAAAACAGATGCGTCCCGGGCAGGCTGATCCCGCCGTTGCTTTTGGATTCCGGATTCTTGTCTTGATCGGGCGCGGAAGCAAACAGCACACTGCCCGGGGTCGGCGCGAAGTCGACCGCCTCGGGTGGCGCATCGAGCGCCGGCATATTTTCGGCTCGGGCCGCGCGATTCAGCGCGGCAAGAACGGTTTCGGCGAGGCGTTGCAGCACTCTGCTTTCGCTCTCGCTGAAAGCATTGGGCTGGGCGGAGAACACTTCCAGAATCCCTACGGACTTGCCGCCTACACGCACCGGGACCGCGATCATGGAGCGAATGCCCAGAGCACGACAACTCTCGGGGTCGACGCGTGAATCGTTTTCGGTGTCATCGCAGCGTAGCAATCTTCCGGTCTTCACGCACTCGCCAGAGAATCCGGATCCAACCTGCAAGCGTGCGTCGTCGGGTGGAGCATCCGGGCCAGCACTGGCGCGACAGACCATAAACTCCGGGTCTTGATCGGCGAGTGCGATGGCCGCACCAGATGCATGAATCAGGGTTTGGGTGCGCGTCGCAATCAATTGCAGGGCCGCACTAAGATCCGCGCCCAGCGCCTCGACTTCGCGTTGGATGGCGGTCACGGCAGCCAGCATGTCGGTGTAGCTGGGGCGCGGAGCAACGTGTTCCAACTGCGGCGGAGGGGCGCCGCTGGCATCATCGGCGTTGGCCACGGAGGCCACGGCGTTCAGGAAGAGCCACTCGCGCAGGCGGAACACGGAGAAAGGCGGCAGTTCGGCAAAGCGCAGCCCCACGCGGCCGTCAGCGTTCGACCAGATGACTTGACCCGAGGTGTAGATGTGATCCGGACACTCAGCCAGATCGAGGCAAAGATTCACGCGCCTGCCGACTTCGAGCGGAGCGGGACACTGAATCGCGACTCCTTCTTCGCTGACATTCAGGATCTCGTGCAAGTCGAGCATGGCGCCTTTGGATTCACCGGTGAAAGTCGCATAGGCGGGAGTCTGGATTTTGTGTCGCACGCGACGGCGACGGTTAGTAGCAGGTTTCCCGACCGAAGTTGACGCAGACATGGAATGGGGCCCTATATTCGAAGTTACATATTAACGCGGGTTCGTGGAAAAGTAAGCAAGGAAGACAAAGAAGAAAAAACACAGTAGGCCCACGAGGCCCGCCCAACCGCCGTTCCGCCAGGATAGCCGGCGTCAGAGAGGTTTGCTTTGCGGAAGGACAAATTCTGGCCAGGGGACCTGGGGGGCAGGGCGAAACCGAGGGTTTTGGTGGTCATTTGGGGTGGCGGTGGTCATTTGGAGCATCGCCCCCCACCCCCCTCTGCCACCCTAAAGCGTCAGGCGGCCGGGCGGGCTTGAGCCCTTTGCAGGGTGGAGATGCGGGAAATCGCCGCAACCATCATGCTGGAGAGAAGCTGCATGGTGGCGACGTCGCGCTCGTCGAACGCTCCTGGGTTCGAGGAAAGCACCTCAAAAACCCCCAAATGCGCCGGTAATGGCGCAGCGGGGAGACCAGGATGGAGCGGGCTCCCAGGCGGCGGCAACTGGCCAGGTCGACGCGCGGGTTGCGCTCGGCGTCATGGCAAAGCATGACCCTCGCCCGATCGGACCGCTTCGGCCGAGATGCCGCCCTCGGTTTGCAGGCGAACTCCGAGGTCGGGAGCGGTGCGGCCGGCCCGGGCACGGCAGACGATCTCGTCACCGGCACGAAGGGCGATGGCTGCTCCGGTGGCGCCGGTCAACTGCTGGGCGCGCTCCGTGATGGCGCTGATGGCAGGCTCCAGCTCAAGTTCCGCAGGGTGGATCTCGAATTCCTCAGGCAGCGTTACTGCACGAAAGCCCGCAGCGGGATGAACTGCGTTGGCTACGCGAAGCTGGCTGCGCATGGCGAGCGATGGAACCCGCGAGCGATCGGCCACGTCGATCACGGCAGGGTCGGGCACCGACCGCAGCAGATCGCGAACTAAGCTGTCGAGTTCGGAGTCGGTGATGAGATGAGCGGTCTGCTGGTGGCGCAAGGATCCGCCCAGCACTCGCGAAAGTCCGATCAGAGCACGGTTTCCGCACGCAACAGTACGGCTTGCTGCTTGCACTGATCAGTTCGCACTGAACACAAAATGTGCCTGACTGCAATGGGACAAACGGAATATCCCTAAAAGTTGTGCCATACAGTGTCTTGCCAAACATGAGTGCAGAGCCTCTCTTGCCGTCACGGTGGAGTCGAAGGTAAATAGACATTGGGAGAGGCAGAAGTGACGATAGAGGTTCCGGGTGTGGAAAAGGGGGAGGAAACTTTTGGCGCAATCTTCCCATCCGGGGCCGAGCCCAGCGGCTAAAGCCGGGGAACGCCGGGAAAACTGATACGGCACGCCTGAAAGCGCGCCCGGATACGAATCGTTTTTTCGAGACTCTAACAGCAAGATTTGCAAGATTTTGCTGCGGTTGATTTCAATGGGTGAGTCGATTATGCTAGAAATATCACCGGCGAACGGCCGGAACCAAGACTGGGGGAAACCATGGAATGGACCGCACCCGCTTTTGAAGAGATCTGCCTGAACTGCGAAATCAATTCCTACGCCAGCGCGGCGCTCTAAACGACGCTTCGCTTTTTATCCGGTCTTAGGCCTCGCCTCGCAAGATGATTTCCGCGATGCGCTCGGCTGCTTGCCCATCCCAAAGGGGCACGCGATGATTACTGGTTTCTGTCCTGCTCACCAGAGTTGAATTGCGTTTGAGTGCTTCGCTTTTCAGAACTTCGAGGGCGGCTGCGCGAAGCCGCTGAAGATCCCTTCCTACAAGCTGATTCGTTCCATGACTGATGGTGATCGGCCGTTCCGTGTTCTCGCGCACGGTGAGGCAAGGCACGCCCAGGAACGTTGTTTCCTCCTGAATTCCGCCGGAATCAGTAATCACCATCGCCGCACGGCGCTGCAACGCCAGAAATTCGAGATAGGGTAGAGGCGCAAGCAGCCGAAGACGCTCTCCCAGGCCGGGTGCGGGGCCGAGGTCGTCGAGTCGTTGGCGGGTGCGTGGATGAACCGGGAACACAACATGGAGTTGGCTGCTTAGATCTGCGAGCGTAGCCAGTAAGTCGCGCAACCAGGGCGCGTCGTCCACATTGGACGGGCGATGAAGGGTAACGAGCGCATAGGGAGTTGGCAACCGCGTCGGAAGGTGCGCGTCGGCGAGCGGAAGCAGGCGCACTAGCGTGTCAATCATGACGTTGCCGACGCGGTGGATCTTGCCCGGATCGATGCCCTCGCGCACAAGATTCTCGTCGCCATCGACCGAGGGCGTGAACAGCAAATCGGACAACTGGTCGGTCAGCAAGCGGTTGATTTCTTCCGGCATGCTGCGGTCGCGAGAGCGCAGACCGGCCTCAACGTGGGCGACGCGAACACCGAGCTTGGAGCACACCAGCGCGGCTGCCACCGTGGAGTTGACGTCGCCATACACGAGGACGAGATCAGGCTCTTGCTCGCGTAGAACTGGTTCGAGTGCCAGCATCACGCCGGCGGTCTGCTGCGCGTGGGTTCCGGAACCGACTCCGAGATTGAAGTCGGGCAGCGGCATTTCCAGTTGCTGGAAAAAGACGTCGGACATGGCGGCATCGTAGTGCTGCCCGGTGTGGACCAAGATTTGGCGGAACGAGGTCTGGCGGACTCCTTCGTGCGCGGCCAGCGCGCGCAGAACGGGCGCCGCTTTAATGAAATTCGGCCTGGCTCCGACGACGTGAACAATGTGCATGCGCAAAACCCCCACTTCTCGCGCAAAGAACGCGCCGGAAATGGGGCACCCTCGATTATCTTCCTGACTCAAGTGCTGCAGTGAAACCAGATTGTAGCTGTTCGGGGAGGCGCTGAAGTACTATCCGGCTTGCGCGGCGATCAAGGATGTGTCCTGCTCGGGCAGCGGAATGACCTGGGCGGAGTGAACGAGGGTCCGGTCAAGGGCATCGGCGAGCGCAGTAGGGAACGTTGCGGTCAGCAGGTTAATGTCGATTTGCAGATTCCGCGGAGAATAGAGGCGGTGCACCATCAGGCGGCCTCGGCGCCGGTTCGTGGAACTCAGCAAGTCCAGCGCAACGGTCCACACGGCGGTGCCATCGAGAACTTTGGGGACCCCGGCCTTGCTCCAACGGAGGGCCAGGCCGGCGCGGCGTGACTCTGCCACAACGGGAAACTGTTCCCCGGGGAGTGGTTCAATCTTTAGTTCGAAGCTATCGAAGTCGTTGCTGCCGAATGCGGCTACCAGAATCCGCCGCACCTGCTCGTAGTCGCGTGCCACCTTAAGTTCTTCGGTAGCTCGGCGAATCGCCAGATTGTTTACGAAGATCTGCGGCTGACCGAACGTGCGCTGAGCCACGCGGGCCAACTCTCCAAACTCCAGATAGCCGAGATGCTGGACGCCGATCCAGATGCCGATGCCGAGCACGGCAAGCACGAGGCCCAGAGACCTTCCGGTTGGCCACAGCAGGAACAAACTGAGCAAGGCGAAGACGGCCGAGACTCCGTACAGGAGGATCACGACTTGGCGATGCGTCATGCCGTGTTGCAGCAGCTTGTGGTGAATGTGCTCGCGGTCCGCGGTAAACACCGGGCGGCCGCTGATCAGACGCCGCATGATGGAGAGCGCCGTCTCGAGGATCGGCAATCCGAAGGAGACGACCGGAATCGCGACTGCCACGATGGTCGGCGCCTTTTGCGCACCAGCCAGCGCGAGTGCACTCAGCACAAAGCCGATGAACAGGCTGCCGGAGTCGCCCAGGAAGATGGTAGCTGGATTGAAGTTAAAGCGCAGGAATCCGAGAATCGCGCCCGCCAAAGCGATGGTCATAAAGGTAACCAGCGACTGGCCGTTCAGCAAAGCCACCACGAAGGCTACCAAGGTGGAGAACAAGGCCGATCCCGCGGCAAGGCCGTCGAGGCCATCAATCAGGTTGAACGCATTGGTGATCGCCAAAACCCAGAGCACGGTGAAAGGCAGGCCAACATACCAGGGCAAGGAGCGATCGCCAAACAACACCGGGATGTTCACGATTTGCAATCCACCCATGAACAACATGGTGGCTGCGATCCCCTGCACCGAGAATTTGAAGTAAGGACCAACGCCGCGCAGATCGTCGTAAACGCCCAGCAGAAAGACGAGCGCCGCCGGCACCAGAATCGTGACCATGGTCCGCAAAAAGAAGGGAGACTGCGGCCCGCGATGACGCGCCGACCAGAATGCTGCCACAGCCATGCAGGTCGCAAAGGAGAGAAAAATAGCCACGCCGCCGAGTCGCGGCAAAGGGCTGGAATGTAGGTGCCGCTCTTGTGTGGGGCTTGCGACCCAGCCACGGGCAGTGGCGAAATCGCGCACGGATCGGGTCAACACGAATGCAGAAGCGAGCGATAGAAGGAACAGTGCCAAACAAATTACGGTCAACTGCGCCACCTCTATATGCGACCCAAGGCCCGGGCAAATTGTCTGCTCATAGGAGAGTATGGTCCTGCGGCTACGCGGTTAGAAGTAAGTGATCAGGTTCCTGTTCACGTTAAGCGTGACTGCGACTGTAGCAGTTCCGAAACGTGGCGTTGCCGTGGAGTGAGAATTATGCTCAGTCGGTGCGCCAATCCGCTCGGTTCGAGACCCTTTCTTAAACTCAGAGAAGGCAAGCTGTTTCTGGTTGAGACGAACCGGTTGACGAAACCGGGAGAATCCGTCTCGCCTCCTTTCATTCACGCCCGCCAACCGCAAAGGCAAGTCGAACACTACTGGTTGTGCGATGAGTGCGCCACGCAACGGACGCTGGTGTAGGAGCGCGATCAAGGAGTTGGGCTAGCGCCGCTGCCCCGCCCAGTTGCCAGCGCTCCGGTTGCACTGCGCAATGCTTGCGGCGAGATCGCCTGACCTTGCCACTCGCATTCTAGACGTATCCGTCGCGCTTCCAGTCCTTCCAGTCCTCGCCAACAGCCCGCAACATTTCCTCGGTGGCTGCGTGCAGCCACTTCGCTTTCTGCTTTTGCAAGTGAAGCAGGATGGCCTTGCGAGCGCTCCTGGTTCCCAGGTGGATATTCGCCGTCTCCCATCCCATGGCCGCCAAGAGACGCATCTCCTCGCCCTGCGCCTTCAGGGTAGCCAGTTCAATACGGGAACAATGGGGACTAAGGCGGCGCACAATCCATCGGCCGCGTAACTGTACAAAAGGATCGAGGCAGCGCACGGCCCGGCTCACGATGGTCTGATAAAGGATCTCCGAGGGCCCTTCGCGGTCCGCTGCCCAATAGTTGGCGGACGTGACCAGGGCCTTCGCCTCACGGGCAATCCGCCCACCGCTCCAGTTGGCAATGGCAACGTAGCGCGCGTGCCCCAGGCTTCCCAATCCGGCAACGCGACGAGCCAAGCGGTAGAGAAGATCGCGGGTGGGCATCAGGTGTTCGACGGCGTCGACGGCGCTGATCGGTACTGGTTCTTTCAAGGTCGGGAGGGCGTCCATCTTGGCCCAGAAGTGGACCGGGTCCCGCAGTTTACTCTCGGCAATCTGCCGCAGCCAGGAGTGGTCCTCGCCCAAAACAAACGGCCGGCCCTGTTCGCGGATGGCGTTGCGATAGCTCTCGAGGATCGCGTCGCAGATGTCCTTCCGCCGGAGCGGCAAATGGTTCGCGGCCGCCGCCAGGTGAGCGCTCACCGCCAATCGGACCAGGTCGTTCGCATAAGCCATGGGATAAGCTTCATCAAAATCGTTGACGCCCCAGATCAGGCGGCCTTCCACGTCGCGCCAGGTACCGAAGTTCTCGATATGGAGATCGCCGACAGCCAGCACTTGCGGGGCCTTGGCGAGATCGGGGCAGACTTTGGGCCAGATCTGCGCCCAGCGATAGTAGGTGGCCCGCAAAAAAGGAAAGACTGCTCCCTTCATGTTCGCGTGTTTCAGACGGAGATCTGTTTTGACCAGGTCGGTGCGATGGCCCAGCCACCCTTCGAACTGGCGCGTCGCTTTAATGACGTTCATAGCGCGCACGATAGCGGGCAGAGGAGGCGAAGTCAACGGGAGAACACTAGGTGCGGAAAACTTGCCCTTTGGAGAACGGCGAACTGGGGGTGTTACACTGCCGCTTTACTGGGGGATAGATTGGACACGAGCAGGCTAGCTTCTTTGGTGCAGGTGGTGATTCTCTTGTCGGCGGTGAGTCTTCCGGCGATTGCGCAGGCAAAGCATGGACCAGGGTCCCAAGTTCGACACGGGCTCGCCGAGGCTGCGGACAGGGTTCTTCGAGAGGGTCTGGATGCGAAGTTACCGTCTCACCTGTCGACGCTGCTGGGCCTTTCGCAGGAATCAGAGGTTCCGGTAAAGCAACGCGTATGGCGCACTGGGACGATGGTGCAGGGATTTGACATCTCGGTTGCGAATAAGAACGACCTTGTTCTTTTTGTGGTGGATGAGGGAGCGAACAACCAAACCCTGTACCTGACCTCAGCTCAGGGGAGATTACGGAAAATCGTGTCGGTCACCAACGGAGTAGGTAGTGTTGCGAAGGTTACGGACGAAGACAAGAAAGCGTTTGAGAAGGAAAAAGAGTTTTGGTTAGGCCGCTTAGCTCCGCCCAAAGCGTCAAAATAATGATCTGCTAGCGCCGGACAATCTCCGGGCATCGGAGACGGCTGGTTTACCTTTCATCCGACGCCCGGTATTTGCGGAGCAGACCGGGAAAGTGACCCCGGAGAAGTAATCCGGCCAATTAGTGCGCGTAGTAGGCTGCGTTCTTCTCGATGAACTCCTTCTTGTCCTCAGGCACATCGTCCAGCGCATGGATCGAATCGGAGGTGCAGACCGGAATGCAAGCGCCATAGTCAATGCAGCCCTCCGGATCCACATACATCTGAGTCGCGGCCTCAAAGCTGGGCTCGTCCTGCTTAGGATAGATGCAATCGGTCGGGCAGACCTTGACACAGAGGGAGTCCTTGTTGCAAGAGTCCGTAATCACGTAAGCCATGATGAATTCAATCTCCGGAATGAAATGGGCACTTCTAGTTTTCTCAAGGCGAGTGTAAGAAGGCTCCAAAAGGCTGGCCGTGACCAAGATCACGCACGGATGTGCGCCGGTGCGGCACGCGGCAAAAAGCGGCTGGTTGGACAAAAAAGCGGCGAGGATTCACCTTAGGACGAGGGTCACACGAAACCGTGACCGGGCGTCACAGAAATGCAAAGGCGAACAGGCTTAAATAGGCACAATTGAACCAGGCCTTCTAGTCATAGGATCGCCCGGCTCCACCCACAGAACCCCACCAGCCGTTACCCCAGAGGGCGGCGGGAGCCGGGCGCTTGAAGGCTCGCAGTAGCCTCCCCCGCCTCCTAATCGATCCAAAGCCGTCCTGCGTGCCCGAATCCATACCAATTAGACGGTGTGTGTCTGCTGACACAGCGTGGCTGCGCGACCACGAATTCGCCTCCGGAATCACACCCTAACACCTTCCGTTTCTACTAGATACACTTTGGTCTCTATCCTGCCCTCTAGATCAGCGCAAGGCAAATCTACAGGAGGGCGGTCATGGAACGGGCCAACGGCAAAACGACAACCAAGCGGGCTTTCCTGGCCATGCTGGCGCTCAGTCTGGCGCTCCCCGCGTGCGCGCAGAGCGCACAGCTTTCGAAGACCGATCTGGCTAGGCGCGTGGCGCTGGTCAGCATTCCGGATCGCAAGTTGGCCGTCATCGAAGGCGACGACGTGATCGCCACATTTCCCATCGCGGTCGGCGCGGGGGTGAGCCCCAGCCCCGCCGGTGAATTCCAGATTGTAAGCCGTGTCTCCAACCCCACCTACTACCACGCGGGCAAGGTGATCCCCACCGGCAAGAGCAATCCGCTAGGCACGCGGTGGCTGGGACTCAGTCAGAAGGGCTACGGAATTCACGGAACGAATGCGCCGAAATCGGTGGGTCACGCGGCGTCGCACGGCTGCATCCGGCTGCGCAATCGCGATATGGAGCAGCTGTTCACCATGCTGCGAGTCGGCGACACGGTTGTGATTCGCGGCGAGCGCGACGAGCAGGCCACTCGAGTGTTCGGCGGTAGCACGAATGATGCGACCGTGGCAGACGCGCAGGTTGCACCGTTGGCCGGAGGTCAGTGAACCAGCGGAAGCGGACTTGGATCGGGACCTGAAATCAGAGGCAGAAATCTCAGGAGGACTTTATGCAAATGGCAATCACATTCATGGCGGTGGTGGCAGGAATGATCTTCTCGCTGGCGGTGGCGCTGCTGGCGGAAGAACTCATCTTCGGGCAAGTATTCCGTCTTTTCTTCGCGTCGGGCAAGCTGGCCCGGCAGACGGCGGTGGCGAAACAAGGGCACAAGGAATGATTTCCAGAGCACGGATTTCGAGAGGAACGAGTTCCGCGGAATTCACAAAGGAGAACGACCATGCTGGCGTTGAAGTACTTGCTGATTACCGGTGGCCTCGGGATGATTCTCGTGGCCATGAGCATTTTGGGCTATGACCTGTATCGCGAACTGATTTACCGGAAAGCGCTGGCCGCGCCGGGAGCGGGCCCGGTGCCTGCGCTTCCGCAATTGCGCTGGCGCACTTCTCTGGCGCTGGCGCTTCTGGCCTGGGGACCGATTCTGCTGGCCTTCAGCATCGTGGTGGTGCCGAGCGGTACGGCTGGAATTCGAGTCAGCCAGATAAGCGGGACGGTGCCGGGAACGCTCTATCCCGGCGTGCATTTCGTGGCGCCGCTGATAGAGGACGTCGCGCTGTTCGATACCCGCGACCAAGTATTCACCACGGGCGTCTCGGAGGATGGAAAGAATGCGCCCGCTAATGTCGTATCGAAGTCGCAACTGCTCGACGTGCAAGCCAAGGAGGGATTGACGCTCGGCCTCGCCATCACCGTGCGTTACCGGCTGGACCCTAAAGGGCTTGACTACATTCAAGGCAATCTGCCGCACCCGGTGGAAAAGGAAATCGTGCCGCCGGTCGTCGCCAGCGTGTGGCGGGAACTGGTCCCGAACTACACGGTGCGGGATGTTTTCTCCGCCAAGCGCGAGGAAGTGCGGCAGCGAGCCGCCGGCGTGATCACGCAGAAGCTGGCCGCAGACGGGATCGTGGTGAAAGAAGTCATGCTGCGCGATATCCAGTTGCCGGAGGAGTATGCGAAGGGACTGGAGACGCTGCTCCTGAAAGAACAGGAAAATGACCGCATGGGCGTGGAGACCGAACTGAAGCAGAAACAGGTAAAGATCGCGGAACTGGAAGCCGAAGCGACCAAAGTGCAGCAGATCAAGCAGGCTGAGGGCGAGGCGCAGGTTCACGTGCTGCAAGCCAAGGGCGAAGCCGATGCGATGCAGTACACGCTACCGCTGAAGGAAAAACAGATTCAGCAAAGCAAGCTGGAAGCGGAGGCGCGCAAGCAAGCGACCATCCAAAACGCGGAAGCCGCTGCCCAGGCCAAGGTGATCGACAGCAAAGCGGAAACGGAACGGCGGAAACTGCTGGCTGATGCCGAAGCCGACCGCATTCGCGTGACAGCGGCCGCCGATGCTGAACGGATGCAGAGTGAGGCGAACATTCTGAAACAAAATCCGCTGCTCATTAACAAGATCGTGGCGGAGCGGCTATCCGACAAACTGCAGATCATGATGGTTCCTGCTGATGGCAAGTTCTTCATGAATGATGTGTTGCGCAGCATGAACATGGGGAACCCGGCCAGCCAGGGCGGGCAACCGGAAGAGCAGAGATAGTTTCCATCCGTATTGAACATCCCCACCCTGCCGCAGAAGCGCGGCAAGGGTGGGGCACCCGGGTTCCGGTGGTGTCCAAACAGTACAGGGCAGGAGGCCGGTCGCATGTGCGAAGCGGTTTATAATTCGGCCATCTCAACAATTCTGAAGCCCGTGATTTCCCCCTTGCGCGCCCTGCCCGGCCTTCGCCATCCGTATCTGCTCGTTGCGCTGGTTGGCCTCGCCATAACCGCCTGCGCGACCGATTGGAACACTCCCGAGCAGCATTTGGCCCGCAAGATCGTCGCCGTGACTGGACCGGGCGCCGTAGCGCTTACGGTAGAGAACCGCTCTTCGCTGGGAAAGCGGGATTTTGACATCATCCAGAACGGCCTGCGCAGCACGCTCGATGGAGTCGGGCTTCGCTTTGTGAAGGCCGACCAGGCCGCCGCCACGGTTACGATCTCGTTATCGGAGAATCCGACATCTTACGTTTGGGTCGCGGATATTCACCAGGGTGCGGGGGAGTCTGCGGTTGTCATGGTTTCGACCGCGCGCCCGGAAGGCTCGGCTGCGGCGCGGGATTCCGTCCCCCTTAGCCTGCGCAAGACTCCGCTGTGGACGCAAGAAGATCCCATCCTCGACGTTGCAGTGCTGGAGGAGGGCTCTTCTCCCACGCGCATTGCGGTCCTTGACCCGGAAAAGGTCTCGCTCTACCACATGCAAGGCGGAGCTTGGCAGCAGGAACAGGTGCTGACCATCGCTCATTCGCGGCCATGGCCGCGGGATTTGCGCGGGCGGCTCGTCCCAGCCCGGGATCACCTGTTCGATGTTTACCTTCCCGGAGTGATTTGTTCCAACACCTCGGCGTTGCCGCTAACGCTGAATTGCCGCGAGAGCGACGACCCTTGGCCCCTGATTGCGGGAACTCTCAATGGGGGATCTTTATCCGTTTTTCCGAGTGCAGGGTTGGCGAGCGGCGCCTCGACGGTTGTACCGCAGATGAAAGCATTCTTTGCTCCGCGGCGCAACTTCTTTACTGGTGCGTTGACTCCAGGTGTAGGCAAGTTCACGACCGGGCCCAAGTTTTACTCCGCCGCGTGGCTGCCCCGCGACAAATACACGCTGTGGCTCTTTGCAGCGGTCGACGGACAGACGCATCTGGTGGACGGCGTGAGCGACCAGGCAGCCAAGCTCGGCTGGGGCAGCGATCTGACCAGCGTGAAGACCGCATGCGGCGCGGGCTGGCAGGTTCTGTCCAGTGCCGCCGGTCGCCCTGAGGACGATCAGACTGACGACGCGGTGCGCGCCTATGAGTTCCCCGATCGCGACCCGGTGGCGGTCAGCGCCGCCCTCGATTTCGCCGGGCCCGTTACCGCTCTGTGGACAGAATCAAAAGGCGACTCGGCAATCGCAGTCGCCAGAAATCGAGAGACCGGGAGTTATGAAGCGTTTCGTCTGGCGATGGCTTGCGGTCAATAGCCTGTTGATGCTGGCGGCGGGCGCCGAAACGCGGCCGCAGTACGGCGGCACGCTGCGCGTGACCATGCAGGCGGCGCCGACGTGGCTTGATCCGGCCGAGAACGCGCAAACCGACTCGTTCGCTCGACGCAACCTTACTCGATTGATCTTCGACACATTGGTTACAACCGACGACGCCGGCCGCGCGCGTGGAGCGCTGGCCGTTTCGTGGCAGGCCTCGCCGACCAATCAGCGCTGGCAGTTTCACCTGCGTCGCGGGGTGAAGTTTCACGACGGCACGGCACTTACCTCCGAGGTCGCGGCCGCTTCCCTGCGCGCGGCCAATCCCACCTGGAATGTGAGTGTCGACGGCGACTCGGTGGTGATCGAGCGCGACATCGCCGATCCGGGAATGCTGGCCGAGTTGGCCTTGCCGCGAAATGCAATCGCAAAGAGAAACTCGGACGGCAATCCCAGCGGAACTGGCCCTTTTCACATCGTGGATTGGCAGCCGGGCAAAAAGCTGATTCTAGCGGCCGAGGAAGGCTACTGGCGGGGGCGTCCGTTTCTCGACGGCATCGAGATCGAGATGGGGAGAAGTTTTCGCGATCAGATGACGGCGCTCGAACTGGGCCGCGCGGATCTCGTTGAGATCGCGCCCGAGCAGGCGCACCGGGTCCCGCTCGATGCGCGCCGGCTGGCGAATTCGGCTCCCATGGAATTGCTGGCTCTGCTCTTCACCCGCGACGTACAGACGCCGGAAGAAAAATCGTTGCGCGAGGCGCTCGCCTGGAGCGTGGAACGCGGATCCATCCGAAGTGTATTGCTGCAGGGCGGGGGACAATCTGCCGCCGCCGTTCTTCCCACCTGGATGAGCGGCTACGGGTTCATCTTTTCTACAGATGCGGATCTGGCACGGGCACGGCGCGCGCGCGAGCAGGTTCGCACGATTCCGACATGGACCGTCGCATATGATAGCGGCGACGCCGTCGCCCGGTTGCTGGCCGAGCGGGTTGCGCTCAACGGCAGGGATGCGGGATTGGCTCTGCAACCAACCTCCGCGTCCACCGCAGATTTGCGGCTGCTGCGAATTCCGCTGGTGTCGGCAGATCCATGGATCGCCCTCGCAGGTGTCGCGTCGGTCGCGGGCGCGCCGATGCCCAAGAATGAAGGCGGCTCGGTCGAGGACCTTTATGCGGCCGAGCAGGCGATGCTCGCGACTCAGCGAATCATTCCGCTATTTCATCTGCCGGTAACATACGCGGCATCGGCCTCGCTTAAGAACTGGACGCTGCGGCCTGACGGAAGCTGGAATCTGGCTGACGCTTGTCTGGGGAACGGCAAACCATGATTTTTCGCCGCAAGCTGCTGGCCGTGTTCGCACTAACCGTATTTCTGTCAGTCGCGGCGGTGGCGGGCCTGGTGCTGGCGGTCACGCGACGTGCATTCGAAAGAAGCGAGGACGAGCGGACGGCCGCACTGGTGTCGCAATTTCAGCGGGAGTTCAATCGCCAGGGCGAAGACATCGCGCGGCGTGTCGAAACTGTTGCCGGCTCCGAGGCAGTCAGCCGAATGGCGATTACGCTCAGTGGCACGGCGGCAGACTCGGCGGGGTACCTGGACCTCGCCAAGTCGATGGCTGACAGCCACCAACTCGACTTCCTCGAACTCGTCGACGAACATGGAACAATCATTTCCTCGGCCGAGTGGCCGGCCAAGTTTGGCTATCCCGTCAGCGGGTTCGAGAATTTTTCATCCTCGAACGGGCAAAGCGCCTTCCTGATGCAGGAGGAATTGCAGGACTCCACGAGTCTTGGCTTATTCGCGGTGCGGGCAACGCATGCCGGGGAGCATCCGGTTTTCGTCATTGGAGGACGTCGGCTGGACCGAAATTTTCTTTCTGCGCTCGACTTGCCCCCTGGCATGCGCGCACTGCTCTACCAAAATCGCCGAGATCATTTCTCCGGGGAGTCGCTGGTGGATCCGTCGGCGCCGGCTAACAGCACTGGCGGAGAGCACGGCGCGGAGAACTTCGCTACGCTAGTAGAGGCAGTGCAGCATTACAACCAGGAGACGACCGGAATTGTGCATTGGTCATCGGACCAGGCAGATGACGAGGTTTTCCACGCGATCCCGCTGCGTGGTGTCGGGAAGGATCATCCGCTTCTGGGGATTTTGTTGATCGGACACTCGCGGCGTTCGTACGTGGAGCTCAAACGACGAATCCGCGATTCCGCGCTCCTGGTGGGCGGCGGGGGAATTGTTCTGGCTATTCTGCTCAGCGGTTGGGCCGCCGCGCGCGTGACCAGACCCGTGGAGCAACTGGCGCGTGCTGCGCACGACGTAGCCGAGGGGAATTGGAGTACGCGGGTGGAGGTGCCTGGCAGCGACGAGCTTTCGCAACTGGCCGAATCGTTCAACCGCATGACCACCGAGTTGCTAACGCAGAAAGAACGCCTGGTGCAGGCCGAAAGAGTCGCGGCGTGGCGCGAGTTGGCGCGCCGCTTGGCCCACGAGTTGAAAAATCCGCTCTTCCCGCTGCAACTCACGGTAGAAAATCTGGTTCGGGCGCGGGAGCAGAGCCCGCAGCAATTTGACGAGGTCTTCCGCGAGAGTTCGCAAACGCTGCTGGCGGAGATCTCGAACCTGAAAGCAATCATCGGCCGCTTCAGCGAATTTTCCAAAATGCCGCACCCGCAGTTGCAACTGGTGCAGGTGAACGAAATTCTGCGGGGCGTGGCGCAATTGTTTCAGGCGCAACTGCAGGCGCCGGGACGCGAGCCGATAGAATGCAAGCTTGAGTTGGAGGAGGGACTCGACCAAATTGCCGCGGATCCGGAATTGCTGCATCGCGCTCTCTCGAACCTGGTGCTCAATGCGATGGACGCGATGCCCAATGGTGGGACGCTGACTCTCCTCAGCCGACGCCACGATGGAAGGGTGATCATGGAAGTGGCCGACACCGGCTCGGGTCTGACGCGCGAAGAGTGCGAACGAATTTTCACTCCGTATTACACAAGTAAACAGCACGGAACGGGCCTAGGGCTAGCCATTGTGCAATCGGTGGTCAGCGACCATGGCGGGAGAATCAGCGTACGCAGCGAACCACCACGGGGCACGATTTTCGTCATCGAGTTGCCCGACAATCCTGAGATGCGACAGAAAGCGGCCGCCAAAACGCCCGAGAACGCAGCCCAGTTGCGGCAATAACGAAAGGAGGACGGTTGCCTCGCAAAGCACACTTGCTGATCGTCGACGATGAAGCCAATACTCTGGCCTCGCTTTCTCGCGCCTTCCGCCTGGCCGGGCACGAGGCCACGGTGTCCGACAACGCGGCGAAGGCCCTGGATCTGGCCAAAGCGCAGAGCTTCGACTTGATTCTTTCCGACGTGGTGATGCCCGGAAAAGACGGCCTGACGCTTCTCGAAGAACTCAAGCAGCACGGCGTGGCGGCGCCGGTGGTCATGATGTCGGGACAGGCGCATATCGAGATGGCGGTGCGGGCGACGCGTCTGGGAGCGCTCGATTTTCTGGAAAAGCCGATTTCCACCGACAAATTGCTGCTCACAGTGGAGAACGCCCTCAAGCTGCAG
This sequence comes from Candidatus Sulfotelmatobacter sp., assembly GCA_035511455.1. Lineage (GTDB taxonomy): Bacteria > Acidobacteriota > Terriglobia > Terriglobales > Acidobacteriaceae > Sulfotelmatobacter. Next base: position 13,969 of record DATKFH010000004.1, on the reverse strand, counting down.
CGTCTGGAAAGCGAAAACCAGCAATTGCGGCAGCGCCTGGGCAAACACGAAATTGTTTGGAAGGGTGAAGCCATGCGGCGACTGATGGCGCAGCTGGAGCGTGTGGCTGCGAGCGAGTCGCGCGTGTGCATCCTGGGGGAGACGGGCACGGGCAAAGAACTAGTGGCGCGAACCATCCACGAGCGAAGCGCGCGATCGGCCGGCCCTTTCGTGACGCTGAATTGCGCAGCGGTGCCCGCGGAGTTGATCGAGTCCGAGCTGTTCGGTCATGAGAAAGGATCGTTTACGGGTGCTTCCGGGCGCCATATCGGCAAATTTGAGCAGGCCGATCAAGGAACGATCTTTCTGGACGAAATCGGCGACATGCCCCTGAGCATGCAGGCGAAACTCCTGCGTGTGCTCGAAGAAGGAGAAGTCGAACGCATCGGCGGCGATAAGTCGATTGCGGTGAACGTTCGCGTTGTGGTCGCGACGCACAGGGATCTGGAAGCGCGAGTCCGCGAAGAGAAATTCCGGCAGGATCTGTTCCATCGCATCTACGTTTTTCCGATCGCGCTCCCGCCCCTGCGCGACCGATGTGAGGACATTCCAGCACTCGTCGATCAGTTCTCCAAGCAGGTATGCGCGCAGAATGCATGGAAGCCGGTTCCATTCACCGCAGAAGCGATGCAGGCTTTGCAGGAGCACGCATGGCCGGGTAACGTTCGCGAACTGCGCAACATGGTCGAGCGGCTCATGTTGCTTGCGACCGACGCTCGGGTTGACCTGGTAACGGTGCAAATGGCTCTGCCAAAGACTTCGGCGGGAACTGCGTCGTCGGCAACCTCTCTCGGCTCCGGCCCGCTCGCCAACCGCGTTGAGTCATTTGAGCGAGAAGCGATTCTGGCTGAACTGAAGCGCACTCACCAGAACATGAGCCTGACTGCAAAAGCTCTTGGCCTCGAGCGAAGTCACCTGTATAAGAAGGCGGAGCAACTCGGAATTGACCTGCGCGCGCTGCGCCGCGAGCAAAGCGTGCAGGATTGACCTAGATTCATTTCTGGGTACGCTCCGGAGAGCATCTTGGCGAAAATAGCCTCCACCGCAATCTGTATCATCGGCCTCATCTTCTGTTTCTCCCCGCTCTCGGCACGCGCCAGTGAGCCGCCCTCGCCGCCCACATATGGCGTTCGTATGGAGCAGGCCTGGATTCCGATGGGAGACGGAGTACGCCTGGCGGCAACTCTGTACATGCCGGACGGTGCAAAGCGGGACGAAAAGTTCCCTGCCCTCCTCGAGTATCTGCCGTATCGCAAGGATGATGGAACCGCGGCCGGCGACTACCCGAAGCACTCCTACTTCGCACACCGTGGATACGTCAGCGTTCGAGTTGATATTCGAGGGTTCGGTGCCAGCGAAGGGGTTCCGCCAGAGCGCGAGTATTCCGAGCGGGAGCAAGAGGACGGCGAACAGGTCATCGCGTGGCTGACACACCAGTCGTGGTCGAATGGAAATGTAGGGATGTTCGGGATCTCCTGGGGCGGATTCACAGCGTTGCAGATGGCAATGCGGCATGCGCCAGGTCTGAAGGCGATCCTGGCGGTTGATGCCACGGCGGAACTGTTTCACGACGACGTTCACTACGTCGACGGCATGGCTCACATTGATGAATTTGAATTGAACATGGACATGGCTGAGGGTTGGGTCGGCGCCCCCGACTATTCGCTGGACGAGAGAGTCCTCGGTCCTCGGTTCGATTCCCCGCCATGGTCGCTCCTCTATCTGAAACGCCAGCACGACGGACCGTTCTGGCGCGAACGCGTGCGGCCGCTGCGTGAGATCACGACTCCAAGTTTTCTGATCGGCGGACTGCTCGACGGCTACCGCGATAATGTTCCCGACATGCTCCTGCAGTCGAAAGCTCCGCTCAAGGCCATCGTAGGCCCGTGGAACCATACGTTCCCGAATGATGCGGTACCGGGTCCGCAGATCGAATGGCGCGACCAGGCAGTGCGCTGGTTCGACTACTGGCTCAAAGGACAGGACACTGGAGTGCTTCAGGACCCGCGCCTCATCATTTACGTGCAGCACTGGCATCCGCCCGATCTGAATTTGCAGACTGTGCCGGGTGAATGGCGGCGCGAAGACGTTTGGCCACCGAAGGACGTGAAGAACACGACTCTCTTCCTGCAACCGACTCACGGACTCGCCGACTCGGTTGCGCCCGAGGCCACACATCAGTTGAAGTATGTTCCTACGATCGGGGTCGAGGCCGGCTTCTGGTGGGGGGAACTGTTGAGCGATCCGCGGCCAGTCGATGCGTTCAGTCTGATTTATGATTCCCCGCCGCTCACAAGAGATATTGCGATTCTCGGGCGTCCGCATGCTTTGCTCGAGGCCTCGGCTACGGCACCGTTGGCGGATTGGTTCGCGCGCCTCTCCGACGTTGCTCCCGACGGCACGGTCACGCAAATCTCCGGCGCCGGAATCAACGGAGCACACCGCGAATCGATGAGCGATCCCCGTGATCTGGAGCCCGGGAAGGTCTATCCCTTCGACATCGAGATGCACCTGACGTCGTGGGTGTTTCCCAAGGGCCACCGTATTCGCGTCGCAATCTCCAATGCCCTGTGGCCGATGGTCATTCCGACGCCTTACTCGATGACAACATCCCTCGAACTTGGCGGCAGCAGCGGGTCTCGGCTATTGTTGCCCATAGTGCCGTTGCATGGAGCGCCCGCTCCGGACTTTTCTCCGCCTCAACCCTCCGAACACCGGACCGACATCAAGAACGAAGGCTTCCCCTGGCCCGGAGAGTGGACCGCGGAACGAGACGAAGCCCGTCAGAAAACAACCGTGCACTGGAAGGGCAAAGATGGTTATGTTTATCCTTGGGGCACGGAAGATGATTTTGAAAATCTGACCTATGAAGGGGATGACGTGCATCCCGAAATGTGCTCTGTGCGGGGGGAGGCCGAGAGCATCTTTGCGCTGAAGGGGCGGACTCTGGTGTGGCGCGGACATCTTCTGGTAACCACGGATCAGAAGAATTTCTATTACAAATACACGCGCGAGTTGCTGAAGGACGGGCAGATGCTCAAGTCGAAAACCTGGCAGGAGACGATTCCGAGGGACCATCAGTAAGCCAACGAATTCGTGCCTCGGGCGAGAAGACGCAGCCAGCTAAGTCTCTGGGATTAGTCAGTGCTTGTATGTCTTCCCGGCTTTCATCACGAACTGGACATTTTCCAGGAGCCTGATATCGGCCAGCGGATCGCCGGAGACGGCGATGATGTCCGCGGATGTGCCGGGCTTGATGGAACCGATCTCGTTGGCGTGACCGAGCAGGTCGGCGGCGTTGCTGGTCGCGGCTTGAATGGCCTGCATCGGCGTCATTCCATACTTCACCATAAAGGCAAACTGCTTTCCGCTGGTGCCGTACGCGCACACACCGGCGTCGGTTCCGAATGACATTTTCACTCCCGCTGCCACTGCCTTGCGGAAGTTGTCCCGCTGGATCCGCCCAAGTTCGGCATCGTGTTCCAGGAAATCCTGCGGGACCGTGCCTCTTTTTCCATCCTCCTCAATGCACTCCTCGTCGTAGATATCCATATCGAGGTAGGTGCCGTGCTGCTTCGCGAGGGCGATGCCTTCGTCTTCGATCATAGTTGCGTGCTCGACCGACACGACTCCGGCGCGAATCGCATTCTTGATTCCTTCCGGTGAGTGTGCGTGCGCCTCGACCCTGAGCCCAAAGTGGCTCGCCTCGTCGACGGCAGCTTGCAGTTCTTCTGGCGTGAACTCCTGTGACTTGGGATTGCTTCCGTGCGTCAGCACCGCGCCGCTGGAAAGAACCTTGATGTGATCGACGCCATCGTGTGCTAGCTGACGAACAACTTTGCGCACTTCCCACGGGCTGTTTGCTTCGCCGTAGTGAAGATCCCAGGGAAGCTGAATATCCGGAGCAAGTCCGGTCAAGGCCCCTGCGCCGCCGGAGATGGTGACGTACGCCCCCGCAACGAACATGTGCGGGCCAACGATGTCGCCCCGGTTGATGGCGTCGCGGAGTGCGATGTCGCCGAGTGCCCGATAGGTACCGACGTCGCGCACCGTCGTGAAACCCGACTCCAGCATCGCACGAGCATTCGGCACTGACTCGAGCGCAATCTGCGCAGCTGTCTTTTTGAATTGCGCAATGGGGTCACCCGTTCGGGCCCCGTCGGCGAGGTGGGTGTGGCAATCAATTAGACCGGGCAGAACGGTCATCTTACTGAGATCAACGACCACCGCATTGGACGGAATTGCCAGACCCTTGCCGATTTTTTCGATCTTCGAGTCGTGAATGAGGATGATCTGGTCGGAAAAGACTGCCCCCGAATCCGGGTCGATGAGTTTCCCGGCGCGGATCGCAGTCTCTTGAGCGGGTGCCACGGAGGCTAAGAAGCAGCATGCGGCGATGAGATTTAGAGGGAATTTCACAATGACCTTTTCCAGAGCGAAAAGAAGTGCTAGTCTGCGGCGGCAATCGACACTGCCGGAATTCCCTTCAAGTCGGCGGCCAGCAGGCGGTGGAACAGTTGCTCTCCGGCTTCGCGGCGCACCGAAAGACGGCCCGCGCCATAGGCTCGAGATTTCAAACCGCGCTGTACATCTTCACAAATTCCAAGATCTTCGTCCTGCACGCGGTTGCCGACATTAACCGACTCCGCGTTGTATTCACGGCGGCGTTCGCTTACGTCGCTGAAATAGAAATCAAAAATCACCGTGCAGTGATCGGCGTCGACGGGGATCACGTAGTTCGTGTCCATGTATCCCTCGTAGCAGTTGATCATGAGATTGGGATACTGCCAGAAATACCGGGCGCGGTCGCCTTTGCGCGTGGCGCCGGTGGCCGCGTCCTCGTCGGACGCAACCATGGGGCTTGACTGCAGGCAATAGCGATCTTCGTTTTCGATGGTGTACTGCTTGTAGTCGAGGACGGAACTCAACCCCTTGTGGAGATGAGGTACGTGATAGCCGCCGTCAAGATAGTTGTCGACGAAGACCTTCCAATTGCAGTGGATATCGTAGGTCCGGCGGTCGAAATAGTGGAGTTTGCGAAGGCTCAGGGGCTCCATGCGCCTCACTAGTCCGCCGAGGAACTCCTGCAGAGGCGAGGCCTGGGTATCAAGGTTCACGAATACGAAGCACTCCCAGGTCTCGACCCGAGCGGGAACCAGGCCATTCTGGCCGCGGTCGAAATTTTGCACGCCCTCGAACTCAGGCATACCCTTGAGCGAGCCGTCGAGCCCATATTTCCACCCGTGATACGGGCACTGCAAGATTGAGGCTTGGCCGCACGACTGGGTCACAACCGCGGCAGCGTGGTGACGGCACACATTGTAAAAAGCTCGCAGGACTTGGTCGCTGCCGCGCACGACCACGATCGGTTCGCCCGCGAGCCGGACGGTCGCGAAGTCTCCAGCAGCTTGCACTTGATCGGTGCGAGCAACTAGCTGCCAGGTCTTGCTGAACACGTTGAGCCGCTCAAGTTCTGCGATCCGCGGATCGACATACCAGGAAGCGGGAATTGTTGAAGCTTGGGCCAGAGGAGCGCGATCGTCGTAGCTGGAGAGAATCTGTTCGATAGAGGTTTGCATGTGTGAGTTCCCAAACCGACAAGTGAAATCAGGCAGCGAGTAATGGCAGCACCGGCGCCACAGGCATTCTAGCGGCGAGCATAGTCTCGGCCAGCTTGAGGCAGGCTATGGGCACTGGCGGCCCCGATCGCTCGCTCCATTACGGCGAGAAACTGTTGAATTCTGCCCTCTTTCTTCTCGGCCGTTTCGCCTTGCCTCCGGAACAGACCGGGATCTAGTTCGGCGGTGAGCAGCGCATCCTGAAACCGCTCCATCATCCAGTCGAGGATGGAAACGATCATCTCGATGTCCATGTCCTTGCGCAGTTCATGCCGCTCCAGGCCGAAGCGGACGAAGCTCACCGTGCCGTAAGGGTCCTCCTCAATCAGAAAGCGGTTGATCTCGCGTTTCAGCACGAGGTCGGTGCCATAGTTGCCGAGGAGCGAGATGCGATATGGGATCCAGTCATCATGCAAGAGGTGTTCGGTGCGCACCAGCCAGTACCGGAGCACATCGAAGAACCCCTTCAGTCGGACCTCCGAGGGCGCGTCCAGATATTTGGCGAAGGAGCGCACGGCGCGTTTGTATACCTCGAAGAAGAGGCCGTCCTTGCTGCCGAAGTGTTGAAAGATCGATCCCTTGGCGATTCCCACCGCGGTCGCGATGTCGCCGACCCGCGCGGAGTGATAGCCGTGTTCCGCAAAGTGCAGCGTGGCCGCCTCGATAATGCGCGCGCGCTTCGCTTCGGAACGAGGACGGAGTGGGGGCTGCCGCTGGTAAAGCGGAGGTGCAACTCGGTTGCTTGCGATCCCGGGCATAGAGTGACTCTAAGTCACGAAAGCATAGCGCACGCTCGTATCGATTTCAACTTCATTTTTGCTGCCAATTGGGATAATGTTATGCGGCTGTGGGATGAGATTCGTGACTTCCAGTCAATCGAAGGGTAAGCCCTCAGGCGCTGTGTATGACGCTATCGTCATTGGCGCCGGCCACAACGGACTGACCGCCGCCGCGTATCTAGCGCGTGCCGGTCTATCCACTCTAGTACTCGAACGCCGAGACATTGTGGGCGGATGTTGTGTGACCGAAGAGATTGCTCCCGGCTGTCGTGTCTCGACCACCTCCTATGTTGCAAGCATGCTCCGGCCGGAAGTGATCTCGGATCTGCGACTGGCGGACCAGGGCTTGCGCATGATTCCCTGCGATCCGGCGATTCAGGTTCCCTTCCCCGACGGTCAAGTCGTTCCTTGGTGGGTCGACCGCGGTCGGGCGCAACAGGAATTTTCGAAGATTTCCGCAAAAGATGCATCGCGCTTTGTGCAAGTCGACGATCAGCTGAAAAAGCTGGCACGCTACTTGCAACCGTTTTTCATGGAACCACCGCCTGAGATCGACACGTCGACGATGAAGGGTTGGGCCGACATGTTCCGTGTCGGCAAACGGTTTCGCGGTATTTCGAGCGCGCAGATTTCTCAACTCGTTTCCTTTCTGACCGGCAGCCTCGGGGAGTTTCTCGACCACAACTACGAGTCCGAGAAAATCAAGACCATGTTTCTGGCCAACAATGTGTACGGCAAACATGGGGGACCGTATCAACCAGGAACTGCGATCGGACTCCTCTTCCATCTGCTGAGCGGCGGAGACCACGAACTGCAAGGGTTTTGTGGACACGTGATGGGTGGCATGGGATCGATCACGCAGGCTCTCGCCGCGGCGGGAAAAAAGTTGGGCGTGGAAATTCTTACTTCCGCATCCGTCGCTCGCGTGGAAGTACGCGATGGCCGGGCGCGTAGCGTCATCCTCGAAGACGGCATGGAACTTCGCGCGCGCATGGTGCTTTCCAATGCTGATCCCAAGCGCACATTTCTGAAACTCGTGGATACGAAAGAGTTGCCGGAAGATTTCCTATTCGCAGTCCGCGCGATCAAAATGGCCGGCCCCTGCGCTAAGGTGAATATTGTGCTTGCGGAGGAACCCATGTTCGAGGGAACTTCGCTGCAGGCGACCGCGCTGGAGCGCACCTTCTACACGCTGGTTCCTTCGCTCGAATTTGCGGAGCGCTGCTACGACATCGCCAAGTTCGGTGAAATCCCCGAGCAATTATGGGTGGATTGCGTCGTGTCCTCGAACGCCGATGATTCACTGGCTCCTCCGGGCAAGCACATCCTGACCTGCTTTGTGCAATACGTGCCCTACCACCTGCGCGAGGGCAATTGGGACGAAAAGCGCGAACTGCTCGGCGACCGCGTGGTCAAAAAGATTGCCGAACACGCGCCCAACGTGCCCGGCGCCATCGTCGCGCGGCAGGTGCTGACTCCGCTTGACCTTGAGCGCACGTATGGCTTGACAGAAGGAAACATTTTTCACGGAGACCTGCGCCTGGAGCAGCTCTTCTTTATGCGTCCCGTGCCAGGATGGTCGCAGTACCGCACTCCGATTGCCGGTTTGTACCTGTGCGGCGCGGGGGCGCATCCGGGAGGCGGAGTGACTGGAGCACCCGGGCGCAATGCCGCGCATCAGGCCCTTCGCGACTGGAAGAAGGGTCGATTACAGGAGGCGGCCGCGTGACCACCGGGAACGGAAATTCCAATTCGCGATTGAACACGGCCGACATCGTGATCGCGGGTGCCGGCGTAACGGGCGCGTCGATCGCCTTTCACCTCGCCCGGCGTAAGGCGGGAAAGATTGTGGTGATCGATAAAGATCACGTCGGGCGCGGTGCGAGTGGGCGATCCTCCTCGCTGATCCGCATGCATTACAGTTTTCCGCCGGAGTTGCGGCTGGCGGTCATCAGCCTGCATATGTTTCAGAACTGGCGGGAGATCGTGGGGCAACCCGGCGACTTTCACAAGACCGGATTCGTACGCATCGTACATCCTCAGGAAACCGACCGACTCCAGCGGAATGTGAATATGCAACGGTCCCTCGGCGCACAAGTCGAACTTGTCGACCGGACTCAACTGCACGAACTCGAGCCGGACTGGAAGGTCGACGAAGTGGAACTCGCCGCCTATGAGCCAGACTCCGGATACGGCGACGGTGCCGCGGTGGCGGGAGAGTTTCTAGGAGCCGCCCGCGACCTGGGCGTTCACTATCTTTCGCGCACTCAGGCCACCGAATTCATGGTTGAGGCCGGGCGGGTTCGCGGAGTGACGGCCAACCACGGCACCATCACAGCGCCCGTCGTCATCTCCGCCACTGGACCGTGGACGAGGCCGCTGTTTGCAGCGGTCGGATGCGACCTTCCCATCGAGTGCGAGTTCCACCAAGTAGCGATTCTACGAAACGCGGCTGGCATGCGAGGCGGACGCTCGGCCTGTATTGATTCAGTTTCGGCCACGTATTTTCGCTCCGATGCGCATGACAAGTTTCTGGTGGGAGATTTCTACGGAAAGCGCCCTGTCGATCCAGATGATTTTCCGCAGCGGGCTTCCGACGAGTCTCTGGAAGAAATCATCGAGCGCGCTTACCGCCGCATTCCGAAACTGGCCGGTGCGGAAGTCATGCGCGGCGTTACCGGCGTGTATGACATGACGCCTGACTCGCGACCTCTGCTCGGCGAAATTCCCGGGATAGCCGGGCTGTATGTATGCGCGGGTTTTTCGGGAATGGGGTTCAAGATTTCTCCGGCGATTGGGCTGGTCATGAGCGAACTGGTAGTCGATGGCCGAGCAAAGACCGTGGACATTCAAGCATTTCGGACGGACCGCTTTGCGCTCGACCAGCCGATCAAAGCGGAATACGAATACGTAAACGATTAGTAACTCTCAGGAGCTGATATGGAAAAGAAGGGCATTCTCGAACGTTTGCAGGAAGGGCCGGTGCTTGGCGATGGGGGCTATCTTCTGGAACTGGAAAAGCGTGGATGGGTGCGCGCTGGCCCGTTTACGCCCGAGGTTGCGCTGACGTATCCGAATGCGCTCCGGGAACTGCATGTTGAGTTTCGCGAGGCGGGCGCCGAAGTCCTGCAAGCTCTCACGTTCTACGCCAGTCGCGACAAACTGGCGACGGTTGGACTGCAGGACCGACTTGAGGATCTCAACCGGGCCGCAGTCAGGGTGGCGCGGGAGGTCGCGGGCGATCGCTGCCTGGTCGCCGGAAATCTAAGCCTGACGTGGATGTACGAACCAGGAAGTCCATCGGCCGCCGATCGTGTTCGCGCGACCTTTGACGAACAACTCGCGGTCCAAGTGGACGAGGGCGTCGACTTCATCATCGGAGAAACCTTTTCCTGGCTGGGCGAAGCGCTTATCGCCGTGGAGCGCGCCAAGCAAACGAGATTGCCTGTGATGGTCACGATTTGCTTCGAGAACAAGGACGAGACCGCAGAGAGAAAAAATGCCGCCGACGCGGCCAAGGCCCTGTTCGATGCGGGGGCCGACATCGTTGGCATGAATTGTCTCCGTCCGCCGACGCACATTCTTGGCCCGATGGAACAGATGCGGAAGGCTGTGTCCGGATTCCTGGCCTGCCAGCCGGTCGCCTATCGCACACCGAAAGAAAAGCCGGACTTCACCAGTCTTCCGGAATTTCCCTATGCGCTCGATCCTCTGCAACTCACGCGCAAGGAGATGGCGGACTATGCGGTGCAAGCGCGCGAACTCGGCGTCAACTTTATTGGTGCATGCTGCGGCACAGTCGCGATGCACATCCGGGAGATGGCTCGCGTTCTAGGCAAGCTGCCTGAGGATTCCCGTCCGTGGAAGAAAAGCGGCGACAAGCCGATGTCGGCCTACGAATACTACGACCATGACAATGTGCAGGCCGCAACGACCGAATAATCCCTTCGCTGCAGCAGAACAAAGCGGGCATGGTTCGGACCAGGCCCGCACTCTTCTTATCGACTCTAGCCGGCCTTTCGCGCACTTGGTTCTTCTGCATGCACAAGCGGCATATCAACAAGATGCTCGCTGAGAAACCATACCTGCAGTTCGTTACGGCGCAGCACATCGCTCACCGCCGTATCGTTGGTGCCGTCGTCGCCGAGTTCGGAGGCGCGGCGCGCCAGTTGCCGACAATTTCCGATGATGATCTGGTGCGCGTCGAGCAGGCGGGAAATCTGAACTGGCACTTCTTCCCTGCCGCGCGGGGGACGCTCGATCCGCGTGTTCTCGGCAACATCCGCCGCCATGGCGATTGAGATTCCACCCAGCAGTTGGATACGTTCGGCAATGGTGTCGACGATCTCCGCCTGCTCTTCATAATGTTTGTCAAACAGCAGGTGCAACTGATAGAACGTCGGCCCAGCGACCTGCCAGTGCGACTTTTTGTAGAGGTCGCGCAAGGTCATAGTATCGGCAAGCAAGAGATTCAATTGCTCGGTCATTTCCTGGCGTACAGGCTCTTCGAGTTCTAGCGGCAGAGCATGCAACACCTTGCCGTAATCTTGGATCTCTCGGGCGTGCTGGTGAATCCGCGGTTGCGAGTTGAGGGTGGCTTGATGCTTAGCGGAAACGTCCTTCCTGGGCATGACGACCTCCTTTAGTTCTGCGGATGATGAACGCTAACATGGGGCAATCCAGGGGCGCAAACCACTCCAGCTTAGATACCGTAGGCCACCAAAGGATGCCGCATCTCTGGGTGTCGCATCGTACTTCACGCCTCCAGATCTAGAAGGGTTCTGACTTAGTTGGCGGGGCTGCGCTGGACGGAAGAAACGTGTCACGCGGTGAATGGCGCAGCCGCGCGCGCGAACCGCGTTCGGACCGATTCGCATCACGCCACCGTTTGACGGCACTCCGCACCATTGTTATCATCTTCATGCGGGGTGGAGCAGTCTGGTAGCTCGTTGGGCTCATAACCCAAAGGTCGGTGGTTCAAATCCACCCCCCGCAACCAAAGAAATCATAGGTTTACGGGATTTTTGGATTTTCGGTTGTAGTCCAAAATGGTCCATTAAGCGAAAATAATTTCCCGCCAAGGCCGCTCTGACGCGGCCTTTCGCTATTTGGGCTGTTTTTGGGAGAGAATCCGCTGCACGACGGATGTGTTGGCTCTTCTCTTTGCGTCCATGAACGCACCGCCGTACACATTCATCGTAGTTGAAATGTTGGCGTGGCGCATCAGCTTCTGCTGAACGCCAACTGGAACCCCAGTGTCGTCGAGCCAGGCTCGATAGCTGTGACGCAGTGAATGCCAACCAATCGCACTCTGAATCTTTGCCCGTTGCGCCGCTGGCTTCAGCACCTTCTTGCGCAAAGAGCTTGAATCGTAGGGCCTGTTGGTCCTTGGACTGGGGAATACCCAGTTCCCGGACGTCTCCGGACAGAGGCGCTTCCACTCCAGAAGGACGGTCGCAACGCCCGGGTCCAGAGGCAGTTCGTCCTGTGAGTATTCGGATTTCAGCTTTGTTGTTTGGCTTCGAGCCCACCCTTCGGTGGCTACCACCGCTAAGCGCTCGAACTCGATCGACTGCCAGCGCAATCCCAGAACCTCGCTGATTCGCAATCCTGTACAGCCGGCGAGAAGAACCATCGATCGGTAAGGTTGAAGAAGTTGATTGAGCAGCTCTGCGAACTCGTGCTGCGTCAGAATCCGCGGTGGTTTGAGCCGTCTGCTGACTCCTTTTAGTTCGACCAGACCGATCGGGTTTCGCTCGAAGGGAACAAGCTCCCAAAGCATGGCCTTCTCGAACAATCGGTACATGAGCCCGCGCAGGTGGCCCTTGGTTTTCGGTGCGACCGCCAACTTGCGGAGCCAAGCCTGAACCGGATAAGGTTTTACGTCCTTGAGCAGACATCTTCCCCACCTGGGTGAAATGTGTTTGTTGATACGGTTGAGCTCGGTTTCCTTGGTTGTATGGGCAAGCTCGCCTTGCTCGATCTCTTCTCTTATGTATCGGTCGATTAGACCTTGGAAGGTTACGGCTTCTCGCAAGGGCAGGCCGTTGTTGATTTGCAGTCGCAGGCCCTCGGCCGCGCGCCTCGCTTCCGTTTGAGAACGATAGTCCTCGACCGTGCCCAGAGTTATGGCCGGTCGCGTTACGGCCGGTTGCTGTCGATCCCGATAGCGGAATATCCATACGGCAGGGCCTTTGATCCGTTTCCGAAGTTCGAGAGTTCCAAACTGATAGCGGTTACGTCTGGACAACTCGTCCTCCCTCACCTTGACGTCGCCAGGAGATGTCGGAGCATTTCAGTGTCCGAATATCCCACCTTGCTGGCAAGGTGTCAAGCCGAATCTGGATGTGCTCTAGCCATCTTGCTTGCAAGGTGTAATATTTGTGCAATGGATGAGGAGGTCTTAAAGAAAGCCCGAATCGAGTTGGCTCGGCAAGGGGGCAAAGCGCGTGCTAAGTCCCTCAGTGCTGAAGAACGGAAGAGGATTGCTACTAAAGCCTCCAAGGCCGCGGCTCGTGCTCGATCCCTGAAGGCTAAGCGAAAGCCCAACAACCGCAAGAGCTGATCTGCATGTTCACCGGGAGGAGTGGCAGGCAGGAGTAACACATTGTTGTTTGTCCTGTTTCTGGTGCTGTTTTGGCGGCGGTCTCGAGGCTGCACTGCCCTTTGGCTTTCTTCCCTCAAAGCGACCCGATGCGGTTTCCCACTCAAGAACTTCCGCCATCCGGCGCTTGCTCATTACCTCTTGGTCCCTCCTACATCGTAGCTGCCACTGCTCCACGTTGTTCGTGCATCCGGTTCCGAAAACACCTGACACACACATCATTTTTTGACGCGGTGGTGCCATTGTGCGCCGCCCAGCTCCACGTTACGCTTGAGCCATGGTGCACTACGACGATAATTTTGAACCATATTGGCTTGACGAGAAGGACTGGCTCGTAGAGGTCATCATGCTGCCGAAAGACGAGGACCTCAGTGCCGATTTAGAGTACATGGGAAAGCTCCTCGCCTTCAGCTTGATTACGAACACGCAGATGATTGCTCAGATCGGCGATCCGAACGAAGACATCCCTGCATACGAACTGTGGTTCTCCTTCACCAGCCCAGACAACAAGCAGAGATTTTTGGACTTGGTGCGTCAAGACGGGTACGCCGATCCTGATGAACCCACGACTCTGAAAGAGCCTCCCGTCTTGGAAGACCTCCCGCATCTCCGCCCGCTCAGTTATGTCTTCCCGAAGCACATAGTAGAGCACATTACAAATATTGCTCTGATGGTACAGATGTCAATAGGCGTACCTGGGCAGGAGAGCAATTGATCGGCATTTGCAGGCTTTGGCCGTCCGACGCGCATTCTAACTGCTTAAAGCAGCCTCCCCTCTGAGCGTGTCCTCGTCTCCTCGGCCGATCAGCTCATTCGCCGCGGTGGGCAATTCACCAACCGGTGTTGGCCCACGACGCCAGCAGTAACGGCGCCTGAGCAAAATTCCAAAATCCAGCAAGGCGGCCCGATGCTCTTGCGCGCCAACAAAC
>DATKFH010000003.1:0-4298 GCA_035511455.1 Candidatus Sulfotelmatobacter sp. | reverse complement strand
ATGACGGAGGCCACCTCTAACAGTGGTGGTGGGCTGGCGATTCCCGCTCCCGACACCATTCAGGAATTCAAGGTGCAGAATTCGCTCTACGATGCTCAATATGGCCGAGGCGGCGGCGCCAACGTCATCGTAGAGACCAAGTCGGGTACCGCCCAACTTCATGGGAACGCCTACTACTTTGGCCGCAACGAGGCCTTGAACGCGAACAATTTCTTTGCGAACGCAACCGGCGTAGCTAGAGGAGAATTGCGCCGCCACCAGCCCGGTGGCACGCTGGGCGGCCCCGTGCCCTGGTCCAGGAAGCGAGCCTTTTTCTTCGTTTCTCATCAAGCGACACGCGACGCGAATGCGGCCTCGCTCGCCGGCAGTGTGCGATCCCTAAGTCTACCGCCCATACCAGCGCTCCGAACGCCGGCCGCGCTCGGAGCGGTGTTCGCTGGTCAAACAGGATTGTTCGGAGGGGTAAAGATCGCGCCCGATGGATCGAACATCAATCCGGTAGCTCTCAATCTGCTGAACGCCAGAAATCCCGATGGGTCGTTTGTGATTCCGAGTCCGCAGACTGCGGGTGGTGGCGTCAATTACACAGCGGTCTTGCCCGGACACTACGATGAAGACCAGTTCAACACGAATCTGGATGTAAGCCTGACAAAGGCCGATCAGTTATCGACGAAATTCTTCTTCGCGAACACGAATCTGAACCTGCCGTTCTCAGGGGCCTCCGTCCCCGGATTCCCGGCGCTTCATGACTTCAATAACCGGAATCTGGCCATTGCACACACGCACATCTTCTCCCCGCAGGCCATCAATCAATTCCGCTTCGGCTTCTCTCGTATCATCGGTCGAGGCTTCACCCCGGCACCGCTGACGGCTCAGTCGGTGGGGATCAGCCGTGTCGGCGACACGCAGGAGCGAAGCCTGCCACAGATGCAGGTACTGGGCGCGTTCTCGCTTGGCAACTTGCCAAACGATAAAGCCGTGACGGCGAACAACAATCTCTATTTCTCGGACACGCTCGCTTTGGCCCGCGGGAAGCACAATCTCCGGTTCGGAGCGGAGATTTTCCGTAATCAATTCAATTCAAGATTGGATATCACGGACGGAGAGCTCACCTTCCTTTCCTTTCCCGATTTTCTGCTCGCTTTGCCTGCGGGACCGGTGAATACAGGTGGCAATGGCACTTCATTTTCCAACGTGTTCGCTTCGTCAGTTACCGCTGCGGTTCCCGATATAGGATTGCGCTCAGCCGCGGCTCATTTTTTCGTGGTCGATGATTACAAAGTCTCGCCTGCTCTCACGCTCAATCTGGGATTTCGACTGGAGGTCAATGGACAGCCGAGCGAGGCCCATGGGCGCATGACCAATTTCTACCCAGAGTTCTATGTTCCGCCTCCGCCGGGTGGATTCACAAATCCTGTGACCTCCGGATTCGTCTTGGCGGATAATTATGGCGGCCCTACCCCGGCAGGCTTTCCGCGCAAAAATTCGACACTCCTTAACGACCCCGTTCAACTGCATCCCGGGCCGCGTCTAGGCTTTTCTTGGCGGCCCTTCCCATCGCGCGATCTTGTCATCAGGGGAGGCTATGGCATCTACGCCAATCGCATCTACTTCTATTCGCTCGGTACGACCCTGGCTTTGAATCCGCCATTCACCATCTCGAAGGACTTGATCGGGGCGGCCAATGCCGCAGCCAGCCTGCAATTCCCGCTCCCGGTACTCCCCCCAGCGTCTTCCTTTCCCAACTTCGCCGGTACGATGCTGCCTGGTCCGCCTTACACGGGGGATCATAACCCTTTCGTCGCAGTAATCATTGATCCTGCTTTCAGAGAGGCGACCGTTCAGCAATATGGCCTGGAGGTTCAGCAGCAGTACAAGAGTTTCCTAATTTCGCTCGCCTACGCTGGTGCCAAAAGCACACACCTTCCCATATCAAGAAGCAATAATCAGTCTCTTCTTGCCAGTCCCGCCAATCCTGTGAATGGGTTGTCCACCAACTCGGCCGCCAATGCGGTGGAACGAGTCCTTTTTCTCGGGCTCCAGCCGATTGCCTTTAGGGTCGAGAGCAGCGGAAACTGCAACTACAACTCTCTGCAAGCAACCATCAAAAAGCGATTGAGCCATGGCCTTCAGATCCTGGCGGCTTATACTTTCTCCAAATCGATTGATACTGCCGGCGACACTCTTGGCTCTGCAGCTTTTGGCGTTTACGGCACTCCGATCTTTGGCCAGCAGGTGTTCAATGATCAGCACAACCTCGGTGCTCAGCGAGGTCCTTCGGATTTCGATCGCACGCACCGCTTCGTCCTCAGCTCCACGTGGACTCTACCCCAACCGGTGAACCGCAACCGACTCTTATCCGGGTGGGCCTTCTCCGGTGTCGCGACGCTCCAGTCCGGACTCCCATTCAGTATTTACGACAGCGCCGCCGGCACGCTCTTCGGGCCAGCAACTTCCTTCACCACAGGTAGCCTGGCACCGGGGGCGACGCTGCAGGATGCGATTAAGAGCGGTAATGTGAGCAGCCGCGTTAATCAGTTCTTCAACACCAGCGCGTTTGTTCCGGCGACGCTCATGCACGCGGGAGGTCTGATCGATGGCCAGTTTCCAGTTTCCGGCGATGGGACGATCTTTGGGAGTTTAGGGAGGAACATCCTTAGAGGGCCGGACCAGCACAACTTCGATGCAGCTCTCATCAAGCGCACCAAACTCACAGAGCAGGTCGGGATCGTTTTCCGCTGGGAGGTTTTCAACGTTCTTAATCACCCGAACTTTGCAAATCCCGCGGGCTTTGTCTCGAGTCCGAGCACTTTCGGAAAGATCAGCGCTATGAGCGTGAATCCTCGCATCATGCAATACGGGCTGAAGCTGGAGTTTTGATGGTGTGCTGGAGCTTCACGGTGGTTCCGCGAGCAGCCCATCCTCGGTCCAGACAAGGACACTAAATAATGACGCATCGATCTGAGTACTTTGCCGGTAAGACAGAGAGCAGCGTAGCCGTCAACGCCGAGGCCGATACGACAGCGGAAGGCTGGGCGATCGCCTACGAGCAGATGGCGCTCGTTGGCGCAGACGGGACGGAGTTCCCCCTCTCTGCTGGACAGAATAGCTCACGCGCTGGCCGTCGTTCAGCCTGGAAGCTTGGTCGATCAATCGATAATGATATCGCGGTCACAATCGCTTCCCTCAGGGGTCAAGCCTCCAGTGAGACCAGTATTGGCCGCCTGCATGATGATAGTCTTGTTGACCGCGATGCACGCTTTGAGCACTCTCCACTAATCTTTTTGCAAATGTTCGAGGCCTAGCCCGGCTGCAATTTGTGATTGTCGACGACGAAACGCCCTGAAGTTGGAGGACCACCATCGTGGAACTCTCACAGTATGTGCTCAAACCTCTCCGGAAGGATGAGGAATTCATCCTCTACCGGGGCGAGAACTTGGACCTGCCCGGTTCACCATCCGTTCTCTTGCTAGTTCCTGCGTCGATGCAGCCAGCGTTGGAGACCATAAAAAAGGTCGAGTACGAATACTCGTTGAGGGATGAACTCGACCCAGCCTGGGCGGTTCGACCCCTCGCCGTCTCCGAGCAACCTAGACAGATGTCGCTCGTGCTCGAAGATCGTGGTGGTGAGACTCTCGATCGATTGCTTCCGGGACCGATGGAGTTGACGCAGTTCCTGCGCTTCGCGGTCGGTATCGCAACCGCACTCGGCGGGTTGCATGAGAAGGGGCTGATCCACAAGAACGTGAAGCCTCCAAATCTTCTCGTTAATCCCGTGACGGGCCAGGTCCGGCTCATGGGTTTCGGGATCGCTTCGCGCCTGCCGCGCGAGCGCCAGGCGCCCGAACCTCCCGAGTTCATCGCCGGAACACTCCCTTACATGCCTCCCGAACAAACCGGGCGAATGAATCGCTCGATCGATTCCCGGAGCGATCTCTATGCTGTCGGAGTGACGCTCTACGAAATGCTGACCGGGACCCTTCCATTCACGGCTTCGGATCCAATGGAACTCGTGCACGCCCACATCGCAAGACAGCCGACACCCCCACATGAGAGGCTGAAGAGTGTTCCGCGCCCGGTTTCGGCAATCGTCATGAAGTTGCTCGCCAAGACGGCTGAGGACCGCTATCAAACCGCGGCGGGCGCCGGCAGTGATCTTCGGCGCTGCCTTCAAGAATGGGAAACGCGGAATCGTATCGACGACTTCCCGCTCGGCGAACACGACACGCCAAACCGGCTGCTGATTCAAGAGAAACTATATGGGCGAGAGTCCGAAATCGACACCTTGCTCGCTGCCT
>DATKFH010000002.1:0-13157 GCA_035511455.1 Candidatus Sulfotelmatobacter sp. | reverse complement strand
CCTCAAATGGGAAGACGTGAACTTCGAAGCGTTAGAGGTAAACGTCACTCGTGCCGTGGTCAAGCAGAAGATCACCCGCTGCAAGACGGAAGCTTCGCGCAAGCCAATCCCGCTCGACGCGGAATTGGCCGAGGTCCTGCTGAATTGGAAGCTCCAGGCTCCCTATGCCCAACCGGGCGATTGGGTGTTTGCCAGTCCACACAAGAAGGGCAAACAACCGTATTGGCCGGGGTCGCTTTTTCGCGCCCATCTCAAGCCGGCGCTCGAAGCGGCACAGATTCCGGGCAACGTGGGGTGGCATACGCTGCGACACACGTTCGGCACTTTGATGAAGGCGAATGGCGAAGATATCAAGACGATTCAGGAGTTGTTGCGCCATTCGAACTACAAAGTGACGGCGGATACCTATACCCAGGCAGTCACTTCAACCAAGCGTGCCGCACAGACGAAGTTGGTAAAAATGATTCTGCTGCCGAGATAAGAACTGGCGGGAGAACATGCTTTCAAGGAGTGACTTTCTGTTATCGAACCCTTTCGAACCCACGGCGAAATGGCCCGACTCCAATAAATCTTTTATTTTGTTGGCGTCCCCGACGGGATTTGAACCCGTGTTACCGCCGTGAAAGGGCGATGTCCTAGGCCGGGCTAGACGACGGGGACGTTGGTTTTGGCGGGAACCCTGAGGCCAGACTCTGATACTAACAGTCGCAATTCTCACTGTCAAAATAAAGGGTGTTGGGAATTAGGCATCGGGCGTACTCCACGACGGCGCCCTGCGCTTCCGGCACACTCCCTTCGGCATAGTCGGCATTACAATCAAGACTGCATTCTCACTGAATCCCATGGCCGATCCTCTTTATCTCAGTCTCTGGTTTCCGGATTTCTCTGGTCCGGCTATGTTGCCGCACGCTCTGGCGGTGTTGCAGCAGTTTCCTTTTTCCGCACAGCGTCCCGGGATTACTTACGCCTCCGTACAGCCGGTCTCGTGGAACGAAGCCAGCGTGCTGGAGCGCCGCTTCGCCCCTGGAATTGGACTGGAAGAAGCGGTGATCGTCGCGGCTGACCTTATTCACGATGACTATGCTTATGTCTTTGACGCCTACTGGGATCTCTGGACGCCCGACGAGACCGGCCACCAGTGGCACCTTATCCCGAGTCTCGTGAAGTTCATTCTGCAGGGCGAAGAATTCGACGATGGAGCACACCACGAAACTGGCCACATTGAAATCGATTTCGGTCTCGACTCGCTTTTCGTTCAGGAGAGTGTCGAACTTACGGAAGAAACCCAGGCCAAGATTCGCGACAACGTCGCGAAGTTGGTCGAGTTCACCAAGAAGGCGGAAATGAACACGCGCGCCACTTCGCGTCGCCTCTGGTCGGAATCGGAAGAGAGTCTTCCACAAAAGCTGATCGCCCGTCTACAGAAAGTGCAATAAACCACAGAGAGCACAGCGAATCCAGAGTTCTCCTCTGTGATCCCTATGCCCTCCATGATTGAAGTTCTTACTTCGTTCGTCCAGCCTCGACTTTCAATGTTTCGGTTGCCGCAGCCTGCGCCGCCGCCAACCGCGCCGTCAGCACGCGGAACGGCGAGCACGAGACATAGTTCAAGCCGGTGCGATAGCAGAATTCCACCGACGACGGCTCGCCGCCGTGTTCGCCACAGATTCCTACTTTCAACGTCGGACGCGTCTTCCGCCCGCGCTCCGTCGCCATCTTCACCAGTTGTCCCACACCCTCCTGATCCAGCGCCGCGAACGGATCCTGCTTCAAAATGCCCTCGGCCAGGTAGGTCGGCAACACCTTGTTCACATCGTCGCGCGAAAAGCCGAACGTAGTCTGTGTCAGATCGTTCGTGCCGAAAGAGAAGAACTCTGCCTCTTTGGCGATCTCGTCCGCCACCAACGCTGCGCGCGGCAACTCGATCATGGTGCCGACCACGTAGTCGACCTTCATACCCTTTTCTTTGAACACTTCGTCCGCCACTCGCCGTACGATCGCGCCCTGATTTGCCATTTCTTTGAGAGTGGCGACGAGAGGAATCATGATCTCGGGAAGCACTTTGATGCCCTTTTTTGTGCAATCGATAGCGGCCTCGAAAATAGCTCGCGCCTGCATCTCGGTTATTTCCGGATAGGTGATCCCGAGGCGGCAGCCGCGGTGGCCGAGCATCGGATTGAACTCGTGCAACTGCTCCACACGGGCCAGCAGCGCAGGAAGTAGTTTCTTAAGATCTCCCACTGCCTTTGCACCGTAGTCTTTGTACTTTGCCACCAGCTCTTTCTTATGCTTGGCGTCGTAGGAAGGCAGCAGCGCGATGTCCACCATCAACTCTTCGCGACGCGGCAAGAACTCGTGCAGCGGCGGATCCAGCGTGCGGATCGTCACCGGCAGACCATCCATGGCTTTAAAGACTCCGTCAAAGTCCTTCCTCTGCATCGGAAGCAACTTCTTCAGCGCAGCCCGCCGGTCCTTTTCGTTATCCGCCAGAATCATCGCGCGCATGTGCGGAATTCTCTCTTCGCCGAAGAACATATGCTCGGTGCGGCAAAGACCGATTCCTTCTGCCCCGAATGCACGGGCTTGAATCGCATCACGCGGAATGTCTGCATTAGCACGAACCTTCATCTTGCGATGTGGGTCGGCCCAGTTCATGAATTTCTGCAGCTCAGGATCGTGCGGGGAAGGATCCAGCGTGCCCAGTTTTCCCTTGATCACCCGGCCGGTCGTGCCATCCAGAGAAATCCAGTCTCCTTCTTTGAACGTTTGACCCTTCACTCGCATCTCACGTGCTTTTTCGTTGACATCGATGTCGCCTGCACCCGCCACGCAGCACTTGCCCATGCCGCGGGTTACAACCGCGGCGTGACTGGTCATGCCGCCGCGAGAAGTAAGAATGCCTTTGGCGACTTCCATGCCGTGAATGTCTTCCGGAGTAGTTTCTGCGCGCACCAGAATTACGGGGACACTCTTTCCATGGCCAGCCATTTCCACCGCTGCGTCCGCAGTAAAGACAATCTGACCGACTGCCGCGCCCGGAGAAGCCGGCAAGCCTGTCGCCAGCACTTCGACTTTCGTGCTCTTTTCATCCAGTCGCGGGACGAGGAAGTCATACAACTGGTTCGGCTCGACGCGGAAGATCGCTTCATCCTTGGTGATCAGCCCTTCCTCAACCATCTGGATCGCCACCCGCACCGCCGCCAGCCCAGTGCGCTTGCCGTTGCGGGTCTGCAGCATGTACAATTCGCCGTCCTGAATGGTGAACTCAAAATCCTGCATGTCCTTGTAATGTTTCTCCAGACGCGAGGTAATGTCGCGTAACTGGTCGTAGACCTCGGGCATGATCTTGTGCAGCTCGAGGATCGGAACCGGAGTGCGCACGCCCGAAACAACGTCCTCGCCCTGAGCGTTCATCAGAAATTCACCATAAAACTCGCTCGTTCCTGTGGCGGGATTCCGCGTGAACCCAACACCCGTGCCGCTGGTGTCACCCAAGTTGCCGTACACCATCGCTTGTACGTTGACCGCGGTCCCCAGCATGTCGTCGATGTTGTTGATCCGGCGATAGTGCTTGGCCCGGTCGTTCTGCCATGAGCGGAACACAGCATCGCGCGCCATCACTAATTGTTGGCGCGGATCCTGCGGGAAGTCACGCTTGGCATGCTTCTTGACGACCTTCTTGTACTCGACAATCACATCCTGCAGATCTTGGGCGTCGAGATCGGTGTCGAGCTTGGTCTTCTTCTGTTTCTTCTTGGCGTCAAATACTTCGTCGAACGCCGACTTCTCGATGTCGAGCACGACGTTGCCGAACATCTGGATCAGCCGCCGGTACGAATCCGCGGCAAACCGTGGATTATTGCTGCGCTTCGCCAGCGCCTCGACGCTCTTATCGTTCAAGCCGAGATTGAGAATTGTGTCCATCATGCCGGGCATGGAGAACTTGGCGCCCGAGCGCACGCTCACCAGCAACGGATTCTCGCCCGTACCCAAGTTCTGTCCTTGCAGTGCTTCCAGTTTCGACAACGCCTCGTCCATCTGCTTGTCAACGTCGGGCGAAAGACCGCCGCGCATGTACTCGCGACAAGCTTCCGTCTGAATCGTGAATCCTGGAGGCACGGGCAGACCAGCATTGGTCATCTCGGCCAGACCTGCGCCTTTGCCGCCCAGCACGTCTTTCATCTTGCCGTTGCCGTCGGCTTTGCCGCCGCCAAAAAAGTACACGTACTTGGTCGTGGATTTCTTGGTTTCCTGCACTTCCGCTTCAGGGAGAGTAACTGTCGCCATATGAGTCCTTCGTGTTTCTGGATTTTCTAGTACTGATCCCAACGAATCTCTTTGTGTGTCTCCTGCCGTTCCCGCTGGAAGGTCCCTATGCTTTTCCTTCCGTCACGATCTCCGAGAAGTCAGCGATCGTCGAAAACTCCCTCAGTAAATTTTGCAGCAGCGCGAGCCGATTTGCGCGCAGCCGCTGATCCTCGACCATCACCATGACCTTGTCAAAGAAATTGTCCACGGGTTCGCGAGCCTTCGACAGGAGGAGCAGAGCATCACCGTATTGTTTCTCTTTTCGATGCGCTTCGATTCTTGGTGCGTACGTCGCAACAAAGGCCGCCAAATCCTTTTCCTCGGGCGCCGACTGTGGGAGGTCTTGGAATTTCGCCGCCGGCTCAATTCCCTTCTCTGCTGCCTGTTTCAGGATGTTCCTCGTGCGCTTGCAAGCGGCGCCAATGGCCTGAAACTCGGGCATATAGAGAGCCTGCTTCACCGCCTCAGCCCGCGCCAAGGCGTCCACCACGTCCTCCGCGTCGGCCCCGAGCACCGCCTTCACCACGTCATAGGCGTACCCGCGCACATCCCGCAGATAAAACTCCAGCCGCTCGCGGAAAAACATGCTCACGGACTCATAAAAATTCGCGTCGTCAACAAACCTCTTCTCCGCTTCCGATTTCTGATATCCCGCGTGCGCATCGCGCATCAGATCACCGAGCCGAAGCGGCAATTTCTTCTCTGCAATCACCTTCACAATCGCATTGGCCTGCCGCCGCAGGGCAAACGGATCCTTCGACCCGCTGGGCACCAGTCCAAGCGCAAACATGCCTGCGATGGTATCGGCCTTGTCGCCAATCGAAAGCACCGCGCCTTCCGTCGACTGCGGCACGTCATCATCGGTCGACTCGGGCTTGTAGTGATCGTAGATCGTGTCGGCGATCGCCATCCGCGTCGCCTCGGGCAGGCTGGGATCAAGTTGCTGCACCCGCGCATACAGACCGCCCACGATCCCTTGCAGTTCCGTGAACTCCTTCACCAGTTCGGTAGTCAGATCGCTCTTCGCCAGGCAAGCGGCCTTATGAACGACGCCGGGGCGCACCGCGATGCCGTCGCTCTTGAGAATCTCGCTCAACCAACTGCACAACCGCTGCACGCGCTGCGTCTTCTCGTAGTAGCTGCCCAGATCCTTCTGGAACGTGACGTGGCGCAGCAGTTCGAGCCGGTCCAATAAGGACCGCTTCTGATCCGTCTGCCAAAAGAAACGCGCGTCATTGAAACGTGCCCGCAGCACACGTTCGTTGCCTTGGCGTATCAATCCTTGCGGATCGCTGTCGGTGTTGAGCACCGCCAGAAAGTGCGGCAGGAGTTTTCCGTTCGCATCTTCGATCGCGAAATATTTTTGGTGGTCCCGCATCACCGTCACCAGAACCTCTTCCGGCAGGGCTAGAAACTGGGGATCGAACCCGCCCAGAATGGCCGAAGGAAACTCGCTCAGATTGACCACGGTGTCGAGCAACACCTTATCTTCGCGCCAGCGTGCGCCGGGGATGGTGCGTGTCGCGGCGTCGAGGACCTTGCGAATCTGATGCTCCCGCTCGGCACGGCCTAAAACCCTGGCCGCTCGCAGAGCATCCACGTAACCTTCGCCAGCCCGCGGGATCATCACCGCTCCGTCAAACAAGATCCGGTGTCCGCGAGAGCTCTTCCCTGCCCGAACCCCATCAAATTCGAGCGGGATTGTCTCGCCGTCGAGCATGGCGACCAGCCAGCGCACCGGGCGAACGAAGCGCTCATTCGGCTTGCGCCAGTACATGTTCTTCGGCCAGTAGACCGAAGACAGTTCCTTCGGAAGCGATTCCGCAAGAATCTCGGACGCGCCGCGACCCTTCTTTGTCACCTTTGCGGAGAGATACTCCCCCTTGGGAGTCGTAACCTTCTCAAGCTGCCCGACATCGATGCCGACTTTCTTGGCGAAAGCGTGGGCTGCGGGAGTAGGCTGCCCATCTTTATATGCGACGTTGACGGAAGGCCCGCTGATCTGCTCGGTCACATCAGGCTGTGACGCACAAATGCCGGGCACGAGCAACGCCAACCGGCGGGGAGTGTCGAAGCGCGTTATTGTTCCGGTGGTCGCGAGCCGTTCGCGTTGCAGCAGTGCAGCCACGCGCTCATACAACTCCTGCGATGCGGCGTCGATCATCCGCGCCGGAATCTCTTCGCAACCAATCTCTAGCAGGAAATCTGGCATGCCTTTAAACCATCTAGTGTCTCAAAACTGAGTCCAGCCCGCATGTGATGCTCGTCACATGATCCTGTGGAAACCTTGTCAGTAGGGCTGGTATCTCGCCAGCTGTCGGGACGGGAATGCTACGACACCACTGGCGACAACGTTTCCCTTTTATTCTTCTCCTTTCGCTCACTCACAAGCTTAGGTTCATCGGACTTGTCCGACGCGGGCGCAGCTTCCTGCTGATCCACCCAAGCCTTCGCGATTCCCACCGCTAGCGCCCGCACGCGCGCAATCACCCCTACGCGCTCGGTCACCGAAATCGCGCCGCGGGCGTCGAGAATGTTGAACAGATGCGAGCACTTCAAACACAGGTCATACGCGCCCAGCAACGGAAATCGCGCGGAGGCAATCGCGTTCCCCGAACTGTCCACCAATCCGCCGAGGCCCAGCCGCACCAATTCGTCGGCATTCCCCTTTTTCGCCGCCCAGTATCCTTCGATCAGCACAGAGCACTCCCGCTCATACTGATTGAAGTGACTCCACTGAAGATCGACACTCGCCGCCTCGAAGTTGTACACCGAAAATTGCTGCTCATCCGCCAGGCGCACGTCGGAATACTTCACCACACGCCCCGACTCCGGATCCCGCGCCCACACGATATCGTAGATCGAATCCAAATCCTGTAAGAACTGCGCGATACGCTCCAACCCATACGTCAGCTCGGCAGAAATCGGAAACAGATCCACACCCCCGCACTGCTGGAAGTAGGTGAACTGCGTGATCTCCTGCCCGTCGAGCATCACCTGCCAGCCCACGCCCCATGCGCTCAGCGTCGGCGCTTCCCAGTTATCTTCTTCGAACTTGATGTCGTGCTGGCGCAGGTCGATGCCAATCGCGCCGAGCGACTCCAGGTACAACTCCTGAACGTTCTCCGGCGGTGGCTTCAGGATCACCTGCAACTGCATGTGCTTGAACAGGCGGTTCGGATTCTCCCCATAGCGCCCGTCCGCCGGACGCCTCGACGGCTGCACGTACGCCACTTTGTATGGCTGAGGCCCCAGCACGCGCAGAAACGTCTCCGGCGCCATCGTACCCGCCCCAAGTTCCACATCATAAGGCTGCTGTAGCACGCATCCTCGCTGGGCCCAAAAAGTTTGCAGCCGCAGGATGAGTTCCTGGAAGGTGAGCGGGTTGAGGGAGGATGGAGTCATGGGTGAAGCTCTTACCTCTTGGCCATTGGCTTGGTTCGACTACTGTTCGGCAAGCCAAAAGCCCTGAGCGAATACCTACAATGCCATGGGAGCGAAGCAGGTTAAACCACGATTGTAATGGAAGCGGACGGCAGCCGTCAGCTTTCGGGCGATCTGATGTTCTCCTCTTTGACCATCTCCAACCCCGTGCACGACGATTTCATGATGGGGAATTCCGGCTAAGGATTTCGGAGCCCAAATTGGCATGACAGTTTGAACGAATGGATCTTAAACCATTCGTGGCGGGCAAATCCTTGGACATCTGCCGGAAAAATCTACGCGAGGACGATCTCTGCGGACCCTCACCACCAGTGGGACTATACCTCTAAACCGTTCATCGACAAGGGAATGCAGGCGCCAGTGCAGAAAAGGCATGAGAAATGCACTCATTATGTGGGGCCATCCGTCAGATTTCTTGCTCCCACTCGTCTCCAGTTACCGGAGGTTCTGCCATGTCCAAAAGTGCAATTCTTTGCGCGGTTGCCGTCGTGTGTGGTGTCGGTCTATTTCTGCTTAGTTGTAGTGGCGGAAGTTCCCACTTCATGAATTCCAGCACCCCGGCCATGGTCAACGTAGCTGTCAGTGATCCTGCTACGTGTTCGGGGCCGCAGGGACCGTTCAGCCATATATACGTCACGATCACTGACGTCCAGATCAACGCCAACTCCAGCGCTGGAGACAACGATCCGGGCTGGATCGACCTCACCCCGAATCTCCAGCAGGATCCACAACAAGTGGACTTGCTCGGGCAGACCAACAACCAGTGCTTCTTGGCGATGCTAGGCTCGGCGGTCGAACTTCAACCCGGCAGCTACCAACAGATTCGGATCATTCTGGCGAGCGACTCTACGACAGTCAAAACCAACCTGTGCGGAAACACGGCGAACTGCGTCATGCTGAGCAGTAATCCCGCCAACACGCCGCAACCGCTCTTGCTTTCAAGCCAATCGAAAACTGGACTGAAGATTCCATCCGGCCAGATCGCAGGCGGACAGTTCGTGATCGCAGCGGGAGAAACCAAAGATTTGGATATTGACTTCGACGCCTGCGCCTCAATCGTGGCCCAAGGCAACGGCCAGTTTCGCCTCAAGCCGGTCCTGCATGCCGGCGAAGTCGGCCTGACGTCGTCTTCGATTAACGGAAGGATTGTGGACAGCGTGACCGGGCAATCCATCTCCAGCGGCAATACGGTTGTAGCTCTGGAGCGAGAAGACAGTCCGGGTGTGGACCGCGTGATCATGGAGACAGTTACGGACGCTGGCGGGGCATTTGTTTTCTGCCCAGTTGCCTCCGGCACCTACGATGTTGTAGCCGTCGCCGTCACCGGAGCACAAGTGGCCTACGGAAGCACAGTAATCACCGGCGTGCAGCCCGGCGATGCGTTGGGAACTGTGCCCCTGTTGCTGCAGGCGGGAGGCAACAGGTCCCCCGCGTCGATTACGGGGCAAGTTACGACCAGCACTGGTAGTACGGGCACCGCGGCCGACATTGCCCTCTCTGTCTTGCAGCCGATTTCGGTAAACAGCATGACGGTGCTGGTTACGATTCCGCTGGCGTCACAATCGGCAGCCACAGCCAGTTTGACCACAGCGGCCGCGGCGGCTTGTCCCGCGAAGACGGATTGCGCTAGTTACACCCTTACAGTAGCGGCCGCCAACCCCGCCGTCGGCACCTTCAGCAAGAGCGGAACCCAGCAACCTGCCGCTCCGGCCGTCGGACCTGTGGGCTACACGGTGGACGCTCTGGCTTTCGCGCCAGGCGGGGGCGGCGCTGACTGTAGTCCGTCAGAGATGCTGACAAGTTCCACCATCAGCAACACGAGCTTGACCGTTGCCCCTGGAATCAGCGTGACCGCGGCGACATTAGCGTTCACGGGATGTCAGTAAGGTTGAGACCATAGCCGCAAGAAAGGAAAAAGGTGTCGGGTTTCCCATTTCTCGCGTGCTTTGCGAGAAGTGGGGATTACGCAACTCCGCGGCACTGCACTAGAACCCGCCCTTCTCCAGCATGCCTGCCGTGACGAGTTTTTTCTCAATGTGTCTCTGCAGAATTTGGATCAGAAACTTCCGCAGGTCGGCGGCCTGCGCTTTGGGCCACGGCATCCCGGCAAAGCTCTCCACTGGAGCACGGAACATCTGTGCGGCCAGTGCTCGCGACTCGCTGGAAATCTCCGACGATGCCAGGCGCTTGTCATCGACGCACATCAGGCCATCTGCAAGCGCGTGAAAATAGGCACGGCTGCCATTCAAGTTGCGGCCGCAGACGGTGCAATCCGTAAGCTCCGGCAGGAACCCAACCAGACGTGTCAACCATAGTTCGAAATAGGTGACCGGCATCCAGATTTCCGGCCCGGTTAGAACGTGAAGCACCGAAAGCGTGAGGCGGAAAATGTCATCGTTCGATTCCCGATCGGGCAGCAGTTGGTCGAGCAACTCCGCGATGTGCCCCAGCGCGACCGCCCGCGCATAACTCACCTCCGAGGCCAGTGGCGACTCCAGCACATCGCAAGCATCGAGCCGCGCTAATTCCTGCCGCTCGCGAACGTCATAGAACGCCCGCACATAGGTGAGAGGCTCGAGCGCTCCGCCAAAGCGGCGCTTCGATTTCTTGGCCGACCGCGCCACCCCCCTCACCTTGCCCTCCGCTCGGGTGAACAGGGTGACCAGAAGATCGGCCTCCTGGAACGGATACGTGCGCAGCACAATCGCTTCTGATTCTCTGAGGGCCATGGGGATTCTGGCGGC
Source organism: Candidatus Sulfotelmatobacter sp. (assembly GCA_035511455.1). Taxonomy (GTDB): domain Bacteria; phylum Acidobacteriota; class Terriglobia; order Terriglobales; family Acidobacteriaceae; genus Sulfotelmatobacter. The sequence continues at coordinate 2,661 of DATKFH010000002.1, read as the reverse complement.
GAAGGCTTGATTTTAGTGGAAGGGCCCTCAGCCGTCAGCCAGCGCTCTCGGCAGGCTGTCGGTATCGCACCCCAGAGTGACTCCGGTACCCACTGGCGACGCACTTTAGGACCCTTTCTTCGGCCTGGGACTGATACGAAAGTACAGGTCCTACGGGACGTTGCTGAGCTAATACGAAAGTCACATGCCAACCTACCTTTTTCGCTTATCCTGCCGATCGCGGCGGCTGCTCCTTGCACTCCTGCTGGCATTCTCCGGATCACTGTTCGCGCAAGGGCTATCGGTCGCGCCCTTGCCGCAACCGTCCTCCCTGGAACCAGAGCAGACGGCGGTCAACGTGGCTTCCATCGAGCCCCTGCCGAGGGCACCCGGGAACGCCACGACTTTCGCCAGCGGCCTGGCCCTGTCGGCGAGCCCTGGTTCCATGGCGGTGGTGGCGTCTGCCCCTGTGGTCGCACGGCCGAAGGAGTTCGCGCTGCATCCTTCTGGGACCGCGAGAATCGTGCCCTCTTTACGGCTGTGGGCGCGCTGGCAGCAGCGGACTTTTGCGCGACCCGCGCGAATCTGACCAGTGGAGGGAGAGAACTGAATCCCGTGACTCGCGTGTTCAGCGGCAGCACTCCGGGGCTCGCGACAAACTGATCGCTCTGGAAACCGCGAGTACGATTGGAATCAGCTACATGTTCCACAAAACTGGTCACCACAAGCTGGAGCGGATTACATCATTCGTCAACATTGGCACCTCTGCCGGCGCTGTGGCGTATGGCCTGACCCATCGATAGTCCCGCGTTACCGGCTTGTTGTACCTGTGGCGGCGGTCATGCTGCTTGATTTCGATATACTTTCAAGACCGTGAAAAAGAGCGCATTCATTCTTCTGGCGATGCTGGCGGTCGCTTCCGTTGGACTCAGCGAGGAAACGTCGTTTCGGACCGTAAGAATGCCCGACGCCAAGGGCAAGCCCAAGAAAGCCGTTCTGACTTTCAGCGACAACGATAAGGCGGTGGAGGTACGTCCAGCCAAGGGCGGCGATTCCGTCAGCATCCCGTACAGCCAGATCGACAAGTGCGCCTACGAATACACCACGGAGCGAACGATGGTTCTTACGGATGCGAAGAATCACTGGCTCGAGATTGACTACCACGACCAGGATGCGCGGAAAGCTCTGGTCCTGCGCATGGAAAAGAAAGACTATTTGCGCATTCTCGATGCGGTGAAAGCGCACACTGGTATGGACGTGGAAATTCTGGGCAACGCCGACAAGCGTCACGAAAAGATCTGGCACAAGTGAGACCAGCCCTGCTCTCGTTTTCGCACGTCGATTCGGTTGCTTCCGCAGCTGCGAAGGACGCCAAATCCTGTCGACGGGCCAAGTACAAAAAGGCGCGCGTCCATTCGAGGACGCGCGCCTTTGATCCTGTCAAAGCCAAAGGGCAGGTAAGAAGGGTTCCTTACCGGCCGTAGTACTTGGCATTGCGCTCGGTGAAGGCGTTCCACTTCTCCGGCAGATCGTCGAGGGCGAAGATGGCGGACACCGGGCACACCGGAACGCAGGCACCGCAGTCAATACACTCGACGGGATCGATGTAAAGCAACTCCTCGGTGGCATAGGCGGGCTCATCCTTCTTGGGATGAATGCAATCCACCGGACACGCATCTACGCACGCAGTGTCTTTGGTGCCAATGCACGGCTCAGCGATTACGTAGGCCATAACGGGATCAGTCTCCTGGGTCTTTCTGCGTCTATTCTACTACCGCAGTGGTTTTGCGACTGGTCATTCTAGCAAGAAATAGGGACGCCGGTACAGCAGGGCCAGAGGGGAGAAGAGGGGAGAGAGGGGAGAGAGGGGAGGAGGGGCGACTGGAGTGAACCCTTAGACTGAGACACAGAGCTAAGGGGGTTGTTACCATTCGCTGAAAAATCATTGTAGGCCCGGGGTAGTTTGGCTGCATTCTCGGGTCGTGTTTGATCGCGAATTCTTCCTTACGTTGCACGCAGTCCGCCGCCAGCTCGCGGCCATGCCGAATGAGTTCTATGTCATTCGCTTGATTCATGGCCGCACACGAAGGCCTTGTCCAAGCGAACGAGTGTGGGATGTTGGTCAGTTGCTGCGCGGACCGCCCTGCGGCGTGCCCTCATCCACCGGACTCACCAATTTGCGCACTCCTGCGCCGTCCGGCTTCAGGATTTCCACCCGCCTTACCGGCTGCGGTTGATAGGTTCCGTTTCGTAGCTGTTCCCCAATTTCCAGCCCATGCTGCTTCAGGTACTCCGGGAGTTCGTCGACGGTCATCCCGTCTACCCCTGGACTCCCTTTATTGGCCTTGACTCGTTGTAACGCCTGCTTGCAGTTCTCCAGCTCGAAGACTTCTTCCATCAGTCGTTCCGTTCCAGCCAGGCTTTCTGACATGCGCTTCGCCATAAGCGTTTCGGTCCCTTGCTCGGCGGCCTTCGGAGCTTCACTCCTACTTTCCGCCGGAAAGGCCAGCACCCCTTGTTCGGGCCGGTTTTTCTGCCGCTGTCCGCTCATGAGTCGCGCCGCTTACTTGCCTTTTCCTTTATTCCCCTTGCGGGGTACCGTTCGGGCCTTCGGATCATCGTTCCCGGCTTGGCCTATCTTGTTTGCTCCGCCTTTCGGCATTGGAGTGCCTCACTAGCCTT
>DATKFH010000001.1:0-41087 GCA_035511455.1 Candidatus Sulfotelmatobacter sp. | reverse complement strand
AACTGGGTTGCTCTCGCTACCGAGGTAGCCAAGACGAAAACCCCTCCAGGTTTAAGGCGGGACTGGATGCAAGCGACAACATCCATGTCCCCACGGAGGGGGAGGGGAGAATTTTTTTCTTGACATCCCCTTCTATAGGATCGCTTACAGACCACCGGATCCGGTTGTGACGCCGGTCTGACGCGGCTGGGCAGGCTAACTAGAGGCCCGAGCTTGCGTTGACTTCATCCTCAATCGCTCTTACCATAGGCGCGCCTGTCCATCTCCTGCGCCACGCATGATCGGCCAGTCCATCTCGCACTATCGCATCGTCGAAAAACTCGGTGGCGGGGGGATGGGTGTCGTCTACAAAGCCGAGGACGTGAGGCTGCATCGTTTTGTTGCACTGAAATTCCTGCCCGATGAAGTATCCAAGGACGCGCAAGCTCTTGCCCGCTTCCAGCGCGAAGCACAAGCGGCGTCTGCCCTGAACCACCCCAATATTTGCATGGTCTTCGAGATTGACGAGCGCGAAGGTCAGCATTTCATCGTCATGGAGTATCTCGACGGAATGACGCTGAAGCACCGCATCGCCGGGCGTCCGCTGGACACGGAATTGATTCTCTCGCTCGCTATCGAGATTGCCGATGCCCTCGATGCCGCGCATGCTGAAGGAATCGTCCACCGGGACATCAAGCCTGCGAACATCTTCGTCACCAAACGCGGTCACGCTAAGATTCTGGACTTTGGATTGGCGAAGGTCAGTCTGGCGAGCACTTCTTCGAGCAACATTGCTTCGCTAAACACAGCGACGGGTTCGGTGGACGCTGACCATCTCACCAGTCCCGGTTCTACGCTTGGAACCGTCGCCTACATGTCACCGGAGCAAGCAAAGGGCAAAGAACTGGATGCCCGCACCGACCTGTTTTCCTTCGGTACGGTTCTGTACGAAATGGCAACGGGAGCGTTGCCCTTTCATGGCGAAACTTCTGCACTCATATTCAAAGCGATCCTCGATTCCGATCCGCCGCCCGCGATTCGGTTCAATCGCGAGATTCCGCCGAAGCTGGAAGACCTTATCAACAAAGCACTGGAGAAAGATCGCAACTTGCGCTACCAGTACGCTACGGAGATTCGATCCGACCTCAAACGGCTGAGACGGGATACCGAGACGGGACGAGCCAGAGCAGCGAGTTCCGGCACGCTGCCCGCCGCGCAAGATACTGGCACCGGCCATGTGGGGACGGCCGCCTCGGCCGTCCAGGCGGAGCGAAGCTCCGCAGCCTCGGGGCCAACAGCGGCAGTCGGGCTTCGCTCGACCGGGCAGCCGAGGGCGGCGGTCACCACACGGGCTCTCTCCCGAGCGAAGCTAGGGGGTGCGGTTGCGATCGTGATCACATTCTTAGCCGCAGGCGTCCTCTACTATCGTTTCCACCGAGCCAGGCATCTGACCGACAAAGACACCATCGTTCTCGCCGATTTTGCCAACAGCACGGGTGATCCGGTGTTCGACGACACGCTCAAGACGGCGCTCAGCGTCTCTCTGAACCAGTCGCCGTTTCTGAATGTGCTCCCGGAGAACAAGGTCTCGGTGACCTTGAAATTGATGTCCCGTCCCGGCGACAGGAAACTCACGCCCGAAGTTACCCGCGAGCTTTGCCAGCGGGCGGGCAGCAAGGCTTATATTGCCGGGTCTATCGCCAGTCTGGGCAGCCAATACGTGCTGGGATTGAAGGCAGTGAATTGCCAGACTGGCGACCCGCTGGCTGAGGGGCAGGTGACGGCGGCGTCGAAGGAGAAGGTGCTGGACGCACTAGGCGAGGCGGCATCCAAGCTGCGTTCGCAGTTGGGTGAGTCGCTGGCGACGGTGCAGAAGTTCGATGTACCGTTGGCAGAGGCTACCACCTCCTCGCTCGAAGCTCTCAAAGCGTATAGCCTTGGCTTGAAGGCCTATAATGTCGGCGGGTCCGCTGCTGCCGTGCCTTACACTCAGCGAGCCATCCAGCTGGATCCGAATTTCGCCGCCGGTTACAACGAAGCGGGGATTGAGTATTCCTATCTTGGACAGCAATCGCGAGCCGCTGAGTATTTCAGTAAGGCATTTCAGTTACGCGGGCACGCCAGCGAACGGGAAAAACTGGATATCACCGCCAACTATTATCAGAATGTCACCGGAGAACTGGATAAAGCGATCCAGGCCTTCCTTCAGGAGATAGAGAGCTACCCTCGGACGACCGAACCCTACATTAATTTGGGCCTTGGATATGCATTTCAGGGTCAGTATGAAAAGGCCACGGAAATCACCAAGGACGCTTTGCGCCTCGCACCGAATGATGTAAGTTCTTACGACGACCTCGCCATCTTTGCTCTCAGTTTGCAGCATTTTGACGAAACCAGGCACATCATTCAGCAAGCCCACGCGAGCGCGCTCGATAATCGGCTGCTGCACTTTGATCTCTACGCTCTTGCCTTTATCAGCTCGGACTCTGCGGCGATGGCGGAACAGCAGCAATGGTTTGCAGGCAAACCCGAATATGAGAACGCCATACTGGCGTTGGCATCCGACACGGCCGCGTATGGCGGCCACCTCGGCAAGGCCCGAGAGTTGACGAGTCAGGCTGTGAATTCCGCCATTCGAGCCGATAGCAAGGAGACCGGGGCAGTTGCAGAGGCGATTACTAGTCAGTGGGAAGCTGCATACGGTAATGCAGCACAAGCCCGACAGGCGGCCGTAGGGGCATTGAAGCTCGCTCCAACGAGTCAGGCCGTCGAAGTGGAATCCGCTCTTGCCTTTGCCCTCGCGGGCGATACGGCGCGAGCCGAATCTTTGGCGCAGGACTTGACCAAACGCTTACCGCTCGACACGCAGATGCAGTCGCTCTGGTTGCCTGCAATTCGAGCGCAATTGGCGCTCGATCGGAACAGTCCGGCCGCTGCCCTGACTGCCCTGCAAGTAGCTTCTCCTATTGAGTTAGGGCTGATTGGCTTCGCCAACAATGTTTCCTGTCTTTACCATGTGTATGTGCGCGGAGAGGCATACTTGGCAGCCAGACAAGGCCGTGCTGCCGCCGACGAGTTTCAGAAGGTCATCGACCACAGTGGCATCGTCTGGAACTGCTGGACGGGAGCGTTGGCGCATCTGGGAGTGGCACGTGCCAACGCCTTGGAGTCGAGGACCTTGCAGGGAGCCGATGCCGATGCCGCTCGCGTCCGGGCGCTCGCTGCCTACAAAGATTTCCTCACCCTCTGGAAAGACGCCGACCCCAACATCCGCATCCTGAAGGACGCTAAAGCGGAGTACGCGAAGCTGCAATAGAGCCATCGTCGATGACCGCAGAATCGTTTCCGATGACCACCGTAAATCCAACCACAGCTGTGACGCCGGTGTGACACAGTTGAACGGTATCGGACGGAAGCTCGGTCTTCGCTTGCTTGAGAATGGCCTTGCGTGTGAGACCGGAAAAAGCACCAACCACACCCCGCTACAGGCTAAACTTCCAAAACGCTGCACCGAGACACTTGGTCCACTCTCAGTGGAAAGAGCGATCCTGCCTTCGTGTAGCCTAAACCCCTGCGGAAAACCCGCGAACTCACCGATATGCACCCCGGCGTTAGATACAACTACTCCGAATAAGAACTGACAATCCCCGAAAGGGCGCGATGTGTGGACTGCTTTCTGGCTTCGTCCGCGGACACACAGGGACGTCCTCAGGGTGTGAGATTACTCTTTAATCAAGTTCCGGCAGTTGAAGGTGATGATAGCTTTACGTGAACGAATCTGATCCCAAACTATTGGACCTGCAATCTGCTCTTGCTGAGGTGCAGCACCTACCTGAAGAAAATGTTGGTCTGCGGCGTCTTTTGCAGGAGCAGGGAATACAGATTCCGGCGCAGTCCACGATTGAGATTCCCGTCACAACTCGTGTCCTACCAAATGTTCATGCCCCTGTTTTAAAAGCCGAACCCAGGCATCCCGAAAGCGAGCAGAGCGGCCAATACCAGGCGCCCGGTGTGACGCACTCTGCCCGGCGTGATCAATCAACTACGGTCCTGTCTATGGTATTTGACACTGGCATAGGTAAGACGATATCTTACTTTCCATGAAGACGACCATCTCTTCCAAGGGCCAGATTGTTTTGCCAGCAGAATTCCGGCAAATGGACCGGATCGAGCCGGGTCAGGAGTTCGACGTCAAGCGTCTTGATCGTGGAGACTACCGCCTCGTTCGGCGCGATGCTCCTCGGAACGAGGGCACCATCGATTGGCTACTCGCCTGCCCGCACAAGGATTTTTTTGTTCCCATCGAATCTGAGTCTACCGATACCCTGTGAAGTATCTGGTTGACGCCAACGTTTTGGGCGAGCCGACGAAACCATCGCCGGATCCGCGGGTTGTGGACTGGCTTCGCGCACATGAACCTGACCTGGCCGTCAATCCTGTGATTCTCGGGGAATTGCGATTCGGCATTCTTATCCTTCCCACGGGAAAGAAGCGGACCGCGCTGGAACGCTGGTTCGATGCTGGGGCCGGGCGTCTCCACTGTCTTCCCTGGGATGCGGACACTGGCCTCATATGGGCGGAACTGCTGGCGCGTCTTCGCAAAACCGGGAAAACTATGCCGATCAAGGATAGCCTGATCGCAGCGACCGCGATTGTGCACAGTCTCGCGGTCGCTACTCGCAACTGCATCGATTTGGCGAAGGCCGGTGTGCACGTCGTCGATCCCTTTGTTCGTTGACGCCTGTCGTGTAGGTCACCCGCATGGGGACAGCGCTGATGACGGAGCCTCGGAAGCTTTGTCATCGACCTAGGCCGTTATGTCCCTGAGTTTACTTCGCTGTTAATCTGCCGCCTGCTTTCGCATCGCCACGAAGTTGCGCTGCATTCGGTCGACACCCACCGAGATGCAGTCACCTGAGTGAAAGCGACTTCCGCAGTGTTTGTTGCGCCCGGACGTGGATACACCGGTGAGAGCCATTTCGAGTTTGGCGGCTGTAGGGTCTTCACACCAATGCCAGTTGCTGATTGTGACGCTGGTGAGACGCGCTTGCTTGGGCAGCGGCAACCGGCGTTCGGAAACTGGAACACGCGTCAGCTGTTTCGGCAGGAACAACCCGCTAGTCACAGCTCGGACAGGCACAATCCTGGAACAGCGTCACGACCAGCTCGTTATCGGGACCGATCTCGAAAACGAAGCCAACTTCTCGGCTGCCCCTCATCCGTTCTTACAGCGGTGCCCGATTAAACTTCTGTCGCGAGTGACGCCCAAGGTAGGACTCCTGGGCGACGGTTAGGAAGTGGCGGAATCAACGCAGGCCGTCAGCCAGGAAGAGCGTCGAATAGATTCGCTGCAACTCGTTAGGCATAATGAGTGCCGTCCAGTTCCATCAAATTCATCCTATAGCCTCACCAGTGTTGGGCAAGGATTGCGAGGTCTGAGCCAAGTCAGTCAAAACGGTATCTCCCAGTCTTCTTGCGCGGACAAATCTGTCGCCTCCCAATCCTCCGGGACAAAGACCTCCGCTTCTTCCGAATTGGATTGGGCGAAGACTTCCCCAGTCTCCCAGTTCCAGGTATGGGCAAAAACCAAGCCTGTGTCCTCCAACCTGCGCAAGAGTTCCGGATGCTTCTGCGCAAGGAATTTGAGTCTCCTGGTTTTGTAGGGCTTTATCCGGGCTACTTCGAGGACAATCTCGGCGAGACTGGCGACTAGCGGATTCTCCGACTTCGCCATTTGTCCCAGGCGAATCACATTCTTTTCGGAGATGTGCGACTGTTTGAGAAACCCGAAGATATCGTCCTGATCCTCGATGGCTCGGCGCTCGGTCTTCGGCTTGGCCTGGCAGCGCTTGCACATATGAATCTTGTGACCTTTGCCCGAGAACTGCTCGTTCGGCCGCTCACGCCCGCAGATCCTGCAGTAATGTCCCATACCCATCCCTTATGACTGAAACTACTCGACCGTATGCGCCTTGTGAGAGGGTATCGTCGTGTTGCGCGACTGTAAATGTTGTTTCTTCAGCGCCAACCTCGCGGAGGACGTACAACTCGCCGCAACCCTTACACCTGACGACCCAGTCCAGCTCATCCATCGATTTTGTCACCCCCAAAATCAACCCTTTTCTGTCGCACCTTCTCTCCCTCTCCCTCTCCCTCTGCCTCCCACCTTCCGGTCCAATCATTCCCCTCTCAGCAGTCTGCGATCAAGAAGTGAGCTTCCAAGCGCCGTTGTCTCCCGGTCTCGTACGTTTTTCCGTCACCGTCTCACAACCCGATGTGTGCTGCAGAGCGGAAGCGGTAATCACGGTTACTGATAGCCTTGATGCGCCTGTCGGCCCTTGTCTCTTCAATGCGCGCGGCTTACCAGGCTACACGGTTGAACGAGCCGCTGGGGAACTGTGGCCGAGCCGAAGCTGATTGTCGTGAATAACGGGCATCGCGATTTTGTCTTCGCCACGTGCAGCCGCGCCCTGCAGTTGCGGTATCTTGTGCGGCTTTACGTCAAGGAGTTGGTGCTCAAGAACTTTAGGGGACTGCCAGCCGAGCAATTGATGGAGCGCATGATTGAGCTCTCACTCTATGTCGAGGAGAAATTGAAACCCTCCTGAAGGGTTGTAACGCACCTTGCGATTGGATGGAGGCTTGGAGCCTGCCCCCGAGCCGGCTCTGACTCAGGCGCCACTGCTTCGGGACGACAGTTCCTATTCTGCCGACCGGACCTCCATACGACAACTTCGCCTCACCTCACCGCCGCTTGTCGTTGCACTGTCAGCACCTCGGACCGCAGCGCCACATAACGCCGCCGCCGCTCGCACTTCAGGTGGCGTCCCTGGCACGCCGCTGCCTGCGCATCGATCCATTCTTGCCTGTGCCGATGGGTTTTGATTTTCTTCGACATACGCCATCGATTTCCTCAGCTAGAATCCCCTTTACGAAAAGATCGAGCGAGGCTCTGCTTTCTGGTTGCTGGCGGTAATGCGAGTTCACGTCGACGGCTCCATCAATCATCCCTTGCCGGAGATCATGTGAGCAATTCGCCGCAGGTACTCATTGGCGCAGTCGCCGACGGACAGAATCACAACCAGGCGTGCTTTCGCTCGACTCAGCGACGTTGATCAATCGAGGCCCTTCGACAGGATGCCCCAGCAATCTCTCGCCAGTCGCGATCAGTGGATCGAAAATAAACAGTGTGATACTTGCTCCCTTGCGCCCTATGCACGGTGCTGACCGGGACCTTGGCCTGTCCAGCATTTCGGAGAAAATTTTTGATCAGCCCCCGCTGTGCTCGATAAGGAGTCAAGACGAACACCTTCTCCTCACCGACCTGACCGGCGAGAGAAGGAACTAACTGTCCGATATACTCGGCGGACTTGTAGCGTGTGCCAATACCATATTGCGTCTGTTTGAGGTCGCCTTCCGCAGGGCACTTTTCGAGGTGTATGCGGTCGGTGCCGATCCCGGGGACGAACTGCGCCCGTCGCTCCGCACGCCATTCCGCATCGGCTGCCCACTTCTCGGCGACGATCAACTCCCCGTCATAGAACACGTAGCTAACGATGTCACAAATCTCTTCGGCCACACGGGACTGTTCATTCAAGAGCAGCGGTTCTGCGGGTTCATGGACTTCAACATTGATGCGCTCGATGGGCTTCGGTATCTGTGCTCGAAGAGTGCTAATCTTGTCTTTCCAAGTGGCATATGCTGCCGCATTGCTTCGGTCCAGCATCTCCGGCGGATTCTAAACTGTCCTGATAGGTCCCGGGTACTGAGACACCAAGGAGTCGATGGTCAGCAGCGTAACACCCTCGACCGTCGCCTGTGCCACTAAGATTCTATCGAAAGGATCCTTATGAATGAGCGGCAAGCTATCAATGGCAACGACATGATCGCTGATGATTGGCAACTCGCTGTACCCATTGTCCAATAGACCGCGGCGCAGGAGCCTCGGATCCACCTTAAAATCATCTCTGCCCAACCCGCGTTTAATGGTCACTTCCCATAAGCTAGCCGCACTAAACAGAACCTCGTTTTCAGGATTGTCGATCAGCGTTCGAGCTTGTTTTGAGAGCCGGCGGGGTTCACCGGCCGCCCAGAGAAGGAGATGCGTATCCAGCAGAAGTTTCATGCGCCACCGCCGAACATTTGCTCGATCTCCTCCTTGCCCATTCGGTCAAAGTCGTCCGGGACGAAAATCTGCCCCGCCATGAAACCGAGGCGCCGTACTTGAGCACCGGTTGGAGCGCTAAGGGCAGTGACTTTTACGACCGGTTTGCCAGCCTTGGCTATCACGAACGGCTCCCCTTTGGAGGCCTCTTCTATGAGTTTCGAGAGCTGAGTTTTCGCCTCGTGAATGTTTACGGTTTTCATAGCCACCTTTGTTGAACTAGGTTTAATTAGTTTAGTCTAGCATGGAAGCGGAGCATGGTGAAGACGCTCTTGAGGTTGATCCCGACTTCGAACTGTACTCTGGGATCGAACGCAATGAATCACGACCAGTTCCCCTTGAAATTGCTCTGTATGCAGAGACCCCCGCGTTCGAGGGTTTTCAGGCAGGAGGAAGTGGTAGAACACCTCATCGCCATCTCCGGGTGCACCGTGATGGCCCAGTTGCGCATCGTTAGTCCCTGTGCGTGCGAAGGTCCTCAGACACGAGAACTTTCGATTCGTTTGAAAAAAGATCACAATTTGAAAAATAGAATTGTAAACTCGTCGGTAAACGTTGGTTCCAAACCTCGCCGATCGCGGAGAGTGCGAATGATACAGATCCTAAGAATGCTCAGGCCTAGCAGAATCTGCCGAAAGACCGTTTGCGTCGTGGCCCTGCTCTCCTCAACTTGCGCGCACGCGCAATTGTTTACATTCTCCAAGCAAGAATTGATTGACTTTACCGCCAACTCCCCATTCGACAGGCTTGCCGACGGACGTCCGAAGGTGTCCGATGCGATGATCGAGCGCGCCCGCGAACTATCTTCCGAAGAAGTCTGGGCCGGTCTCCACGAGGAGGGTTTCAAGAACCAGTATGCGGATGGTTTTCAGGTGTTGCATCCCGGGAAGACCATGGTTGGGCGCGCGTTCACAGCGCAATTCATGCCGCTGCGCGCCGACGTCGACCAAGTTTCCAAGTACAAAGCCAAGGAACGCGGCTTGCCGGGACTGACCAATCAAACTGCGATCGATATGCTCCAGCCCGGCGATGTGCTGGTTGTGGATCTCTTTGGAAAGAAAGTCGACGGCACCATCGTGGGCGACAATCTCTTCTACTACGTCATGAAAGCCACGAATGGCGGTGGGTTGGTAGTGGACGGCAGCATTCGCGACCTAGATGGCATAGCCCAGATCGGTATGCCGGCGTATTTCCGTTCCGCCGATCCAACGCCCATCGGGAACGTGATGCTGACGGGCATCAATGTGCCTATCCGAATCGGAGACGTAACCGTTATGCCGGGAGATCTCGTGGTGGGAGACCGCGAAGGCGTATATTTCATTCCGCCGCAATTCGTCAAAGAAGTCCTCGACCATGCCGATGAGACCCATATCCATGATGAATGGACGAAAAAGAAATTCGATGAAGGGAAATACAAATCTTCCGAGATCTACAGCTCACCAAAAGATCCCAAATTGCAGCAGGAATATCGAGAGTACCTGAAGAAGCGGTTAGACGAAATCCATAAGCAACAGAGTCCGCAATAGTTGAGGTCTCTCTCTTTGACGAGAAGCATTCCGAGGGACTATTGCTAACGTAGAGCACACCTGCAAATGATGATGTCTCTAAAACTTCTCTCGAGTTTCTTGCTCTTATCGCTGCCTACGGCAACCGCTCAAGTGCGGGTATGGCAAGGCACTTTGACCTTGCCCACCTATGAGGAAGGTGCGCCCGATCCCAACCCGCCGTTCGATCAATATGCAAACAGCCGCTTCAACTACCCGTATACTCTCCGCCGCAATTTGACGGATCGCCGTGCCGACCACGCTTGGCGTGCTGTATTTCTGGAAAACGAATATTTGAAGTGTTCGGTGCTGCCCGATCTTGGAGGCCATGTCTATACCTGCACAGACAATATCAGCGGGCAGCCGATGTTTTACGAGAACCCGTCCATTAAGAAGGCCGACATATCTTATCGTGGCGCGTGGGCTGCGTTCGGTATCGAGTTTAATTTCCCGGTTTCCCACAATTGGGTCAGTCTTTCCCCGGTTGATTTTGCGTTCGGCCAAAAGGATGACGGCAGTGCTTCCGTTCAGGTGGGCAACATCGACCGGGTGTACGGAATGCAATGGTCGGTGGAATTAGTGCTCCGCCCGCATTCCACCATTCTCGAACAGAGAGTCACGCTCAACAATCGCAGCGACGTTCGCCACCGATTCTACTGGTGGAACAATGCCGGAATTCAAGTGTGGGATGATTCGCGAATCCAGTATCCAATGCGGTTCATAGCCAGCCACGGCTTTCGAGACGTTCAGTCTTGGCCGATCGAAGCCGACGGAAACGATCTCAGTATGGTGAAGAATCAAACCAAGGGGCCAGTCTCGTCCTTTGTGCACGGCAGCCGCGAACCCTTTATGGGCGTTTGGCACCCTCACACCAATACTGGGACCGTGCACTACGCGGATTACGCGCAACTCCCTGCGAAGAAGATCTGGTCATGGGGCACTGATGCGGACGGTCTGGACTGGCGCAAGACGTTATCCGATAACGACAGCGCGTACGTCGAAGTTCAGGCAGGATTGTTCCGCAATCAGGAGACCTATGCCTTTCTCGAACCTCGGCAGACCATCAGCTTCTCTGAGTTTTGGATGCCGGTGCGCGACATCGGTGGAATCTCCAGGGCCAACCTGGCCGGCGTGGTTCATCTGAGCCGGCGAGGCAACGCGCTCATGGCCGGACTCAATGTCAACCAGGCAGTTCCCGGAGCGACTCTGGCTATCTCGGCGGGAGATCAAATCATCTTTCATGAGAAAACCGATCTCACCCCGGAACAGACTTGGAAGCACGAACTCGCGAATGCAGACTCGCAACAGAAATACACATTCGAACTGCGCAACGCCAGTGATGCGGTACTTCTACGGCAGACCGAGGGCCAATACGACTGGACGCCGGTTGAACAAATTCACCTCGGGCCACAGCCGTCGTATCGCATTCCCGATCCAGAGCATCGCACGGAAGATGACTGGCTCCAACTGGGGAACGAAGACGAACTCGACGGCAATGTGCTCGTCGCACTGCAAACATATCAGGATGCGTTAGCCAGATTCCCCGAGAGCGTCCACGCACGCAAGGCTGCAGGACGCTTGTGTGCCAGCTTGTTGCGTTATAAGGAAGCGAAGGGCTTTCTGGAGCCGGTATCTGCTCGCGACACTTCCAATGCAGAAGTTGCTTACTATCTCGGCATCGCCTATGACGGCCTAGGTCAGAACGGAGACGCTCGCGAATCCTATGAAGCCGCCGCGCGGCTGCCCGCCTTCCGTGCGGCGGCGGGGTTGCGATTGGCGGAGCTTTCTGCCCGTGAAGGAAATTTGAAACAGGCCGAGTCTTACCTCCAAGCAGTCAGTCGCGCCGCGCCGGATGATCTTCGCACGGCTGAAGAGTTGGCTGCCATTCTCCGAGCGGAGGGGGAGTCCGAAAAGTCTCAGAAGGTTGTGCAGGAGTGGCTGGCGCGATTCCCTCAAAGTTACTTCCTGCTTGAGCAGGTTGGCAGAGCTGATCTCGATCATCTTGCCGACGACCCGGAGCGTGTGTCGAATATCGCGTCTGAGTACATGCGTCTCGGACTGTACGCCCAAGCGCTCGATGTCCTATCGCGCAACTACCCTTCAGCGGTCGCGGATGAAAGTGAACCCGGAGTGGTCTCTCCAGATAAACATCCAATGGTGGCCTACTTCCGCGGCTATTGCCGGCAGAAGTTAGGACAGTCAGGCTCGGGCGACTTCAGGATGGCTGCGAAGCTTCCCACCAATTATGTCTTCCCCAGTCGCGCAGAAGATATCGAGGTCTTGGGTGCTGCGCTGAACGCGAATCCGCAGGACGCGAGCGCACACTACCTGCTTGGAACGCTTTACTTTTCACGAGGTCTAACCGATCAGGCTCTCGGCGAATGGGGGCAGGCCCGCAGGTTCAATGCGCAGATTCCTGTCCTCGATGCCAGCCTTGGCCGTGCTCTGCTTCACGCGAAAGACAATCCTGAGCAGGCGTTGACTGTGTTTCAGGAGGGTCTGCGCACGGACTCAAAGAACGTCGAACTTTACACAGGAATGGATCAAGCCTTGAGTATCTTGCAGCGCCCAGCCCAGGAACGTGTAGCGGCGCTGGAGCGCTATCCCGATCGCGCCAGCATGCCTTCCGAACTCGTCTATGAGCTCATCCTGAATTTGGCCGAGTCCGAAGAGTTCGAGAAAGCAGCCGCCCTGTTCCACAATCGCTTCTTCCCACGCGAGGAAGGTGGCACCAATGTGCGGCAAGTCTGGCTGGAAGTGCAAATGCAGCGCGCCATATCATTGGCACAACTTGGACGATGTGCCGAGGGAGTTAAGATTGTCGATCATTTTGCAGAACCGGTCGCAGATCTGCCGTTTACTCATGATGGATTGGAGCCGTTTTTGCGCTCTGCCAGATTCAATTACCTAATGGGGACGGTAAATCAGACTTGCAACCTGCCCGACAAAGCTCGAAGAAGTTTCCAGCACGCCGCTGAGCAATCGAGCCTGGAAGATGCCGTTTGGTCCTGGAAGGCATCTCAACAGCTGCCCAATTTCGATCGGGTCTCAGCCAAGCAAAAACTGGAAAGTCTCCTCGATCGCACTAAGAGCAATGGGAACGCCAGTTCGCGCAGTGGATGGTGGCTCTACAATGTCGCTATGCTCGATCGCGCCCTGGACAATATTCAACAGTCGGAAAAGGAGCTTCGAGAAGCGCTTTTGAGCCCCGATCAATTATTGACCTATCACCTTACGCGGCTTGCTGTTTCCAACAGGAATCCCTAGAGCTCTTGTTTGTGTGCCCGTACGAAGAATCCCTCTCTAGTGACATACTGCCGTGCAGATTCGCGGATGCCGGAGGAGTGCGCCACATGGTACCATTCCCGCGTGGGTGACTCCGCTTGCATCCCAAGTGCTGCCTCGGCCGTCCCGACCACGACGGTTACTTCGCGGCATTCTGCTCTCGTCCGCGTCACTCATTGGATTACTGCCGTGTGTTTTCTGGCTCTGCTCGTCAGCGGCGCTGAAATTGTGGCCTCTCACCCCCGCTTCTATTGGGGCGAAACCGGGAACGATCTGACTCCAACGTTGTTCAAGCTGCCGATCCCCGCCTCCAGAGCATTGGTACCGACCGGCTACGGCTACGTGCTGCCGGACCAGAACGGCTGGAGCCGGTATCTCCACTTCCAATCTGCCTGGGTCGTTGTGTTGACCGGCCTGCTGTACATAATCTCCGGCTTATTTACGGGACATTTTCGCAACAGCTTGCTCCCGCTGAGAGCCGATCTGTCGTGGCGCGCATTCTCGAGAGCAATCGCTAGCCGCTTGCGCTTCGAGCGGTCGAGTGAGTCGGAAGTCTGGTCCTATAATTTACTCCAGCGGCTCACCTACCTCATCGTGATCTTCGTTCTTTTTCCCCTGGTGATCTGGACGGGCTTGGCGATGTCCCCCGCCTTTGTTTCCGCGGTGCCGGCGGCCGTCAATGTGCTCGGCGGCCAGCAATCGGCACGCACTCTTCACTTCTTCGTTTCCCTGGCTCTCGTGCTGTTCTTGCTGGTGCACATTTTGATGGTTTGGCTTGCCGGGTTCAGGAGTCGCATGCGGGCGATGATCACGGGCCGCGTCGCTGCACCTATGGAGCGCACATGAGCGATCTCTCACGTCGCAAAGTCATCATCACCGGACTCGCGGCCACAGCGGGCGCATTGGGCTTGGGCGCGGCCGCGCGCATCGCGCAAAGATACGGGCTTGTCCCGCCTGATCATGGCGGAATCTATGGCCTCGGCGAAACGCTGACCTATGCTTCCCAGCGTCTGCTCACAAGGCACTCATTAGCTCGTGAGTTTTCTCGGAGCCAGATCTCAAAGCCTCCATTCGCGAACGAAATCCCGCCCCTGAGTGAAGAGTTCAAGCGCCTTCAGGCCGGAGGATTTGCCGATTGGCGGCTCTCCATCAACGGCATGGTCGCCCGGCCCGCTTCATTTTCGCTTGCCCAACTTAAGAGCTACCCGTCTCACAGCCAAATCACCATGCTGCAGTGTGAGGAGGGCTGGTCGTATATAGCCGAGTGGATCGGCGTGCCTCTCTCCCAAGTCCTGCAAGCTGTGGCAGTCCACCCGCAAGCCAAATACGTTGTCTACTTCTCGATCGATCCCGACTGGTGGGAAAGCATCGACATGGCCGACGCGTTGCATCCGCAGACTTTTCTCACCTATGGCATGAATGGCGATGAACTCCCGGTGGGCAATGGCGGGCCGCTTCGCCTGCGGGTTTCCCGTCAAATCGGTTATAAGAGCGTGAAGTACATAACCCAGCTGACGGTCACCGACAGTCTGAAACGTTTCGGCAAGGGCTTGGGCTCCGCGGCTCCGGAAGGAGGCTATGCCTGGTACGCCGGCATTTGACCGATTCGTTTCCGGGGATTGGTGTGAAGCGAGTAGCGGTCGCTCTCCGTTACACCTGATTGACAGACTGCGGCCTGCATTTTTAAGATGGGTTTGCTACGCGCTGCCCACGCGCGGGTCGGCCCAACAGTTTGAGCGTTCTCACTGTTGACAACAACTGCTTATGATCACCGTCAAAGAACTTACCAAGCGGTACGCCCGCACCGTTGCTGTGGATCAGATCTCGTTTGAGGTGGCGAAGGGCCAGATCGTCGGATTTCTCGGCCCGAACGGCGCCGGTAAGACCACCACGATGCGCATGCTGACATGCTTTTTGCCACCGTCGGCGGGCACTGCGAGTGTGGCCGGGTTTGATGTCCTCGAACAGCCACTGGAGGTCAAGAAGAGAATTGGCTACTTGCCCGAGACGCCGCCTATTTATCCGGAGATGGAGACGGCAGATTACTTGCGATTCGTGGGCAAGCTGAAAGGACTATCAGGCGCCGATCTGGAGAAACGTATCGACTACGTTTGCGATCGCTGTGCCGTGGCAGACGTCAGGAAAAAGCTTCTCGGAAAGCTGTCCAAAGGCTACCGGCAACGGGTCGGCCTGGCCCAGGCCATCATTCACAACCCCGACGTGCTGATTCTCGATGAACCCACTGCTGGTCTCGACCCCAAGCAAATCAATGAGACCCGCGACCTGATCAAGGGTCTTGCGGGGGATCATACCATCATTCTGAGCACGCACATACTCCCCGAAGTCGAGCAGACCTGCGAACTGGTCATCATCATCAACAAGGGGAAACTGGTCGCCACCGACTCGGTGCGCAATCTGCGAGCACGGGCACGCGGAGCCGAGTCTGTTCTGCTGGAGATCGGCGGACGCGATGGAAGTCTGGAAGCTCCGATCGTGCAGCATAAGCTTGAGCAGATTTCTGGCGTCAGCCGCGTGCTCTGCAAACAACTGGTCGACGGGCGCGCCTTATTTGAAGTCGAAAGCGAGAAAGGTCGCCTGGTGCGGGGAGACTTGGCGCGTGCTGTGGTGCAGTACGGGTGGGATCTCAACGAGCTTCGGCCAGCGGCGATGACCCTGGAAGAAATATTCCTCCAGCTCACGGGTACCGAATCTGGTGAGGCAGAGAAGAGCGCACCAAAGGTGTCACAGCCATGAGAAACGCGTGGATCATCTGCCGCAAGGAACTCGGCAGCTACTTCGTTTCACCGGTCGCCTATCTCCTGTTAACCATGTTTGGCTTGATCTTCGGTTTCTTCTTTTGGAACGCGCTCGGCTTTTTTGTCGTCGAAAGCGTCGAGATGCAGATGCGCGGGCAGATGTTCCCCATGAACCTGAACGAGCAGGTCATCCGCCCGCTGCTGTCGAACGTAGGCGTGATCGGACTCTTCTTTATTCCGATGATCACGATGCGCCTGTTTGCTGAAGAGAAGCGCACCGGCACTATTGAGCTGCTAGCGACCTCTCCGATCCGCGATCTCGAAATCATCCTGGGAAAATGGCTGGCCGCGATGCTGCTCTACTCGTGCCTGCTGCTTTTCACCGCAGTGAATTTCGCGTTTCTCTTCCGGTACGGCAACCCGGATTGGAAGCCGCTGGCCATGGGCTATCTTGGCCTGCTGCTCCAGGCAGGTGCGCTGCTGGCCATCGGCACCTTCATTTCCACCCTTACTAAGAACCAAATCATCGCCGGGGCCGCGACCTTCGGCGTGGAATTGCTGCTCTGGGTCATCGCCTGGGTCGGTGAATACGAAACAGCAACTTGGGCCCGCGTGCTTTCGTACTTGTCGATCATCACGCACTTCGAATCGTTCGGCCGGGGCGTGTTCGATTCCAAAGATGCAATCTTCTACCTCACCGTCATCTTCCTGGGACTCTTCTTCACGGCGCGTTCCATGGAATCCCTGCGCTGGAGGTCGTAAATGGCAGGCCAATGGCTTAGAGCGAGACAAACGAAGTACGTGGCCTACGCAGCGACCTACATCATCATCGTGCTGGCCGCGGTAGTCGTCGTCAACGTTCTCGCCAACCGTTTCAACAAGTCGTACGACGCCACGTCCAACAAGCGCTACAGTCTTTCCGACCAGACCGCCAAGATCGTGAAAGGCCTGAAGCAGAACGCGACGATCACCTATTTCCAGCAGAGCACGCGATTCCGTGACGGCAAAGACCTGCTCGACCAATATGCGAACCTATCTCCCAAGGTGAAGGTGGAGTACGTCGATCCCGACAAGAACCCACAAGCCGCGCGGGAGGCCGGCATCCGGAACTTCGGGACGGCGGTAGTTCAGATCGGCACGAAGAAAGAAGAAGCCAAGAGCATGACCGAAGAAGGTCTCACCGGCGCCTTCATCCGCGACCTCAAGAGCAACACCAGAACTGTGTGTTTTGTCAGTGGCAGTGGCGAACACCAGATTGATGACAGCGATCGCGGAGGACTTTCCCGCTTCAAAGACCTGCTAGCCAAAGACAATTACGAAAGCAAGACCGTCAGTCTCTTACAGACCGCCGAGGTTCCGAGCGACTGCACGACCTTGGTCGTCGCGGGCCCGGCGCGCAATTACGAGCAACCGGAAGTGGACGCGATCAAGAAATATGTCGAAAGTGGCGGGCGTGCACTTCTAATGCTGGATGCACCTCTAAAGGCGGGGCGCTCGGAAATCGCCGACAACGACGCTCTTGCGAGCCTGCTCCAAACCTGGGGCGTGACCCCGAACAAGGATTTGATTCTCGACCTGAATCCGCTCGGCCAGATTGTTGGACTCGGGCCCCAGGTCGCACTGGTCACAA
Organism: Candidatus Sulfotelmatobacter sp.; assembly: GCA_035511455.1. Classification (GTDB taxonomy): domain Bacteria; phylum Acidobacteriota; class Terriglobia; order Terriglobales; family Acidobacteriaceae; genus Sulfotelmatobacter. Next base: position 23,729 of record DATKFH010000001.1, on the reverse strand, counting down.
GTTATGAATCCCAGCCCATCGTAAGCGAGATGAAGGGGACGGCCACAGGCTTTCCGCTCTCCCGTTCTCTGGAAGTAAAGAGCGGCGACAAGACCAGTGTGCAGAAGCTGTTCGATTCCTCGAGTACCAGTCTCGCGACCACCAATCTGAGTTCTGCAGCGGTTAACGTGAATGACCCCAAGAACAAGAAGGGCCCGCTGACCATCGCAGCTGCAGGCACTTACAACACGGGCAAAGAGAATGCGCAGGGCCGCTTCGTGGTGGTCGGCAGCTCTTCCTGGGTGAGCAACGGGTTTATCAATTTCAATGGCAACAATGATCTGGCGTTGAACGCGGTCAACTGGCTATCCTCCGATGAAGACTTGATCTCCATCCGGCCAAAGGAACGCGAAGACCGTCGAATTACCATGACCCGCTCGCAGCTCAGTTGGGTTCGCGCGACCAGCCAGTTCCTGCTGCCAGCGATCGTTGTTGTCGTTGGCGTTGGAGTGTGGTGGAAGAGAAGGTAAAGAAGCTCGTCCTGCCGATTGGAGCCTTGTCTGAAACGCCATGAAAATTCGCAGCCTGATTGTTGCAACCCTTGTATTCCTTGCGCTGGGAGGTGCCCTCTATTGGTCGGAACACCGCAAAGCGACGGACGAGTCCGCGAAGGTACCCGCCGACACTCCACCCACCATTCTCAAGCTGGATGAACCGACCATTAATCGGGTTGAGCTAAAGAAGAATGGTGCCGAGCCGATCGTCCTCGCAAAAAACACTTCAGGCACTTGGCAGATCGCACAGCCCAAGTCATTCAATGCTGATCAAAATGCCGTTTCCGGCGCGATCTCTATCCTCTCGTCCCTGAACTCCGAGCGTCTAGTCGAGGACAAACCCTCCGATCTGAAGCAGTATGGTCTCGACCACCCTGCCGTCGAAGTGGATGTCACAGAGAAAGACAATAAGACGCAAAGGCTCTTGATCGGCGATGACACTCCCGCGGGCGGGGCGGTTTACGCGATGCTGGCAGGCGATCCGCGGATCTTCACCATGGCCAGCTACAACAAGACCAGCATTGATAAGAGCCTGAACGACCTGCGCGACAAGAGGTTGTTGACCGAGAGTGCAGACAAGATCAGCCGCTTAGAGTTGATCAGGACTAATCAAGAAATCGAGTTCGGGCGCAATAAAGACGAGTGGCAGATCTTGAAGCCCAAGCCTTTGCGTGCCGATAGCGTCCAGGTCGGTGAACTGGTTGGGAAACTCACCGATGCCCGCATGGATCTCAGTGGATCGGACAAGGACCTTAAGGATATGGCCTTGGCCTTTGTGCGCGCCACGCCGGTCGCGATTGCAAAAGTAACAGACCAGTCCGGCACGCAAGAACTCCAGGTTCGCAAGAGCAAGGACACCTACTATGCGAAGTCGAGCATGGTCGACGGTGTCTACAAGGTCGATTCAAGTCTCGGTCAGGCACTCGATAAAGGGCTCGACGATTTCCGCAACAAAAAACTTTTTGACATCGGCTTCAGCGACCCAAGCAAGATTGAGATGCACAACGGCTCAAAAGCCTATTTTCTGAGCAAGAGCGGTTCAGACTGGTGGTCCAACGGAAAGAAGATGGACGCCGGGAGTGTAGAGCCGTACATTTCGGATCTGCGCAGCCTCGCCGCCAACAAGTTTGTCGAGTCGGGCTTCGCGAATCCCACCATTGAATTCACCGTCACTTCCGATGACGGCAAGCGCGTGGAGAAAGTGTCCATTGCGAAATCCGGCAGTGGTTACATCGCCAGTCGCGAGAACGAACCTACCCTCTACCAACTAGACTCGAGTGCTGTGGATGCACTGCAGAAAGCCGCAGACGATATCAGACCGGCTCCGGCGCCCGGCAAGTAACAACTGTCCACACGTCCCCGCTCATCCTAGCTGCACGATGTCATAGACGTCTGAGACAGCGGTGATTGATCGCTCCGTTTTGGTATCATCGCTTGCCCGCATCTGCAGACCGTGTCAGGCAGACTGGAATTCATCGAAAACCGGCCCCGTCTGTGCAGCAATGTACTTGAAGAAAGCAGGCCCCGATGAACTACCGCACGCTCGGTCGCACCGGTTGGAGAGTCTCTGACGTCAGCTTCGGCGCCTGGGCCATTGGAGGCGCCTGGGGACACGTTTCCGACGAGGACGCCCTTGCCGCTCTGCATAAGGCGATCGACTCTGGAGTCAATTTCATCGATACGGCTGACGTCTACGGAGACGGCCGCAGCGAGCGCCTGATCGCTCGCCTAAAGAAGGATCGCAGGGAGGAAATCATGGTCGCGACCAAAGCGGGTCGACGTCTCCCTCGGCAGACCGTCGACGGCTACACCCGCGAAAATCTGACTTCGTGGATCGACGACAGCCTGAGAAATCTCTCGACCAGCACCCTCGACCTGCTGCAACTTCATTGTCCGCCCACGGAGGTCTATTACCGTCCGGAAGTCTTTGCCATACTCGACGATCTGGTAAAAACCGGCAAACTCCGCTATTACGGCGTCAGCGTAGAGAAGGTCGAGGAAGCTCTGAAAGCCATCGACTTCCCCAATGTCCAGACGGTGCAGATCATCTTCAATTGCTTCCGCCAGCGCCCAGCAGAACTGTTTTTCTCGCGGGCCACACAGAAGCAAGTTGGCATCCTGGCGCGCGTGCCGCTGGCCAGCCGTCTTCTGACTGGCAAACTCCGCCGCGATTCCAAGTTCGAGGCTGATGATCACCGCAACTTCAATCGTCGCGGCGCAGCATTTGATGTAGGCGAGACTTTTTCTGGAGTGGATCTCGACATCGGGCTCGATGCGGTGGAACAAATCCGCGCTCTTCTGCCCCCTGGCTATTCCATGGCCCAGTTTGCCTTGCGCTGGATTCTCATGTTCGATGCTGTCACCTGCGCTATTCCCGGCGGCAAACGGCAGGAACAGGTCGCCGACAACTGTCGCGCTTCCGCTCTCCCACCTCTTGCGCCGGAGACCATGGCAGCAATCCGGAGCATTTACGACAAGAAAGTACGCGCCCAGGTTCATCAACGTTGGTGAGCGAATGAGGTGGATCTCCTGCAAATCGCAGCGCTCGCGCTTGTTGTAGCCGCCGTCTGTTCTGCCCAGGACTCACACTTCGCCCCCGACGCCCAGCAGATTCCCGTACCTGAATGCCAGACCATGAAGGGCCTGTCGGAAGGCGGATCGAAGCCGTGCAGCCAAACCGAACCCGAGGCATGGCTCGCTGACATCACACACTGGAGAACGGAACGGCGCACCCGAATCGGCCACGACGGCGCCAGGTACGATCTGTCTGCATTGCAGTGGACGCAGTCCAGCTTCATGCAGTCTCAGATGATGGTTCATGATCGCTACTTCTACGATCCCGCCTCGGGCAAGTACACCGTCGACCGTTACCTCGACGATCGCGAAAGCGGTACGGCGGCATCGATGCCGTTCTGGTCTGGCCGACGTACCCTGACCTGGGAATCGATAATCGCAATCAGCACGACATGATTGGCAGCATGCCCGGCGGCCTCGCCGGCGTGAAACAAATGATTGCGGATTTCCATCGACGCGGTGTGCGTGTCTTGTTTCCGATGATGATGTGGGATCAGGGAACGCGAGACCCGGGCCTGCCGTGGCCACACTCGATCGCCGGCCTGCTGGCCGAAGTTGGCGCCGACGGCATCGACGGCGACACGCAGGACGGCGTCCCCTTGACCTTCTCACTGGCTGCCGACAAAACCGGCCACCCGCTCGCCTTTGAGCCCGAGGGAAGCCCTGCGGACGAAGCCTTGGCCTGGAACGTCATGACTTGGGGCCAATACCAGTTGGACGATCGTCAACCGCAACGAATACGACGTCGATGGCGACCAGATGGAAGTTCCGGCCGCGGCGAGCTTCCGCCATTTCGATCTGTACGATGGAGTCGAACTGAAGTCCGAGGCTCGGCCCGTTGGAAGGGCCATGCTCGTCTTTTCGATCGACGCCAAAGGATACGCTGCCATCCTCCCGACCGACACGGTACCGGGGCAGGGAACTCTCGCCATGATGGCCAAAATGAAGTCCTTGACCGCGTCCCCCTTGTCCGGCTATTCGCACGAATGAAAGGTCCTGCCGGCTTCCGACAAATCACGTACCATGCCAGGTCCCGGATCCGGTCGTCGCACATCCCAAGGGAGCCAGTCCATTTGGCGTGATGGACATAGTTGGAAACATTTGGCAATGGACGGAAGAGTTCGCCGATGAGCATACTCGCGCCGCTATTCTCCGCGGTGGCAGCTACTACCAACCGCAGAGCTCAATCTGGTACTTCCCCCAGGCCTACAAACTAACCGAGCAGGGCAAGCTCCTCCTTGTGTTCCCACCATAGACCGCTCGGCAGCCATCGGATTCCGTTGCCTAGTAGACGCGCCGTAACCTCTCGACCGGGGCGTCATCCTCTGAGCGTAGCCGTTTTTCAGGCGGAGCGAAGGATCTCGGCAATCGGGCGGTGGCCCTGATTGACAGTTCCCGCAGTCTCCTATTCAATGAAACAGGGCTGCAACGCGACCGGCAACTTGGTCCCCGGTCCGGGTCCGGCGGCCACTTCAAATTGACCACAGGAGCACCGAATGTCAGCACCCAGCCGCCGGCCAGAGATACGCCGGCGCCGTACCCGCAAAGAAAAAATTGTCCAGCTGCGCAAGCGCCTGGCCGCCGCGAAAACCGATGCCGACCGCACCCGCATCACCGCCAAACTCCAAAAACTCGCCGTCGGATCTCCCGGCCAGCCCTTGGTGAAGTAGTTTTCAGTCAGCGGCGGGCTGCCCGGCGTGGTTCCTTCCACCATCCGCGATCTGATGGTACGTATCCAGAATACGGCGGACCGAAGTCTCCCAGGAAAACTTTGCCGTCTGCTGGTAGCCGCGTTCTTTCAGTCGATCGCGCAAAGCCTGATCGGTGAGAACGCGGTGCAGCGCGCGCATGATCTCGAACACGTTTTCCGGATTCACCAGCACCGCCGCATTGCCTACCACCTCGGGCAGAGACGACACGTTCGAAGTGACGACCGGCGTTCCATGCGCCATGGCTTCCAGCGGAGGCAGTCCAAACCCTTCGTATAGCGACGGGAAGACGAAAATCTTCGCTTCGTCGTAAAAAATCCGCAGCACCTCGATCGGAATAAATCCCAGGAAGCGCACATCGTTCTGCACTCCGCTGCGAACCACCGTGCGCCGTAGATCGGGATTGCCGGAGAGATCGTCTCCTATAATGATGAGCTTGAGATCGGGATAGATCTGGTTCCTCTCAAGTGCGGTCTTCAGTGCCGAAAATGCCTCGATCATACGCACCACGTTCTTGTGCGGACTCACCCGCCCTGCATATAGCAGAAACGGATAAGTCACCTGGTACCGCTGGGCGATGAGCTCGCGGTCGGCCGCGCTGGCATGCCCGTGCAGAAAACGTTCGTCGATGGCGTTGTAGACCACTTCGATGCGGTCGGGGGGAATCTCAAACAGCTTCTCGATTTCCGTCTTGGTGAAATTCGACACGGCGAAAATACGCGCCGCGCCGCGCAGTACACTCCGTGTCAATTGAAAATGCAGGGAGCGCCAGATCCCGCTCTGCTCATGCGCTCGCGACATATGCTCGAGCATATCGTGCACCGTCATCACGTAAGGGCAGGGCAGGCCGCGCGGCACCGAAAAAAGATTCGGCACATGCACCAGGTCGCATTCCAGCCGCTTGAGCGTCATGCGAAATTCGCGATAGCCCTGCAGCGACCGCTCCGGCGCAGTCAGGGGAACAGAGTGGAAGTTCGGTGGCAGCGCCCCGATCTCCCGGACCCGCGCTGGGGTTCCAATGAGAAGGTATTTGTTCTCGTGATCCAACCGGCCCAGCGTTCGAACCACGTTGCGGATATAGGTGCCCACGCCAAACTCGGTCATCCGCCGAATGTCGAGGGCGATCTTCACCGATGGCATTTAACCACAGAGGAGCTAGAACCGCATGAGGATTTTGATTTAGACAGGCCGAATCTAAACTTCTCGGTAGTAGACGCCGAAGTCACAACGAATTTATGCACAGTCACTCGGGGAATGGAACCCTCAGGCTCGAAGACAATGCCGAGATACCCGGATCATTCGAAACAATGGTTGTCGGGAACGGTGACATGGAGGCTCGCTTCTACCCAGTAAGCTCCCCTTTCCTGATAAGGGACAGAGCCGGCCAAAAAGGAGAGCTGCATTTCGTGTGCGATGACGGTTCCACGGCACAAGCTCAGGGGGTGGATGAGGAGACAAAGTCGTATTGCGAAAGAAACTAAAGGAACTCAAGCGCCCTACGATTGCAGCTTCTATTGACGCTCTGTGTCGGCGCTACCAAATTGCGGCGCCCGCGCCCGAGGTGACCCGACTAGAAACCGGCTGACACATGCCGGCGATCTGGGCGACTTTGATTTTCGTGGAGCACTTGAGCTGTATGTCGAACTCTCGCATATCTTCGACATCTGCATACTAAAGGCTTTGGGGTACTCGGGCGTTCACCGCCACTTGGCCACGGGCTGGAAGCACAAGTCTCTGGCCGAATCAAGGCCTGGACAGTAGCTACGCCCGCACTTCCGCCTGCGCCTTGGCCCGCCGCTCCGCGTACAGCGGAAAACCCTCGCACAAATCGAGCACCTGCTTGCGGACTTTCGCCACCACGGCCGCGTCCGTCCGATGAAGCAGCGCCTCGGCGATCCATCGCCCAATCTGCCGCATCTCCGCTTCCTTCATGCCGCGGGTGGTCATGGCTGGCGAACCGATGCGGATGCCGCTCGGCTTCAGCGGAGGATTGGTATCGAACGGTATCGCGTTCTTGTTGACGGTGATCCCAGCATCGCCCAGCGCCTTCTCGGCCTCGCTGCCGAGCATGCCCTTCGAGAAAACATCGACGAGCATGAGGTGCGTGTCAGTGCCGCCAGAAATGATGCGGAAACCTTCGTCTGCCAGCGACTGCGCCAGCACCTTGGCGTTGGCCACGATCTGCCGCGCGTACTCGCGGAATTCCGGCTGCATCGCTTCGTGGAAGCAAACCGCCTTGGCTGCGATGATGTGCACCAGCGGCCCGCCCTGCATGCCGGGGAATACGACTTTGTCGATGGCCTGCGCAAATTCGGCCTTGGAAAGAATCATCCCCGACCGTGGCCCGCGCAGCGTCTTGTGGGTAGTTGACGTGACGATGTGGGCGTGAGGCACCGGCGAGGGATGCGCCCCTCCGGCCACAAGCCCGGCAAAGTGCGCCATATCGACCAGGTAGAGCGCTCCGACTTTGTCAGCAATCTGCCGCATACGGACAAAATCAATAATCCGCGGATAAGCGCTGCCCCCGCCGATAATCAGCTTCGGCCGTTCCCTTTCGGCGAGCTTTTCCAACTCGTCATAATCGATCGTCTCGGTTTCTTTGGTCACGCCATAGGCAACGATCTTGTACGTCTTGCCTGAAAAGTTCAGATGATGCCCGTGCGTGAGGTGTCCGCCATGTGCCAGATTCAGCCCAAGAATCGTGTCCCCGGGCTGCAGCACGGCGGCGTAGGCCTCCATGTTGGCCTGCGATCCGGCATGCGGCTGCACATTGGCGTGCTCCGCCCCAAACAGTTGCTTGGCGCGATCACGCGCCAGGTTCTCGACGACGTCGGTAAACTCGCATCCGCCGTAATAGCGCTTACCCGGATATCCCTCGGCGTACTTATTCGTGAACACCGAGCCTGCCGCTTCGAGCACGGCTTCGCTGACGAAGTTCTCCGAGGCAATCAGTTCCAGCCCCTCGTGCTGGCGCCGGGTCTCATTATCAATGGCCGCGGCAATCTGCGGATCGATCTCGTATAAAGGGCGATACATCTTTAAAGGCGTCATGTAATTTTCCTGGTCTCGTAAACGTCAGCGCGATGCAGTTCCCTGTAGCGCTCAGGCGCTTTCACCGGGGTAAAGCCAAGCTGCGAGTAAAGTCCATGCCCATCCGGGGCAAAAGAATCCAACCCCGCAAATTCTGCAATGCGGTATGCCGCATAATGCACTCCATCAGCCCAACCCGTGCCCGCGATCGGACTCCAGTACGAACCCATCGCCAAGGTAAGCCACAGTGGCGAAGTCACTGACAACCCGTGCAAATCCCACCTGGGCAAACCCGGGTGCCCCCTGTCCCGCGCCTTTTGCCAGACGTAGGGTCTTCTCCCCAGTTCCATCATAAACGCCAAAGCACAGCGAATGCTCGACGGATCGCGCCACGACCTCCGGTGGAGTCCCCTTAGCCCGATAGCAATTCGTGAGAAACTCGTGGATCACATCCAGGTCGAGTCGAGCCGGGTCCGTGCTGATCACGAACTCGCCACCTGGGTTGGCAGTAGGCCCCAAGTACACATTCTAAACTGTCGCAGCGCTTGCATCTTGGCACTTAGCATGTGACCACGGAGTCCGGCCCCAACCCGAAGGGCACGACTTCCAGAGGTTGCGGAAGAACTCGGAGTGGTCACGTTTCCGTAGAAGAGCGGCCCCTTCAGGGCCGCGTAAGGCTCACGGAATCAATGCGGGCTTCAGCCCCTGTGGTCGTCTTTGGCGGGTTCACGGATTTTTTCCGCAGCCTGTCCCCGTCGTGCCGTCCTTCAAAACGCCGTCCGCAAAAACGAGGCCAACTGCCACCCATCCATATATTTGTACGGTGTCTCACCGGTGGTGTAATGCCCGCAGGGTAACACCGCCACTTTATGATCAAGTCCGTGTCGTTCGAATTCCTCGACCACCTGTTCCGACAGTTCCGGCAAGAACGTCAAATCGTACTTCGCATAAACGATGAGTGACTGCCGCGGCCAGCGCGAGAACTGGTTGAAGTAAGACATTGGGCTCACTGCCAGCCAGGCCTGCCTCAGGCGATCCAGGTCGATCTGCTGCTCAATCCCTTGCCGGATGTGCCGGGTCGACTGCCCGTGCCACACCACATCGGCCACATAGGTCGACGCGTGATTGAACGCCGCCACGCGAATGCGTGGCTCATGCGCCGCCGCTATAAACGCGTAGCATGACCCGAGACTCGTGCCCACGATCCCAAACTGCGTATAGCCGCGCTCTTCGAGCCAGTCGAGGCAGCTCCGAATATCGACCACGCCCTGCCGCACGGCGTCGAGCGTCCGCCCGATGTTGGCGGAAACGGCGTAGTCGGCGCGCCTGATCTCCGCCGGCATGCGAATGTCGTGATACGGCATGCTCAACCGCAAAACGGAAATGCCCAACAGATTGAGCACGCGGCAAAGACCGGTGTACGCGATCGCGTCTGAATTCCAGTGGGGCAGAAGAACGATGGCGCGCCGGCCCTGGACCGGAAACCATCGCGCATTCACCAAATTGTTTTCAGGATAAGGCGTGTGAACCGGCGAGGTGAACCTCAGGAATTCCCCGAACGTGCCCCTCACCTTGGCCTCGAGTTTTGCATCGGGGACTTCGCGCGTCGAAAAAACCTTCACCTCACGGCGCTCCAGTCGAAAGTCCGTGGGCCGCTGGTAGGAGTAAAACTCGTCGCTCGACGCGACGATCCGCCGGTTGTAATCCAGGATGAATTTCTCGGGATTCTCCGCCACCTGCCCCGGCCGATAGCCATTGCGGCATGGCCAGTCGCGCGTCCACTCCACGCCCCACTCCAACGGACGCACCACGCGGTTGTTGTCCACGGCGGTGAGCCGGTGCTCCCAGTCGTACATCCACTGTGCGTAGCGAGAAGCCATGGTCAAACTACCAGTCTAACAAGCGAGCATGGCTGAGCCAGACCGGATACAGTCAACGGTCGCACTTTGCAGTTGATGCTCGGCATTTGGCGGCTGAGTGGCAGGGCAGACCTGCCACCGTCAGCTCTGCGAATCGCGCCTCTCTTGGACATCCACAGCAGAATCTGCATTCTTTGTGATGTCCGTCACCGAAACGCGTTTGCGTCTATTAGGAAGAGCATGCAATAAACAAGGTGGTCCTGTAGCCGAGAAGAGACGGCGTTGGCGTTCTTCCGCAAACACGGCCGCGGCTACCAGACCACCATCAACTGCGTCTTGCGCAAATACGTGGAAGCGCGGGAGCGCCGCGCGTAGACTTTCTAGCTCACGTAGCGCCGCGGCACACGCTTCGAAATATTGCAGAGAATCTCGTACGCACTGCTGTTGGCCAGTTCCGCATGCTCGAGTGCGTCGACGCTCAAGCCCCCGCCTACGCCGAGCAGGATAACCTCATCCCCCACCGCAACGCCCGGGATGCCGGTCACGTCCACCAGCGTGAGGTCCATCGAGATGCGTCCCACGATCGGCGCATAATGTTCGCGCACGATCACGCGTCCACGATTCGAAAGCTGGCGGTTGTATCCGTCGGCGTAGCCCACCGGCAACACCGCAACGTGCGCCGGAGCCTTGGTCACGTAAGTTCCGCCGTAACCCAGCGCATGATTAGCCGCAAAGTCCCGCAACGAGAGGATGCGCGTCTTCCAGGTGAGAATCGGCTTGACCGGCAACCGCAGAGTCCCCCCGCTCACTTCCCGCCCGGCGCGCTGAAATGGCAAGTAGTATCCGTATAACGCCACTCCCGGACGCACCATCGTGTTCCACGTCTCGCGCCGCGAAATAACTGCCCCGGTGTTTGCCATGTGCACGAACACGGGTTCCAGACCCGCTTGGCGCACCATGCGCAGGGCCGTGTCGAAGTTGCGCTCCTGCGCCGCCACGGAAGGTGCATCCATGATTTCGGAATCCGCCAGGTGCGTCGAGACCCCATCGAGCGCGAGATGCTTGGCCGCCTTCAGCGAGGCGAGCACTCCCGGCAGTTGATCGACGACTACACCCAGCCGCCCCATGCCCGTATCCACTTTCAAGTGCACCGGATGTTGCGCCACGCCCAGAGCGGTCGCCGCAGCCTCCAGCAACTCGATGTGCCCCGGTTCCCACACGGTAGGAGTCAGGCTTAGACGCACAATCTCCGTCTCTTCTCCGCGCCAGAAACCCGTCATCAGCAATAGGCTCGATCGGATACCGGCCTCGCGTAGCGGAATCGCCTCGTCGAGCGAGGTCACGCCCAGCCAGCGCGCTCCTTCGGCCTCGAGCGCCCGCGAGCACTCCACCGCTCCGTGGCCGTAGGCGTCGGCCTTCACCACCGCACAAACCGTTACCTTCGCTCCCACATGCTTCTGCACGGTGCGAAAGTTTTGCCGCAGCGTCGCAAGAGAAACCTCCGCCCAAGTCGGACGCGTTGCCACGCGGCTCAGAATTTCTGCTGTTGTCGCCACTTTCGCGATTATAGCGGCAGCAGCCGAAGCGCCGAGGTTACGCTGGGGCTACTCCCGCCAAACGGGAAGGAGAAGGTTGTGTGGAGCGGGCACTCTTGCCCGCTTCTTCTGCACCCCCGTCAGCAGCGGGCAGGAGTGCCGGCTCCACACTGACTGGGCTTTAGCTCCTGAATATCTCTGCCCTCATCGTCGAAGAAACACCGGCCCTAGTTCCCCGACAACAAGAAATTCACGGTGATCTGCGTCTCCACCTCAATCGGTTCATTATTCAGAATGTACGGCCGGTAGCGCCACTGGCTAACCGCTTCGATCGCCGCCGGTATCAGCATCGGCGGGCCAGAGACGGCCCGCAGTTTGTCGATCGTCCCCGCCTTGCTAATGACCGCGAACAAAACCACGGGTCCCTGAATTCGCGCGGTCCTGGCCAATGGCGGATAAGTGGGCGTCACGCGGCGCATCAGGCTCCCCTCCAGCAGGCGTGAGGGACGGAACACGGGCACGCTAGGTATGGGTGCCGGTGCTGGCTGCGGAGCAACGTGACTCAAAGACTCGCTGAGGGATCGCCAGACTCCATCCCGTGAGCCGTCTCCTGTTCCTCCCTCCACTCCCAGACCAGTGTCGAAGCTCACTTGCGGTGGAGGCACCGCCTCCTGAATCATAGCCACTTCGTGAGGAACTTCCCGTGGCGCGATCAGGACGTGGTCGGAGAGATTACTCTGGATAACCGGAGTGACATGTTGAGGGGGGAGAGGCCGGATGGCCGGAGGCGGAGCTCCCCACGATACCGGTGTTAGAAGAGCACGCGCCGACGGCAGGCCCACCGTCTTCCACAACGGCGCCATCAGCAACAAACCAATCACCACCACTTCCAGTCCGAACGATGTGAGCGTAGTCAAGCTGCGGCGGGAACGTTGCGCCCACGAAGTTTCCAGCCTAGCGTCGGCAAACATGGTCTGCTGTAACATGGTGCCCTCCAGCGTGAAATCTGTTTGCTGCTATGGACACCACGAAACCTCGTGCAGACCGCTCCGCAGAAAGAAAAAAAGGCCGCGCTTTCACGCGGCCGTTTGGAACTTTTCGGACACCGCAGGTGTCGGGTCGAACTACTTCGGAGGCTCAGTCGGTTTCGGAGTCGCCGGTTTAGGCGCCGTGCCGGTTGGGGCCTTGGGAGTAGCCGGCTTGGCCCCGCCACTCGTGGGCGGCGCAGGCACGCCCGACTGCACGTTGTAAGCATCGACCACCGGCTTGGTGATGTCCACCGTCTCGCCCCACCAGAGCACATTGCTCTGTGGCCAGGGCTTGGACGTGTCCACGATCAGGCCGAAGCCGTTCTCCTGCGAATACTTCACAATCATGGGCGCCATCTTCTGCAGGATGCGGCTCGCAATCTCCTGCTGCTGATTGCCGAAATCCTCCTGCGCGTCCTGCACGGCACGATCGAAAGTCTTCTGCTTCCCATCGATCTGCTTTTTCAGGGTGGCGAGGGCGTCGTCGTTTAGCTTGTCCTGCTGCGTGCTGAGCTGTTTCTTCAAGCCCTCGAGTTCGTCATTCTGGCCCTTCAGCTCGGCTTGCTTGGGCTCGAACTTCTTGCCCAGCGCTTCCATGTCGCGGCGGCCTTCGTTGCTGCCGAAAATGGCATCGTTGATGTTGATGGTCCCGACCTTGGTGCCGGTGCCGGCGCCCGTGGTCACAGGCGTCGCAGAGGCCGGACTGGTCGGCGCAGCGGTCGCACCGGAGGGTGTGGCGGCGCTGCCGGTTTGGGCCAGTGCGGAAATCCCGAAGGAAACCGCAACAGCCAGGAAAAGTCGTAAGTACTTGCTTGTCATCGGGTCGCTTGAACTCCTTGGAACATGCTTACCAGAACATGGTTCCGGGAATGAACTTCGAGATCGCTCTCAGTCGCTTTGCCAAGTTACGCTGGGCCGCTTTGAATGAGGTCTCCGCCGCGGTAGCGGTCGCCGTCGGAAAAGGCGCTCTGGATTTGCCAGCGTCGCACGCCAAGCCTGCGGGTGTGCCGTCCACCCTCACAGTCTTCTCATCATGGCGTGGATTGTCCACAATTATAGTGACCCCGCTCCGGCCCCGTCAAACCAACTTAGAAGGTAGTCGCCACCGTGAAGCGGAATGTTTTTCGCGGCTCCCGCAGCAGGAAATTCGGCGCATAAATCAACTTCGCCTGCGCGAATGTATACGCTCCCGCGCTGGTCAAAACATAATTCCCACTCTTGTCGAGGTGGCCCGGGAACATCGTAGGCACGATCGGAATCGGCGGCGTGGCGGGATTGTCCAGCCGCAGTGCGTTGTACGCCCAGTAGATGCGGAACGGCGCGTTTACCACCGGCAGGAACATCTGCAACTCTAGCCCGGTGGACATCCGCGGTTTCCAGTTGGTCGAACTCAGAATCTGCAACTGTTGCGACGGCGGCGGGTTCAGGCGTGCCCCTCCCACGCAGTTGTATCCCGAGTCGAGTTGTGGACATCCGAAAAACGTACTTTCCACCTGTACGAACTGCTGGTTCGCAATCTGCAATTGCGAGCGCCGCAGGATGGAATCGAGCCCCGTATCCACGAACGGAGCGATTGCCACTGGCCCCGCGATGGTGATGCGGTATTCCAGGTTCGAAATCAGACTGAGATCTCCGCCCGGAAACACAATCTGATCCACCGGGATCGGGATCGTCCAGTTGCCTTGTCGCGGATTGGCCGGGTTCTTGGGCACCGGTGTTCCATCCGGATTGGTCAGCGTGATCACATTGGAGCTGGGCAGGTACGCGACCGGCGATACTGAGCGGATGTCGAACCCGCGAATGTCGTATTCGCCTCCCATGTAGAAGCGCTGGAAGGGCGGCGCCACCAGGCCGCCAAAGCCCGTAATGTAAGAGGCCTGCCAGTTCATGCCAATCGCATTCCGCTTGTTGTGCACCGGAAAGAACCGCTTGTACTGCACAATCGGCCGGAAGGACCGCACCGTTCCCCCCAGTCCCGCGAACTCGGCGCCCAAGGTAAGCTGGTGCCCGCTTTTCGGGGAAATGCCGCTGTCGAGAGTATTGAAGGAGTAGCTGGGGAAGATCTTGCTGGTGATGATTCCGTTCACCGCGTTCGGCCCTGAAATTCCCCGGAAAGCGATGAAATCGAAAAGACTCTTGGAGGCCGTGCTCAGCGGCAACAACGTCGACCGATCCAACGAGTAGGTGAGACCCACGCGCTTGAGCGAACGGTGCAGCGGATAGCTCAACGATGTCGTGAAACCGACGCTGGACTGCGAGTAGTTCTGCAGGTTTTGCAGCACCGCGCTGGGCAGGTTCAGATTCTGTCCGCTGAAGATCGAAAGTTGCCGGGCTTGGTTGAAGTTGTACTTGTTCCCGAACACCGTAAAGCCAAATTGCAGGGGACGGTCAAACAGGTAAGGTTGGGTATAGCCGAATAGTATGCTGCGCGCCAGATTTCCCAGGCTGACCTGCACCTGCAACGTCTCGCCGCGTCCCAGAAAGTTGTTGGTCGAATAATTCAGCCCGATGAACGCCCCTTCCAGCCCGCTCACGCCGCCGTTCAGCCCGATGCTGTTCTTTCCCTTTTCATGGACGTGCAGGGTCAGGTCTACGTACCCGTTCTTCTCGTCCAGCTTCTTGTCGGTGACGTTGGGGTCATCCGGCTTGAGTTGGTCGAAATACGACAGCTGATTCAGCCGCAGCAGGCTGAACTCCCACAAACGGGAGTTGTAGATGCCGCCTTCTTCCAGTGCCAGTTCGCGGCGGATGACTTTGTCGCGCGTGGTCGTATTCCCCGTGAACTCAATCCGCCGAACGTAGAAGGCCTTGCCCTCGTCGATGTCAATTTCCAGATTGGCCACCTTCTTTTCGTCGTCAAACGTGGTCGAGGGCACGCCCGTGTAGTTGATGTAGCCATATTCGCCGTAAGCTTTGCGCAGATTCTCCAGACCCTTGGCGATTTTCTCCCGGCTGAACACGTCTCCGTCTTTGAGAGGAAAAAGATTGCGCAGCGCAGCGTTGTTGGTCAGAGTCTTGTTGTTTTTGAACGTGATTTTGCCCAGCCGGTACTTGTCGCCTTCCTCGATCGGCATCGTGATATCGACGGCCTTGCCCGGTCCCGACTGCACCAGGGGAATGCGCCCCCCTTTGTGTCCGGTGTCGTGGATCTCAGTTTTCGGGTCGCTCACCGTAGCCTTGAAATAGCCCCGGTTCTGGTACTCGGCCCGCACCCGCTCGGTGTCTTCTTCCAGTTTGGTCGCATCGTAGGTCTTGGCAAAGATGCTTTCCAGGAAGATGGAATGCGGAACGCCGATCGGCTTGAGATTCTTCATCGCCGCCCGCAGTACTCGCGTCTTGAGGTTCTTGTTACCAACGAACTTGATTTTGCCGACCTTGACCTTCGGCCCTTCCTTCACCACAAATGTAATCCCCACCGCCGCCGGCGGAATCTGCCGGACTTCCGTGCGGATCGCGGCGAACTGCCGGCCGTGCTCCGACAGCAAGTTCTTGATGGAAACTTCCGCTTTCTTGATACGGGTGGGATCGTACTGGCTCTCCACCACTAGGCCCACTTTTTCCTGCTTGAAGCGATCTAAGACGTCGCTGGTCGAAACCGAACTCAGGCCGACGTAGAGGATCTCGCGAATCGTCGGCTTTTCCTTCACCTGAAAAATCAGACGCCAGCCCTTCGGCGTCTGCTCCCGCAGGATCTTGACGTCTTCAAAGTAACCCGTGTTCCACAGAGAGTTGAAATCGCGTTCCAGGGCGGCGGGATCGTAGAGGTCTCCCGGCTTGGTAAAGACTCGGGCCTTAATCGTTTCGGCTGGAATCCGCCGGTTGCCGGTCACGTTGATTTCCGAAATGACGTCGGTCTGAGCCCCGCCCAGTGTTCCCGTCAGGAGCAGCAAAGCCGCCACCGCCGCGGAAAATATCCAGCCGAACCCCTCCCTCCTTCGCCAAAGCCGCTGAAATAAAGGAGATGGAGCCGACACACTCCCTCGAGGGCAGCCGCCCTTGGGCACAACAAGACTCTCCGAATGAAAGCGAAAAGGAATCGCTACGACCTCAGCCTCTGGAATGTAAGAAAACTGCCATTATACGGTAGTGCAACAGAAAGCGTCCAAGCCGCAACTCTTTTCAGAGCGAGACGTTCAGGTCACGCGCACCTGGGACCCGACTTACATTGCCATTTGGTTGCTTCACGGGGATGGCTTGGCCAACTCTACCTCAACCAAGACGGAATAAAACGTAGCCGAGTTGCCCATGTCGGTAAGTTTTTCTGAGGTCAGGGCGTTGATGCTCTGGAAACCGGGGGTCATCTTGGCCCAGTTCAGCCGCGCCGAAACCACTCCCGGCTGCACCGTGCCGTCGACGTAGGCACGCAGCAGAATTTCTCCGCGCCGGTTGAAGACGCGCACCCGATCGCCGCTGCGGATGCTCCGCGCCCGAGCGTCCTCCTCACAAATCTCCAGCAGGCCTGTTTCTTCCATTTCCTGCACCGACGGCACGTTGGAAAACGTGGAATTCAGGAAGTTGTCAGCCTTGCGCGCAAGCAACTCCAGGGGCAAAGTCTTCCCCGCATTGCCGTGCCGCGACTCCACTGGCGGCGTAAAATCTGCCACTGGATCAAGTCCCAGCCCCTTCACCGCTTCGCTGTACAGCTCAGCCTTCCCCGAGGCAGTCCCGAACCCGCCGTAAGCAAAGGGAAGAAACGGCGCAGGAAGCATCTGAGTATATGTGGGGACCGCCGCCCCCGGCTGTGCGGCGGAGCGAAGCTCCGCTGCTGCTGATGCACTTTCCACGCCAGAGCCCTCGAAGTTCAACCGAACCGGCCCCTGCTCCAGCCGTTCCCGGCTCAAACCCTCAAGCCATGCACTCGAAGAATCCAGAGCCAGCTCGATCATCTCATCCACACTCTCCCGGAAGCACTCCTCCTCAAACCCCATGCGCAACGCCAGCGCCCGGAAGACCCCCACATTGCTCCGGCACTCCCCCAGCGGAGCAATCGCCTGGTTCGACACCTGCAGATAGTAATGCCCATACCCCTTCTGCACATCCTTGTGCTCGAAGAATGTCGTCGCCGGCAGCACAATGTCGGCATAATCCGTCGTGTCGGTAAAGAACTGTTCATGCACCACGGTGAAAAGATCGGCCCGCATCAATCCGCGCACGACTTCGTTGTGCTCCGGACAAACCGCCGCGGGATTGGAGTTGTACACGAACAGTGCCTTCACCGGCGGATGGTTCGCCGTATTGAGAACCCGCCCCAGTTCAACCATGTTGAGCGTGCGCGCCTCGCGCCCCAACGCAGTCTTCATCAAATCCGGCCGTTTCAGAGCCGCGGCATTCAGATCGACCGCGCCGCTGAGCGACATCTGCAGCCCGCCGCCCACTTCTTTCCATGATCCCGTGATGCAGGGCAGCATGGCGACGGTGCGCGTAGCCATTCCCCCGCGCTCGGACCGCTGCACGCCATAGTTCAGCCGGATCACCGCCGGCTGCGTCGTCGCATACTCGTGCGCCAGCCTGCGAATGTCCGCCTCCGCGATTCCCGTCCAGCGCGCCACGCGCTCCGGCGGATACTCCTTCACTCTCTCCCGCAGTTGATCGAAGCCCAGCGTGTATTTCGAAACGTAGTCCGCGTCGTGCAGGTTTTCGCCAATGATGACGTGCATCATCCCCAGCGCCAGCGCCGCGTCCGTCCCCGGATTAATAGGCAGATACCAGTCAGCACAGGCAGCCGTCCGCGTGCGGTAAGGATCGACCACCACCAGCTTCGCACCATTCCGCCGCGCCTCGGTAATAAACGGCCACAAGTGCACGTTGTTCCCGTGAATATTCGAAGCCCAAGCAATGATGTACTTGGAATGCCGAAACTGCTCCGGCTCAGTCCCCATCTTCACGCCGAGCACAGATTTGAGCCCAGCCTCTCCCGCAGCCGAACAGATTGTGCGCTCAAGTTGCGAAGCCCCGAGCCGATGAAAAAACCGCCGGTCCATCGACCCGCCGTTCAGTGTCCCGAGCGTTCCCCCATAGGAATACGGGAGAATAGCCTCACTCCCAAACTCGTCCGCAATCGCGCGAAGCCGTGTAGTGATCTCGTACAGCGCCTCGTCCCAGGAAATGCGCTGCCAAGTCTGATCAGAAAATGTGGAGACAGCCGCCCCCGGCTGTCCCGCAGCGAAGCTGCGGCTCTGTGTGGAGCAACTCCGTGTGGAGCGGGCTCTCCGGCCCGCTTCCGTGGCGTCAGCCGCGCGAGGGCCCTTAGCCCCCACCCTCCGCACCGGGTACAGCACTCGATCCTGCGAATAAACCCGATCCAGATACTTCGCCACCTTGGCGCACAAAAACCCCCGCGTCACCGGATGCCCCGGATCCCCCTGAATCTTCGTAGCCCGTCCATCCTCAACGGTAATCAACACCCCGCAAGCATCCGGGCAGTCGTGCGGGCAAGCGGCATGAACAACCTGCTTCATAGGCTGGTTCGATTATACGGTGCTTCCCGAGCAGGCGTCCGGTCCCGACGGTGAGAACTTGCCGACTGGGGGCTCGGCAACAGCACGGACTACGGGGTATATCTTCGTACCAGGCGAAACGCTATTTCTCCGAATCCTTGCACTCAACCCGCTGGACCACTACCGTCAGCGAGTTGCGATTGGTTCGCGGGTCGGGAGGAGACGTAATGTCGGCAGTTACTCGGGTAAGAGGGCACTAGTGTGGAGCGGGCACTCCTGCCCGCTTCCTTGCCAGCACCCCAAAAGCGCCCGCTCCACACATGAGATGCCGGAAGATCCTCTACTTCAACTCCAGCACTTCTTTTTCCTTGGCCTTGCTCATCTCTTCCATCTTCTTGATTTCATCGTCGGTCAGTTTCTGGATCTCGTCCAACGACCGCTTCTCTTCATCTTCCGTGATCTTCTTGTCTTTGAGCGCCTTCTTGATCGCGTCGTTGCCGTCGCGGCGAATGTTGCGCACCGCCGTGCGATGCTCCTCCAGCGCCTTGTGCAGATGCTTCACCATGTCCTGCCGGCGCTCCTGGGTGAGCGGCGGCACGGGCACGCGAATCATCTTGCCGTCGTTCATCGGATTCAACCCCAGATCCCCGGAGCGAATGGCCTTCTCGATCGCCGCTAGCGACGAGGGATCAAACGGTTGCACCGTGATCAACTGCGCCTCCGGCGCGTGCACCTGTGCGATCTGGTTCAGTGGCATCTGCGAACCGTAGTAGTCCACGCTCACCGAATCAAGCATGTGCACGTTGGCGCGACCAGTGCGGGTGGCGGCCATAGCCTTGCGGAAGTCTTCGACCGCCTTTTCCATGCGCGTCTTCAGCTGTACGTACGTCTCTTTCAACCCCGCGATCGCCGCCATCGTCGCTTGCGCCATAAGGTCAGCTCCGTCCCATATACCGGCATCAAAACGTCGAATTATAAACCCACAAAAAACAAGCTGCCACGGATTCGCACCGATCAACGCGGATCAGAGATTCTGGGGTATCCGTGTGAATCCGTGAAAATCCGTGGCCAAAGTTTCTACGCGCTCACCGTCGATCCGATCTTCTCCCCCAGCACCACGCGCCGGATGTTCCCGTGATGGTTCAAGTTGAAGATAACGATGGGCAGGTTGTTGTCCTTGCACAAGCTGATCGCGGTCGAGTCCATGACCTTCAGCCCCAGCTTCAGCACGTCCATATAGGAAATCTGATTGAACTTTCGCGCCCCTTCGACCTTCATCGGATCGGCGTCGTAAATGCCGTCCACCTTGGTCGCCTTCAGGATTGCATCTGCCTTGATCTCCATGGCGCGCAGCGAAGCCGCGGTGTCGGTCGAGAAATAAGGATTCCCCGTGCCCCCGGCAAAAATCACCACGCGACCTTTCTCGAGGTGACGAATCGCCCGCCGCCGGATGAACGGTTCGGCCACCTGATTCATTTCGATTGCCGATTGTACGCGCGTGTACACGCCCTGCTTCTCGAGCGCGTCTTGAAGCGCGAGCGCGTTGATGACCGTCGCCAGCATCCCCATGTGGTCAGCCGAGACCCGGTCCATATCCTTAGCCTGGTGGGCCACGCCCCGGAAAAAATTTCCGCCGCCCACCACGATCGCGATCTGTACCCCCAGTTTGTTCACGTCGCTGATCTCAGCCGCAATTCCGTGAATGCGTGCCGTCTCAACGCCAAAGCCCTGGTTCGCTGCCAGCGCCTCGCCGGAAAGCTTCAGAAGAATGCGTTTGTAAGCAGAAGTCGGAGTCGTCATGATCTAGTTGGCCACACATTGGTTGAGGGTGTCATCCCGAAGCCCCGCGTTTTCTCCAGCGGGGCAAGGGATCTCCCGTGGATGAATTGTATTCCGCCCGCGAGATCCTTCCGCTCCGCCCGAAAACCGGCTGCGCTCAGGATGACGCACAGGCCAGGGTGTTCAGAAAACGGCAAAAAAAAGGCGCCCCGCAGGGCGCCCGATTATTCACCTTTCGGCTCTGTCGGCTTCGTGACCGCAATGGTCTCGCCCGCGTCGCCCACCTTGAAGCGCGCGAAGCGGCGCACCGCGATGTTCTCGCCCAGTTTGCCGATCTTCGACGCGATCAGCTGTCCGATCGAAATGGTCTGGTCCTTAATAAACGGCTGCTCCAGCAGGCAAACCTCCTCATAGAACTTTTCCATCTTGCCGGTGACCATCTTCTCGGCAATATTCGTCGGCTTGCCGCTGGCGATCGCCTGCGCCAGGAAGATTTCCTTCTCCCGCGCGTAAGCCTCGGGCGTAACGTCTTCCTTACGCACGTACCGGGGATCGCTGGCCGCGATGTGCATCGCGATGTCGTGCACTAATTCCTTGAAGTCGTCGGTCCGCGCCACGAAGTCGCTCTCGCAGTTCACTTCGACGAGCACACCAATCTTGCCGCCCGCATGAATGTAGCTGGCCACCGATCCTTCGCTGGTTACACGTGTCGCCTTCTTGGCCGCAACCGACACGCCCTTTTTGCGCAGAACCACGACTGCCTGTTCCATATCGCCTTTGGCTTCGGACAGGGCCTGTTTGCAATCCATCATCGGAGCCCCGGTCTTGTCCCGGAGTTCCTTCACTTGTGCCGCGGAAATATTCACAGTAGTAGTACCCATAAGTCCTCAAATTTCAACGTCTCAACGTTTCAAAGTCTCATAGCGAACACGGTTCAGTCTCTCTGTCTGAAACCTTGAAACTCTGAACCTTTGAAACCCATAAAATTAAACCCGCGCCGGACGACCCGCGCGGGTCAGATTTCCAAAGCCCGGTTTGTCACTGACTAACGACAACTGACGACTGCTCTTAGACCGTCTGACTCTCGACCTTCGGCAACTCCGCCTCTTCGCTGGCGGCCACCGGCTTCTTGTGTGTTCCCGTGCCGAGCACCTCTTCCATGCTGATCTCTTCCGAAGTGTCGATCGTCGATTCCTCCACGTGCGGCTCGCTGATCGCAGCCTGCGCCGCGTCCGCCGCGGCCTGCATGTCGGCCACCTGCTTGTCGGTCATCAGCTGCGCGCCCTCGGCAATCGACTCCGAAATCTTCGAGGTAAACAGCCGGATCGCGCGCAAGGCATCATCGTTGCCCGGAATCACATAATCCACTTCGCTGGGATCGCAGTTCGTATCCACCACCGCGACCACCGGAATGCCCAGCTTCCGCGCCTCGCGCACCGCAATCTGCTCTTTGTTCGAATCGATCACGAAGATCGCGTCGGGCAGGCGGCTCATGTTCTTGATGCCAGCCAGGTTGGCCTGCAAATGCTTGCGCTCGCGTTCGAGCTTGATGACTTCTTTCTTGGGCAGCAGTTCGTAGCGGCCATCCGTGGCCATCTCGTCGAGCTCCTTCAGCCGCTTTACCGACTTCTGCACCGTCACCCAGTTGGTGAGCAGTCCGCCCAGCCAGCGCTGGTTGATGTAAAACATCCCGCAGCGCTGCGCCTCTTCGGCAATTGCGTCCTGCGCCTGGCGCTTCGTGCCCACGAACAGCACAATGCGGCCGTCGGTCGCCAGGTCCTGCACGAACTTCGACGCCTCTTTGAACATCTTCAGCGTCTTCTGCAGGTCGATGATGTAAATCCCGTTGCGCTCTCCGAAGATGTATTCCTTCATCTTGGGATTCCAGCGCTTGGTCTGATGCCCGAAGTGGACGCCCGCTTCAAGCAACTCCTTCATGGTAATAGTAGCCAATGAACCTCCTCTTTAGTCTGCATCGGAAGTTCGAGGTTCCAAAGTTGCAATGTTTCAAGGTCTTTGAAACCTTGAAACCCTGAAACGTTGAAACCTCCTTCCGATTGCCATTCCCGCCCCGCACGCGAGGCACGGGAAGAATTGAACACCTGAACAACCCAATGTTTCAAGGTTTCGCAGGTGTCAAGGTTTCAAATTGAACCGCTAAACCTTGACACCCCGAAACTCTGAAACATTGCCACCTTGAAACCTATCTCTTAGAGAACTGGAACCGCTTGCGAGCGCCCTTCTGTCCGTACTTCTTGCGCTCTTTGCCGCGTGAATCGCGGCTGACCATGCCTTCGGCCTTCAGCTTCTTTCGCAGTTCCGCATTGAACTGCATGAGAGCGCGGGCGATGCCCAACTTCACCGCGTCCGCCTGGCCGCGCACGCCACCGCCCAGTACGCTGGCGATGACGTTGAACGCAGCCGCAGTATCCGAAGACGCCAGCGGCGCCTTCGCCGCCGACCGCTGCGCCGGCGTCACGAAATATTCTTCAAAGGCGCGCCCGTTTACGCTGAACTCTCCACTGCCCGGACGCAAATAAACCCGGGCAATCGCCCGCTTGCGGCGCCCCGTTCCGTAGTATTGAACTAGCTCTGCCATTTAGCTCCTAGCTTTTAGCTGCTAGCTTCTAGCGAAACCCAGAAGCCGCGCCTTTCAATCTCAAACTCTTTGTCCAATCTCAAACCGCTGTCATCCTGAGGCGACGTTCTTTGTTGCCGAAGGATCTCGGACTCCACGAAGACCGCCTTACGAAACTGCGACTTTGCGCGCCTTATACTCCCGCACTTCCAACTTCAAATCCTGCGGCTTCTGCGCCTGGTGCGGATGCTTGTCGCCCTTGTACACATTCAACTTCGAAAGCATGTGCGCCGCGAGTTTATTCTTCGGCAACATACGCTTCACTGCCGACTCAATCACCATCTCCGGCTTGCGCACCAGCCTCTTGTTGTAATCCTCAGTCCGCAAACCGCCAGGATATCCCGTGTAATGGTGATACTGCTTCTGCTCGGCCTTCATGCCCGTCGTTTTGATCTTCTCGGCATTGATCACGATCACGTGATCGCCAGTATCAAGAAAGGGCGTATATTGCGGATTTTCTTTACCGATGAGGATGCGCGCCACTTGCGACGCCAGACGCCCCAGCGTCTGCCCATTCGCATCCACGACGTACCACTTGCGCACAATTTCCCCCTCTTTGGGGAAATAGGTTGACATCAGAGTTCTCCCAGATTGAATAAAAGCTGCG